>JAJTID010000030.1 GCA_021300155.1 Pirellula sp.
CCAACGGGTAATTCCAGGACTGCTTTGACAGCTTGCTTGGCTCGATCGATCGAGAGTTCGATTTGGCGAGCGAATCCGCCAAACTCTTGACCGAGTCTTAACGGCGTCGCATCCATCAAGTGCGTTCGACCGATCTTGATGACTCGATCCCAAGCCCTTGCCTTTTCCTTTAAGATTGCGTGAAATCGTACCAACTGCGGAATGAGTGTCTTTTCAATTTCGACGGCTGTTGCGACATGAATGGCAGTCGGGAATGTGTCGTTGGTACTCTGTCCCATGTTTACATGGTCGTTCGGGTGAATGGCTTTCGACTTGGAAAATCGATCTCCGCCCATCAATTCGATGGCTCGATTGGAAATGACTTCATTCACGTTCATATTGCTTGACGTTCCAGAGCCAGTTTGAAAGACATCGATTGGAAACTCGCCGTCCATTTTGCCATCAATGACTTCCTGGCATGCGGCCATCATTGCATCTACTTGAGCACTGCTGAGTGGGTTTTTTCCGGAACCGGTGAGCTTGCCAAGATCGTTGTTGGCAACGGCGCAAGCGAGTTTTACTCGCCCCATGGATCGCAAGAGCGGCACGGGGAGTTGCCATCCGGAGATTGGGAAGTTCTCTACCGCACGTTGGGTTTGGGCGCTGTAATAGGCTTTTGCCGGAACGCGTACTTCGCCCATGGAATCAACTTCGACACGATAGTCTGACATTTTTTCGAACCGCAATGATGAAAGTAAGTGGGTAAAAACCTGATTCTATCAAACCGATTTTGGACAGCGAGCCTTCTTCCTTTGTGGCGTGGATACGTGGCAGTATCATTGCGAAAACAGATAGAAGGCTGTATTCTTCCTCCCTTCAGAACGCAGAAGCCAAATCGACATCACATTCCCTAATGCTTAGGTAATCCTTATGAACTCACCCGTTCACAGTCCGGTCAAGATAGCCATTGATACCATTCGAACACTGAGTATGGATGGTGTTCAGGCAGCCAACAGCGGGCATCCAGGAACACCCATGGCGTTGGCTCCTGTGGCATTTCAAATTTGGACCGATGCAATGACCTACGATCCTGCCAAGCCGCTTTGGCCGAATCGGGACCGGTTTGTTTTGTCGTGCGGTCATGCATCGATGCTTCTTTACTCAATGCTCCATTTGTCTGGTGTTCGAAGTGTCGATGCGCATGGTAATGTGACGAATGAAGAAGCCATATCTCTCGACAACATCAAGAAGTTTCGACAACTTCATAGTCCTTGTGCGGGACACCCAGAGTTTGGCTATGCGACGGGTATCGAAACCACGACAGGCCCGCTTGGCCAAGGAGTCGGTAACTCGGTCGGGATGGCAATCGCATCAAAGCACCTGGGTACAAAATACAACAAGCCAGGATTCGAGCTGTTCGATTTTGATGTTTATGCCCTTTGCGGCGATGGGGACTTGATGGAGGGAGTGGCTGCGGAAGCGGCTTCTCTCGCTGGGCATTTGAAGCTATCGAATCTTTGTTGGATCTATGATGACAATGGAATCACTATTGAGGGGCATACCGAATTGGCCTTTAGCGAGAATGTCGCGAAGAGGTTTCAGGGGCTTGGTTGGCACACAGTCGATGTAGCAGATGCGAACGACCTGGTTGAGTTGAAGGCAGCTTTCGATTCATTCAAAGCAACGACCGATAAACCAACGTTGATCATTGTGAAATCGGTGATTGGTTACGGTTCACCGAACAAGGCGGATTCGCACGGCGCTCACGGTGCGCCTCTCGGGGATGAAGAAATCAAATTGACGAAAAAGTTTTATGGTTGGCCAGAAGAAGAGAAGTTCTTCGTACCTGATGTCGCTAGAAAAGTGTTTGCCGACACCATTGGTGCAAAGGGAGCTAAAGCTTCGAGTGAATGGCAAGCCAAGTTCTCGGAGTACAAAGTCAAGTTTCCAAAAGAAGCAGTCGAACTTCAATCGATTATCGAGCACAAACTACCTGAAGGTTGGGATGCTGGATTGAAGCCTTTCGCCGCTGACCCTAAGGGGCTCGCGACACGCGTTAGTAGCGGAAAGGTGCTGAACATGCTTGCTCCTAACTTGCCAAGTTTGATTGGCGGTTCGGCCGATTTGGCACCATCCACCATGACATTGCTAGATGGCCAAGGGGATTTCGGTGTCGGAAGTTTTGCGAGCCGAAACATGCACTTTGGAATTCGCGAGCATGGGATGGCTGCGGCCTTGAACGGTATGAGCCTATGTGGATTGCGAGCCTACGGAGCAACATTCTTTGTCTTCACCGATTATATGCGTCCATCCATGCGATTGAGCAGCATTATGCATCAGCCCGTGCTTTATGTACTGACGCACGATTCTATCGGATTGGGCGAAGACGGGCCAACGCATCAGCCGGTAGAGCATTTGGCTGCGTGCCGCGCGATTCCTGGCATGTATGTGTTTCGACCTGCGGATGCGAACGAAGTACTCTTTGCTTATCGCGCTGCAATGAAGCTGACAAAGCATCCGTCTGCCATGGTACTCTCGCGGCAGAATGTTCCAACATTGGATCGAACAAAGATGGGTGATGCTTCGGGTACCGAGAAAGGTGGCTATGTGTTGAGCGACTGCCAAGGGGAACCGCAAGCGATCATCATGGGTACAGGAACGGAGATTCCTATTTGCCTGAAGGCACAAGAACTGTTGAATGCAAAGGGGATCAAGACCCGCGTAGTCAGCATGCCATGCATGGAGCTGTTCGAAGATCAAGACGACGCGTATCGAGCAAGCGTATTGCCTGGCACCGTCAAAGCGAGAGTCGCGTGCGAAGCAGGTATTCGCCAGGGATGGGATGCTTACATTGGCGCAGAAGGGAAGTTTGTCGGAATGAGTACCTTTGGTGCCTCCGCTCCGTTCAATCAGCTTTATGACCATTTCAAGATTACGGCTGAGAACATTGCGAACCAAGTGCAGTTGATGGCTGGCTAATGACCGATCTTCGGCTTGATGCTGTTTTTGGGAACAACTCAATACTGGAACTTATTGGAGAAACGAATGCACTACAACTTTGCGGGCAAGAACGCGTTGGTTACTGGTTCTTCGAAAGGGATCGGGCGAGCCGTTGCGATCGAACTAGCGCGAGGTGGTGCAAACGTCACAATCAATTGCAGTTCGAGTAGATCGTTAGCGGACGAGGTTGCTCGCGAAATAGAGTTGATCGGTACGCGAGCGATTGTTGTCGAATGCGACGTCTCAGAGCAGTCCGCGGTCGAAGACATGGTGAAGAAGACGGTCGATGAGTTCGGAAGTCTCGATGTCTTTGTCTCCAATGCGGTATACAGCGATCGTCAATTGATGGTAGAAGCTGATATGAAGGGCTTCCGCAAGACGATCGACGTCAGCATGTGGGGCGCGTTTTATGGACTTCGAGCAGCAGCACAGCAGATGATCGATCAAGGCAAAGGTGGTGCGATAACGATTGTAAGTTCGCCTCATTCGCTCGTGCCGTTTCCAACTGCGATGGCCTACAACATGGCAAAGGCAGCGATCGACCATATGGCGAGAACAGCTGCAATCGAGTTGATCAAGCATGGAATTCGCGTCAACATCTTCCATCCCGGTTGGATCGATACGCCAGGCGAACGCAAGTTTTTCTCTGAAAAGCAGCTAGAAGAAGGGGCGCGGGCACTTCCGATGGGACGGCTAGGGACATCTGAGGAAATGGCCCATGGCATCTGCTTTACGCTAAGCGAAGCTGCTTCCTACATGACTGGCACAACCATGACCATGGATGGCGGAGTCCAGTTACCTTGGTGGTCAAAGCGATCTGAAGGTGGGCAATAAGTATGTGTCGATAGGGTTTACTGGAGGGACGTTACGCACTTACTGAACAAGTACAGCTAATACCAAATGCCTTTGCCATGACTCGTAGCCGATTTTCGATAGAACGCTCGAACGGTTGTAGAGCGATACATTCGGCAGGACCGGAACTAGGCAGAACTTTAGCACCTGAAAAGGTGAAATTGAGAATCTCCGGAAAGTAATGACTGGCTCGTGGCGTCTGTCTGCGTAAACTATTCCTATTCTGACCCGCTTCGAACTGGAATTGATAACACTATGGACGCCATTCGTTCCCCCATTGAAACCAATATCCCTGCACCGGCCGCTCAGCCAGCAGCAGGTCCAGACTTGCTCAAGCTTCTTTGGCGTTGGAAATGGCTTCCAATTTTGGGTGCAGCAATCGGGATGACAATCAGTTATCTCGCGTACAGTCAAGCACTTCCTCAGTACCGGGCAACAGCTTTGGTGCAAGTGGAGACTCGCAAGAAGAACATCCCCATGGAGAACAATAACGGCAACGGTCCCACAGATATGGGATCGCCGATTAACGATGAATTGGTTCTCATAAAGAGTCTTGCTGTCCTGCAAAGAGCGATCGATATAGGCAAATTTCATTCGCATCGACGATTGGCTTCGATGTCGCCCGAAAATCTTATCAAGTATCTCAAGAAGAACATTACGACGAAATTGGGATCAACCGATCCACAAACGACAGTAGTTTCGATTAGCGTAACAACTGACGAGGCTGAGTTGTCAGGCTTTATCTTGCAAGCTTTATTGGCGGGCTACAAAGATCATACTTCGATGAGGTTGAAAAGCTCCACGAGCGAAGTCCTCGGTGTCCTTGCAAAGTATCGAGACAATTACGAAGCAAAAAAAGAAGCTGTTGAAAAGGAATTGGCAAATTTAAGGAATCATTCCGATCTGCGTTGGGTCGAAGGAAAGCCCGTAGATCCTGCAAGTACAAAACTTATCAGCATCGAGAAGACTTTGCAGGAGCTTGAGTCAAAGAAGAAAAGCATTGAGTCACTTCTTGAACAAATTGCTATCGCTCGAGAAAACAATAGACCTCTTGACGAGTTGGTTCAGCTCATTACCTCTTCAACGGAAAATCAGAGCAAGCTAGAGGAGATAGGCTTGATGTCGGACCAAGCAGACCTTCGAGAGATGAGATCAGACCTAGCAAATTTCGAGTATATGGTTGTTACTCCCGTTCGTGTGGACTTAGCAAATGCAAAAGCTGCTCATGGAGATTTGCATCCGCAAGTGATTAGCAGTACTCGCAGGCTTGCCGGGCTTGAGGCAGAGCTCGCGGCCAAGCGTGCCGAGATTGAAAAACGTGAAGGGCGCACCGTCCCCGGTGAAAACTCGTCAGCGCAAAGAGATGTTCAAGCTATTGAGACTACTTACAGAACTTTTGTAAGTGCACTTGGTGATCAACTTCAAAAACTCGATAGAGAAATGCTTAAACATACCGAAGAGATAGAATCGCTACGCGCAACCATGCAGAGAAATGCATTTCTCATCGGTAATTTCACAGTTAAGCTTGCGGAGCTTGAGGCTATTGGCGAAACATCTACCGAGGTTACAGAGTCTTTAAGCCGCCTCAATCTAAGTATTGACTACAGTCAAAAAACGGTCACCGAGTTAGAAGCGTCCACCATAGGTGCATTTGTCGGCCCTCGAATTGAGTTGTTTCTCGGCATTGGAGGATTACTTGGTTGCGCTCTGTTCGGCGGGATTGCATACCTTCTTGAGTTGGCGGACCGTTCCTATCGCAGTCCGGATGAAATTGCTGCAGATTTGGGGATGCCCATCATCGGACACTTACCTCTGTCGAGTATGAGTCGAAATAAGCGAATTGATGACAAAGTAGATAATTCGATCGTAACGTTGCATAAGTCTAGATCGTCTCTAAGTGAAGCGTTTCGTGGTATTCGAACCTCCGTATTCTTCGCGAGCCAGCAAGGTTCGGTGAAAGTGATTCAAGTAACGAGCCCTGTGCCGGGGGACGGCAAGTCGACGATAGCAGCGAACTTGGCCGTCTCGATTTCCCAGGCAGGCCGTCGCGTGTGCCTCGTCGACTGCGACTTCCGTCGCCCGCGAGTAGCGAAGATTTTCGGACTTCGGGAGGATTTGGGGCTAGTGCAAGTCATCGGAGAGAAATCGACATTGGAAGATGCGATCCAAAAAACGACCATCGAGAACATGTGGGCTCTCACTTGCGGTCGCCGACCAGGCAATCCTGCAGAGTTGCTCGCTAGCCAGCAGTTTCAAACGATTTTAGGAGAATTACGAGAGAAGTTCGACTATGTGATCGTTGATACTCCCCCGATTTTGGTAGTCAGCGATCCCGCAGCCGTCGCGTCCCTTGTAGATGGTGTTGTCCTCACGATTCGACTTCGTCGAAACTTGAAGCCGATCGCGATTCGAGCTTCGCAAATGCTTCACTCGATGAATGCCAACATGCTGGGCGTTGTGGTGAATGGTATCGGAGTTGGCGGCAACGGCTACGGTTATGGTGGATATCGCTATGACGCTTATTCGAGTGGCTACGGTGCAGGTTCGAATGGATACGGCAAATCCGGATATGGCGGCTACGGTTATGGTTCGACTTACCAATACGGCGGCTACTATGGCGGCTCCGTGATCGGCAAAGATTACTACGCCGACCAAGTGCCAAAACCTGTATCCAAGGCATAAGCATCCACACTCCCAGGACGGGCAACTTTGGTGGTCGAAAAGGTCAGCATAATCAACGTTGTTGGGCTAACGCCTGAATTGCTGCAATTTGCTCCGAACATTGCAAAGCTTGGCCAAGCAAAGGCTTGGACGAGCCCCATCCCTGCGGTGACATGCACCGCACAAGCAACGATGTTGACAGGGCTAAATCCCAGTCAACATGGAATCGTTGGCAACGGCTGGTATTTTCGTGAAACAGGCGAAATCCGGTTTTGGCAACAATCACGCAATCTGATCGATTCTGCGGATCTGTTGTACGACGGTATCGAGACCGCCAAAATGTTTTGGTGGTTTAATCAACACGCACCAGTTCGATGGAGCGCCACCCCCAAACCGCACTATGGATCGGATGGATCCAAGGTGTTTGATATCCTCGACAATACAGGATGCGAACTCACGAAGCGACTTGGGCCTTTTCCTTTCTTTACTTTTTGGGGCCCCAACGCTGGGCTTCCATCGAGTCAGTGGATTGCCGACGCATCCGCGGTCGTGCTCCGTCAGAATAAACCTGAGCTGACTCTTACGTATTTACCGCATCTGGATTACGACTTTCAGCGATTAAGTGTTCCGGATCCAGAGCGTGTAGCAGAAGTCGATCGCTGCGCTCAAAAAGTGATTGAAGCCGCGAACGAGATCGGCGCTCTGAGCATTGTCGTGTCCGAATATGGATTGGTTCCTGTAACCAAAGCGATTGGAATCAACCGTGCACTTCGCGAGCATGGTTTTCTCATTGTTAGAGACGGCCCGTTCGGTGAGATGTTGATGGCAGGAGATTCACGTGCGTTTGCGGTTGTCGATCATCAAGTGGCACATGTGTATGTCCGTGATCCCATCGACCGCAGTTCAGTGCGGAACATCATTGAGTCCCTTGAAGGAGTAAGCGATGTTGTGCCTCCGGAAGATATCGGTCTTGGACATCCACGCAGTGGCACATGGATTGCTCTAGCAGAACCACACGCTTGGTTTCATTACTACTATTGGTTCGATGACAACCAAGCACCTGATTTTGCAAGGACGGTCGATATTCATCGAAAACCGGGATACGATCCGGTGGAATTGTTTATGAAGTCTAAGCTAAAAGCCCTTGCCAGAGTTGCCCAAAAGAAATTGGGCTTTCGATACCGCATGGATGTCATTCCTCTCGACCCGACGCTCGTCAAAGGAAGCCATGGTCTCATCAACCTACCGGACAAAGGACCCCTCATTATTGGCCCCAATGCGCCAGACAACATGCTCGAGTTTCGTGGCTATGTTCGAGGGCTTCTAGGGAAAAGATAACGCAGGAATTGGTCAAAACCTGACAGCGGTGGCTTCGGTACTGGTGCCGAGAATCGCTTCAGGTTATCGTACGGGAGCCTATGTTTCCGCTTTAAGAGGTACTCCGACATGAGATTCTATAGACCTTCGTTCGTGTTCTTCTCGCTAATCCTGCCTTTCGGTCTGCTCCAGCCCCTCGCTATCGGAGCTGATTCAGCGACAGTGGCTTCAAAGATTCTCGCCGAGTCTGGGGTGACTGGCGGATTCGTCGTTCATCTGGGAGTCGGAAATGGCGAACTCACTTCGTTGTTGCGAGCGAGCGACTCGATCCAAGTCCAAGGTTTGGATCGAGATCCTATTCGAGTCAAGGCCGCGCGCGAAAAGATCCGAGCCTTCGGGAATTATGGAAACGTCGCGGTAGAGCGATTGGAGGGGAAGCAACTTCCGTATGTTGATAACCTCGTCAATCTCATGGTCATCGAAGATCTCGGCGATCTAGATTGGGAAGAAGTCATGCGTGTCTTGGTTCCTAATGGTGTTGCCTATCTCAAAGGTCCTGATGGGACTTGGAAAAAGTCCGTTAAGCCGCGACCTAAGAACATTGATGAATGGTCGCACTATCTTCACGATGCCACAGGCAATTCGGTAGCCCACGACGAAGTGGTCGCGCCTCCGCGGCATTTGCAGTGGGTCGGCAGTCCTCGCTACTCGCGTCACCATGATCGCATGGCAAGCATGAGTGCCCTCGTTTCTACGGGTGGCAAGATGTTTTACATCATGGATGAAGGAAGCCGAATCTCCATCCAGCTACCATCGAAGTGGAAGCTCATTGCACGCGACGCATTCAATGGCACAATCCTTTGGAAGAGAGATATCGATACTTGGCAAAGCCATTTGTGGCCCCTCAAGAGCGGCCCGAGCCAACTTTCGCGACGGCTCGTATCGGATGATAAAACAGTTTATGCGCCACTAGGGTACGATGCCCCGCTGTCAGCTATCGATGCAAACACAGGAAAAACGATTCGAGTCTATGAAGGTACCGACGCAACGGAGGAGATCGTCAACACGCAGGGACGCCTTTTCCTCGTCGTGCGAAAGGGTGACGCGGAGTTGGCTAACTACGCACCCGTAAATGGTCGCGTAGGTGATCAAGCGTTAGCACGTGAAATGTTTTGGAATGAAGAGCCACGATTGCTTATGGCTTTCGAAGCAAGTACTGGAAAACAACTTTGGGCCAAGCAAGCGAAGGTTTCACCCCTAACGCTTGCAGCCGATTCCGAGAATGCATACTTTCATGACGGGGAGAAACTCATCTGCCTCGATCAAAAGACTGGGGCTATGTTGTGGCAGTCAGAAAGTGTGAGTCGCCGCAATCAGTTCACGTTCAACTTTGGCCCTCGACTGGTGATTCACGACGATGTCGTGCTGTATGCGGGTGGCGATGGAAAAATGTTGAGTATCTCCAAACAAGATGGCAAGACATTATGGAAATCAGAACATCCCAATTCAGGTTACCAATCCCCTCAGGATCTATTGGTGGTTGATGGGCTCGTATGGTGCGCCCCAACGACTTCTGGCAAGGATTCGGGAATATACACAGGACGCGACCCTAAGACTGGTGAGGTCAAAAAGAGCTTCGCACCGGATGTCCAGACCTATTGGTTTCATCATCGATGTTACATTGCCAAGGCTACCGATAAATTCCTGATGCCCTCCCGCACGGGAATCGAGTTCGTAAGTCCTGAAAAAGAGCACTGGGACATCCATCACTGGGTGCGTGGTGGTTGTTTGTACGGAATCATGCCATGCAACGGATTGACGTACGCTCCTCCTCATAACTGTGCATGCTACCCGGAGGCAAAACTATTCGGCTTCAATGCATTAGCCCCTTTAGCACCAACGCGACCTATTCCAACAGAAGTATCCGAGGAAGGTCGCCTAGAAAAAGGCCCATCTTACGACGTCGCTCTTGAGGACGCTTCGGCGCAACTTGAAGGAGATTGGCCAACCTTTCGTCACGACCCTGCACGCAGCGGAGCGGCATCAACTGCGATTGACGCGAAAGTACAAAAGAAGTGGAGCATTCCATTGGGTGGGCGTTTGACTTCGCCGGTCATCGCAAACGGTAAAGTCTTTGTTGCCAAGATGGACGAACACACGCTATATGCTTTCGATGAAAAGGAAGGTAAACAACTCTGGGCTCATACCATTGGCGCAAGAATCGATTCGCCACCCACCATCCACAAAGGCAAGGTTGTCTTTGGTGGCGCAGACGGTTGGATTTACTGCTTGCAATCTTCCGATGGATCGCTGGCGTGGAGGTATCGTGGCGCCCCGCTCGATCGTCGGACCATGGCTTATGAACAACTCGAATCACTATGGCCGGTGCACGGAAGTGTTTTGATTCAGAATGATGTTGTCCATAGCGTTGCAGGACGTTCGGCATTTTTGGACGGCGGTCTTCGATTGATTCGCCAAGATCTCGCAACCGGCAAAAAACTCTCAGAGAGCCTGATGGATTCAACGAATCCAGAAACCGGTGGCGATCTTCAAGAACTGGTTAAGGTGCTACAAATGCCCGTCGGTCTGACCGATATCTTGTCTTCCGATGGCAAGTATATCTTTATGAAGTCGCAGAAGTTTGACTTGGACGGTAAGCGACTGGATCTCGGACCTAACTCCGGTGACTTTGTCGGGCAAGCGTCGGTCCAACGAGGTGAGGGAGCTCACTTGTTTGCTCCTATGGGCTTCCTCGATGACTCCTGGTTCCATCGATCCTATTGGGTATTAGGAAAAAGCTTTGCCGGTGGGCACGGAGGATACTATCAGGCAGGCAGGTTCGCCCCCTCCGGTCGCCTCTTAGTGCAGGGGAATGGATATGTTTATGGCTATGGTCGAAAGCCAGAATACTTGCGATGGACAACCACGATGGAGCATCAGCTTTTCAAAGCGGAGCCCAACGCACCAGAGCTACCCGAGGACTTTCAAAAAGCCGTCGGTGGGGCTTCATCAGGTGTCATGCCAGAGACGTTTGCTCAATTCCCCAAGTCTACAAGCCTCAATCCACTCGGTCAGCCGATTACTCTGGAAGCCTGGATAACGACAACAAAACCAAACGGGGTTGTTGCAGCCAGAGGTGGCCCCGCTGAAGGCTTCGCGCTTTCGATTGCCGAAGGGCATGCAGTGTTTAGTGTTCGATCAGGTGGAGATTTGTCATCCGTGAAGAGCCCGAATCGCGTAATCGGTGGGTGGCACCATTTGGTAGGTGTCCTTGCGCCGAACAAACAACTGCAACTATACGTCGACGGCGAACGCGTCGCAGAAGGGAAGTCCACAGGATTGTTGACCAAGGATCCAGCACAAGGGTTAGAGATCGGTGCTGATCTGGCAGGCGCTGTTGGCGAATATGAATCGCCCAACGCATTTACCGGGATTATCGACGAAGTACGACTCTATTTTGCAGAAACGTCCGCTGCAGCAGTGGCTGAACGATTCAAGAATGGTTCGGAGTTGGGGAGAGATCCCCGATTAGTTTTGACCTTCGATGATGGCACGGCTAGAGACTTTTCCACTTACCGGAACAACGGAACCATGGAGGGGGGCGTCTTGGTCGATGGACAGATCGGGAAAGCGATGCGTTTCACTTCCCAAGGAGGGAAGAAGGCCGGGACTGAAGCAAGCAATGGGAAAAAGAAAGGAGCTCGGGCTGCTGCAGCAGAATCCAATACGTCTGCTCCTACTCCACCGACTGCCAACCAAGCCGCTTCGAATCAAGCACAGGGCAATAGCTTTGTGAAGCCGAAGTGGACATCGGACGTTCCCATCTATGTTCGTGCGATGGTCCTTTCGGGCAATAAGCTATTCATCGCTGGCCCACTCGATATCATCGACGAAGAAAAGACCTTCAAGCAACTATCGGAACGAGATCCAGAAGTTCAATCGCTCCTCGCGAAACAAGATGACGCGATGGAAGGAAAATTCAGTGGTAAGTTGTTGACGGTGGACTGCGATTCGAGCACCGTTGAAAATGAAATCGATTTGGGTACGCTCCCAGCTTGGGACGGTATGGCGGGCGCGAACGGAAGTCTCTACTTATCTACAACAGATGGGCAATTGATATGTTTCGGCAAGTAACGAAATCGGCGAGTGTCTTCTGGTTGTTCCTTTTCGCATGGATTGCGAGTGATTCCTCGCGTTTGATAGCATGCAATATTCCAGTCTTTCGCTACGCGCTAGAGCGATGGAATCCTGACTCGACAAAGGTATTGATTTTCTACGATGGTTCGTTGCAGAATGATGACGAAGCGTTAGTCACTCGGTTCGAAATGGAAACGACAGCGCGCGGTGGCATGACGAACGCCGAAGTGATCCGAGTGAATGTCTCGGGTGCGATGGGGGAACGAGAAAGATCGTGCTGGAACAAGATTCAGAATGATGCAAAGGCAAAGTTTCCGTACGTCGCCGTTCAGTTTTCGTTGAGCAATAACCGAGTGGTGACTCCATGGCATGGTCCCTTGAGCGAATCATCGCTTCAGCTCTTGCGAGAGTCTCCTTCTCGAAGCGAATTAGCTAAGCGTTTCCTCACGGGGCATTCGGTTGTTTGGTTGTTGGTGAAATCCAATGACGACGCAAAGAATCGAATTGCGAAGGAAATGCTCGAAGCGGAATTGAGGATCCTCGAAAAGAAGATCAAGCTGCCGGACGGAATTGGTTTGCCTGGCTCAGAACTGTATTCTGAAGTACCGCTCTTGGTGAAGTTTTCCGTTTTGGAATTGGATCCCAAAGACCCGAAAGAAAAATTGCTGGTGAATTTGTTTCAAGGGTTCGAATCAACCCAATTGGACGAGCCTTTATTGGTTCCAGTATTCGGAAAAGGGCGTGCACTGGAAGTTCTTCCCGCATCGCAAGTGGATGCACCATTGATCGGCGACTTGACCATGTTTCTTTGTGGAGCGTGTTCATGTCAGGTCAAAGAAAGAAATCCTGGCTTTGATTTGTGGATGTCAGTCGACTGGAACCGAGAGTTGTTTGGCGAGTCTGGTGAAGTACCCGAGCCAGTCTCCACATTGGCAAGAAAGTCATCCACACCCAAAACGATAGTCATACCGCCGGGTAAGTCCAAGTAAACGGGCAAGTCCAAGGAACTCGACATCAATTCTGCACTGTTATCCAAGTGTGCCACTCGAACGGAGTTGGCAATGGTTCAAGATTGCAGAGTTCGAGGTGGATGATTCTTCGATGTTGCATGCAGTTTGGTAAGCAGCCGATAGACGAGTGACTCAACAAAGGTCGCATCAACATTACACTACCTTGATTGCAGTAGATTGGTGTGCTGTCGTTTGCCGCATTGGCATCGGCCTCTTCTCGCAACTTCCCAAATCGATGACTCCCTGGTCGGACATGAAGCGGTCCATTCTCCGGACCCATCGCGTCGAGATGAACTCGGATCGTCAGCATGGATTCCAATAGTTCTCGCGGTGCTTCCACATGACAAACTCCAGCTTTCGTCGTCGGTTTGCTAAACCAGTCGTTCCATTCGCTGTTCGTAGGAGCAATGGCATCATAGTGTTGCTTGATCGCTATGGTTAGATCTTGATGCCACGGTAAAGCCCAACTGGCACCTGGCGGCTTATCAAAGTACAGTGCTCTCACGACACCGAGCTTTTCGCCAAGCACAGCTTTGCAAAGTTCGAAGACGAGCGGAGTCTTTACCAGTTCTACAATCCTCGGAAGTAAGGACAGCACATTTCTAGATCCATAAGTCTGCGTCGCTTGCTCCCTGCCTGTTCGAAGTGGACCGATCTCAGCGCGTGACAATCCATCGTCGACATAGCTGCACCATAGTTCGCACTCCGCAGGAGTCAGAGTGCGGTCCAAGACACAGAAGCCTTGTTCTTCAATCCTCGCTGCTGAGTGGTCTAGAGTCTGCAGTTGTTGATGGATGTTTCCAAGATCGCTTTCGCACCGAGACACTCCAATTTCTCCATGATGCTAATGACATCTTTACTCTTCACCATCGCGCGCACCGCATACCATGCTGCATCTTCAAGGCTAGTAACGGTTGGCGATGTAAAGCCTGGCGTTACGGCTTCTGCATCTGCGAGCTTATCATGCGGAATGTTATATTCCAACAATGAATAGTCTCTTGCAATGACAACCCCTTCCAATCGGCGAACAATACGATCCGCCGTTTGCAAATCCCTACATGACGGGCTTTGAATCAATATAGTTTCATACGTTCCAATGTCAGTGAGGATACGAAGGTTATTCGCAGCCAGAGTACTACCCGTTTCGACCAGATCGACGATGGCATCGGCAATGCCGAGCGAAACCATAATCTCCACCGAACCATTCAACCGAACTAGATGAACGGACGTTTGATGCTGTTGGAGATATCGTTCCGTCACATTGGGAAAACTAGTAGCAATCCGCTTGCCCTTGAGATCGGCAGGAGAGTGGATCGCCGAGTCGATTGGAACGCACATCGAAAGTCGGCAACGGCCAACCCCGAGGTTCATTCGCCGAATGACATCTGCTCCAGCCTCTTCGACCAAGTCGCTACCGGTAATGCCCAGGTCGATCGCTCCCTCGGCGCAAAGTGTCGGAATATCATCTGTTCTGAGAAACGTGATGTCCGCGGGAATACTACTGACCCGCGCGAACAGCGAACGGTCTTGACGGCGAAAATTGAGCCCAGCCTGTAGAAGTAATTCTGTTGCTAGTTCACTGAGCCTCCCTTTGCTAGGGACGCCGATGCGAAGTTGATTGTTGGCAAATGTCACGATGATACCTCCCGTCGGTTCCGTTTTTCTTCCAAGCCAGAGACACCTTCGCGGCGGAGCAGTTCGTTCCGAATGTCGTCAACGGTGATTCCGCGAGTGGCTAGCAACACCCAAAGATGGTAAAGAACGTCAGCAGATTCTCGAATCGTATGGAGCTTTCCTGCTTCTTCGGGCTCTCCAGCCGCTTCGATTACCTCGTGCGCTTCTTCTAAGATTTTTTCCGCAATTTTCGGAATTCCACCTCGAACAAGTTTGGTCGTGTAAGATCCTTCGGGTAGATCAGAGACTCGCTGATGCAATTGTGACATCAGTCGGTCCAGAATATCGTCAGCCATACGTTGGAAAAATCGTTCGGAGAGTAAAAAGCGGAGGCAGGTCTGGCCCCTTCCCATGGAGATAAAGTACCATGGAGTCGGGAGATACGGGTGTCCCAACGAATGGCTCAATCCTAAATCCACACCTTCTTTTTGTCGATTCCTAGACGCCAAATGAACCCTGGATTTACAAACCAACAGCAACTTGAGTGGATTCGTCCTCCTTTGGAAGATGCGATTTACCTCACTGGACCAACGGCTTCGGGCAAGAGTTCGATGGCAATCGAGCTTGCCAAGCGGACTAACGCAGAGATTCTGTCAGTTGATTCTATGGCCGTTTATCGAGGTATGGATATTGGTACGGCCAAGCCATCCTCGGCCCAGCGGGAAGTAGTTCCGCACCATCTCATCGACTTGGTGGACCCGATTGAAGACTACAGCGTTTCTCAATTCGTGCTGGATGCACACGCCAAGGCCGCCGAGATCCGAAGCCGAGGCAAACGCGTTTTGCTCGTGGGAGGAACGCCTCTTTACCTGAAGAGTTTGTTCTGTGGCATGTTTCTGGGCCCGCCCGCCGATTGGGAGTTTCGTCAACAGGTCGAAGAAGATGTACAGATTTTTGGAGTCGAGAGCCTGCGTAGACGTTTGGAGCAAGTGGATCCACTGTCCGCTCACAAGATACTGCCGAACGACGTGCGACGAATGACACGGTCTTTGGAAGTGGTTCGAGCGACCGGAATTCCATTAAGCCATTTGCAAACGCAATTCGAACGTCTGAAGATGCCTTCGAGTTGCAAGGCGTTCGTGTTGGCTTGGGATCGTTCTGCTTTGCACGCTCGCGTCAACGAGAGAGTGGAAACAATGTTTCAACTTGGGCTTCTCGACGAAGTACGAAGTTTGGTCAACAAGTTTGGGAAACTTGGGCGAACTGCATCGCAAGCGGTCGGCTATAAGGAGCCGTTGGAGTTCATGAATGGCAGCATCGGCGAAGCCATGATGATCGACCAAGTGAAAGCGCACACGCGCCAGTTCGTGCGTCGACAAGAGATGTGGTTCCGTTCCATGCCCGACTTAGTTCGGCTACCCATTCGAGATGTGAACGAACTATCTGCACTCGCTGAGTCTGTTGCAGCGACATGCGTCTGAAAATTGGTGCATGAAATTGTCCCTTGATTCAGCCGGCATTATCTTCATTTACACTTCGTTCCATGGAAGCAACAGCATGTGGGCGGCGAGATACAGTGTTCCATAAGGTACCGTATTCTTGGGCAGGTTATACGCTTATTCATTACGAGTTTTTTCTTTATACAAGTTCCCATCCATCTTCAAGTGCCTCGCCGTTTGACCTTCCATCGTAGCGATTGAACGTCCCGCAGTACGGTGTTACTTGGAGTACTATTGCTTGCAGAGTACTGTTGTTTGCATCGCAAGTAGTCGTTTCCAATTGGATTTGGGGAGTCGGTGTTACGAAACTGCTGGGTTCGCACGCCATAATGCCTGTTGTGACCCAACCAAGCAACGTGCAACTGAAATGGACGCAACCATTTTGGTGAACGCATGCGTCGAATGGTGCGTATCCAAACTGGCAACGATCATCGTTCAATCCGAAAACTTCTTGGGGTGACGCAAAAGATGTTAGAACCTGCGCCCGAAAGTGCCTCCCCTGTTTCTACCTTGCACCCATCAAGGTTTAGATTTCGTCGACGATTTATTCGTAGGCTTGCTAGGATCTTTCTAATGTTCGTTGGGGCGATTGCCTGCTATGCACTTTGCGTATGGGCCTTCGGAAGAGTTCCAGTCAATCGAGATTTCAAACATGCCGAGTCGAGTGGAGTCGATATATTGCTCATCAACAATGGAGTGCATGCGGACCTAGTAGTTCCCATCAACCACGCATCGTTCCCGTTGAAGCAATACTTAGAAAATGGCAAGTTCACGGTTGCGCTAGATTCGTTTGATTATGCAATCATTGGTTGGGGGAGTCGCAGGTTTTATTTGGAA
The DNA here is from genome assembly GCA_021300155.1 of Pirellula sp. Taxonomy (GTDB): domain Bacteria; phylum Planctomycetota; class Planctomycetia; order Pirellulales; family Pirellulaceae; genus JBKCUI01. The sequence continues at coordinate 16,907 of JAJTID010000030.1, forward strand.
ACGGAAACATGGGATGATCTTCGAATAAGTACGGTTGGCTTCGCACTGTCCGGCCTAGACGAAACAACAGTCCATGTGCAATTACTTTCCGGAATCGATTGGCCATCGGACGCATCCCGCAAAATACGAATACGTCCCGATCAGTTTGCCAACTTGGGAACGCACATCGTTTCGGCTTTTCGTTTGGACAGAAACGGCAAGAGCATTCCAATCATTGGTGCGCGCTACCGCAACGACGATGCATTCTTCGAGGGACAGGGGAGTTACAACTTGTTTCGAACTTGCAATGTTTGGGTAGGTCAAGGTCTACAGAAAGCGGGTGTTCGCGTTGGAGTGTGGACAGTGACCCCCACGGCGTTGTTCGCATCCTTGCCTGCGGACATAAGGCAAGAGTGAATGCCATAGCAAGCAAAAGAACATTTCCGTATCTATCCCAAAATGCATGGATCTCCCCCGATTGGTCGGCATGAATCATCTAGCCAGCCAAGTTACGAATCTACGAAAGGTCAACTCGTCCGTAAAACTCTTGGCTCTCAACGCAAAGATTGAGTCGGTTCGAGATGGCGAGGTTGGATTAGCTTTTTACATTTTCGCACAAGAAATGATGGATTTTTCGTCGCGAACTGCAGGCATTTCGGATGATCTTGTTAATCGAACACGCTCGCACCAAGAAATAGGCATTCCAAACAGGGGAATTCTCGGATTCAAAACGGTACTTTCTCGATGCGAGCGGACAGATTCTCGCTTCCGCAAACGCAACGGATTTAGGAAAAAGAGTATAGCAGCGTGATGGAACTCTCCTTCAAAAGGAAACAGGCTTCGTATTCGACACGTGGGAAGAACGACCATCACTCATAGCGCAAGCGACCTCTCCGGGCTTCGAGACATATAGAACAGGCTGTCATGCGGTTATCGTCGTTTAGTAATTGAAACATTCTGTCGATCGTGCCCCCGATGCGAAACCAACATGGGCTTTTGCCCGAGAATGGTTGAAATTGATTTGGCCAGTACGAGGAAGATTCGCTAGCTTCCAAGGTCATCAAATGGCAAGTCTTTAGCGGTCTTCTCGGCGAGTCCCTGCTTGAAGTGTTTGCGACAAACAGTAACGTAACGTTCGTTACCTCCGATCTGAATTTGTTCACCTTCTCGAACAGGTTTACCGGTCGAATCGATGCGCAACACCATGGTTGCTTTGCGTCCGCAATGGCAAATTGTCTTGATCTCATTCAGATTGTCAGCCCATGCCATCAAGTACTGACTCCCTTCGAATAGATTACCCTGGAAATCAGTTCGCAATCCATAAGCCAACACAGGAATCCCCAAATCGTCACAGACATCACCCAACTGACGCACTTGCATCTTCGTAAGGAACTGCGCTTCATCGACTAACACGCAATCGACTTTTTCCTTTTCATGCTCATGATGAATGCGGCGAAATAGATTTTCTGAGATTGAAAAGGCGATTGCTTCTGACTGTAGACCGATACGAGAGCTCACAACACCTGCTCCGAACCGATCGTCGATCTCGGGCGCAAATACCAACGTGCGCATACCTCTTTCTCTATAGTTGTAACTCGACTGGAGCAAGATTGTGGATTTGCCCGCATTCATAGTCGAGTAATAGAAGTACATTTTGGCCATTATTCGACTCCGATATGGATGGCACTGATGGAGAGGCAACTAGAGGGCGGCTGGTTCTTTGACGCAACTAGCGATTTGAACAAAGATATCATGCAATGTCGGCTTGACCATTTCAAAGTGCTCAATCTCTCCAGCTTGCAGCAATGCTCGCAGGACTTCTTGTCTCTTGGATGAATCTGCCAGAACAAGTTCTACAAATCGTCCATGTTCCACTCGCTGCTGAACACCTGGAAGAAACTCTGGAACAGGCTGTCGATTGGCCAATGCAACTCTCAGCCTAGGCTCGCCGTAGTTGTCGAGTATCTGATCTAACGTACCATCGAGTACTTTCTTTCCTTGAAAGATCATACAGACATTATCGCACATGCGTTCTGCCATCGCCATGTCGTGCGTGCTAAAGATGACCGTCGTCCCCAGATCGCGAAGCTCTAGCACTGCATCCCGAAGTACTTCCATGTTCACCGGATCTAAACCGCTAAACGGTTCATCAAGGATCAGCAGCTGTGGATTGGAAGCAACGGCTGCAACGAACTGGACTTTTTGTGCCATCCCTTTCGAAAGCTGATCAATTCTCTTTTTGTACCAATCGTTAGCATTGAGCTTTGTCATCCATCGATCGATATTCGCATCGGGATTGCGGCACCCCTTGATGCGAGCAAAATAGCGCAATACTCGGCGAACGGTCATACGTCGATAGAGCCCTCGTTCTTCGGGCAAGTAACCGACGCGATCGTCCGCACAGTTTCCGTCGGTGCCTCCGAGTACTTGGACGACCCCTGTATCTGGTTTGTAGATCCTTAGGATCATTCGCATGGTCGTGGTCTTGCCCGACCCATTTGGACCGATAAAACCAAAAATCTTGCCGCTTGGGATTTGAAGATCTATCGGGTAAACCGCTTGATGGTTCCCCAATTTCTTGGAAACCCCCGCCAACTCGACCGCGAAGCCCGCCATTTCAATTCGTTTTGTTTCTTCTGAAGTGCCAGTGCTCTGTAAGTCCCTGTGGCTACAACTGCCCCGAGGAGAGTATCATACGATGATCGATTGAACAGATTAATGGCTTTTTCGAGGCACAATCATGAAAAGTATCCTGAGACGCAGTTTTGTTACCGGCACCGCTGGATTGGCCAGCCTAACATTCCTTCAAGGACCGTCGGTCGCGATCGATCCCTTTCGTCGCACCGCGCCTGGTCGCATGCAATTGAGCTTGGCCGCCTACTCGCTCAGAGACAAGTTAACCAAAGGTGGCTGGGACCTTTTCAAGTTCGTGGACTATTGTCACGAACAAGGATTAGCTGGAGCAGAGCTCACCAGTTATTACTTTCCTGCCGAAGTGACGACCGAATATTTGGTCGAACTCAAGCAGCATTGTCATCTTCGAGGAGTCACGATTTCAGGAGGTGCCATTCGAAACGACTTCTGTCAGACCGATGCGACCAAACTAGCTGCTGACATCGAACATACGAAAAAGTGGATCGACTATTATGCGATCTTGGGTGCTCCAGTGATTCGAATCTTCGCCGGCAATCAACCCAAAAATGACAACTGGGGAGATACCGTGGCTCGTTGCGTGAAGGCTTGTGAAACCGTTTGCGAATATGCAAACAAAAAGGGCGTTTACCTGGGCCTCGAGAACCATGGCGGCGTCACTGCGAAAGCGGAAGGCTTGTTGGAGATCGTTTCGAAAGTTCAATCGAAGAGCTTCGGCATCAACTTTGACTCGGGGAATTTTTCATCCACAGATGATCCCTATCGAGAACTGGAGCAGATTGCCCCCTATGCAGTCAATGCACAGCTCAAGGTTGAAATCACCACAAACGGCAAAAAAGGTGAAACGGACCTTAAGCGAGTCGTCGATATTCTTCGCAAGTCCGGGTATAGCGGATGGGTCGCATTGGAGTATGAAGCGAAAGAAGACCCGCTCGAAGCGATCCCTATGTGGTTGACAAAGCTCAGGTCGCTCGTTTTACCATCGTAGATTCCTGGAACCGAGTTGACTACACAATCGTCCCAATAAGAATTTACTTGTTCGTTCTGTCTACTCTCGATTTCCCGCCGAAGACGGTGTGTTACTAATGCAATCACACGGTGAAGAATGCTCTACTTACCAAAACAAACAACCGACCCTTTTTCGGTAGCGATGATCAGTCGATCCTCAGCAATTGCGGGAGACGCCAGAATCTGACCACTGAGTTGGTAGGACCAAGTTTCTTTTCCATCGAGACTAATCCCATAAACCATTCCGTCACTTGCACCCAACCAAGCTCTCCCATCGCAGATGACAGGGGAAGCATCGGATCGTTTTTTCAAGACCACTTCCCACTTCAGCTTACCGGTTGCCGCATCGATTCCCAACAATCGCTTGTTCCGGCTAGGGACTACTACTATTCCTTCGATTTTTCCATTGGTGATAGTTGCCGACGTCGCGGAGGACGATCGAATGTCGGTATTCATAGACGGTTCTGGGTTGTAGCTCCAAAGCGTCTCATTCGTGTCAAGTCGTATCGCAAAAACATTGCCCGGTTGTGTTGGTAAAATTGCGATGTCGCCAATAATATTCGGAGTGCTCAATGTTGGTGACATCAGTGAATAGCCTTCCCCCAAAGCGACGCCTTTCTCCACGTCAATCTTGTGAAGCCGGCTATCGCAACCTCCTAGCAAGGCGACGTTTTTCCAAAGACTCGCACTTGATCGCAATTGATCACCTGTTTCGAAGTTCCATTTCTGTTTTCCTGTCTTGAGATCGAGCGCGAACAATGTGCCTGAATCGCTCGACAACAAAACGTCATCTCCGATAAAGTTACCACCGTTGATCACTTGCTGCTCCGATTCGATTGCCCACACTTGCTCTCCATCGGAGACACGGAAACAATAGATATTGCTGCTGAAGTCACCGATTACAAACATGCCATTCGAGACAGCCCCAGGGGCAGTGAAGCCCTCTTTCCCCTTCGCTTTCCAGATACTCTTTCCCGTTTGAAGATCGATGGCGTGTACATTTCCTTCGAAATCGCCAACAAGGACCTTTCCATCGGCAATGATAGGAGTCCCTTCAAAACCGGCTTTGTCGTCTCCCGTTTTGTACTCCCATAACACCCTCGGTTCTGCTGGGAGTTTGCCGACAGCCACACCTGTTCCACTGGCATCACCTCGAACCAACGGCCAATCAGATCCGGCGGCAGAAGCAATGAGCCCATGCATACAAACCAACAGGGAAGCGATCAACAACCTCGTTACGATGCATCTATGTAGTGATCGATTGATGCAATTCATGGATACGAATTGGACTCCTAGTGTTTGATGGCCGGAACTTCATGAACAATAAGAAGATTATGCGTATTGTTCATTAGGCCCGTTCCGGTAACGTAAACAACACGATCCCCAGTACCAAGTATACCCTGAGATATCCCCCAAGCAGTTACTTCTTCCATTAGCTTTTCAGGCGTATCCAGATGCAGAACTTTATGGGGCATGATTCCCCAGAACAGGCACATCCGCCTTAGCGTATGGTCCGAACTGCTGACTCCGAGCGTTGGAACGTAATTCCGTTGCTTGGATTTGACCCAAGCCGTTCCGCCGGAATAGCTCGCCACCACAACCATTTTTGCATTGATGGCTTCTGCAATGTTGGCCGCGTTGTGCGTGACGGCCGAGGTAACTGGATGCACCCGACTGAAAAACCGTGTCTTGCCGTCGGATGGTTGGGTTTTGAGAAGTTGCTCGGTGCTCAACATGATGCGATTCATGGTATCTACGGCAATCACTGGAAAATCACCAATCGCAGTTTCACCGCTCAACATGCACGCATCGGCACCATCCAAAATGGCATTCGCTACGTCGCTCGCCTCAGCACGCGTCGGTCGACGATTGTGGTGCATGCTTTCCAACATCTGAGTCGCGACGATGACGGGTTTGAGTTTTTCTCGGCAAACCTGAATGATTCGTTTTTGGGCAACTGGTGTATCCGCCACGTCGATCTCGACTCCAAGATCGCCACGGGCCACCATGACACCATCGGCTGCGTCAACGATTGCTTCGAGTTGTTCGAGAGCTTCGCGTTTCTCGATCTTGGCAATCACCAATGCAGTCGCATCCATTGATGCCAATAGATTCTTGAGTGACAACACGTCTTGCGCGGAACGCACGAACGAAAGACTGATGAAGTCCACGTGATTACGGGCCGCCCAAAGTGCATTGTCAACATCTTCCGGACGCATGGAGGAAACCGACAGAGATGTGCCAGGCAGATTGATCCCTTGCTTGGATCGAATGGTACCTCGCACCGACACCGAGCACCGAACACTATCCTTTTTCTTCTCGACGACTTGCATCGAGATCATCCCATCGGCCAACATCACTCGATCGCCAAGACTGAGTTCGTCGACGAGTTTGGTGTAGTTGCTGGTCAATTCCCGTGCATTCGCTGGAGTGTCACCCCGAACAAAAGTGACCTCCGATCCAACGTCGACTTCGAGCGGTTGGTCCTCGAACAATTTGCCCAATCGAATTTTGGGGCCTGCCAAGTCCAAAAGGACAGCGACTGGAAAGCCGGTTGTTTCGCGCACTCGCTTGATTTTGTCGAGCACGCGAGCATAGTCAGTTTGCGTGCCGTGAGCCGCGTTGATTCTAAAGATATCGACGCCATGATTGACCAATTCTGCAAGGATCGATTCATCCTCACATGCTGGTCCAACGGTCGCGACAATCTTTGTGCGCGCTTCGCCGAGTGTATTGCGTGTCATATTGCATCCATTTCCTATGGTTCGAGTACGATCTTTCCAGACAGCGTGTTTAGTTGTTGAACCGTGTTGGCTTCTTGTAATCGATGAGCTTCTGCAGATTGGGATAAAGGCAGTACTCGATCGATTTGTGCGCGAAGCTTTCCTGTTCGAAGCCAATGATTGATATCTGAGGCTGCTGTATTTTGCTGCTCTGGCGGTTCCTTGAACATCGCAAAACCATGGAGCGAACAGCCTTTGACATAAAATGGCCCGACCGGGAAGCTAGGTCTCGCATCCCGACCTGCCATTACCACCATACGCCCCCTCTCGGCCATCGAGGCAATCGCAAGATCAAAATCAGGCATGCGAAGCGTTTCCCAGAAAACGTCAACGCCATTTGGTGCCAGAACCTTTAGACGGTCCCCCACCGATTCGTTGTTGTATTCGATCACATGGTCCGCACCCAAGTCTCGGCATCGAGTCGCTTTTTCTGGGCTGCCGGCCGTCGTGATGACCGATGCGCCTATAGCCTTTGCCATTTGCAATACCATCGCGCCGACCCCACCCGTCCCTCCTCGAACGAAAACGCTGTCATTTGGCTTCAGCTGAGCTCTCGAAAACAAACCGATATGGGCCGTGATACCCACCAAGGAGATGGCGGCTAACTCGCGGTCCGAAACGCTGTCCGGGGAGGGATAAAGCCACTGCGGGTCAATGCAAGCGTACTCGGAAAAAGTACCTTGCCGCCCCATCAGTCCTTGGTTCGTCCCCCAAACGCGTTGCCCGACATGCATCGAGCGCACTTCGCTTCCCAATTCAACAATGGTGCCTGCTACGTCGCAACCGATCACGTACGGCTTTGGAAGCGGCCAGTAATTTGCTCCGTTGCGAATGTAAGTGTCTATCGGATTGACCGACACGGCTCCCACACGAACTTTAACTTCGTTTGGACGGCAAATAGGTTCTGGGATATCACCATAGGTGATGACATCGGGAGGACCGGGGTTGAGAAAGAATGATGCCTTCATGGTCACTTTGGGTGGCGAATATCGACTGTTCGTTCCTGACAAGTTCTGTTTTCGGTATACTAACAGATATGACACAGCGATTGTGGCGGATGATTCAATAATTCTCTGTAGCCACAATCGAGTCCCAGGCAACTACCAACGTAGGCATCATCCTAGGCACCCGCCAACTTAGACACGTACCAATAGTGGATCGATTGTTGAACTCCAAACTCGTTTTCGTCCAATTCCCTCTGTGCAACCGCCCTTCGGCTATTGCAACATTGGCCACAACGGTCCTACTCGCCGGGTATCAACTATTTGCGGGGTTCGTCGTTGCCGGACTAGTCATTGGGGGCGCGTCGGTATCCTATGCGATCGATAACGTCCAAGTGCAAATGATCGGAGGCACTGTTCACTTGGGAAGCCTGACAAGCATCGATGAGCAAAATATCGTTTTGCAATCGGCAACTGGAGCCAAGCAGCTTTCAATCGCAGATACGAACGTGTTGACGTTCACTGGTTCGGTGCTCAAAGAGTCAGCTCCTGCACTAGAACTGACTCTATTGGACGGCTCGCGATTGCGAGGAAGCGGCTTTCGCGGCAAAGGGAACGAATGGCTGTTGGAATCTTCATTGCTTCAAACCTCATCCATTCCACCGAAAGTCATTCGCTCCTTAACCTTTAAGCCTTTGGTCGAGAAACAGCTTGCAGGTTGGAATGATGCACTCTCCGACCCGAGCCAAAACGACGGCCTGGTTGTAACGAGACCGAGCGGTGAAATTACGCGAGTCGGTGGAACCATTCTGGAAATCCGAAATGGCCAAGTCTCGTTCGAGTTTGACGATCAAAAACTAGAGATGCCTTCGGAGAAGCTTCTTGGATTGGTTTGGTTTCAGCCTAACGCCGATCGAAAATCACCTGCGATTGAAGTCAGGACAGTTGACCAATCCCAGTTCCAAGCGGTTTCGTTGAAGGTGAACGGTAGCGATCTCGAATGCTTGTCTGCATCGGGGCTGGTTTCAAAGGTTCCCTTGAAGGGAGTCGTCGATATACGTTTTTCTGCATCCAATCTTCGATGGCTTGCAGAGGCAGAGAAAATCGAATCGTTCGAAGAGCAGCCGTCGAATTGGAAGTTTTCTATCGATTTGGCGAAGCAAGCGTTTGCACCACGATTCGTCTCTGAGACTCGATCCACCGGAGAACAGGCAGCTTCCGATCTCGATCTTCTTTTCTCGAGCCCCGGAACATATTCCTTTCGAATGCCCGAAGGCTTCAGACGACTTGAGTCGAGAGTTCAAAGAAGTGAAAGCGGGAACGTTCAATCCAAACTCGTTATCCAAGTGTGGCAGGATTCGGAAAAAGTCTCTGAGTCCGTCCTAGAAGCAAATCAAGACCACATCGATATCAAAGCAACCTTAAAGCCAGAGAAAAAGATTCGGTTGGTCGTAACCTCATCAGATCCAATGCATTTGGGAACGGAAATCCAATGGAAACAACCAAGATTGCTTCGATAGTCGTCCGATCCGCAAGTCGCTTCGGAGAGTTGAAGCTCCAGAGAGTCTTTGCTGCATTGACTCTTTCCGTGCTTTCGAGCCTCTCTTCTTCCGGGCAAGAACCCAATACTTTGCCTCAACCGAATGCGAAAGTCATCGAGGCTCAGAACGAGCGCATCGCAGCGATGAAGAAGGCCGCACGCTCCACGGTATCAGTGCACGGGAGCGACGGCCAAGGGGGCGGCTCTGGGGTGTGTATCTCCAGCGATGGTTATGTACTAACCAACTTTCACGTTTCGAGCCCTTTCGGACATCGCATGCGATGTGGCATGAATGATGGCAAAATGTACGAAAGTGTCGTTGCTGGAATTGACCCCACGGGTGACTTAGCGGTCGTCAAGATGTTTGGCAGGGATGATTTTCCTGCGGCTGAATTGGGGGATAGCGACCTCGTTCGAGCTGGCCAATGGTGCTTTGCAGCAGGCAATCCTTTCGTCTTGGCTACGAATCTCCAACCCACCATCACATACGGATTGGTCAGCGGTGTACGAAGATACCAATATCCGAGCGGGACCTTTCTGGAATATAGCGATTGCATTCAAACAGATGCAGCCATCAACCCAGGTAACTCGGGTGGCCCTCTCTTCAACATGAAAGGCCAACTGATCGGGATCAACGGTCGATGCTCATTCGAGAAAAGAGGAAGAGTCAATGTTGGCGTCGGGTACGCTATATCGATCAAACAAGCGATGAACTTTTATTGGCAGCTACGTTCCGGCCGAGTTGTGGATCACGCGACACTAGGATTCACCGTCGCGACAGACACGAAAGGTCGAGTCAGTGTCAGCAACATTCTAGATAATAGCGATGCGTTTCGCCGAGGGATCCGGTTCGGAGACGAAATTCTACGTATCGGCGATAGAGACATTGCAACGACCAACCAACTCAAAAACATCGTCGGTATCTATCCAGACCAGTGGCGAATTCCAATCCGTTTCCGTAATGAAGACGGCATCGTTGAGACACATATTCGACTACAAAGCTTGCATCTGGCGAGCGAGCTCGAGGAAATCATTGCTGGCGAAAACCAAAAACAAAAAGATGCACCCAAGAAAAAAGCGCCAAAAGAGGAAGGAGAAGTAGAGGAAGAAAAGACGAAGCCCACTCCCAAAGAGATTACCAAAGACGTTTTGGCAGACAAATTCGAGGAGAAGCTTGGTTACTCCAACTATTTCTTCAATCGTTTGGAGCTTCAGAGAATCACGACGATGCAAGCATCCAATAAATTGCCAGCTACGGATAACTCACCGCAAACGTGGCGTTGGCAAGGAGACTTGCCTGCCGAGAATCAAGGATTTTCCGGAGAATGGTCTAGTAACGGATTGACTATTCGATTTGGAGACCAAACCGATACCCTTCATCCAACACAAGGCTGGTTGCAAACGACAAAGAAGCAGTCCCCTGTAACGATTGGCATGGCCCTGCGAATTTGGCAATTGTGGCACTCGGTTGGCCCCTATGGAATCGGTGAAGCCGTTTACTTGGGCCGCAATCCAGTGCTCGGAGTTGCCGAATTGCAAGACTGTACCAAGCTCACGGTTGGGGAAGTAACGTGTCTCGTTTACACATCGCCAGAGAATGGCCAAATTAGAGTTGTCGAGTTCTTTCCTGATGGCCAATCGGAGCCCGCCGAGATTTACTTCGAAAAGTACACGACCGATAACGTTAGATCACTACCCTCATTGATCAGGCTTCAGTTTGGACTGGAGACAAAGCTCATTGCCAAAATCGACAGCCATTCATTTCTCGATCGTCCCACAACAGAAGGGCTTTAGCACATGACACGACCAGCGAACTGTGTGTTCGTGCTTCTATGCCTTTGGGTCGGAATAGCATTGACCATCGAGAACAACTTGGTGTTCGGCGCACCGATCGATCAGTCGAGTACGACGGTGTTGATGAGTCACGACACATTGGTGGACCGAGTTCAAGAAAAGGTTGTCAAATTGTTCGGTGCCGGCGGCGCGAAAGGACTTGAGAGTTACCAAAGTGGCGTGCTCATCGGATCCGATGGGTACATCCTGACCAGTTGGAGCACGGTGCTCGATGTGACGAGCGTCAGGGTCGTTGCTTACGATGGTCGCCGGCTGAATGCGACCGTTGTTGGAGTGGACCCGCCGAACGAGATGGCACTCCTCAAAGTGGATGATGCAGGATTGAGTGGATTCGAGTTAGACACCAGCCTCGCAATTCGTCCAGGCCAACGCGTATTTGGTGTGAGCAATCTTTTTGGTATCGCGACGGGAAACGAGTATTGCAGTGTCCAAAAGGGTGTTGTCATGGCCGTTGCACCATTAACTCAGAGGCGAGGAAAGACGAAATCGCTTTATCAGGGGAAAGTCTATGTAATCGATGTGATGACCAATAATCCGGGGGCTGCTGGCGGAGCCTTGATCGACATGCAAGGACGGCTGATCGGAATTTTGGGGAAAGAAATTCGAGATGAACAGGCAGGAATTTGGTTGAACTATGCCCTTCCGCTCGATGTTGTCCAAGCATCGATGGATAGGATTCTCAAGGGAAATACATCCGTCGAATCAGAGTCGATTAAGACTGTTGATAAACCTCACCGTTTGGCAGATCTGGGGCTAACGTTGATACCGGACGTCTTGGCGAAAACGCCTGCCTTCGTCGATCAAATCCGAAAAGGATCGATTGCGGATCATTCTGGAATCCAAACCAACGACTTGATCCTTTTAGCCAACGACCAACGCATTGATTCGAGAAAGTCGTTTGAGCGAGTCCTTAGTACATTGAATCGTGCAGACTCTTTTGAGTTGCTCGTACAACGGGGTCAGGAACTCATTCGAATTCAGGTTCGCCCATGATACTATTTTGTGCCTTTGGCCCGTTGAACCACATGCAACAAACTTTGCGTCGACCTACGAAGCTATTTCGATGCTTCCTACGTGCTCTTTTTCAAGTGACCTTCGTTCTACTCTCGTGCGTGGGAGGCTTTCGTGGAGAGCGGTTGCTATTGGGACAACAGACGCTGGATACGCTCGAAGAGGAGGCATTCCAAGCAGCCGGGGACTTTGCTCAAGGAGCGGTGGTTCAAGTCGAGACTTTTGGCGGAATGGAGTTCGTTAACAAACAAGCAGTTGCACCCGGGCCGTCCACAGGCACGATCTTGACCAGCGATGGCTGGATAGTGACCAGCATGTTTTTGTTTCGAAGCCAGCCCGCATCGATCACGGTCATTTTGCCGAATGAAGTTCGCAAGGCTGCCAAACTGGTCGCTCGGGACTACAGTCGCGAATTGGCAATTCTCAAAATTGAGCCCGATGCTCCGCTTCAGGCTGCCATTCCAAGCAATCCTGCAGATTGGAGTATCGGTCAATGGACGATTGCATTGGGCAAAACGTTTGATGGTCGCGTCGCCAGTCGCAGCATCGGTATCCTGAGCGCTACTGGGCGAATCTGGGATAAAGCTATTCAAACGGATTGCAAAATCTCTCCACAAAACTACGGTGGCCCTCTGGTTGATTTGCATGGAAGAGTGATGGGAATCCTAACCATCATGAACCCTGGAATTGCGACTGAAGGGGAGGTAGAGCAATGGTATGATTCGGGAATAGGCTTCGCGGTACCACTGGTAGATGTTTTGCAGCGACTTCCCATGTTGCAGTCTGGGCAAGATATCCACTCAGGAAAAGCGGGAGTACGTGTTCAAGGCCGGGATGAGTTTCTTGAGGGTTTGGTCCTGAGTGGTGTATCGCCAGGCTCGCCTGCGGCCAAGAGCGGTTTGATGGCCGGCGACAAAATCGTTCGCGCTGGCTCGTCAGCCACGGCATTGAAACCGGTTGCAACCCATTCCAATCTGAAGCATGTATTGGGGCCCATCGATGCGAATAGCAAACTCTTCGTGGAGGTAGAACGGCAGGGGACGACCAAACAGTTTGAGATCGTATTGCTGAAGGATCTGCCTGCCTATCGAGAGCCTTATTTGGGTGTCGTAACGATTCGCGATGCTGACTCTTCGGAACGCATAGTGCAGGTCGCGAAAGACTCGCCTGCTTCTCGCGCTGGGATAAACACAGGTGATGTCATTCATAGCGTTGAAGGAGTACCATTGACAAAAGAAGCTGGGCTCGAAGAGAAAATCTTGTTTTTGGATTACCGAGACGAATTGAAAGTGGGTGTCAAGAAACAGAACGGAACGGACATAACCGTTACGATTCAGCCGACCCCGCGCCCTGATTCAGAGATCCTTTTGGATCGTATGGAACTTCCTAAAGGACCCGGTGGAGCTCAGGCGGATGCCTCCACCGGAATGGTTCAATTGCCGCTCGGAGACGTCAAGAACAAAGCGTTTGCTGTCGTACCTAGCACATATGAAAAGACCACTCCACACGGTTTGCTCATAGTCTACGCCGAAGCTGGCCAACAAGATCCCAAGCGATGGACAAGTTTATGGGAACGCTTTGGAGAAGAACATCGCTGGATCATCGTTGTCGTCCAGTCTGCCGATGAGAAAGCATGGAGTTTTGAAGAGGTCGAGATCGGGAAACGCTTGAGATCTTATCTAAACACCAACTACACGATCGACCCTCGCCGAGTTTGCATTGGAGGTGTTGCAACGGGTGGCGTATTGGCCATCATCACCGCTGTTCAAAGCGAAGGCTTTGGCTCTGTCTGGCTTTGCGATTCCAAGGTTGGCGAGAGACTCAAACTCCCCCCTGCTGAGCCAAAGAAGTCTTTTCGCTTCTTTGTAAACGGAAAGGACGAGAATTTAGAAGGATTTGCCAAACGCACGCGAGAGGCGGGATACAGTTTTCAATACCACCAAGAAGAACTTGCAAGTCTCAAGGGAGCCGACTCAGCTAAACTCCAAGAAGACTTAATTCTTGGCAAGCTACAACAATGGTTGCGATCTCTCGAAGCTTACTGAATCATAGTTGATTTTTGGGTAAAGACTTTTACGGTCGTTGCGTATTGAACATTCGATCCCCGGCATCACCTAATCCTGGAACGATGAATTTGTGATCGTTGAGATCAGGATCTACGGCAGCGACGAACACTTTGGCGTCCGGGAATTCTGAGTGAAGTGTTTGAATGCCTTGCTCTGATGCAATCACACTTAGAACGCGGATGTCCTTCACACCCCATCTTTTCAATGCGGTGATCGCCATACGAATGCTACCGCCCGTCGCAAGCATCGGGTCGAGAACCATTCCAACGTCGGCGGGACGGTCTGCGGGGAGTTTGCAGTAGTACTCAACAGGGCGAGCCGTCGCTTCGTCTCGATACATTCCCAAGTGCCAAACTTCCGCGTTGGGCAACAATTGGAAGATAGGGTCTACCAACCCGAGCCCAGCTCTTAGGATTGGGACAATCGCGACTCGTTGCAATAATCGTTTTCCGATCATCGGGCAGATCGGCGTCTTTACTTCGACGTCTACTAACGCCAGATCCGCAGTCGCTTCGACAGCTAATAGCATGGCTAGTAGCTGAACTTGGGACCGAAAGAGATGTGGCGGTGTATCGATATCTCTCAGGACAGAAAGGTGATGCGCAGCGAGTGGATGCTTCAGTTCAATCCTGTTGTTCATCGTGGTCATTATCAGCGTATGAATAGCCTACTACCGTCGGGTGGAGGCCAGAAACAAGCGTTTCGACAATATGGCCACACCGGTATGACTGCTAGGATCAGTATCGGTCGCATCGATCAGACCTGCAATATCAGCCCCATTCGTATCTACAGGGTTTCCCGTTACGGAAGCGATATTCGTGTAGAGCCCAGAGGTTACGATTCGAGTTGCAGAGTAAGTCCACGTTTCATTGGTATCTAATCGATTGTTGCCGTTAGTATCACCGCCTTGGAAGAGAGCGTTGAAGTCGTCGGCCGTTGCACCTGTTGTTCCGTTGTCGTCACGAACAACCACTGTTGCCAACGGGGTATTACCTGTGTTGGTAACAGTGTATGTGAACGTCGCGGTGCTACCAACATTTAGATTCTGACCTGGAGCGGTGTTCGAATCCTGCCCGTTGGTCGACTTCACTACGTTAATACCCGTCGTTACACCGAAGTGATTGCTCGGATCGGTATCGGTCACGGCAGCAGCTCCTGGGATCGCAACTCCCTGCGAGTCAAACGGTGTCGCTGTGATACTCGCGATGTTGGTATGCTGTCCTGCGGTCACGACTCGGGTGGCTTGGTAAGTCCACGTTTCTGTTGTATCGAGTCGACCATTGCTGTTGGTATCACCACTTTGCAACGTTGGAGTTAGATCGTCCGTGGTCACGCTTGCCGTACCATTGTCGTCCCGTAGAACAACCGTCCCGAGCGCTGCTGAGCCTGTATTCGTTACAACGAAAGTAAACGTAGCGGTTGCTCCCACTGCGAGCAATGGGCCAGTCGCTGTATTCGCGTCCTCTCCATTGGTGGACTTTACTACATTGATACCAGCGGTCACACCGAAATAGTTTGCAGGGTCCGTGTCTGTCGCATCGGCGAGACCGGCAATATCCGCGCCGGTGCCATCGACTGGATTTCCCGTCACCGTCGCTATGTTCGAATACTGTCCTGCGACCACAGTACGCGTCGCGTTGTAGGTCCAAGTTTCTGTTGTTTCCATACGGCCGTTGTTATTCGTATCACCGCTTTGTAGCGTCGCATTGAAGTCGTCTGCCGTATTACCAGGAGATCCGTTATCATCGCGTACGACGAGGGTAGCTAAGGCTGTTCCACCTGTATTCGTCACAACATACGTAAAGGTCGCGGTACTACCAACGATCAAGGTTGGACCTGTGGTTGTGTTCGCGTCCTGACCATTTACCGACTTTACGACGTTGACAGTTGCTGCCACTCCGAGGTAATTGGCTGGGTCCGTGTCGGTGACGTCTGCCAACGCCGCGATATCGGCACCTGTCGTGTCCACGGGATTACCGGTTGCTGTCGCGATATTGGTGTATTGACCAGCGACAACGGTTCGAGTCGCTTGATAGGTCCACGTCTCAGTGAGATCGAGTCGACTGTTGCTATTGGTATCTCCGCTCTGAAACGTTGCATTGAAATCGTCAGCGATGTTTCCGGGAGTTCCATTGTCGTCACGAACCAAGAGAGTTCCCAATGGAACGTTGCCAGTTGTTGTCACAACGTAAGTAAAGGTTGCCGTTGTCCCCACGCCCAGGGTTGGCCCTGTTGTTGTATTTGCATCCTGACCGTTGACAGACTTTACCACATTGATACTGGCTGTCGCACCAAAGTGGTTACTAGGATCCGTGTCCGTCGCATCTGCTATACCAGCGATGTCAGCACCGTTAACGTCCACTGGATTACCTGTAACGGTACCGATGTTCGTATACTGCCCAGCTGTGACAACGCGGGTGGCTTGATAAGTCCACGTTTCCGTTGTGTCCAACCGTCCGTTACTGTTGGTATCACCAGCTTGCAAGACCGCGTTAAAGTCGTCTGCTGTATTTCCGGTTGTGCCATTGTCATCGCGGACAACCACGGTTCCCAGTGCAATGTTACCGGTGTTGGTCACTGCGAAGGTAAAGGTCGCTGTGGATCCAACCGGCAGAATTGGGCCCGTTGCCGTGTTCGCATCTTGTCCATTGGTGGATTTGACCAAGTTCACTCCAGCTTGTACACCAAAGTGATTGCTTGGGTCAGTATCGGTAACTTGGTTGTCTGACGGATCTAAAGCTGTGATGCTGGCGATATTGACATACTGGCCCGCTGTGACAACACGAGTCGCAGAATACGTCCAGGTCTCTGTGGTTTCAAGTATTGCGTTCGAATTCGTATCACCGCCTTGTAGTGTCAGAGTGAAGTCATCCGCTGTATTACCCGACGTCCCATTATCATCTCGGAGTACGACAGTATCTAAAGGAGTTCCGCCTGTGTTCGTTACGACGTAGGTGAAGGTAGCTGTTGAACCAACTGCCAACAACGGTCCTGTTGCCGTATTCGCATCTTGTCCATTCGTCGACTTCACGACCTGAATACTGGCTGTCGAGTTCTGGATATTGGTGGTAACAATGTTAGGCACAAGACTTTGAACAACGGTAACCGTAGAGTCCAATTCCGTTACACCATTGATCGTCACTTCGATGGCACCAACGGAATTAAAGTTAGCTCCGGTGCCACCATCCGCAGTAAAAGACGCGAAACGAACAAATAGATCTTCTGGAGTAGCTTGCGCAGGAATATTGATGGTGGTCGTCGAGAAGTTCACCGCGGAGGAATAGATGCGCACTACGACCGTTCCGCCAGAATTATCCCCCCGTGTTGCAAGTTGGATTCCCGCATTCGTATTTGTGTTATTGAGAGTTATACCTCCGAGTCCAGTAGCGTCGAGGTTTGCACCATTGCTAACGGAATTGTCAACTCCATCGTATTGGAGCCTAGCAGACCCAAGGACATTCAATCCAGACGTGAAAGCCAGTGTGCTTATTCCAGGAATAATTGCCAATTCCAGGTTTTGAGATCCACTGGTGAAGACAGCCCGAATATCGCGTTCTCCACCCACTACTTCTGGCGCTAGAACGGAGCTATTCACGGTCGTTGCTCCACTATTGGCTGTTACCGTTTGAGCGGTTGAGTTAAACGGATCAATGACTTGCACAGCAGTGCCAGCACGATTGGCATTCGTAATGGTGACCAGAGTTGGATTGGTCGGTGGGTTGAAGCTAGCGGTTGGCAACTGGCGAATGAAGTAACTGCCCGAAGTCAATGTGTTCGCTGCGAGAGTGCCACCTGCATTGACGCTTGCGAATGTATAGAGACCTGTCGTGCCGTTCGTGACAGTCGTTCCCTGAAGCGTATCTGCGCCCGCGTCGAAAACGTTGTTTGTATTCGTATCTCGGAACAACTGCACTGTCGCACCTGGAACAATTGTATCCGTTCCCGACTGGAAGGTATTGTTTCCGTTGACGTCGACAAACGATGTACCAGAAATGACAGCTAAGTCTAGCGCCATCACGGATCGCTCTTCGAGGGATTCGATACGAAGAGATCGTCGTTTCTTGGCCCGCTCTAACTCTTTGGTTCGTTTGTTACTGGACAGGTTAGTTAGTATGCGTTGCAAGAGGCCTGCCATCGCGTCTACTCCATGATTAGTATAGCTAAATCAAACTCGACAATCGTTTCTATCGAATTGATCGGTTGTCTGAGGCCAAAATCTTGGATGAACTATTCTGAACGGTACCGAAAATTCCTATCATGCCCATTTACTGCTGTTTCCTCAAAAGTAAAAATGCAATGCTATCAATAGAAAAAGGGCAGCTCATCGCTGCCCTTCAACCTCTTTTTGCTTTTTATTCGAGCCTCTTGATATTCTTACCAGCGGTAGTCACCACCCAAACTGAGGCCTTGAATGTAATAGTCTGAATCTTGGAAGGCGAATCGAGGATTCAAGAAAGCTGTCTGAATTGGATTCTCAGGTGGTAGCAAGTTTGGATTGATCGATGCATCGATTTGATCCCCAGGTCGAACAACATTGCTCCAGTAGATGAACGAGTAGCCCGCTGTTAGTCTGAGTCGCTCGGTCAGTTGATAACCGATTGTTGCACCTAATTCCGGTATGACTCCGAATTGATCTCGGGTGTACGATCCTATGTTTGTGCGTTGAGCAAGCAAACCACCGTTATTGGTCGTTGTCTGTCCGTTCTGGGTCGTTTGAGTATTACCTGCAATGGTTACCGTCTGTCTCGTATTACCCAGTCCTAATCGCATCAATGTATCTAGTGACCAATATCCGCGACGCCCTTGCCATTGAACTCCGAGCTCCACTCCGTTGAACTGATTCTTCGTTTGAAAGCTATCATTGAGGATGAAGCTACCAGGATTCAATGTATCCAACGAAGTCAAGTCTTCTCGAACCGTGAGCCCTTCATCGAGTTGAAAATAGCGCCACCCTAATGTTGCGTCTGTCCGACTTTGCGATGGAACAGGTCCGCAAGAGATAGGGGATATGCCGCATCCGCTGCTGCAACACATCAATCGCTTGAATCGAACGGCTGCACCGGTGAATTGCGACGTAACTTCCGATCGGACCCGTCCAGAGATGATATTGGGGAATGCTACGAGTTCAGAATCCTCCTGGCCGGTCAACACATTGTAAAAGGGTCGAGCCAAGATCGGATTTCCCGTCGAGTTGCGGTCAAAGCTCTCATTCTCTTGGGCCGTCCCCACATATTCGCCTTCGATTCCCAAGTTGGGGTGATTGACAAACCACCAACCGAACCGAATTCGCATTCCATTAAGTCGTTCGGACATGATATCGTTGTTGCCACCAAACAGTGTGGTGGCCAAGGGAAGCACTCCCGCTGCCGCTTGGGCTGTTCCCGCCGGCGAAGTCGTCACGAGTGCTGGCGTTTCCATTCCCGATGCATACCACATCAAGTATTCAACACTTACCCAACCGTGCGATGGCAAGCAGAGGCAAAGCTGCCGTCCGTCAAAACCACCGGGATTGCAAAGGTCAAAGCTCCTGGGATTGCCACACGAGAGGCCGCACGTATCCGTCTGGCACGTGGCACATTCGGGGCCTGAACCCATGATGTCAGCCTCGTAATTTTCCCCAAGCACCATTGCTTCCGGTTCGTTTTCGTAGACATCAGTCTCCGGTGCGGGACCGGACTGCAGAATGCTTTGGTCCGCAATCATGCGAGCAGGAACCTTGCGTCCTACCATCGATGGCCGAGGTACTGCGCTAGACCTGGAAACAGCATTTTCTTGTGCAACCCGAACCGTTGGACTAGCGGTTCGACCCGTCCCTTGGCTCTGGCCCAGTGCAGTCCCACCTGCAATCGTCGCAACGATCAAGAGTGCGAGTAAGCGATTCACGACGTTCACTTCCGTAGTAAGAGGTCATTCTGCGCAATTCGACAAAGTCAACGCAGACAGAATTGTCTACCCGACCGGTAAAGTCCGGCCGATAGTTTCGTATCGAAACTTCGCACGCCAAACTTAAGCTATTCCGTAAATTTCTCCTGACCGGAATAGTAGATGCAAACGCCGCAAACAACCCAGACAACCACGACAACCCCGAACTACAGAATCGCAACCAATTTACTCAATCAAGTGATTGCATGCATTTGAGTTTGTTGTCAGCAAAGAAAGTGCGGGGCAACAAAAGCAAAAGGAAGAGTACCACAACGTGAGAGAGAATGCTGCAATAAGAGATAGCATCAAAATATGCCGCAGAAGATATGGCCTACAACCTCGGCTAGTAGGACTATCGTCCTGGACGTTAGTAAGCTCGTTACAAGATCCATCCGCTCGGGACAATGGTCCCAAGCTACATTCTAAACCTGACTTGCATCGGTCCAATAGCTCGAAACTACGCGAGTGCTAGCTCTTTGCCAACTTGGCCTGGATGGTAAACCGTGTACAAGTAAATCGGGATATCGAGCTCACCCAAATTCTCTTCGATCAACGGTTTAACCTCGCTCCACTTTAGCCCACCAACGCCTGTGGCCAAGGCAGGCAATGCGAGGCTCGTAATCCCCTCTTTCTCAATGGCATGCTTTAGCCGTCTCAGTGCATGATTGACATTTGGCAATGTCGCTTTACCTGGCCGATTCCCGTGCTTTATGTCACCGTCTTGCGTCATCAAATTGAAAATGCGCGCATTCCCAACCCCACCCCACATCCAAATCTCACCGGGCTTTGGATGGGCTTGGTGAGCGTAATGTCGGAAGTCCTTTGCCATGGAAGGCCACTTTTCACGCAATGCCAACGCCAATCCGGAATCAAAGTGATCGTTTGGTGCAATTCCATGAGCGATCGCCTGTGCATTGCTCAACAAGATATCGCCAGAAACTTCATACAACATGCTTGCGCCTCGAGAACGGGATTAATGGAAGGCCGCACTTTCAAGAATGCGGTGCCTACTATTCATTCATAGCGAAGCACGTGCCAAACAGTTCATACACCGGGAGAACACCGTGGTGGACACGATCATTTCATTGAAACATCAACATTTGATCCTCAATACCCCAGCCACGAGATAGCTCCCTGCCTATCCATGGCTCAACAACTGTGCCAATCTGCGCCACCTGTAGCACGCTCCACGTGACAAAATAGCCACAGGCACAGGTTAGCGATAGTGCAGTGTTCTTTGCGGCCTCAGTCAACGACACAAATGGGCCATCGAGACAAATGCGAGATACGATTCGCCTCGTCGATCGAGGCGACAAAAACAGCTCCTTGAGAAAAGGGTAATTGATGCAGACGGACATCGTCAGCAACTCGCCATTCGCGCTCGACGCGCCAATCTCTTCCATTGCCTGTGTCGGAATAGACTTGCGCAAAAGTGGATTCTTCAGTAGACAAACTCTGCATCTCGGCTTTCAGGCAATAACGGACTTGCTGGCAACTGAGCGAAGCGAGCCACTGGCTTGATATCATCAGTCCGTAGGGCTCCCAATCCCAGCGTGATAGATGGGACTCGAATCGGCGAGATGCCATCAGTTCAGCAAGCGAACATGCGGAAAAAGAAACCGTCGCTTGTGATCCTGGCTTCAAAGCTGAAGTGGCAACGAGCCGCTGCTTTTCCAAGATTCGCATCAACGAGTCCATCGCTGTAGGGGGACTCTTCCACGGCGTTTCAAATATCTCATCATGAAATTGCTCGATGGACTGATCCGGCCAAGGCCCACGTCGAGCCCTAGTGCAATGGATCAAAAATTTCCCCTCGAGTGGCTGCCATTGACTCGCAAAGAATATAGGAACCGTCGTTGAAGGCCCATGAGAATGGCACGGCATTCGAAGCGTCGAGGTCGATGGTTCAACTTCCATGCCTGCATGAGATATCCATCCGATCACTCCTTGATCCAACCACCGCTTTGCAATTGTGTTGCCACTTTTCTTCGCAAGGTCTTTCTCATAACGAATACCGAGTATTACCGACCCAGGCGAGAATGCTGTATCTCGCAACCTCAAGTCGATTAGCTCAGCCATTTTTCCTTTTGAGCGAATTTCCAAAGCAAACAGATAACGGCTAAGTGATACTACAGCGCGATCATGAATTGGCAAATGCAGCAAGTCGGTTCGATCCGACGGGCGTTCCAACGCCAGTGATACGCGAACAAGACTTCCATTTTGTCGCAATGCTACATCTTCAATCTCAGGGGTGGCACGCGACAAGGTTCCTTGCTGATTCGAGACCAGCAGCTCGATTGCAGGTACTTGCAAACTGGTACAAGCCGTTCGAATGGCTAGAGAATAGGGAGTGTCTCTCGCGAATAGAACGCGGTACCCTTGCTGGCTCGCGAATCGGATCGCTGCCATCAACTTGGTTTGCCATTCAGAGGAAGCGAATCCATTGAACTCTGAGTGAGAAGACACAATACCCAATGTTGGCAAATCCCAGTTGAGATTTGTCCTCGATACGAGGGTTCCCTGGCCGATCCAACGAGCCGAGCATTCTTCCGTAGGAAAAGAGAGCTCGTTGAGACGAATGGAAAACATTTCCAATCAGAACACCACATTCAAAGGAACCAAGGGGAACGTGGCTCGGCCTCCACTATCGAGCAAACCAATTGACGAAGCTCACCCAAAATCATCGCTGTCGCTCCCCACACCAAGTGATCGCCAACTCGGAACCCAGGTACATCAAAGAGACTCGACCCTCGTTGCATCGTACCCACAACGATCGCATCATCAGTAACAAGCGAATGTAGCGGAAAAAAGATAAGCTCAGCAACTTCGTCTGGATTCGGCTGAAACGTAGGGATGGAGGGACAAACACTAACCATCGGAACAACTTGATGACGGCTCGCATAGACATAGAGCGGCCGAAGCTCTCCGATGGGTTGCAGGTCATCCGTCGAACAACCTAATTCTTCGCCAAACTCTCGGCAGGCAGTCGTCCAAACCGATTCTCCAGTTTCGGCGCGGCCTCCAGGCAAAGAGATTTGCCCTGCATGATCCAACATCTGAGGCGGTCTAAGGGTTAAGGGTATCGACCAGCCACCTCGCCCATCCGGTACCAATGCAACAAGAACAGCAGCGGGGTGCGAATGCCTTGGCGCGGGACCGCGATGGCGTCCGTATGCGTACTGGGGAGCCAATCTCCTATAGGCATCGCTGCGGTATACGGTTCTATCCGACGCACCACAATCGGATTCGCCATAGGACTTGTGGAAAGGGCGATCCGTAAGCAGCGATCGCAGCTTTTCAGGAATACTGGCTAGGTCTGTGGTCGTCGACATGGTTGTCACTGATGGGTGCGAAACCTTACTAGTATACGTTAATCATCCTGAGATGACGACGTGAATTTTGCCATTTCTACGATCATCTTTCTATGTTCATAGAATGCTCGATTTCGTCTTGTCAAAGGGCCACTTAATAGGGCACACTACAGGACTTGCTCACGGTTTACCCCCAATGGATGGAACGACATCGAATGACGAACTTGGCACAACTGGACCCTCCCAAGGCGACCGGATTGATTGTCCATATTCTCCAAGCAATCGCCCAACTCGAAAAAAAAATTCGTCCACAACAACTGTTGATGGCTCGATACTATTCGACAAACGATTTACCGAGGCTTAAACGGACCGAATCAACCCTCCAATGGGATTTCGAGCTCCAAGGTGTTGCACCCGTCCGTGGCCAATTCAATACAAGTATCCTTTTTGATCTGGACACGCGTCACTTGAATATATCCGTCGATGACCTTTCAGTCCGGGTCGTCAAGCAATTGAGCGCACAATGCTCCTGCTTCGAAGAAGTGAAGCCATGTGTGCATCAAATCTTTTGCTTGCATTATCTGCGCCGTCAATTGAGCCAGCGATCTACCGAAGATGCGATGCAATGGATGGAGAGCTGCATCACCGATGGCCGTCATGCGGGCAAAAAGTTTGTGGAGTCGCTCGATTACCTAAAAACGCCAGACATTGTCGAGGATCCGGAAGAGCCTCAAGAGCGGGAACGGCTCATTCGTATTCAATGGCGGATCAGCTTTGCCCAACACTCCATCCGAATCAATCCATATTTGCAGTCGATGCGCAAACGCGGAGGCTGGAACAAAGGGCGGCTTGTCCGCGAATCGCTGGATACAGTGGATGAGACTTCGCTGAGTCATCCTTCCGATCGAATGCTCGTGCTATTGCTCCAAGCGGCCGAGGAATCGTATCGCGGCCAAACTCCACGGTTGATTCGCGAGTGCTTAAAGCTTCTCACCGATCATCCAAACGTCACTCTCGATGATGAACAACAAACCCCAATTCGAATTCGCGAATGTCCCCTCGAGGTTCGGGTCGAGGAAGAATCCGAGACCTATCGTCCGAGCGTCTACCAAGGAGACTTTCAAATCGTGTCGACGAAAGACGGCACGAATTACTCGATCGGTTCAATCAACAATAATGAATCGGTCATGTTTCGATTGGATCGAGACCAACGTTGTATTCTCGTCAGTACGATGGATCAACGTGTGAAACGCCTTATCGATGATTTGCAATTGGCCGAACGACGCGAAGCGGTATTCGATCAAGAAACGGCAGAGCAATTTGCAGATTTGATCGCACGCTCTGCAAATCCAGCCCAAGTGCAAATCAATCTTCCTGAACGGTTAGCCGGCCCCGAACAACCACTTGAGCCGAAGATCGAAGTGCATCTTTCTCCGTTCGGTAAGGAAAGTTTGCAAGTAGCGCTTCGGGTTGCGTGTGATGTCGTGTCCGATCCACCCATTCCAGGGGCCGAGCCTGATCGATTGCGAGTCGCAACGGCAGCAGGCCGATTTCAATTGCTTCGCGTTTTGGATGAAGAGTCGATTCATGCCGACGAAATCGCTGGAATCCTCGAGCTTGGAAAACTTTCTTACGAAAGTACGTACACCTGGATTGCGGAAACGCCTGACGACTCGCTGGACCTAATTCAGCGAATACAACAATTGGGTGAAGCTGCTCCGACGGTTTGCTGGCCAAAGAGTCAGCCGATGCGCATCATCGGAGAGATCACTCCGCAGCGATTGCAAGTGAGATTGACGAGCCAACGCGACTGGTTTGGAGTCGAAGGCTTTGCAAAACTTGAAGGATTGGAAATTCCTTTGGCCGAACTATTGGCCGCATTGCGAGGTGGACGCCGATTCATTCCACTCGGAGATGGCCAGTTTGCCATGATCTCCGAGCAATTGCGTCAACGATTGAATAGCATTCAGGACGTGTCGCAAAGTGATAGTGGTCAGATCAAAGTGTCGAGAGCGGCGACCGCAGTTGTCGAAGAAGCTCTCGGGACGGATATTTCTTACGAATCCGATGCTTCGTGGCGCGATGCGTTAGACCGATTGGCTACGGCGAAGAACCTGAAGCCCGAACTGCCGACAAACTTGATAGCCGATTTGAGAGACTACCAAAAATCTGGTTACGGTTGGCTTTGTCGACTAGCCCATTGGGGTATCGGCGGTTGTCTGGCGGATGACATGGGTCTCGGAAAAACAGTGCAGACGCTCGGAGTATTGCTCGATAGAGCGAAGAAAGGGGCGGCACTGGTTATCGCTCCTACGAGCGTTGGGTCCAACTGGCAGCGTGAAACAGAAAAGTTTGCTCCTTCATTGAATGCGAAACTCTATCGGGAGCATGATCGACAAACGCTTATCGATAGCGCTGGACCTGGTGACTTGATCATCACAAGCTATCAATTGTTGCAACGAGACGTTGACCGCTTTACCGCCAAGTCTTGGTACACACTCGTCTTGGATGAAGCACAGTTCATCAAGAACTTTCAAACAAAAACAGCGCAAGCAGTAAGGCAACTCGACGCGGATTGGCGGATTGCTTTGTCAGGTACTCCCCTGGAAAATCACTTGGGCGAGCTCTGGAGCTTGATGCGCACTGTGAGCCCTGGCTTATTGGGATCATGGGATCGATTCCGTAAGAATTTTGCGGAGCCGATCGAAAGACAGGGGAATCGAGAACGATTGCAAGCCCTCGGTCGCGTGGTCCGGCCTTTCATTTTGCGAAGAACGAAAAAGGAAGTGCTTTCGGAACTTCCAGAGCGAACCGAAATCGTCCGTTATGCCGAATTCTCTGATGAGGAGCGCAAAAAGTACGATGCCGCACGATTGGCTGCGATTAATGAAATCACCAAGCCAGATGGCGAAGAGCCGGAAGCTCAAATGCGTATTCGGGTACTCGCGTGGTTAACACGATTACGTCAGCTTTCGTGCCACCCAGCATTGGTGGATAAACGCTGGACAGAGTCGTCCGCTAAACTAGATCTGTTTATGGAGATTGTTAGCGAGTTGCAAGAAGGGGAGCACAGAGCTCTCGTCTTCAGTCAGTTTGTTCAGCATCTCTCGCTGCTTCGAGAAGCACTTGATAAAGCAGGTGTAACGTATCAGTACCTCGATGGCTCGACGCCAGCGGCAAAACGTCAAGAGGCCGTGGATCGATTCCAAGCCGGGGAAGGGGATTTGTTCTTGATCTCTCTCAAGGCGGGAGGTACGGGTTTGAATTTGACGGCAGCGGACTACGTTATCCATATGGATCCGTGGTGGAATCCTGCCGTTGAAGATCAAGCGACCGACCGAGCGCACCGTATCGGACAGCAACGCGCTGTTACTGTATATCGGTTGGTGGCCAAGGATACGATCGAACAACAAATATTGGCCTTGCACGCAGACAAACGGGAACTCATCAGTGGCGTTCTGGATGGTGCTGATCGTGCCGGAAAGATGTCAACCGATGAGTTGGTCTCCTTGATCCGATTGAGTCAAGTAGCCACCTAGAGCTTCGGTATTTTGCTCCGTCGTTTCGCGCTAAGAGCGCGAGACGATTCGTCTTTTTGGTGGATAGCAAGTTTTCATGAGTTTACAAGCCACGTTATATTGCAATCGATGCTTCGCGCAACCACTAAATCTTGATTTCGGTCGCCGAAGACAGGAACAGAGCTAGAATGATGGCTCTTAGGTGCTGTCGGAGAACAGCGCTTTCTACCTTTCCCAACACATCGGACTTCCTGACTAATGGCCACTCAGCAAAAACGATTTCGCAAGGATGACGGAAACCGGAATCCGCCAAAAGAGGCTCCCAATGTTTTGGATCGATCTCCTCCGTTTGACCTAGCAGCGGAAACGGGAGTGATCGGGAGTCTGATGCTGAACCCCGACGTCGCCAACGAACTTTCGTTGGTACTTCGTACTGACGATTTTTATGACGATGCAAATCGTAAACTCTATGCGGCCATGATGAGCATGTTCGATTCGGGGCGCAAATTCGATATCACTTTGTTAGTGAACGAATTGAAAGCCAGCGGCGATTTTGAACTCGTGGGTGGCATGGGCTACCTGGCGAAGATGGCCAATAGCGTCCCCAATGCGGCGCACGCTGTTTATTACGCAGAAATCGTTCGTAAGAAAGCGACACTGCGACGATTGATTGATGCGTCAACCTCAATTCTCGCCGATGCCTACGATGAGTCCTTTGACGCCAAAGAACTCGTTTCGCAAGCGGAACAACGGATCTTTCAAATCCAAGACGAACGGAATGCGAACTCGGCTGCTTCGGTCGGTGAAGTCCTCAAGGCCGCTATGGACCGGATCGATCTTCGGATGCAAGGTCATCAATTGAACAGTGGGGTACTTACCCACTTCACCGACTTTGATTCGATGACAGGTGGCTTTCATGACGGCGAACTGTTGATCTTGGCAGCTCGTCCTAGTATGGGCAAAACAGCCTTTGCGATGAATATCGCAGAGCAAGTTGCCATGAAAGAGAATGCACCCGTTCTCTTCGTCAGCTTGGAAATGAACTCGATCGAATTGGTCGATCGTCTCTTGTGCTCGGTTGCGAAAGTGAACGGCAAACGACTGCGTACCGGTACGATTTCGCAAGACGATCAAAAGCGGTTGATATCCCATGCTGCTAAGATCGCGTTATCTCCTTTGTATATCGATGACGCACCTAGCCGAACAGTAAGTGAAGTGGCGGCGGTAGCGCGACGTATCACGCAACAGGAGCTTCGCAAACCGAACGGACGCAAGCTCGGGCTGATCGTCATCGACTATTTGCAATTGCTCGAACCAGACAACCCAAAAGATCCTCGACAAGAACAGGTCGCGAAAATCGCTCGTCGACTCAAAATGCTTGCTCGGGAACAGAAGGTTCCAATCCTATGCTTGTCCCAGCTCAATCGACAAGCGGAAGATAGCAAAGACCATAAACCAAAGTTGAGCCACCTTCGCGAATCAGGTGCGATCGAGCAGGATGCCGACGTCGTGATGTTCGTGCACCGTGAAGGCTACTATCATCGAGGTGAAGGGTCCGAACAGTACGAGGGACAAGCGGAAATCATTATCGCGAAACAGCGAAACGGTCCGGTCGGTGAAATCGAGCTAATCTGGGAAGGGGAGTTCACTCGATTCCTCAACAAAGCTCCCGAACGCCACGAAGAGTTTAGTAGCTACAGCGATTTCTCAACTCCAGGCGGATATTAAGCCTACAAGCCGATCTTGACGCAGAAGCGTCTATTTGAGATGAACGAGGGTGGAACAATCGAATCCTCCCTCAATCAACATCGCTCCCGTCATCGGAGCACGCAGGTGGGGTGCCCTCGGGTCCCATGAAGTGATTGACTATGCCACTATCACGCAACCACCGCACAGACCGACGACGGCGAGTCATGCTCGACGCCATTGCGCATGATAGCGAACTGGCTGTAGAAAACGTACGAGCGAGAAAACGAAACCGTCGCGCTTCCGAGGCCGACGAAGAGTCCGAGTACGGGACGACTTATCGGGACCCCGGCTATAGCCAAGCTGTTCGCAGGGCTTGCCAACAACGGCTGGTTCAATTAATTCCTGTTCGGCGTGGCTCGGTCGCAGTGATGCTAACCGGCCTTTGGATCTTCTTTGGATTGATGCTATTCGCCCACTATTGGATTCACGTACGACCTACCGTCAAGAATAGCCTCAATCTTGCTCAATTGCCCATTAGTAGGTTATTCGATTTGCGTTCACCGCATGGGATAGGACATTGGCTAACCAGTCAACTTTGGTTGTTAACAGCCCTTGCGAGCTGGATGATCTTCAATCTGCGGCGGCATAAACTGGATGACTATCGAGCTCGGTATCGCATCTGGGTATTCATCGCCATTGCGGCCTTTTTCTCGAGCTTTGATGCATCCACTTCGGTATTGCTACTTCTTGGGTACAGCATCGATGGATGGACACGCGCGGAGATTGGATACGGTGGATGGCCACTCGTACTCGCATCTTTTGGTTCCATGGTCGGCGTACTCGGGATTCGTCTCTGCAGTGAACTCAAAGCGGTACCATCGAGTGTGGTGAGTTGGATAGTCGGGTTGCTCGCTTGGGCAGCTTCTGCACTTCTCGGCACCGGATTGGTGCGAACCACGTGGACAGAAGGTCAACTCGGATTGATCGTGGGAGGGCTTTGGCTAGGTGGAATATTGGCCGTCTTTCAGTCCGCAGCGATGTATCTGCGAGCCACTTATATCCAAGCGCAAAAAAGATTCTTGCAACGAAGCGGCTGCGAACTAAATCCTATCCGATTGAAGGTCCCTAAAGTATCACTGGGAATCAGAGGCAGTCGCGAGCAACCTGACACAGAATCAACCGAGACTAACGAATCGAGTGAGCGTCCAATTCGATGGAAAATGCCATGGAAACGACCTGCTAATCAAGACGAAATCGAAGAGTACGAAGAACAATCCGATCGAAAGCAATCCACCAAGCAATCGATGCAACGCGAATCAGATCGAGAATCGATCGAATCGAATCGAAATGCGGAACGAGCCAAGGAATCAATCAAGGAATCCGCAAGAGATACGGGTGAAGCAAAACAAAACGGCAGGTTGTTCGGACTTATCCCGAACCGACAGCTTCGAAACGAGACACCTGAGTTTGAGCCCGTTCGAGAAGATGATGACATCGAAGTAGACATGGGCCTAACGAAGAAACGGGGATGGTTTGGCATCGGCGGCAACAAAGTCGACGAATCACCGCGTCTGCGCAAGACCCCGGTTCAGCTTGCAGCAGCTTCAGCCACCTCGAGCAGAACTGTATCAAGTTCGACTGACATCAGCGATTCTTCCACTGCCAAAACGAGAAGATCATGGTGGCCGGGTAGGAAAGCGAGGTCCTCAGCCGACGAACCACAAACGCATACAAAATCCGATACGAAGACGCGAGTTACAGCATCATCGACGGAATCGTCAGGCCCAGCTCGAAAGGGTTGGTTGCCCAGCTTGAAACGCTCCAGTTCTAACCCGAAAAAGGAAGTTAGCGATCGACTTTCGAGCGATTCTGGTACAAAGAAATCCATGTTCGGGCTCCGGAAAGCGAAGAAGAATGTCGAGACTTCCGACGCTCCGGCAAAGGCATCCAAACCATCAGAAGGCGGATCGAGAGAGAAAAAGGAAAAGCGAAACTGGCTTGGTATGTTCGACGGATTCAAACTGAAACCACCGTCAACAGACACTTCGAACCGATCCGAGACGTCTAGCAAACCCGCGGCAACGCCTATGCCCATTAAGCCCAATAGCTCGTTGCCATCGACACAAGATTACGACGAGTACGACAACGAGAACGAGAATCGCCCAATGAGCAAGGCGGAACGAAAACGACTTCGACGCCAACAAGACGACCGCCGCGCGGCGTAGGGGTAAGGATAACGACAGGTGGATCCGACAGGTGGATCGTTACGATTGTTCAACGCTTACGAGATGAGCAGTATTTCATTCTGAATAGAGAACTACAATACGCCTGAGGGGTGCAGAGGAATAACTATACTGTTCCAACCCGAAACACGACTTGCTTCTTTCATCCCAACCCGACGCGCCAGCGAGGGATTCTGCGTCCCTCGCTCACGCATCGGATGGTAATGTTTCCAACTGCTTTTTTCCTAATATCAACTCGCCAAATACCTCACAAAACTCTCGATCTACATTGTTAAAGCCGCAACTCATCTCTAGCGTTCAGAATCCGCGAATCAAGTTTGCGTGTTCTCTTCGAAATGCCAAGGACAGGCGAAAGTCAGGTGCCTTTCTTATCGACGGGCTAGCACTGGTGCAAATCGCGATCGCGTGCGATGTTCAGATCGACCAATTGTTCGTAAACGACGAGTCGACGCTCACAAAACTCCCCAAGCTGATTTGGCAGCAACAACAAGCGCCTGGCACTTTTGTGTGCGATCAGCCCCCCATGGAGAAATTGCAATATGGCGGTCAGTCTCATTCGATGATTGCAGTTGCAAAGTCTTGGCCGATGGATCTCGATTGCTTGACCAGAAAGCTTCGGCCGAAATCATCGCATCCGTTGTATCTGGTGCTCGATCGAATGGAGAAACCAGGGAATCTGGGAGCGGCATTGAGAACCGCGGATGCGTCGGGAGTTGATGCCGTTCTGTTGAGCGATCCGATTTGCGATATCTTCAATCCAAATGCGATTCGATCGAGTCTAGGAGCGATCTTCACCGTTCCGACCGCGTTTGGAACGTGCCAAGCTGTGGCTGCATGGTTGCAACAACAACGATGTAGCGTCTTTACCGCGCGCGTCGAAGGCGCGATCCCGTACTCATCCGCTTCCTTTGACGGTCCTATAGCGATCGTCATTGGTAATGAAGCCGATGGGCTTCAAGATCGTTGGTCCCAATCACGATTCCAAGGAGTCTCAATTCCAATGATGGGAAAGATCGACTCGCTCAATGCATCCGTCAGCACGGCAATATTGCTGTTTGAAGCGGTAAGGCAACGCAATCTGAAGCCACATTGATTCGTCGAATGTCCTTCGGTTTCCAGCCAAACCATCTAGAGACAAGAACAATAAATGGTACGATGGCACCGCGATTCAAGTGTTACAGTTGTTCGATTGTCTTCCCCCTTCAATCGGCTGATTCTGTACGAATCGTTCACGCGTAAAAACATGTACAACAACCTTACCTAGCGATGGATTTTATGGCAGTTTCAGATCTTCTATGGCGATATGCAGTCAAACAATTCGATCCCAGTCGAACGATTGATGCGGAGACATGGTCGCAGATCGAACAAAGCTTGGTCGTGACACCTAGCAGCTTCGGCCTGCAACCGTGGAAATTTTTCGTGATCAAATCGCCGGAGATGAAATCGAAGCTCTCGGCAATTTCTTGGAATCAATCGCAGCCCAGTGATTGCTCTCACATGGTAGCTTTGGCTGCTATGCATACCGTCAGCGAAGAGTACGTAAATCGCTTTATCCAGTCTGCATGCAAGGCTCGCAATGCTCCTCCCGAATCAATGGATGGCTATCGTCAAGTGATCTTGGGATTCTTGAAGCAGAAAGAAGGGCAGCATTTGTCCTGGGCAACCAATCAAGTCTATATCGCCTTGGGACAATTGATGGCCACCGCAGCCTCACTGAAGGTTGACGCATGCCCGATGGAAGGAATCGTCGCGAGCGAATACGACAAACTACTGGGCCTGGAAAACACCGAGTATCGCGTCGTCGTCGGATGTGCTTTGGGATACCGTCATGCTGAAGACCAATACGCAAAGGCTCCAAAGGTTCGTTTCGAACCTAACGAGATAATTCAATACATCTAAGTGATACAATAGACCTAAACAACGAGAAAAGACATCTAGACAACGACAAAGGCAGCGGATGAAATCGAATCATCGCAACCCGAATCATTACGGACTGTTGATTTCGTGGATTTGCCGCACAGCGAACGATTTGCCCCAACCCGACGCGTGAGCGAGGGAAGGGAAATCCCACCGAATCCCTCGCTCACGCTCTCACGCTTCGGGTTGGGATTAAAACAGCAGTCGGTCACGCTACAGGTAGGCATGTTTTCGAGGAAACCTCGCACTACCACAGCTGTTAACCGAAAACCACCAACTGAAGACTTTTTCTTCTAACAGACAACTGACAACCTCCATCATTCCCCCATCAATCTCTGGATACCAAATTGAGTTCTGGCGTTGCTCATCCGAAATCGCAAAAGTGGTTGGTAGACGGATTCTGCTGGTACTCGAAGGGAATGATTCGCAAGTGTTTCACATCCTTTGGGATCTCCGGCACGGAGCAACTTCGATCGATTGCCGAGACGCAGCCTTTGATTGTCTACGCAAATCATGCCAGTTGGTGGGACCCGATTGTTGCGATGCTCGCTCGCAAAGAGACGGTGCCGACGCGGACGCTCTATGCCCCGATCGATTCGGATATGCTGGAGAATTATGCCGTATTGAAGAAGATGGGGTTCTATGGCGTTAAGCTAGAATCCTATGCAGGGGCTCAACAGTTCCTGGTCAACAGCAAGGCAATTCTAGAGCGACCGAATGCTTCTCTCTGGATTACTCCAGAGGGAAAATTCTGCGATGTTCGCGACCACTCGCAATCACTTATGCCAGGCATGGCCCATTTAGCCACACGCGTTCCTGACATCGTTTGCGTTCCATTGGCCATCGAGTACCCTTTTTGGGAAGACAGTCGCCCTCATATTTTTTGCATGTTCGGTAAGCCTGTAGAGATAGGGCCAAAAGACGCCAAGGATAAAGAAGCATGGAGTAGGGGTTTGACAAAAGCCCTTCGTCAAACACAATCCGACTTGGCCTCCAACGTCATCCGGCGTGACCCGAAAGCGTTTGAATACATCGTGGAGAGTCGCGCCAAAAAATTGGGATGGTATGATCATGCTCGAAGCATGACTGCGTGGATACGCGGAAAAGAGTTTGACCCTCGACACTCCCATGCGATGAAGAAACGACAGAAGTAATCCGATGTTAGTAATTGTTTGCGTGGCAATAGCATTGTTGCTGACCGCTCTCCCAGTGGGGCTCTTTCTGAAGAACACGAAGCTCTTTATGACTTCTCCTGCAGATACCGAATCGCTACAGAAAGCCAAATCGATTCGATTGAGTGTTTGTATTCCAGCAAGAAACGAGGCCAAGAGTATCGGCAACTCGCTAAAGCACCTTGTCGAAAGCACGCACAGCGACTTTGAAATCTTGGTCATGGACGACAATTCAGAGGACAACACCGCCGCGATCGTAGAAGAGTGGATGGCACGATCGAATCGCATTCGGCTACTGACATCTGCGCCGCTGCCGCCAGGCTGGAATGGCAAACAGTTTGCATGTTGGCAATTGGCAAAGGAAGCGAAAAACGAGTTGGTCATGTTCGTCGACGCGGATGTTCGAGTCAGTCCGGATGCGCTAACTCGTTGCATTGCTGAACAACAAAGCAAAGGAGCTCCACTGGTCAGCGGATTTCCTCGACAAATCACTGGCACTTGGTCGGAGAAGCTTTTGATACCGATGATGCATTATGTGCTGTTGTGTTTCTTGCCAATCGATCGGATGCGAGCGAGTACCATGCCAGGCTTTGCCGCAGGCTGCGGGCAGTTGTTCCTTGCGAACCGCGAGACTTACATGACGATGGGCGGGCATTCAGCAATCGCGGGTTCGCGTCATGACGGTATTCAATTGCCGCGTGCGTTTCGTCGCCAGGGATTCGCGACAGACATCTTTGACGCCTCCGACATCGTGTCATGCAGAATGTATGAAAACTTCGCGCAAGTTCAACGCGGCTTGCTCAAGAATGCATACGAGGGGATTGCCAACCCGAGGCTCATCATTCCGTTCACAGTGTTGTTATTGGGCGGGACGCTGCTGCCCTTGCTGCTCGCCATGGTTGCCATATCCAAAGAATGGCCTATCGGGAGCATTGTAATCCTTGCGGTACTGTCTCTCGCATCATGGATTCCACGCCTGGTCGCAGCAAGTAAATTCAAGCAATCGTGGTTCGGGGCATGGTGCCATCCGATTGCTCTAGTTTGGTTCGTTGCACTTCAATGGATTGCTCTCATCCAAGGTTTGCTAGGAATCCAAGTGACATGGAGAGGCCGTCTGTAGGGCCGCTCGACACAGCCGACAAAGTCACGTTCTGACTGTAACTTGGGACCCTTGTCCCGAGCGGATGGATTTTCCAAGGAGTTGTTGACGGCCGGAACAATGATCCCAGCCTACTTTGACTTTTGTAAGTTCTGTCCCATGCGTAGAGCCGCAAGCACCACAAGCAGCTAGAGTATCAGCTTTGGGTGGTGGCTGGACGAAGGCTCTTGAGATAGTCGACCGGAATGGGGATTCCTTTGAGCACTCCTTCGACAACAATATTTTTTTCGACGATGCCTTGGAAACGGCAGACGATAAGCCGCGGCTTTCGCACTTTGAGAAGTTCACACATAACGACCAATCGCGAGCCAGGTAGAACAGGGTCTCGGAATCTGACATCTTCCAATCCACCAAACCCCACCATGGATTCGCCGAGCAGTTTGTATTTGTGCGAGCAATAACAACAAACTTGCGCTACGGCTTCTAGCATGACCACGCCGGGCATCAGCGGCATACCGGGCATGTGGCCACGAACCCAGAATTCGTTTTCCGAGATGTCTTTGTAACCAACACAGACAACTTTGACAGGATCCTCATACACGATTGCCGTCAACTGCTCCATTTCGAAGCGTTGTGGGTTGTATTTACGGATCTCGTTCGTATCCGCAATTACATTGTTAAAATCGATAGAGTCCGGATCGACAATGTAGTCTTTTGCAACCAACGGTCTTGCCTCGTCGTGGGAACCTGCGAACTTTGGTTAGTTTCGATAGGAACAGTCTAGGAAAAAAACGTACCGCATCGACAACTAGGTCTGATCGACGACTAGGTACGGACTTTTCTTCTCTTGGATTTTCGAGCTTTGCTATTAGCGGCTCGCTGGCCGTGATTTGCTTTTTTCAGCTTGCGGTGTGGCTTTGTCATGACTGCCTCTCTATGTGTATGAATCTGCCGTTAGCGCGGCTGTTTTAATTCGCTGGCTTGGTTTCGCCCGCCCCTATTATCGAAGGGCCCAGTAGAATACCAGGAATGCTTTCTCATGGAAAGGCAAAATTGACTTGTCGGCAGCTACCCTCGGTGCGTATCATAGCCCTTAGTGATAAACCATTGATGGCTTGCGGTTACCGGCGAGCTTGGAAACATAAGTCAAATACATGTGATGTGAGGGAACAGATGGCATTCAGTTTGTCAGAAGTTGCAGCCGAAGAGCTGAAAAAAGCTTACAACGAAGCTAGTTTTGGACCAGAAACGTTTGTAAGGATCGGAGTTATGGGAGGCGGATGTGCTGGTTTTCAGTACTCTCTCCAGTTCGATGACAAGTACGATGACGAGAAGGACAGCCGCTACGAACAGCACGGAGTCAGCTATGTCGTCGATAAGAAGAGTTCACTGTTGCTCGACGGAGCGACGCTAGGCTATCACAAGAGCTTGGAGCGTCAGGGGTTCACGTTCGAGAACCCCAACGCCGTAAAGTCTTGCGGCTGTGGCAAGTCGTTCCAATAAGACCTTCTGATAGCTTCTTCCACGGAAGCCGGTCGGTGAAAATACTAGCCTAATCAAAAAGGATCGCGAAAGCGGTCCTTTTTTTGTGCAGCAGAGTCAACCGGACTGCGAATCACTAATTCTTCAACGGACGAAGATTCATTTCCACACGATCATTTACCACCAACCGAGTTGTTCATTGCTGCTGGAATGCCATTACTATAAATAGCATGCGTTAAATAGCATGCGTTGATTCGGGGTCGCGTGCGATTTAAAGCCTGCCACCAACGACAAAGGGAAGGCGATCAGAACAAAGATCAATCGGAAGATGGCTAACATCAGTCCGCGGATTGCGCCCAAAAAATCAACAACACACCGAAAATAGACAAAACACCTAGGATAGCCCATAGAATCAGCACTCCATGCATACTTCTGCAAAAACACCCCATTGGCAGATAGACTCCCTTTGAGTATTGACGAGGAAGCTTTATTGCGCATAATGGCCTCGCTTGTCACTCGTGAGAACGGAGTTCAATCACATCATGGCGAAATCGATTCGGTTTACGCGGAGTTGCCCTTCTTGTGGCAAACCACTGCAGATTGCCATCGAATTGCTTGGGAAAAACGTCGTTTGCAATGCTTGCGGAGCAGGCTTTCAAGCGTGCTCGGATGCGACCATCCCCAAACCCATCGATGAATTCGATTTGAGAGTCGCTCGCTTGATCCACGCTGCCGACATTCAGCTGGAGCACTACGACGCAGTCAAGTTAACGCAGTAGGGCCTGAAGCGACCGAAAAGATTCACTCTCATTACTCGGCTTTTTGCAAGAATGCTAACCCAAAGCGTTCGCTTGTTGGTTTCATCCATGGCCAAAGTCGCTCTCGGCAAGTATCGATTTCTATCTCCTTGGCTTAGAATGTTGAAAAGATGCATTTTGCATGCTGGTTGACCAGACGTGTCACGCAGTAGGACGAAACTGAATTTGGCTTGCACAAGCCATTTTCACTTTGAGTGCAAGCAGGGAGGTAATGAATGTCGGCTACAAAAATCCCGCATAAGCTTCGGCGGCCGCTGTTTGAACAGCAACAAAAAATTCAATTGCACTATTTGGGATGGAATCAGCCCATCCTCCACGCGGCCACGGAGCACTTGCTCCAGCAATACTCGCGCGGTGCCAATTGGGACCTAGACCGATGTCTCGTCGTATTGCCCGGCGCTTTGTCAGGGCGTCGATTGACGCAGCTTTTAGCGTTGCGAGCCCAGCAACAAGGGCTCGTCCTCCGTCCTCCTGAAGTCCTCACGATGGGACAATTGCCGGAGTACCTGTACACCGCTCGGCTTCCATTCGCGAGCGATTTGGAACAAACATTGGCCTGGACCAAAGTGCTGCGCAATGCAGAGCCTGATTTTGTGCGCCCTCTGTTGCTGGAGTTGCCAGACCCGCAAGAGCTGCGTCCATGGATCGATCTTGCCAAAATGCTCAGCGGTTTGCATCGCGAACTCGCATCAGATTTGGTCGATTTTGCAGACGTTGCCGATGAGATCAAAGAACCTCAAGAAGTAATTCGATGGAAGATTCTAGCCAAACTGCAGCGCGACTATTTGGACGAACTGCATACGGCCGGTTTGTGGGATGTTCAGTCCGCTCGACGGTTTGCGATCGACAACAACGAAGTGGCCACCGATCGGGAGATCGTATTGATTGGTGCGGTCGATCTCAATCGAGCACAACGACGATTCTTAGGTGCAATATCCGATAGTGTTCATGTACTCGTGGGTGCACCCGCCAGTTATTCAAGCGGCTTTCATGTCGATGGAACGTTGATCCCGGAGTATTGGCAAGACCTTGAGATCCGCGTCGAGCCTTCGAGGATCCATGTCCGCTCCACGCCGACGGAAGCAGCCAAGGAGCTAGCGATCCAACTTTCCGAGTTGAGGGATGCGTATTCGGTTCAACACGTCACGATTGGTATCCCCGACCCGGAAGTGGTTCCGATTCTTCAAGAGTCGCTCGCTGCCAACAACCTACAGCTCCGATACGGCCCTGGGACTCCTGTGACGCAATCCCCTCCGATGCGATTGATCGAAATGTTGATCGACTACGTATCGGGTGGATCGATCGAATCCTTCAATCAGCTTGTCCGAGTCCCGAGCATCCAACGGTGGCTGGCACTGCAAAGTTCCGTTGTCGAGTTGGACAAAGACGTTAGCGTCCGGCCGGAAAAGCTTTTGAGTAGTTTGGACGCCTATCAACAATCGACTCTCATTCGGACGATCAGCCAAGTCGAATGGCCGGAAGCAAAAGGACGCGAAATTTTCCTCGCGACGTTAAGTGCGATCGACGGATGGTTGTCACCGCTCCGCGTTACCAAACAAACGCTCGGACAATGGTCGCAACCGATTCGCCAAGTTATTCTGGCTATCTATGAGAACGAAGAAGTACACACGGATGAAGCTCTGGGAAATCTTTACGCTCGTTCGAGCGCAGCGGTCAATGCTGTGATCGAAACGTTGCAATCAGTCCCGAGCACTTTAGACATCCCTGTTTCTCTAGCGGATGCATACACTTGGTTGGTGGGGCAGTTAGATTCTGTTCAGGTGCCACCCATCGTTCAAGATGATGCGATCGAGATGCTAGGTTGGCTTGACCTCGCGTTGGATGATGCCCCAGTTCTGATGCTGACGGGGATGCATGACGGCGTTGTGCCGGAATCGGTAAACGGAGATACGTTTCTTCCGAATCAGCTTCGCAGCATGCTCGGGTTGATGGACAACGCTCGGAGATTTGCTCGCGATTGCTACGCGATGTTGACCATGCTCAACACTCGCGAACAAGTGCAAATCATCTTGAATCATCTGAGCTCGACCGGTGATCCGCAAACTCCTAGTCGATTGCTATTGGCGGTTCCTCCGGATGAGCTCGCTTCACGTGTGCGATGGCTGTTGGAACCGAAAGGCATACGCGATGTAGACGAAGTGCCATCGATTTGGGCACCGCGCGAAGGGCAGACGAATATCCCGATCCCTTACCCCGTGGTTACCAAGCCTGTTCGGGATATGGCCGTAACGGACTTTAAGAAGTACGACCAGTGCCCTTATCGGTTCTATCTTGGCAGGGTCGAACGACTCAAAGCGTTCCAGCATGAGAAACTGGAGCTCGACGGTGGCGGGTTTGGTGATCTCGTCCATAAATGCCTCGAGTTTATGGAAGATCCGGCAGTGGCGACTTCCACGAATCCGGACGTGATCAGTTCATTCTTGATTGAAAAGTTGAAACTTCTCGCGAGGACTCAGTTCGGTGTTCAACCACCCCCAGCCCTTCAAATCCAATTGGAGCAAGCGGAACGACGCCTTCAAGCTTTTGCCATTCATCAGGCCGCACATGCTGAGCAAGGTTGGCGTATCAAGAAGATCGAGTTCAAGGTTGAAAAGACAGATGGGCTCAAGCTGGACCTGGGCGATGGCAAATCGATGGTGATTCATGGTCGAATCGATCGTATCGACTACAACCCCAAGCTTGGGACGCATGCAGTTTGGGACTATAAAACAGGTGACCAAACGGCAAAGCCACGCGAGAACCACGTGCGACAAAACAAAACTTGGATCGATTGGCAATTGCCTCTCTATGGCAAACTGATCCAAACGCTCAAGATCGAAGATTTGTCCAAAGTGCAGTTTGGATACATCTTGTTGCCACGCAACCCGTTGGAGACGCAATTCATCAAGGCGGACTTTACCGAAGCAGAACATGCTGCCGCGATTGAATCGGCCAAAGGGATCGCGCTGCGCGTTTACGACAATCAGTTTTGGCCTCCTCGATACAAAGGTATCTATAGTCAAGATGAGTACAACGCGATCACGCAACATCCTGTTGCGCGGCGTTGGGACCGAGATGCTGCGGAGAAGGAAGCCGAGCAAGCGAAGTTACGCGAAGCTGCATCCAACATCCATCCTATGCCGGAACTGGACGCTCCTGTAATGACGGACTCGAATGGTGCCGATACGCGAAGCACCGCGAATAGACATACAGACGAAGGGTTCGATAGCCGATCGTTACCTCCGATGATGAGAATGGAAACGCCGAACAAACTTCATTTGGAAGAGCATCTCGCCGTGGGTAAGCCCAACAGCGATTGGTTTTCTTCCAAGATGATTTTGGCCTCGGCTGGTACAGGCAAAACCTACAATCTAGCAACCCGCGCGTTGCGTCTTTTGTTTACCGACCAGCCTTTGGATTCGATACTGGCGACGACGTTTACACGCAAGGCCGCCGGTGAAATCCTGCATCGTGTTTTGTCATGGTTAGCAAACGCGATCGAAGAGGAGGCAAGCTTCGAATCGTTGGCGTCGATTCTTGCGCCGTTGAAGATCACTCGCGATACAGTGAAGTATCAATTGGGACGATTGTGTTCTCACCTCCATCGATTTCGAGTCAGCACACTAGATAGTTTTTATTCTCAGCTAGCTCGTTCGTTTGCCCTCGAATTAAAGCTTCCTCCTGGTTGGAGTCTCTCGGATCCTTTTCAATACGAACAACTCAAACAGGAGGCGATAAGCCGAATGTTTGAGCACATGGATCGCAGCTCGCTAAAGTCGTTGGTATCGCAGCTATCCAAAGGGGAAGCCACAAGAAGCATCCGTCGCGAGATCGAGAACGTTGTATCCAATGGATACGATTTGTTCCGACGAACCAACGAAGGAGCCTGGAATCAGCTCACGGTCCCGAAAGGCCCTCGTGACGAAGAAGTGCAACGAGCGTTGCATGTGTTTGCTCATTCGACGGTTGAGCACAAAGGGTACGCCAAGTCTCGCGATGCGGCGGTCGAGAAATTCAACGCACAGGAATGGGGCGAGTTCTTGTCGTTAACGCTCGTTCAGCGTTCGGACGACGATATTCCAACCTAC
Organism: Pirellula sp.; assembly: GCA_021300155.1. Lineage (GTDB taxonomy): Bacteria > Planctomycetota > Planctomycetia > Pirellulales > Pirellulaceae > JBKCUI01. Next base: position 58,000 of record JAJTID010000030.1, read on the forward strand.
TCGTCGAAAGAGTTAGATTCCGAAGCAGCCAGCGCGCTCCGCATTCTGGCCAAGAAAGCAGCAACAAACGAATTGTCGAGTCGCCGTGCACAGAACGAAGCCGCGTTTCGACTCTTGCAAAACTATCATACGCAGCTTCAGTCGGTGAAGACAAAGCACCGTACTGTTACCTTCGATGATATCGCTGAACGGCTTGCGAATTGGCTGCGTCAAACAGTAGAAGAGCATCGCATCCAGCCTGCTAAGGAACCGCAACGCGATACGATGGATACGATTTCGCATCGATTGGACTGCCCTGTTCATCATTTGTTGCTGGACGAATTTCAGGATACATCTCCCGTCCAATGGGAGATCGTCAAACCGTTTGCTGAAGCCATTATTCAGAACCAAGTTGATAAGACTTCGTTCTTCTGTGTCGGCGACAGCAAGCAAGCGATCTACGGCTGGCGTGGTGGTGTAGCCGAGATCTTTGAATCCGTCGGCGAACAAATCAAGAATGTACAACAGGAAAAACTCGTCAAGAGTTTCCGCAGTTCCCCGATTGTCATCAACTTTGTGAACTCCGTTTTTTCTCAATTGGACAAACATGAGTGCTACTACAACGGCGATGAAGCCGACGTGGATGCAGGTGATTCCAAAGCGATCGTCGAATGGACGACCAAGCACTTTACGCAACATGAAACATCCAAAGGGAGTTTGCCAGGCTATGTCGAGTTTCGCAACGCAGACGTCGACAAGAGTCGCGATCCAGAAGGTGACGAGAGCGCGTACGGACTGTTTGATGAAGTCGCTGATCGAATCGCCGAACTGCACCGAACGAACAGCAGTGTAGAGATCGGTGTGTTATGTCGGACGAATCGAGATGTCGGGCAACTGATCACCTTGTTGCGAGAGCGCGGCGTCGAGGCCAGTCAAGAAGGTGGAAATCCACTCACCGATTCGGCGGCTGTGTTGCTACTGCTGAGCGTGATGCGAGTAGCGAACCATCCATCCGATTCATTGGCTCACTTTCATGTGGCTCATTCCCCATTGGCAGAGCACTTACGACCAGAAACACTCGAGAATGCAGACAAACTCTCGATGGACCTACGAGCGAGTATCGACGCATTGGGATTCGGTAGTACACTCGGGCAACTCGCCAAAGATTTGGCACCGGCGTGCAACGAACGAGATCAAGACAGACTGAAGCAACTGGTTCAACTCGGTTATCGATACGATACGATGCGGGGCGATAGCATCTTTAGCTTCATCGAATTTGTAGAGCAACAAAAAGTCGCATTGCCGGGGGTGAGTCGAGTGCGAGTGATGACGATCCATCAATCCAAAGGATTGGAGTTTGATGCCGTCTTCTTGCCGACGCTCGATCAAACCATTATTTCCCGTCCGCCATCGTTTGTTGCGATGTACGAGGACCGAACGAAGCCTGCGATCGGCGTTGTGCGATACATGAATCGGGATATCCAAAAGTTTCTCGATGATTCATGGAAGATTGCTTTCCGCGAATTTGCCAACCAGCAACTCGCGGAAGCCTTGTGCGTTTTTTATGTAGCGTTGACTCGAGCTCGCCAAGCTCTTTATCTGTACACGGCTCCGTCGTCGAGCAGCAAAAAACGCTGGGGTTCCGTTCTTCATTCGATCTTTGCAACCAAAGAACAGCGCGACACACGCGGGCTTTTGATCCATAGTTGGGGTGATCCCAACTGGTTCGAATCCGTGGTTCGAGACGAAGTCGAACAGGAGGATGCGGTTGCGGTGGCATCTCAAGATCGAATTCGTCGTGCGATCCAACTTCAACGCGGCGGTTCTAGTCCACGACTGATGCCATGGCTACGGCCTAGCAATGCTGTTGCAGCCAAGACGATTCGGCTCGGTTCACGTTGGACAGCGGGTGACACTTCGGCTTCGATCGTTGGCAAGCTGGTGCATCGATGGTTTGAAGAGGTTCGCGGTTGGATCGAAGATTACAAACCGAACAAGAAGCGTTTGAAGGAGATCGCAGCATCCTCATTGACACAAGAAGAAATGTCGCATGTCAAAGTAACAGAATGGGTAGACCGTTTCGTGCGGTTCTGCGAGATGCCATCGGTTTTGAAAGCGCTCAGTGCAGATCGCTATCGGGCGTGGCACCAACCTAGGATGTTGCACTTGGAGATTACCAACGAAAGACGGTTGCTTCAAGTAATCGACGGACAGATGCTGCGTGGGGTGATCGACCGATGTGTGTTGGGCTTTGATGGCGACCGAGTCGTGCGAGCGGAGATCTTGGACTTTAAGACGGACAAACGCCCAGATGGAATGGACCTGTCGGAATGGGTGGACTGCCGTGTTGAGTATCATCGACCGCAACTAGAATGCTATCGACGTGTGTTGAGCGAACAGTTCGGGCTTCATCGTCGCGACATTCATTTGACGTTACTTCTGTTGAGCGAAGACAAAGAAGTGACGCTGGACGAAGAGCTTCTTCTGTCAGACCAGCGGTAGGAACCAAGAACCAAGCAATACAACCAAAAAACCTACGCAACCCATGAGCGTTAGCGCGGCCGAAAACGTCTTGAGCGTTTGTATTGCCGTCATACCTGTCATCGATGCGACCTGCCAGAATCCGCTATCGTTCATCCAAGCGAGTGGCTTGGAACCACAGCCTATTGCTAACGCCAAATAAATGGGGTGATAGGTTAACTCCACTTTCGATACCAGCGATTCCACGATCGCGACTGTCGTGGTCATAGCAACCGTCGCGGATCCTTGCGCTCCACGTATCAATGCGGTTGTTCCAAAGGCCATGACCAACAGACCTGTTGGCGTGAGAGTGCTGGGAAAGATTGTCACGATGGCATCACCTACTCCCAACTCCTTCAGTGCAACACCGAACCCACCGCCAGCGCAGGTCAAAAGCAAAATAGTACCTGCATCCGCCACCGATCGTGTCATCACACTTTGGGTCGTCTTGGTATCTACTGTTATTTTCATCAACAATGTCCCAAGAAGACAAGCGACCAAGAGTGCAAAGATCGGATCACCAAGACATTGCCATGTAACACTTCGATCTGAGGCCTTGCCTCCGATGAAAATTTCGGCAGAGGCGATCATTGCAATTGGAACGACCAAGGGCAAGATCGATAGCAAGATCGGAGGCGAAGTTCGATTGCGTTGCTCGTCGCTCTGAAGCGGAATACTCAACTCGATTCCTAACGAGCGGCTGCACCAAACTCCGTACAAAAACCCTACGGCCGAAGTAAATCCTCCGACGATACATCCTCCGAGCATCATCGTCCCTATCGAGATTCCTAGAGCATTTGCGACCAACAGTGGACCGGGTGTTGGAGGAACGAGCGAGTGAGCCATCGTTGCGCCGACAATGATTGCCATGACCGACATGAGATAGTGCTTCGGCCGATCTCGCGCGACCGCTTTGGCCAATGGCAATAGCAGATAAAAGACCGTGTCAAAGTAGACCGGAATTGCCATGATAAAGGCACTCACCGACAATGCTGGGGCAACGCGTTGGCTTCCAAAGAGACGGACGATGCCTGCCACGATACAATGCGCGGCACCGCTTTCCAGTAAACATCCGCCTACGATGGATGCAAAGACGATTGGTAAACCGATGTTCTTAAAAATACCGGTCATGCCAGAAGCCAACCGGCTCGCAACGCTAAGTTCCGATTGTCCCTGCGTGTAGAACAGAATGACCAGAGTCCCGAGCACTAGTCCGACGATGGGATGCAGACGAAGCAGAAGGATCGATGCAATGACGACGCATACCGCCGAAAATGCGACAATAAGACACTCTGTAACCTGCATGGAGAACCGTGGTATTCGTGGTGGGAGAGGAAACGCTGTGCTACGATTGTAATCGACATTGCTAAGATCGACACAGTCGAGATCCACATTGTTCGAACGGAAGCATCCCAGCGAATTGAACCCGGGAACAACCAGTCCAGAATCGAGTTTTACATGATTGAGTCGTTATTGCAAACCTTCCGTGCAGTCGTTTATGCATTGTTTTGTTTATGCCTGATGGGAAGTGTTTCCGGCGAAGATTCAGTCGCTTCAAAAGCCATGCAGGACGTCTTTCGTTCATATCATGAGACGTATCTGATCCTCTTTCCAATTGAAGCGACGAACTTCGGTGACAATCGCTACAACGATCGATTGATGATCGATATCGCTCCAGACTTCCTCGCCAAGGAGCGACAGTTCTATCGGTCTACGTTGGAGAAGCTTGCCACCGTTGATCAACGAGGTTGCACCGAAGTGGAGCAGCTTATGGCCAAGGTTTTGAAGTATGAAATGGAGATCAGGCTGGAGGGGATGGCATTTCAGCACGAGCGAATTCCACTCCATCAGTTCGACGGTCTGCATTTGTTCTTTGGTCAACTCGGAAGCGGAGCGGGCAGCCAACCGTTCAAGTCGGTCAAAGATTACGAGTCCTGGCTTCAGCGTATCGATGGCTTCTGCATCTGGCTTCGAGCAGCCAAGGATCAGTTTCAAACTGGAATCCGTGACGGGTATGTGTTGCCAAGATCCTTGGTGGTAAAGATGATTCCTCAGTTCTCAGACCCTTCGATCGCTTCCGAAAAAATCGAAGACTGTCTTTTTTGGGGACCTATCAAGAGCATGCCCGATTCCTTTTCCAAAGATGATCAGGATCGACTCAAGCGTGCGTTCGAAACAGCGTTGCAAGACAAATTGATCCCGGCTTACAAAGAGTTTGGCAAATTCTTAGAAGAGGAGTATCTCCCAAAGTCGAGAGCCACATCGGGTATCAGTTCTTTGCCCGGAGGTGAAGAACAGTATCGATACTGGGTGCGATACTGGACGACCACGTCGTTAACCCCTGATGAGATTTTCTCGATCGGCGAGTCGGAAGTCGCGAGAATCTTGGGCGAGATGAAAGCCACCCAAGAGAAGATGGGCTTTCAAGGTACACTCCCGGAGTTCTTTAGTGACCTGCGTTCGAATCCAGCCTTGATGCCATACACCGAAGCGAAACAAGTCCTAGCCGACTTTGCATCGATTCAAGCCAAGATCGAACCACAGCTCGATCGATTGTTCCTTAATAAACCCAAGACAAGATTCGAAATTCGACGTACCGAGGCGTTTCGAGAAGCGACCGCGAGTGCCGAGTATATGCCTGGTTCTGCCGATGGCCGCCGGCCAGGAATTTTTTATGTACCTATTCCTGAAGTCAGCAAATTCAACGTGACCAGTGGCATGGAGTCCCTGTTCCTCCACGAAGCGATTCCTGGCCATCATTATCAAGTGTCACTGCAACAGGAGAACGCATCCCTTCCAGAGTTTGCCAAGTTTCTTTGGTATGGAGCTTACGGTGAGGGTTGGGCTCTTTACTGTGAGACGTTGGGAGAAGAGTTAGGGCTTTACTCGGATCCGAAACAAAAGATCGGAGCATTAGGAGACGAGATGCATAGAGCTATTCGGTTGGTGGTCGATGTCGGTCTGCATGTTAAGGGATGGTCGAGAGAAAAAGCGATTGACTACATGATGGCCAACGAGGCGATTTCCGAACAAGCGGCAGTCGCAGAGATAGAACGCTACATGGCCATGCCAGGTCAGGCGTTGTCCTACAAGATCGGTCAGTTGAAACTGCGGGAATTGCGTGCTCGCTATGAAAAGAGACTGAACGACAAATTCTCGTCAGCAGAGTTTCATCATCAGATCTTAAAGGATGGGGGGATGCCGCTAACAATACTTGAAGGTAGACTAGACAGTTGGGCTGAGAAACAAATGACCAAATAACAACTGACTGAAAGAGAAAGAACGATTCATGTCCTCAAGTAATCCGTATTCTGCCACAGGTTCCTATGACCCGCTAACCGCGAATCTAAACGCACCTGGAGAACTTCCTTTAGCTTCTCAGATGCAGCGATTTTTGACGAGTATTATCGACAACATACTTCTCTACGTCGTCAACACGGGGGTCGGTATTGGGGTCGGGTTAATTGCCGCGATTGTTGGAGGTGGGCCACTTTCACGAGAGGCGCTCTCATTCGCCCAAATCATCGCTACTGTGATCGGATTGTTGGTTGCGCTAAGTTATTATTGCATTTTGGAGATGTCTACTGGCATGACACTTGGAAAGATGATCATGGGAACAAAGGTTGTCACGGAAACAGGAGGAGTTCCGTCGGTTGGACAATGCCTGGGTCGTTCTGCATGTCGATTTATTCCCTTTGAAGCATTTAGCTTTTTTGGGAACAAGGGATTCCCTATTGGCTGGCACGACAGCATCCCAAAGACACGTGTCATCAAGACGCGTTAGACCAATAGCTGGTATGTGTCAGACATTCTGCTTGGGGCGAGGCGAAGCGTTCTAATCAAAGTGCGCCAAGACGCGAGGTCCATTCCTTGCGATTTATCACGTCGCTGATGAACATTTGCTGGGCAACCAAGATCGATTCATGCAACTGTTCGGCGGTCACGGAACCCGCTTTGTTGGATACGTCGAGTGTTCCGGTTGCATCACTCAAGAACTCGACCTTGTAACCAAGATGGAACGCTTGACGGGCAGTCGTGTCGCAGCAAATTTGGGTCATGTAGCCGGCGATCGAAACCGTTTCGATGCCCGACTGCTTTAAGAAATCATGGAGCTGAGTGTTTGTAAACGCTCCAGGCAATTGCTTATCAACAAGTAGCTCTCGCGGCCGCGATTCGACCTCGTCGTGTAATTGCCACATGTCGCTATGATTTCGAAACACGGGCGAGTCCGGATCGGGTTGATGATGCCGAACGACAACCGTTGGAACGCCTGCATGCCTGGCGTCATCCATCACCTTTAGAATCGACTCCAAGTGCCCAGTTGGATACCGAATTGGGAAGGCTCCTTCAAAGTACTCACGCTGGACATCGATAACTAAAAGAGCTCGTTTCATGGGAGTCTCGCTGTATGGCTATTGAGTTATGCAACACTGCGTGACATTTGTCTCGCGTGAGTCAGATCGGACACAGGCTGAAGGGGGTGACTAATTCGTTCCTGGTATAGAGCCAAAAATGTCTGGGTTAGGTTGTCGCCTTGATGCAATCGGCGATCGATTGGCAAAGCGTTTCCATGGTTTGTGGTGCCATGCCCGCGACGTTGATTCTCCCTGTACCTACGATGTAAATCCCACGTTCGTTCTTCAGCCAATCCGCTTGCATGCTGTTTAGGCCGCTGTAGGAAAACATCCCCTTCTGGCGTTGCAAAAAGCTAAAGTCGCGGTCGATACCTGTCTTCTTCATCCCATCGATGAACATAGAACGCATCTGAGAGATTCGGTTTCTCATGGCATCCACTTCGGCGTTCCATTCCGCTCGCAGAGTGGCATCATTCAAAATGATCGCCACAGTCGAAGCACCGTGTCGCGGTGGATTGCTGTAGTTGCAACGAATCGCTTGGCGAATTTGACTCAGCGCGGCCTCTGTCCTCGATGCATCGGCGCTAACGAGCATCACCGCGCCAACCCGCTCGGAATACAAACCAAAGTTCTTGGAAAAGGAGCTACAAACGATCACTTCTGGGTTCTTTGCGAGAAGAGAGTAAAGCGGCTTCGCATCTTCCATTAGCCCATCACCGAATCCTTGGTAAGCGAAGTCGACGAATGGAATCATTTTCTTCTTCGCGAACAAGTCAGATATTTGAGCCCATTGCTCGAGCGAGGGATCGATGCCTGTCGGGTTATGGCAGCACGCATGCAAACAGACCAGATCCCCAGGGCGACCGTCGCGTTCGAGATTCTCTACCATGCCTGAAAAATCCAACGATGTTTTGTCCGCCGAAAGATACTTATAGACCGGTGTATCCAATCCAGCCGCTTGGAAAATCGAACCATGATTGGCCCATGTTGGATTGCTAAGCCAAATTCGGGTGCCAGGGAAATGTTTCGCGACCATATCGGCACCGACACGAAGTGCACCAGTTCCGCCTGGCGTTTGAGCTGCAGCCACTCGGCCGTGGTCCAATTGATCGGAGAAGACTAGGCCCACGACGGCCTTAAGATACTCCAGGTGCCCTTCAATAGGCATGTAGCCTTTGGTGTTCTCGGTGTTGAGCAGTTTGATTTCCGCTTTCTTCACGGTTGCCAGGATCGGCGTTGAGCCTTCTTCTGTCTTATAAACCCCAACCGTCAAATTGATTTTGCCAGGACGAGGATCTTTTGCAAAGGCATCGCTTAAGCCGAGGATGGAATCGGGAGGAGCAATTGGCAAGTACTCAAACATTCGACACACACGTTTCTGGAAAATGGTAAGTCAGAAGTTTCTGACCCTTCTGTTTGCAGGCAAAAAGGTTACTATGAAATGCGATTCATGAGGAGTCTGGTTTCGCATGAATCGGAGAAACTGATGTTGACGTCGCTGGGCGAATGGAACCATACTCTTTCCCCGAGTTACGGATGACTCAAGTGCTCTTGCGTTGCCGACCTATATTTGCTCCGCAAGTAGCTCAGGAACCCGCTCCTGGAAGAAGCTCGCGAATTTTGCTGCAGTACGTCAACTTTGATGATAGATTCAATCACTTGAATCCACCCCTTTGTTGCGTTTTTGCCCTCGGTTCGCTGGGAGAGACTAGTGTCCTTCGCTATTGACAACGAAGTCAAAGATAGAGTTCGCCTGGCGGTCAATATCGTCGATTTGATCGGCAGTTATGGCGAAATTCGCAGGCAAGGTAGAGGCTTTGTCGCGGCGTGCCCGTTTCATGATGACCGCCGCCCCAGTTTGCAAGTCAATCCAGACCGCCAAACATGGAAATGCTGGGTTTGCGACATCGGCGGAGATGTTTTCAGCTTCGTTATGAAGAAAGAAAGCGTTGGGTTTCCTGAAGCATTGCGGATGCTGGCGGATCGGGCAGGCGTCGTGATCGAAAGCCCGAAAGAACGAGGTTCTCGAGACGACAAAAAGCGGCTTTACGAAGCCATGAAGTGGGCTACTCAAGAGTTTCACGAGTGCCTCTTGTCTGCGCCCGAAGCAAAAGCGGCCCGAGAATACCTCGAAGGGCGTGGTATTACCGACGAAAGTATTCGCAAATTTCAAATCGGATTCGCCCCCGAAAGCTGGTCTTGGTTGCTGGATCGAGGTGGCAACAAGTCGTTCTCACCAGACGTGTTGGAATCGATCGGATTGGCAGCTCGAGGCGATCGCGGTTCACGTTACGATCGCTTTCGCAATCGAGCTATTTTCCCGATCCGCGATCCGTCTGGACGTCCGATCGCCGTCGGAGGGCGAGTCTTGCCGGGCGCATCGCCGGATATGGCAAAGTATGTGAATTGCAACGAAACACGTCTCTATCACAAGAGCCACCAACTCTACGGCTTGGACTTGGCTCGCGACTCCATCGTTAAAGCGAAGCAAGCTGTCGTCATGGAAGGCTACACCGATGTGATCATGGCCGTTCAACACGGAATCGGCAACGCAGTCGCTTGCTGCGGGACAGCATTGGGAGATGGGCAGATCAAACTGTTGCGCCGTTATTGCGACTCCGTGGTGTTGTTGCTGGATGGTGATGAGGCGGGAAAGAGGCGAACCCGAGAAATTCTTGAGTTGTTCGTTTCGGAACAAATGGACTTGCGGATTTTAACGTTGCCCGATGGCCTCGACCCTTGCGATTATTTGCTCAAGTACTCTGGAACTCAGCTCAAATCATTGCTAACCACTGCGGTCGACGCGCTCGAACATAAAATACAAATTCTTTGCCAGGGATTCGATCCACTCATCGACACACACCGAGCCAATTCGGCACTCGAAGATATCTTGGAGACAATGTCGCGTGTGACTCGAGACACGCTCATCGCCAGCGAATCGAGTCGATTACGACACGATCAATTGCTTGCTCGACTATCGCGGCAGTTCGGAGTCGAGCAATCGGAAATCCGAATGCGAATCGATTCGATTCGCCAAAAAGCATCCGACCGGGAAAAGCAAAGGCAAGAGTTTCGGCAGATGCACGTCACTCCGCCATCTTCGCTGGCCACCACGTCGAATAAACAGAACGCTGCACCCGAGATGCCATCAGCAGCACAGAACATCGTCTACAAGTACTCGGAATTGAATGCTATCGAATGCGAGTTGTTTGAAGTGATGGCATTGTACGAAGAGGTCGTCCCGATGGCCATTGAACGGTTCCCGGTCACGACATTGAGCAGTGCCACAGCAAAAAAAATATTTCAGGTATATTTAGACTTGGAACTCGCTGGACATACGTTAGACTTTGAAAGTGTTCTGTCGGCAGTTGAGGACGCAGGAATCAAAAATGTCCTTGTGAGCATCGAAGAACAAGCGAGTCGGAAGGCTGTGCTTGCGAAGATGACACCCGATGAACGACTCCACTCGTTATGTGAGCGGCTGAGCGGTCAAGAAGACCGAGCTTACCGTCGTCAACAAATTAACTTGCTGGAAAAGAAACAAGTTGATGCCGAAACTGAACTCGACTTGCTGAATCAAATCGTGCTTCAAAACCGCTTGAAGCATGGTTTAGTTCAAACTGACAACCCGTAGAAACATTGTCGACCCAGCAAATTCGCATTGGATGTGAGTTTGTAGACAATGAGTACCACTATCAAAAGGAGTTGATGCCGTGGAATCACAAATGTTCGATTTGCAACAGTTGTTGGATCTTGGTCGCACACAGGGCTTTGTCACCTACGAACAGGTGAACAGCTATCTTCCGGACGAAGCGAATAGTGCAGACAAGCTGGACAAGTTGCTTTTTGCGTTGGAGCGAGCAGGCGTCGGAATCGTTGACGAAGTCGAAAAGGAAGTTCCGCAACTCCGCGTCTTCGATGGCGAAGGAGTGTCCACGTCGTCGGATCCAGCACCACGTCTCACGAACGATCCGATTCGGCTCTATCTAAGCCAAATGTGCGAGATACCTCTCCTCAATCGTGAACAAGAAATCTCGCTCGCAAAGAAGATTGAAATCACGCGACGCAAATTCCGTCGTGCAGTACTAGGGAATGACTTTGCATTGCGACACACGGTAGAGATTCTTCGCAAAGTAGCGGCGGGAGCATTGCCATTCGATCGCACGATCAAGGTATCGCTTACAGAACGACTCACCAAAGAGCAGATCGGAGCGAGGATGCCATACAACCTCCGAACACTAGACACACTCATCAACGAGAATCAGCATGATTTTCGAACGATCGTCCAGAAGAGCACTTCAGAGGAAAGCAAAAAACGAGCACGTCGTTCGTACCAACGTCGACGCCTTAAGTCGCTCGTATTGGTAGAGGAACTTTCGCTACGATCAAAGCGAGTCATTCCTCTCATGCGTCAGTTGGAGCAGTACTCCCAGCGTATGGATTATCTTCAATCGCGGATCGCTCAATTGCGTGAATCGAACGCAAACCCGACCGAGCTAGGACGCAATGTCTCGGAGCTTCGTCACCTCATCATGACGACTCAAGAGAGCCCACGTTCGTTGCGAACTCGTTGCGAAGACTTCCGTCGAAACTTCAAAGAATACGAAGCAGTCAAACGGCAACTATCGAGCGGCAACCTGCGACTGGTGGTTTCCATCGCCAAGAAGTATCGCAATCGAGGACTCAGTTTCCTGGATTTGATCCAAGAAGGGAATACGGGATTGATGCGGGCCGTGGACAAGTATGAGTATCGCCGAGGATTCAAGTTCTCGACCTATGCAACATGGTGGATCCGACAAGCGATCACCCGAGCGATCTCCGATCAAGCGAGAACGATCCGCATTCCAGTTCACATGATCGACGTTCTCAGCAAGCTACGAAACATTCAGAAGCGTCTCACCCAAGACCTCCTCCGCGAGCCGAGCATGTATGAGATCGCGGAAGTTGCTCAGCTACCCATTGAGGAAGTGCAACGCGTTCTCGACATTGGCCGAAGCCCCATCAGCCTCGACCGTCCCGTCGGCGAAGGGGAAGACAATGCGTTCGGCGAGTTTCTCGAAGATCCAGCGAGCGACAATCCGGTTCGCAATGCGAGCAACGGCGTACTTCGCGATCGAATCGACTCTTTGCTCAAGACGCTGACATACCGCGAGAGAGAGATCATCCGGTTGCGATACGGATTGACCGATGGTTATTCGTATACGCTCGAAGAAGTCGGCCGGATCTTCAAAGTAACACGCGAGCGTGTTCGGCAGATCGAAGCCAAGGCAGTTGCTAAGCTCCAGAATCCAACCCGAGCGAAAATGCTCGAAGGATTCTTGAAGCAAGTAGCCTAATTCAGTAAGGACCGGACTCTGATAGCACAGGACATGGGTCCTGTGCTTCATTCGTTTTAAAAGACATAGGCACGGGACGCTGGTCCCATCCTACCTTGAGAAAATAGCACGGAACGATGGTCCCGTGCTACGTTTGGAAATGAGCTACTTTGTCAGTCTACCGTTTGTGGAAGTTGTACTCTTTGTTGTTCGGGTCAAAATCAGCATCGGTGAGCCCGACGTTGAACTTCAAGTCCTGGTAAGTGTACTCTTCAATGACATCTAGTTCGTCTCCTTGACGTTCTGGCCAATCGTAGGCTGCGTAGCGAACGGGCACCTTCCACTGATCGTCCATAAAGATCTGAGCAATATGGAAATCGAAGTGTGGTGCTTGGACGGGATGCGTGACCTGAATGATCGAGCATTCTCGCTTGCTTACCTTCGCACCAGCAATCAGCTCGACATTGCACATTCCGTGACGTTTGTCTTTCTCACCACGCTCGATCAATTTGACGACGAGGTTTTCGATTCCGATGTCGGTCAATGGATATCGTTGGCCAGCCATCGCAAGCATACCGGTTGGTGGGAGATGGTGTGTTCCCAACATACGCTTCATTCCGCCTTCGTGCGCCACAAGATTTCCACCGTTTTGGTTCTCAACGAAAATAACTTCGCGGCCCTTGACGGCGGTTGGCTTCAAAAACGCTAGATAGACGCTGAATGGAACCACTGTTTGATTGTTTTCAACTTTGCGGTGCCGTATTTTGATGAACATGAACTCATGTTCCCCAACCGTGTTGCCAATCTTTTCTCGCTTGACCAACACGCCTGTGTAATCCCGAAGATCACGTTGAATCAACCCAGTCGCTTGGTGAGCTAGACTGATGGCTGGATCGAGTGGGTGAGGCGCAGCAGGAGCGACAATCGCCTCATTTTTCGAGACGCGAAGGACAGGCTGTGTCAGATTGGATGTGTCTTCTTGAGCGATGAGTACTGCTGTAGCTGCCGAAAAGATGCCTGCAGATAATAGTGCTTGCTTTAGCCAATTGTGTCCGAATCGCGACATTTTAAATTAGTACTCCGTTATAACTTGCTGTTCTGAACACATATTCAGCACGCGTCTTGCAAGAGTTATCGATTGCAAATCGACCCGCAGTGAAGTGATTTGCCTATTGGCCTTACAATCGGAATTGGAATGGTTTCGTTGGCATCCTTATGCTGAGAGTTCAGGGCTAGCATTCTTCCGACGAACAAAAGAATATAGAGCTATGCCGCGATTCGACGACTCAGAGCTGCCGAGGCCCCATAGACCAATCGTTGATACAGTTTTTCAAATCCGTCGATCATTTGCTCTTCGGTGAAGCGTTCCTGCGCAGACAGCAACGCTGCCTGCGTTCTTTCGAGGAGCTTTGGTGTTTTCTGGATGGATTCCATCATCAATTGGGCCAGATTCGCGGGATCATCACCTTGAATAATGGCAGCCAGATCTTCGCCTGTATAGGGACTTCGTACCACTTCCCGCAAGCCGTCACAGTCGGTACTAATGACAGGAGTGTTGAGCATTTGAGCCATGATCACAACCAGCGAAAGACCTTCAGCTTTCGAAGTATGAACGAATGCATCGCTACCTGCGACCCATCGTTCTGGATCATTTCGGAACCCGATCAACTTCACTTTTTCCTGAAGCGAATACCTGCGAATCAACTCTTCAAGCCGATGCCGCTCGCTACCTTCTCCACACACGACGATCCGAAAATCACTTAGATGCCATCGCAAGTGATGTGCAGCTTCGACGATTCGATGGTAGGATTTGCAAGGATTCAAACTGCCGACGGCGGAAAAAACCGGGACGTCGGGCGAGACTCCCAGTTCTTCACAAATAGAAAAACGCGCCTCACGTTTGTCGATGCTAATCGGTTCCACGCCTCCGTGAATAACGGTAGTTTTGCTTTCCGAAATGCCAGACTCCGTGCAGATCTTTCGAACGGCTTGTGACACGCAAACCAAAGAGTCCAGCAGTCTATTGTAGAGCATGGAAGAATGCACTGGAAAAGCAGAGTGCTTAACGCCAACTCGCTTGATTCTGGTTTTGCCAAAGAGCGACAGTCCGCTCCAGTTGATGGCGTGCGGGTCATTGGCATGGATCAATTGGACCGCATGCGATTTGCAAATTCGACGCAGACGCATCAAATCATAGGGGCTCGGAAGGCGGCTCGGTAAATGAAAAGAATCCCCCCCTTCTTCCGCAATTTTTTTGGCCAAAGTGCTTTCTTTGTCAGCAAACCAAGCGACATGGTGACCGCGTGCCAACAAACCTCGACCGAGCAACCAAACGAATTTCTCGCCCCCGCCCCAGGTTTTCTGGGAGGACATTAAAGCTATCCGTAGGGGTTGAGGAAACATGAAAAAGGGGACACCATGCAGAGAACAGACGTTTCATTTCGCTCTGATCGTACTTCTTTTGGAGTCCGAGAGTCCATAGCAAAATGACAGTTCCCCCTTGTCGGTTATCGTGTATTCTGCAACTAGAGGAGCGGGGATAGACCGCAGAGACGGTTCCCATGACAGTCGCAAGTAAATGAAATCGATGTGCGGAAAGAATGAAGCTTAGGAAGAACACACTGTTTCCGATTCGGTTCGAGTATTTGGAAGCGTTGTCAAATTTTGGTATTCAGCAGTCGCAGATCGATTCGGCTTTCGAGAACTTGGAAGGGATTCGACAATCCGTTCTCTCGTCAATGACGAAGAGTGACGATACGCCTGAGTTCGCATTTGTTGGATTCCCAGGACGTTCCTTGCAAGAATATGCGCAGTCTCGAACGAACAGCCAGCTTGGCCGAGTCTTCAAACGGGCGAATCGATGGCACTCTCTGGTAGACCGGGTTGTGATCCTTGGATGCGGAAGTGCTTACACTGGCGCCAAGGCGATTGTGGATTCATGTTGTCAACCATATTGGAACGAACTGAGTCGCGCTGAGCGAGGCTGCAAACCACGCGTCTATTTCGAAGGTGACAATTTCGACAACGATTCGTTGCAGGGGTTATTGCATCTGCTGGAGGCCCATAAGGGGCAAGTAGTTATAGACGAATTGGATCGATGGGCGTTGTTGATGGCTGCCCCGAACAATACGCATCAACACATTGCAAAAACAAATGCAGCTTTCTTCCATTTGTCCAAGGCGCTAGCGAATGCCGTTGGAAACGATCATCAAACCATCGAAGAGCTCACAGCCATTGTCTCTGGGAACAGTCGTTCGCAGCAGGACGTGAACTTCGTAAGCTTAGGGGGCGATTCTTTGACGGTCCCAGACAATCTTCAAGGGCCATTCTCCCTCTTTTCTCCGGTAGGACTGTTGCCGGCTGCACTGGTTGGGATCAACGTGATGGAGTTGCTGGCGGGTGCAACACACATGACACAACATTTTCGAACCATCGCGGCGAAAGAGAACTTGGTTTTGCAATTGGTAGCTTTCAAACAATTGCTTCGCCAACAAAAAGGAGTACAGGGCAGCACCATCCGACTATGGAGTAAATCTCTTTTGGCATTTGGAAAATGGTACGAACATTTTTCAGCAGAAATTGCGAACAGAACCAATACTATGCAAAGAGAATTTTCTTTCCATCGTTCCGAACTACACTCTGTCGCTCATTCCTTGGCTACGGATTTCCCGTGCGATGCGATTGTCAACATTTCCACCGAGCAATGGCGTTTCGACACGTTGGAATTCCACGCGAGTTCAACGCCCTCACGCTCTTACACACAGGCTTTACAGGAAGTATTAGCATCCGAAAATCGACGAGGCTCAGCAGCTAATTTGGTTCTGCCAAAGATCGATGAGCTCCATATGGGCCAATTGTGCCAATTATGGATGCTCGCATCCTTGCTAGAGTCGCAATGGTCGACGTAGCTTCGTATTGAGCTACAAGACAGATGGTTTTCCGTCGTTCCGAAATTGAGTAAGCTAGTCGCTAATAAAACAGTCGCGGTACGGTTTTGTCATTTACCCAATCATTCAGACACATCAAACGAGAGGTCGAAAGCATGGCACGTGATATTCTCTTCTTGCTCAAGGAAGATTTCATGGATGGAGCAGGTGCTCCCTATTTCTGTCCCGACTGCGCGCAGATCTCTGGCGTCTTGTCCTACTTCCCGAAGTTAAGACACAAGCTCGATATTCGGTATGTCGATTTTCCCCGCCCACGCAATGAGATCGTGGAACTGCTGGAAGAAAAGCATCAGGGATGTCCTGTTTTGGTTTTGGACAAGCCTCCCGCGATGGACGCCTTGGCCTATGTGACGGGTCATGCCAACGGCAGGAGTTTCATTTCTGGAGCCAAGGCAATCGCGAACTACTGGTCGTATACCGAAAGTGTCTCGCGACCTCACTAGTCCGCGACGTTCAATATCGTTCGCGTCAGCAGCATTGCCTCGACAGAGAGTCCTGGGCCAAAGCCGAGTACGACACATGTCTCCGTTTCAGAATCAAGCCGAACGCATTCGTTCAATACGAATGCAACGGTCGGAGAAGACATGTTTCCGTAGTTTCGAAGCACGGAACGCGATGCAGCCAAGCTCACAGGTTGAAGGCTCAGGGCAGATTCAACAGCATCAATAATCCGCGGCCCCCCGGGGTGCACGGCCCAAACGTCTATGTGCGAAAGATCTCGGTCGTTCTCCGCTAGCCAACCAACGAGTGCTTCGCGAAGTACACTTTCCACGATGCCAGGAACTTCGGGAGATAGCGACATACGAAAACCGTGGTCACCTATTTCCCAACCCATCATGTGATTGGTGTTCGGAATCTTGTATGAAAAGCTGGACTGCAGATTCCAGGCATTCTCCTCTGGCTGGAGTAGATCGATATCATCCGTGGCTGCCACCAAAAAACTTGCAGCGCCATCCGCGAAAAGCGCATTCGCGACCAATTGTTGTGGATCCTCTGAAAACTGCTGATGAATACTGCACAGTTCCACCGCGCCCACAAGTACGATTGCATCTTTGTCACCGTTGGCGATTGCGCCCGCGACGCGCAGCCCATTCAACAATCCGTGACATCCCATAAAACCTACATGAGTCCTTTGCACTGATGGACTCAAGCCCAGTCGCTCGATCAACTCATGATCGATGCCTGGAGCCGAGAATCCCGTGCACGATACAGTTACAAGATGGGTGATTCGCTGGGCTGTGAGTCCCGAAATCTCGATCGTTTGCTCACAAGCCTTGTGCAGCAATGGCGCAGCGTATTCACGATAAGCTTGCATGCGTTGGAAAGTGCTCGGCCCAGACGGATGACTATCGCTGGCTTTCGCATAAAACGACTGCCGCGATTCCGGCTCGCCTGACTCGTGATGGAGAAGCACGCTACCTCGCCGCTCGACACCTGACTTTTTGTACAACGCAGGCAAAGCATCGCGCCAGCGTCGAGTGATTCCAATCGATTGCGCCAAGATCGCAGAGTCCGATTGCAGAATCGAGTGCTCCGGAACGGCTGTCGCTCCCGCAAATAGAACTGGTGAGACTACGTCATTATCGAATGCAAAAGCTGGTTTCGGATGGGTGGCACCCAATCGCACATCCTCAAGACCCACTTTGCTCGCTCGGCTTTTCGAGACTGTCGGGCAACCCAGCGACTGATCCGCTGCCGATGATTGCGATGTTTGGTTATCCATAAGTTCCATTCTTTCTCTGCAGTTTTTGTATCAGAGCTAAGGTGTGCTTGGTAAAGCAAAGGCACCAAAGCTTCTGCCCCCTTAAAGGCCCAGGACATTCCCTCGCCAGTAAAAGGCTCGACGTACCCTGTCGCATCCCCTAACAAGAAAATGTTTTGCTTTGCGACACACTCTGACTGTCTAGTCAAATGCGGAGTCGATTGCCAATTCAAATCGCGTACAAAAGAGCTATCTGCTCCACATTCTCGGAGCACTTGTTGAACCGTCGCACCGATATCCTTTGCAACGCGAACAGCGGATGGATCCATCGCAGCTGCCAAATCTACGCAGTCTCCATCGGTATCGCATATCCCTAGATAACCAGCAGAACCTACTAGCATATGAAGTTGAGGTTTGGTCCCAGGTGATGATGACGCGAACAACTCCGGAACTTTGTCGCGTGGAACTAACGCATGCAATCCGATACGAGAGTTTTCCATCACAGAGGCAGGCCACTCTTCGGATATCGGCAGAGAAGATCTCGATAATCCTGACGCAACCACGACCCTCCGGCCCAGTACAGAAACAGGCTCTGTGGCGCTGTCTGTGCTGCTTGTGCTCTTGAGTATCACGACACGGTGTTGGTTGTCCGACCCCGCGTCGATAGACTGAATCTTTGCTCGTATTCCATCGATAAACGTCGTGCCGCAATGCTCCGCATGATCGACGAGCATCTGGTCGAGCGTAGAACGCCGGACGCTGAGCATCGATGGCACACCCCATTGCGACGAGTATTTGTTAATCTGCAAGTGCAGTCGATCGATAACTACTGCACCAGCGTATTTGATTTTGTCGTAAAGTCCGATGCTTTGCAAAAAGCTTTGTGCGCGTTGATTCAGGCATCCACCGCATACTTTATCGCGAGGAAAGAATTGCGAGTCCACCAAGAGAACAGACAGTCCACGCTGCGAAGCGAGAATGGCAGCAGATGCGCCAGCAACACCGGCACCGACAATGACCAAATCGAAGACTTTCCCTCCGATGTTACGCAATGAACATGCAGGAACGTTTCGATCTCCGTGCGTAATCATACGGCATTCCAGGTGCAGAGAAATCTCTCAGGCCAATGATGCTTGACTTCTGCATCCTTCAGTCCTGCTTCGTCGCCAACGCGAAGCAGTTCATGGACCGTGTAAGCCGCGCGAACGGACTGCGGTCCATCGAAGTGAACCACTGGCGATCGCGAAAGTAAATGACAACCTATTTTCGCAAGCCACCATCCCAGGTGCGTACGTTTCAAATCGTCGACGATTACAATCCCCTTCGAGAGTCGCTTCATCGCCCGCAAAAGCTCGACTGATTGTTCGTTGGTGAAGTGATGCATAAACAAAGTGCAATAGACGACATCAAATTGTTTTGAAACGGGATCGGCCTGAGAATTCTCACTCTCTTGCAAAAGGCTGGTCTCAACTAAAGCGTTTCGTTGCTCAAAAGACACGGCTTGAGCTAATTTAGGATGCAAATGGTGTGCCAACAAATTGCGATTAGCAGCTTCGATAGCGATCGGGCTCATGTCCCAACCTGTGGTGCAAACTCGATGCTTCTTTTGAAGACGAACCGTGAGATCTAACGCGACATCACCGCTTCCGCATCCCAGATCGAGAATACTGATCTCTCCCCAGCGATTTTTATCAAAGGCTGTGTGGATACTTTTTGCAAGCTGCCGTCCGGTTCCACACAGTCGATTGATGCGCCGCAAACCAGCGAGTGCTCTTTGGTGCTCGTGATGGTCTAGGTGGGGATCGTCCATCAGTTCCGGTACGATATGCCGATCTCTCATGTCGCACCATTGATGGGTGGAACGGATTTGCTTCGTGACGCGATTACTTTGCCCAGTGGAGACAGCAATAACGCTGGGAGCATCACGAGATCTCCAACAATCGCACCGACCAACATCACAACCATTAACTTTGCAAATTGCCCCGTTGGAATGAATTCGGAAAACATAAAAGGAATCATTGCTGAGCAGGAGATAATCGTGGTGTGCAGCATCGCATTTCCACATGCAACGTAGGTTTTTTTCACTGCTTCGAGACGAGAAAACCCAGCGTCAAGTTCGCGTTTGTACCACGAGACGAAGTGAAGAGTGTCATCCACTGCAATCCCGAGCGCAACGCTGGCAGTAAGAATACCAGCGATATCGAGTGATAATGCGAACCAACCCATCATGCCAAAGGCAAAGGTCACCGGGAAGATGTTCGGGAGCATGATCAGTAAGCCACCACGGATACTATTAACCATCCACATCATAACGGGAGTGATCAACAAGAATGCAGAAAGAAAGCTCAGTCCCAAATCTTGAAGAAGGGCAATTTGCGTATCGTTCATGACGGGAGACAGTCCAGTAAACTCCGCATCGTCGGGCTTTTGGCTTGTGCCGTTTGGCTCAGTCTGCATCGTTTCCATTACGGTCTTGCGGATAGACTCAGTCATTTCGCCATAACTACTTCTGGAAACGGCGGATACCTTAGCCATCAATCGCCAAGTTCTTCCTTCGGAGTCTGTATGCACTAGACCTTTTGAGACAAATTCCTCCAACCCGGAATCTATCCTGTTTTTCAGAACGGAACGAACGACCGCCGCTCTTACGTTGGAGCCTTTTGGCCAATTTGGAACGAAAGTCGCGACCGAAAAAACGCCACCTACGGTTTGGTTTTCTTCCAGCGCCTCGTCTATAGCTTGTATCCAGCGAACTTGATTCAGAAGATTTTCACGAGAACCATCGCGAAAATGGACTAGCACTTCCACCGTGGCAATAGGGCCAACGTGAGCTTCGAACCATCGCATATCGGAATTGGTTCGGCTCGATTCCGGAAACATATCGCAGAACTTTGTCGACGATCGCAAGTAATAAAGCCCACACGAAGTCCCGCCAATGATCAGCAAACTAACAACAACGATCACTGAACTCCACCGTCCGACCCAATTGGTATACGCGATTTGAAATGAGGCCGGAAAGAAGATCCACGACTTATTGCGTTCTCGCGATTGCATAATTTTAGTTTCATCATCGTGGGAGGAAGCGAGTCGAGACGCACTCGATCCAAAAATCCAACTTGCCACCGACGGGAAGACCAGCAACAAAAATGCTGTCGCAATTCCTAAGCTTATCGCTGAAAAAATTCCGAACTGACGCACCGGTGCTAACTGGCTAGTCACGAGGGAGCCCATCCCAAGCATCGTTGTTGCGCTAGAAAGCAAGCATGGTTGCCAACCGATCACAATCGAACGCGCGCCGCGATCGCGAATGTTAGGAAACCGTTCGGCATGATCTTCGAAAAAGTAGTTCACAAGATGGATGGCACCGGATAACGTAAGCATAAAAACCAGCGTTGGCAATACGATGAGAACCGCGCTGAACTGGTTGCCTGTGTAGAAAACCAATCCTATCGCAATCAATTGTCCGAACGACGCGATCGTCAAGACAAGCAACGCGCCACGAACGCTCCCAAGACAAAGCGCGGACAATACGAACCCTAAGACGGACGACGGAAGGACAAGCTTTTGTAAGCTCGCCTCTGCGGCCTCATCCACCGCGTAGGCCTCAAAAACGGTCCCGACCATTCGAAGTTGATCTCGCCCTAAATCGCTAACCTCATCCGCAACCGTTCGGACGGCATCGATTACTTTCTTATGGGACCGTACTCCTTCTTCGGTTACACCTAGCACAATGCAAGAAGTATCATCTTTTCCACAGAGTACACCGCGCAGTCTAGATTTGGCCTCCTCCTCGCTCAGCCTCAAAGGTGGCTGCATGAGCGAGGCAACGACAGAATCCGTAGCTTCTAGTTTTGTGAACCACAAAGCATAGTCTGGAAGACCAACGATGCGCTTTTGAAATGCGGCTAGTCTCGGGTCATCGATGGCGCACTTCTCCCAAGAAATCAGCACCACTTGGTCTGTGCCAAAGTTCTTCGCGAATGCTTCGTACCTTAGCCGTTCTAGCCTTCCTTCCGGAAGCCACTGGTGAACACCAGCAGAGCCCATCGGTAGATTCACTACGGCAAAGATACCGAACGGAAGAGCGAGCAATGCGACAACTAGCGACAGTCGCGACAAACGGAGAAGAATCGACTCAGCGATGATTTGGCCTACCGTTTGCAATGAACTGAGTTGTAATGGAAGATGTGCACCCAATCATGGATGCATTGTATCGAACGAAAGGAATCGCCGTGAGCCGAAACTTCATGAATTGTTTTCAACACGCATCTGTCGTATGTATCGTACTCCTGGCTCTCGCAAATCGAGGCATTTCCCAGGACACCACTTCACAAAACCCGAATGTTGCCGCAAAACCTGGCGAAGTAAACATTCAGTTTAGTCGTGTTTTTATCTTCGTCGACAAGTCTGGGCTGGCAGGACACCAACATGCGGTCGAAGGCAAATTGAAAAGTGGACAATTGTTTACCACCAATGGACAGAAATCTTCACTGGTCTTCGATATGAAGTCATTTGACGCTGATACTCCCACCGCCAGGAAGTATCTTGGCTTATCAGGCGAGACGGATGAAGCGACGCGAAGAAAGGTGAACGACAATATGCTGGGGCATGAAATTCTCAGTGTGAACCGTTTTCCTGAAGCGAGACTTGAGAATGCGACACTGGTTTCGAGCGCTAAAAAGAGCAAACGAGATCTCCCTGAATACGTGATTGAAGGAGATTTTGTGCTACATGAAACAAAAAGGCACATTCAAATTCGATGTGACCTCGAGGAAAAAGATGGTTGGCACCACATTCGAGGAGCCTTCAAGATTTTGCAGACGGATTACGGCATTAAACCATTTAGCAAGATGATGGGAGCGGTTGGCGTGAAAGATGAACTCGTTATCCTCGGAGATCTCTGGGTGGTTCCAAGTCGATGATTGAACATCCTTCTGTCAAGAAACAGGTCATACGGAATCACTATGACATTAGCACCCTCTTCTACCGATTGCTTTGGGGACCTCATATTCATCACGGATATTGGGAAGGAAACGAATCCCCCCAGTTAGCTCAAGTGCAACTGACCAATAAGCTTGCGAACCTTGCCGAGATTCGAGCCGGAAGCGTCGTCTACGATATCGGTTGCGGTATGGGTGGCTCCAGCCAATGGCTTGCCAAGCATCGATCGTGCCAAGTAACGGGTGTGACATTGAGCCCCGTCCAGCGACTCTGGGCTGCATCCAGTGCGAAATGGAATCGAGTATCTCCGGCGCCGAAATTTCTTTGCAAAGATGCCGAGCAAGTAGAACTAGGCCCCAACTCGGCCGACTATGTTTGGAGCATAGAATGTACGGAGCATCTTTTTGACAAACCTGCCTTCTTTAAGAAAGCAGCCAGTTGGTTGAAACCGGGTGGTCGCTTTGCGCTTTGTGCATGGCTCGCAAAAGAATCCCCTATCAACACCGATGAACGAGAACAGGTGGAGCGAGTTTGCGATGGTATGTTTTGTCCGTCGCTCGGGAGCCAGTCCGACTACGTTCAATGGTTTGAGGATGCTGGCCTTCGCATGGTCAACACAGGAATATGGACTAGACAAGTCGAACGAACCTGGGAGATTTGCAAAGCGCGAGTCGAGAGAACCGGTGTTCGGTACCTTGCTCGACTGTTGGGAAAGAACCATACATTGTTCTTGAACCATTTCGATGCAATCTTGAATGCATACAAATCAGGAGCCATGGAATACGGCTTCTTCGTCGCAGAAAACGGAGTTTAAGGGAAATGTCGAATGGTTTGGCTTCTGCTGGCGTATCAACGGCCAAGTCAGTTGCGGCACGGGTTGGCCGCGAATCTAGCCCGATAGCACTCGGACGATGGGCAGGTGTTGCCTTTGGTATTGGAACGCAAGCATTGTTTCTCGTAACGGTAGTCTATTTGTTTCTGTTCCTGCGATACGGAGGTTCTGCTCCCAGCGCTCATTGGATTCTTATCGATTGCTCACTAGCGATCGGATTCTGTGTCCCGCATAGCATCCTACTAGCTCCACCGGCCCAGCGAGTCATCAGGCGGTGGATACCTGGCGGATTGTTAGGTTGTTTGCATTGTTGTGTTACGTGCGTCTCTCTATTGTTGACGTTCCACTTTTGGGGAAGAAGCGAGATTGCGATTTGGCGATTCACAGGTTGGATGAACATAGTCATGCTAACCGGTTTCTACGGTTCGTGGGTAGCATTGTTCTACAGTTTGTATTTGACTGGGATGGGTTACCAGACAGGGTTGACTCAATGGTGGTATTGGTTCATCCAACAGAAACCTCCGGTGCGTGAATTTGTTCAGCGAGGAGCTTTCAAATATATGCGTCATCCCGTTTACATGAGTTTCCTCGGATTGATTTGGTTCACCCCTGAAATGACACTTGACCATGCCATTCTAACGAGCATTTGGACGGTGTACATTTATGCAGGGAGTTACTTCAAAGATCGGCGTCTGCTGAAGTTCATTGGTAATCCGTACTTGGAATATGGCAAAGAGGTTTCTGGGTTGCCGTTCATCGGCTTCGGATCGCTCCGCAGATTCCGTTAATTCAATTATGGTATGGAATGCGTTGTGCTTGGCGGCTGCAATGCACGATGCGATTTTTCTGAATATCTCGATGCTTTCATTTTTGTAATCTTTCTGGACTGTAAGTAACGGATTGGTTTTGCAATACTGAAAAACGAAATACAGCTCGCGACGCGAGGAAAGACGCAAAAAGCTGTCTGAGACGATTTCTTGAATTTTCGCAAATTCCTTTGATTCCATTGCGGGATTAATTGTGCAGTGCGGCTTACAAAGTGAGCAGCCAAGAAGAAAGAACAGGGATGATGGGATTGAAGAGGCAACTTACGGAACAAGGGAGTTTCTTGTTTCGATGGCGAAGTTATCTACCAGTGGCGATGGGGATTCCATTGCTGGTCGCAAATTTGCAGTTGACCTGGCCGTTCGGTAGCCATGCGCTTCACTCTCTTTGGGAATTAGTTTGTCTGCTGGTCTCTTTGTCTGGGCTGTGGGTTCGGATTTTGGTCGTTGGGCACACACCGGCTGGTACTTCGGGGCGGAATACGGCCACGCAGGTTGCAGCAAAGCTAAATACAGGTGGAGTCTATTCCGTGGTTCGACACCCTTTATATCTGGGGAATTTTTTGATCGGTTTTGGGCCGATGATCCTGCCTCTCGTTTGGTGGCTCCCTGTTATCTATATTCTTGCATTTGCACTCTATTACGAACGCATCATGATTGCAGAAGAGGATTTCTTGAGGAGAAAATTTGGAACTCGTTTCGTTCGATGGGCGGTCAAAACACCAGCTTTCATTCCAAATCCACTTCGATGGACGAGGCCTTCGCTTCCATTTTCCTGGAAAAACACGTTCAAGAGAGAGTACACAGCTTTCGCGCAGATTGCATTGAGTTTCTTCGCAATTGAAGTCCTTGAACATTACGTCATTGATGGACGATTCATGATCGATCCTCTGTGGGCTTCTCTTGCAGTTGTCGGCGTAACGCAGTACATAGTCTTGCGATCGCTGAAGCGGTACACCGAGATCCTTGACGTGCAAGGCCGATAGTTTGACTAAGCCCCTATGGTGATTGGCACAGAAGTTTTGTGACTGGATGCACAAATTGAAGTTAATTGCAATCATACGTTCTTTCTTTTGGATCATGTTTCTCGGATGTGCACAAACGAAGTATTTGAATGCCGTAGCTCCCGCGACAATTGAGAAAGAAAGCTACCGGATCGTTACGGTCTCGGATCGGTTGAGTTTTTCTCCAGCGACGTCCAATGTGAAACAGGCCGAGAATGCCTTGGAAATAGATCGCCAGCATGAGTGGCTATCCACAGAGCATCGATTCGCTCTTGATGATCAGATGGAGTCGATCGATCGTCCTAGACCGCCAGCTACTTTGGGTGAGAAACTACTCAACGATCAAATGAGTTTTTACTCCAAAGAGTCGGGAGCAAATTTGTTGATGGCTTTTGGCGTAGGCGCTTTGCTTGCAAATTCGGAGATGGACGGGAAGATCCAAAAGCATTTTCAGATATCCGTACGTGGAGCTAGGAGCGACGAATGGTTTGAGTTTCTGCATGCGAACAAAGAGATCGGCAATGGCATATATACATTGCCAATCTTCGGTTCTCTTTGGATAGCAAACACGTATATCGATGGCCCGGAAAGCTTTGAAACGGCTGGTGTTTGGGGGGAACGGTCGTTGCGCGCATTCTTAGTGGGAGCAGGTCCCGTTATAATTGGGCAACGATTGACTGGTGGTTCCCGGCCTGACGAAACGGGGAATGGCTCCGATTGGCTTCCATTTCGCGATAACAACGGCGTAAGCGGTCATGCCTTTATGTCTTCACTCCCATTTATCACCGCAGCCAAGATGACGGACGACCCCATTCGTAAAACGTTGTTTTATGGTGGTTCTCTGATCGGCCCTTTGTCGAGAGTGAATGACAACGCGCACTATCCTTCTCAAATCGGACTAGGGTGGGCAATGGCATTCGTTGCCGCAAGTGCTGTACAGCACACCGACACAGGGAAACGGGGCTGGAGTATTGTGACCAGCTCGTCCCTAAACTCCTCGGGATTGGCTTTTCAATATCGTTGGTAACTCTGAATTGTCAGAGTAAAACAGTTTTGCCGCCTTTATCTTTGGATCTATGGTCCGACAGGTCGTGTTTGAAGTGTGTTCGAGACGGATCTCCTAGGCGGATCATCTTCCAGACTGTTTCTTCAGCCTAAGCCGCATAATCCGAACAGACTTTTTGAGAAACTTGAACGATTACGCCTGCCGCGCACGTTTCGGATGACATTGTTGCTTATCTCGTTCGTCCCAACACATACAGGATCCTGACTTTTGAATCCTCGTTTGTCGCGTTGAATGAAGGAAAGGTGCAAGCCCCAATATGAAACTAAACAAAACTTTACTCACACTGATCGTGGCATGCTTTGCAAATTGCAGTGCTTTGCTTGGTCAAAGCGTCATTCAACGAACTTCCGCTTCGATCGATATGCTCGGAAGCTTGGCGCCGTTCCGATCGACCGAGGTCGCTACAGCGGAGTTTGGCATCGTGGATGAAGTCTTGGTGCGAAGAGGCGAGTTTGTCCAGTCGGGAACCCCCTTGGGCAGACTCAATTCGGAACAACCGCGAGCTGCACTGAAGGAAGCTGAAGCGGATGCGTTCGCTACCGGCACGCTGGAAACAGCGCGACGCGATGTCGAGTTTAGTAGTCGACGAGTTCAACAGACACGCCCGTTGGTGGAGCAATCCAAAGCTAGTCCACGCGAGCTTGAGAAGTTTGAACTAGACTTGAAGATAGCCGAAGCCAAGTTCAAGACACAAACGGAAGCCAAGCAATTATCGCAAGCGAGACTCGAGAAAGCCGAGATTGCTCTTAGCGAACGAACGATCCGTGCGCCACATGAAGGCGTCGTTGTCGAAATATACAAAAAAGAAGGAGAGTACATCGCTGGAAACGCTCCCGCTTTCGTGAAGCTACTCGACATTTCGAAGCTACGAGCAACCTTCATGCTATCGGAGCAGATGGCAGACAAATTCCGAGATCGTACTTCGGCCGAGATTCGACTTTCGAATCTTGTTGTAGTCTCGGGCCAGATTGAATACATCGCGCCTTTTGCGGACGCATCAGGCCGGACGATTGAACTAACGGTAGTCATTGATAATCCAGACCACTCGATTCGCGCTGCTAATTGCGAACTTGTAAATCCTTGAGGACAGACCGGTGAATAACGCCACTCCCCACACCCCAAATCGAAACGAGAGCGTCGTCCCCGCGCGCCCGGCGTCGGGTGACGTATTGACTGGAGATGATCTTCGGGTGATGTCCTCTGAGTTTGATAGCTTGGTTAACAAACTCTATGATTCCGGCACAGACCTCGAGCGAACTATCGATGCGACTCACGATCGCATAAGTTCATTGGCCGCTTCTGTTTCGTGGCCTCGTCATGAACAACCTCTGCCCGACTCCGTGAGGATCAATTCGGGAAGTAAGCCGCCTGCTGTACTTCCGCGAGACCTTCATTCGCTGCAGTTTCTGCAAACATGGCTATCGGAAGCGACCTTAGTGCTTGGCAAACGCATCGCCGTTTTCGTTACGAATAAGCGGGGCAAGGTGTTTGACCTGGGTTGCATCGGCTGGGATTCCTCGCTGCTCCGAATCAATCGGGAATTGATCGGGAATATCGCGAAGAAAGCCATAATTCGGGGTGGAGCATTGTGCTCCGTTCAGCCTGTCAATCAGGAGCAAATCCTCCAGACCGATACATCTGCGTCGGCAGCAGAGCCGATTCTTGAGGACAAACCGCTAGTTGCAGACGAATCTGCTTCGCTTTGTGCGAGTATGAACCGTTTGAGCAGATCTTTCGACAGCCCTTTGACTTGTATTGCGTTGGAACTACCCCAATCGTCAGGCTTTGCTGTACTGGTAATGGACACCAGTGCAGGAATAGGTAATCGATTATCGGCTTTCAAGAAAAAGGGGGATTCGCGCGAGTGGTCTGATATCCAATACCTCAAGCGAGAGATCGATGATTGGTTCTTGATCAAGCGATGCCGATGGAGCATTCGCTGGACCGAGCGAGTGGAGTGGGTCCGTGCTAATCCAAAGAAGTTACTCATTCCTATTGGTGTATTGCTGTCCGGACTACTCCTCCCTGTCCCCTACTACCCTCGACGAGATTGTGTGTTCGAGCCCGAAGTCCGACAGTATATCTCCAGCCCTGTCGCAGGACGAATTGTAGTTTGCAACGTACGTCCTGGAGATCGCGTTGAGAAAGGTCAGCTTTTGGCACAACTCGATGGAGAACAGATGCTCCGCGATCTTTCCACCGCACAAGCGGAATTGGAAGGTGCGACGAAGAAGCTAGATACCGCCATCGCAACCCGTACAGCTGGCGAGATGGGGATCGCAAAGGTCGACATTCGTCTAGCACAAACTCGCATCGATAGCCTTCAAGACCAGCTTAGCCGACTGGACGTACGAGCTCTCGCAGATGGCACCGTGGTTCAAGGTGACTGGAAACGAAGCATCGGAATGCCCGTGACTCTTGGGCAAAACCTATTTGAGATTGCCGAGATGGAGTCGATGACGGTCGAAGTACACCTGAACGCTCATGATCTTGGTCAGATCAAAGTCGGAGACAAAGTTTCTGTTCGTTCGGATGCTACCGGAGGAACGACCTTTCAGGGAAGTATTGGACGAATTGAACCACGCGCATCGATTATCGATCAACAGACAATCTTCATTGCTGATGTGATCATCGAAGATTCGAACATGCAGTTACGCCCTGGAATGAAAGCTACCGCTCAAATCGAAGCGGGCTGGCGCAGCATCGGATGGTTGTTGTTCTCTAAGCCTTATCGCTGGTTAGCGAACCAGTGGATTTGGTAATAACAGAGAAAGAAACCGAAGTGACAATCGATAACACCAAATTCAGGCTTCGACCAGAAGTACAATTCTCGGTAAGGTCTTCCAAGCGTGGGATTCAGTACGTTGCGCAGGATGGTAACCGAGATAAGTTTTGGCGTTTCGGAAGCCTCGAGTACGAGCTGTGCGCTGCATTTGATGAAGCTCGCACGTTTGCCGAGGGCTTCCAGAATGCGAAACAACACAGCAATCGTTTGTCGACAGCCGATCCAGAGAAAGTGCGAAAGGTCCTAGCAGGGCTGATCAATTCTGGGCTTGTCGAGAAAATCACCGATCCATCACCGGATAGCACGGCGCCTGAGAATGGAGAAAGTCAGCCCGGCACACCGACCGCTCCGAAGCTGTTCGATCCGAGCTTCTTTCGTCTAAAGCTCCTCAACGGCGATACGCTGGACCAATGGATGCGACCTCTGCAGGGATTGATCTCGATCCCCGCAGCGGTGGTTGCGATCGTACTTTGGGTTGTCGGGATCTCACATGCAATTGCAAACGCAGCATCCCTTACCAAACTAAGTGTCGGACTTTTCGTACCGGGTAGCCAATGGTGGCTTCTGCTCGCATGGCTTCTATTGAAATGTGTTCACGAATTAGGGCACGCCGTCGCATGCGCTAGGTTTGGGGCTAAAGCCGAAGGCGCTGGACTCGGCTTTATGTTTTTCACCCCCTCGCCGTTTGTGAATGCGCCGAGTGTTTGGCAGATCGAGAATCGCTGGTCTCGCATTTTGATCAGCGCTAGTGGAATTCTCTTCGAAGTCACCTTCGCATCTTTGGCGGTCATCGGGGCTTGCTGGTTTGAATCCGCAGCTTTGCGATTCTTGTGCATTTCCATCGTGACCCTCGGAACGATTTCGACGGTCGCATTCAATGGAAATCCATTGATGCGTTTCGATGGCTACTACATCATGATCGATTTGATTGGCCGTCCCAATCTCTGGCAAGATGCGCAAGCCGCTGTGAAGAAGTTGTTGTTCCGAACATTCTATGAATGCCCGCCAAGCCACTCGTCAGCGATTCTCGTGCTCTCGTACGGCATCGCGAGTTGGTGTTCGCGAATGCTCATGCTAACAACACTTGCCTGGGGATTGTGGGTTGCCTGGGATGGTATCGGCATCATCGTCGTTCTCGGCTTTTCCGCTTTGTGGTTTGTTATGCCCCACGTTTTGCGTCGACTGTATAGCGGCGTAGCTGGCCCCAAACCGTCAATCGCTTGGATTGTCACTCAATTGTCCTGGCGCAAATGCCTGCGCGCATCTCTGGTCATGATCGGGATCGGTTTGCTCGGTTTGCTTCCGTCCCCTTTCCAGATTTATTGGCCTGGCACGGTCGACTTTGTCGAACCGATCGAACTGAGAGTGCAATCTCCAGGTCTCGTTGTCGAAGTGCTTCGACATGATGGACAAGGGGTTCGCAATGGGGATGAGATTTTAAGGATGAAGAATCCCGATCTAACCTTTGAATGTGACGTAGCGAAACTACGCGTCGAATCGAGTGAGGAAAAATGTCATGCGCTCCGCGCACAACGCAAAGAATCGGAACTTCAAGCAGAAGAAGCCAATCTCGCATCCCTGCGATTCAATTATGACAGCCTAAATTCAAAGTTAGCAGCTCTGACCGTGCGCTCGCCGCGCGACGGCGTACTGATGATTCGTTCGTCCCATAATTTAGTCGGCAATTTTCTTAAAGAAGGGAGTTCCATTGGATACGTTGTCGAACCCGATCAACTTGAGATCCATGCGTCGCTGCCGCAAGATAAGTGGGATGTGATTTCCCACTCGCAAGGTGCTGCGGCCAACGTAACACTCTCGAATGGGGAAGTGTGGCTTGGCGAAGTTGTCCAGGTTTTGCCTCGGTCATCCGATACGGTCGAATTCCCAAGTATGGGTGGAATTTTCGGCGGCCCATTGCCTGTGGTTCAAAGCAAATCAGCGGATGGGAAAGACGAATTCAAAACAGAGAAACCTCGGTTGCACGCTCGTATTGCTCTCAAGCCCCATTCCTTCCAACGCTCTCTTTGGACGCGAGAGTATCGCCCTAGCTTACCATCGCCCGGAATCCTGTGTTCCGTCAAACTGTCTCATCATTCGGAAAACATTTGGCAGACGGTGGTACGATGGGCTTATGCAGCTATCCATGTACAATTCAAAGCCCCTTAGTTTTGAAGAGACTAGTTGGTATCACTCGGTTCCGATTGTTCCATAAGCATCGGGCATATTCCACAGACTCATTTCAGATCGAGAGAAAGCCGGGCGTGCCGGAACTGGATGAAATTTTGGCCAAGGTGGTGGGTTTGCATCCCTTTTCTTCATCTCCCACCAAGCTTTCCATTCCTCGCATTTCTCTCCGCAATTCGCAGCCAAGGCATCGCATCTCTGTTTTTGATTGGCGCGTATCTGGATGCTTTGGTCGCGAGCCTTCGCACCCAAATCTTGAACTCGCTGAGGAATGATATTGGAAGGTCGGGCGGCGTGGAGCCAACGCTTCAGAACTTCCTTGCGATCGTAAAGTTCGCAAGGCATTTCCCCAACGGATTCACAACTTGAACAATCACTAGCACTGCCATCTCCCGCGTTTCCAACCAATGCTGTCCGAATCAGTCCGTTGCCTATCAAAACAGGCTCGCAGGAGTTGCTGCCGGGTTGCCTCACGACAAGACAGCCAGTTTGTGCAACTAGCATGATGGCAATAATGACGTAGCCAACTCTACCCAACACCAGCAGTTTCCTTGTGAGAGTTCACATTCTTCGCGACAACGATGACGCGAAGCACGAAAAAAGCGTTCGTTGTAGCTAGATCGGCGTTGCAAGACCTCGCAATTGAGAGAATTTTCCTGTTAGGAAAGATAGGAAGGCTAGGGTATTTGAAGAGATTCCTTTTGCGACCTAACTTCGATTTCGACCGATCCAAACGGAACATGGGGCATGTCGCAAAACGTATCGCGAAACGCTTCCCAAAAAGAATCGGCTAACGATTCCTCGTCCTGTGTCACCCAGGAGGATAAGGTCGCTCTTCTGATTGGCAGCAAACTGAACAATTCCATCTCCGACATGATCGGATTCGACAATGTGTGTAGCCGGACTGGCGGACACAATCGAAGCGAGTTTTGCCCCGCGCTCGAGTTCTTCCGTAGCTCGTTCTCTCAGTGCAGATATATCCAAAGTGATAGGAATATCAGAATAGATCTGTGGCGATCGAATCACACTGACGACATCGATATCTGTATTGGGCTGCCAGAGAAATCGTCCGAACGTGTCGATGGCGTTTTTGCTCGGACGAGAATCGTCGTAGGCATAGCAAACGTTAAATCGTTTCTGATGTGCAAATGTATCCACAAGATCCGGTCTCACGACGAGAACGGAACAGGTGGCATGCGTTGCAACAAAATCACTTACGCTTCCGATCAGAATTCGATCAAACGTCGAGTGACCAACGGCCCCGATAACCAAGAGATCTACTTCTGATTCCGTTGCCAGATTAGCTAACGTCTCACCAGGATGTCCATCTAGCAGGGTCGTCTTCACGGTCGCATCCGCTCCGTCAAACATCGCCTTGATCCTGTTGCATGCGGCGCCAAGTTGAGCCCTGCTCGCATTTAGATAGTTCTCCGTCGAACCGATGATCTCGACGGTACTGTGAATGCCTGGTGCATAGTTTACCGCGACAATATTCAATTCAAGATGTTCGCCATGGGGAAGCTTGGCTAGAAACCTAGCCGCATTCTCCGAGTGCTTTGAACCGTCGACTGCAATGACTACTTTCATAGATCACCTCCGTTTCTTTCTTTGAGTTAACTACAACTTACGCAACTAGTGGTCCAGGGAAGAAGCTCGAGTCTTTCGCTGGGGATATCTTTGCCACATTTTCCGCACACGCCGTACTTGCCATGTTCGATTCGATCCAACGCTTGCCGTATTTGGTGGACTTCGTTTTTCGTCAGTTCCCCAATTCCGAGCCACGTTTCATCATTTTCCATCTCCAAAGCGTTCTCCTCCCAGTCGCTATTGCCTGGGTCGCCCAACACATTTTCGATGTCTCCCTCTCGCTCCAGTAATGACTGAAGCTTGGACTCGAGTTTAGCCTTCAGGGCGGTATAGTTTTTCATGGAGAAAGCTCCTTGGAAACGAGAAGAAAGTTGGAAAGGTCTTAGATCACTCTTCGAATGCAATCGCTGTGCCGCATTTGGATACGGGCATGCACACCATGGAATCACTGCGAGTTTCAGTCAGGCTTATGACTTCTCTAGCAGTTTAAGAAGAACCAGAGTGTGCCAGACTGTGCTATCGGGGATAACAACCGACCGCTCATGCGCCAAATTGACACAGTCCGTGTTCTTCCTTTTCCTGTACTATTAACTATTTCACCTTTCTTTGACGAACCGCAGAGCACAACCATGCAACCCCAACTATTTGATCGTAGACAAGCCATCGCAGCCGCAATGAGTACAGGAATGTTTGCAGGCTTGTTGGGGGTCTCGACGGTGGCGCGTGCTGTGACTTTGCAGATAGAAAATGAGCCAAAAGCAGACTCTATCACTGCAAAACAAATTGCCGACTCTTGCTGGATTGCCGGAGTGACATGGACAGATCAGCAATGCGAAGAAGTGGCCGCTGCTATCAACCAAAAGCTAAAGATGCTTCGTGTCGTACGAGAGAATCCTCCCGTGGAAGATACGCCCATGCCCTTGGCATTTCTTCCCTCTTTTTTTGTTGCGAACAGTACGCCCTCAGAGCCCACCCCCCCGAAGCAACCTGCTGTCCATTGGTCCGAGAACATTGAACTTCCCGAATGGACGTCTATGAAGGACGTGGTGAATTGGAGTATCCCTCAATTGGCGGTGGGGATACGAAAAGGATGTTTCACCAGCGTCGAATTAACCGAATTCTACTTGGAGCGACTGACGAGTGTTAACGAGAAACTACTCTGCACCGTAACGATGAATCCGAATGCCATTGAGTCTGCGAAGATGCGCGACTCGGAACTCAAGCAGGGTAAAGATCGTGGCATTCTGCATGGTATTCCGTGGGGAGCCAAGGACATCATCTCGATCCAAGGTTTACCAACGAGTTGGGGCGTTGGAAGGTATGCAGATCGACATTGGGAAACAACAGCAACCGTGGCGAAGCGATTGGAGGATGCGGGGGCAGTGCTATTGGCCAAGTTAAGTGTAGGCACGATGGCTTGGGGCGATGAGTGGCATCGCGGCAAGACTAAGAACCCTTGGAATCCAGAGCAAGGGAGTTCGGGATCTTCCGCTGGAAGTGCTTCGGCCGTTGCCGCGCGTGCTGTTCCGTTCGCTTTGGGTACAGAGACTCTTGGAAGCATTGTGTCACCCACTCGGGTTTGCGCCACTAGCGGATTGCGTCCAACCTTTGGAAGAGTGAGTCGCGCAGGATGCATGACGCTCGCATGGACGATGGATAAAGTCGGGCCCATTGCCAATCGTGTCGAAGATTGCGCCATCATCTTCCGTGAACTTCTAGGTGTTGATGGCTCAGATCCAACCGTCGTAGAACGTCCCTACGAGTGGCCAGCGCCCATCGAACTGCGAGGGATGAAGATTGGGACCCTAGCCAGATTGCGTCCCTCGGAGGAACAGTTCAAAGAGTGGCTTGTAGACCATGGTGCAGAGATGGTACCGATCGAGTTTCCGGCTGCACCAATGTCGCTGATGCTAGAAGCGCTCAGCGCCGAAGCAGCCTCGGTACACGACTCACTCTTCCGATCCGCAAAGGACGATCAAGAGCTAGGCAAATGGGGGCCTACTTTCCGTGAAGCCCAATGGATTCGGGCGATTGACTACCTGCATGGCGTTCGCTCTCGAGTCAAAATGATTCGCGAAACCGAGGATAAATTGCAGCAAGTGGATTTTCTTATCGGGGATGGTGATTTGGCTCGAATGAACCTGACGGGACATCCAAGCTTGGTCGTGGCATTCGGAAAAGAAAAGGAACGCAACAGGCCGATGACCGTTGTCTTGACGGGAAGAATGTTCTCCGAAGCTAAGCTTTTGGAGATTGGCCGATTGTTACAGCAATCCAATCCACCGGTGGTGTTGGAATCGTAACCGAAGACATGCTAGTGGATTCGAGTATTGAATTCTCGACTCAGAAGTCCGGTTCGTCCGGATTGACTCCACGTACCAATGCAAAGGCTTTGGACGGCAGCTTGATAAGCCTTTGAATAATCTCCACCATTTTGGTAGCGCTCGGCTCCTTGACAGGGATCGATTCAAAATAGCTCGGTGGCATTCCCATCACTTGGTGCAATTCCGTCTGTTCTTCCATATTGTTGCCAATCCACGCTAATTCGTAATCGGCATCCGACAGCACGCGATCGTGGAGCCGATCCATAATCAATTCCCAGTGCACTTTCTTCTTTCCATCGGGTCTGAGCTTCCAGCCATTCTTCCATTTCCTTTCACGCACAACTCCGAAAACCAATCGCCGCCAAAAATCCGGGATTTCGTTTGGATATATGGGGCCCGAGCAACGACTCTGATCAACCTCCATTCTAAGCTGAGTTCGTAGGAATTGGATAACCGCTCCAAAGGTACCGTCGACCACGGCGTTACTCTCCGGAACTTCTTTCGTTTTCTCAAACAGATGATGCTGAACGTAGTCGAGCATCAGCAGCTTTCCACAACTAGGAATAGAATCGAAAATGCCAACCCCTGCGCAGAATTCACCGTTGGTAGCGTAAAGGATCTCTGTGGTCATTTCGCTAATAGCTCTGGAGTAAAGCAAACGCTCTTCTCCTTTGATAGTTCCACGACCTTTCGGAAGATTCCACGTCATGACAGTCTCGCGTGATTTACAAGGTTACTAGTACTGAGCGAATGTAAGTATAACTTGCGAAACCATGAGCGCTATCAACAAATCATCGCGAAGCTGGATGTTCGAGCTGTTCCCATCGTTCCAGATAGATCTTGTAAGCGGGATGTTTGTCCATTTGTTCGCGAAGCAGATTTTTCACTCCCTCGGTTAAGGTAGCTTCCTGTTCCGCATTGATTCTTCCCATCACTAGGAGGGAACGCAAAAAAACAAAATAGGTATCTAGCACATCGCATCGGCAGTATTCGCTGATCTCACTGAGTTTCCCCGCTTCGTAGAGTTCATGAACCATCGCACCCTGAATATCGATTTTTCCTGGTTTGTTGATTAACTGGGCCGCCAGGTTGAGGCCACCGCGGAACCAACTGCTTCCGAAATTCGTGAGTATTTCATGCAAATCAAGATGAGAATGGATGTTGTAACGATTGCGGTACTGCTCATACGATTTGTCGAACAGATTGAACCACGATGGAATGCTAACGCCGAAACGAAACGCAGATAACTCCATCAATGGGATGTCAAACGAGCGACCATTGAACGTGACCAAGGTCGGTCGATTGTAGCGTTCCCATCCAACCCAAAAATGTTTGGTAATAACGGCAGGTCGATGATTCGGTTCATCCAACGAAACGATCTCAACGAGACTGTAATCTTCGCGTATCTTTGCAATAACCACGGCTACTGGTACGTGGTACGTATACGGTACAAAATCGCGACCGCTCTCAGCTAGGAGTTCGAATCGGAATTTGCGAATAGCTTCTTTCGGCGATAGGTTCGCACCTGGATAACGCGTCATCGCTATCGATTCACCATCCGGAACACTCTCGACGTCAAATAACAGATATTTGATCTCGTTGGACGGCTGATTCATAGCGATCGTTGGGTAAGGGCTGTCTATCGAGCAATCGAACGTTTCGGTGCCGCGAGTAATTGTTGAATTAGGGATTCGGAATTTATACCATCACCGATGGCTCGATGGTTGACGACGATACGATGTCGTAACACAGGAACGGCAACGCGGACTAAATCCTCTTGGATAGGTGCGGTGCGGCCCATCAACAAAGCCCTGGCTTTTGCCGCAAGCACTAGATTTTGACTTCCTCTCGGTCCAGCTCCAAACGCCACATAGTCAACGATTGGGGAAGGAAAAGGCCCGGGCCGAGTTGCCCGGCAAAGCTCAACGGCCATCTCTAAAAGATGCTCGGGCAACGGGATGTTTCGAACAGCATTTTGCAAAGCCAAAAAGGACTCTTTGCTCAACGGCGAAGATGCTGGGGCCAACTCCATGCCGGTGGTCATGCGCACGATTTCTTTCTCCTCCTCCTTGTTCGGGTAGTCGACATGAATTTCCATCATGAACCGATCAAGTTGAGCTTCAGGAAGAGGATAAGTGCCTTCTTGTTCGATGGGGTTCTGAGTTGCAACCACCAAGAATGGTGACTCCAAATGGTGCGTGGCACCTCCTACGGTCACGTGCCTTTCCGCCATTGCTTCCAGTAACGCACTCTGGGTTTTGGGAGCTGCTCGATTGATCTCGTCCGCCAGCAATAGATTGGTAAAAATCGGTCCGGCGCGGAATTGCATCACGTTACTTCCGGACTGCGCGTCGCGCTGCAGCAACTCGTACCCCGTAATGTCGCTGGGCATGAGGTCCGGAGTGAATTGCACTCGATTGAATCTCCAATGAAACGCGTTTGCCAAACTTTTGACCATCAGCGTTTTCGCTAGGCCAGGCGCTCCGACCAACAACGCATGCGAACCAGAAAGGGCGCAAATGAGGAGATTGTCTAGCACATCGGCTTGGCCGACGATCGAGTTCTTCAGCAAACTTCGCAACTGCGAGATTTGCTCTAGTAACGATTCAATGTTTTGAATTTCGGACCGTGGGATCGAGGTTGTCAAAATAGTTACTTTCGGACGTGTGGAACGCTAGGGAAACTTGGTCGGTCTCTTCTCGACAAACGACCGCATTCCTTCGCTCGCCGATTCGGTGCTACAAACGGTCGCCATCACTGCCGCTCCACTAATCAAGTGACTCCATATCGGCTCACCAATCATTTCGTTAAGCAACCGCTTTGTCATTTGAATAGACTCAGTCGAAGATTCGGCAATCTGCTTTGCTAACTCATGCGATTTCGCCCATACCTGCTCCGACTCCACCAGATATTGCACCAAACCCCACTGATAGGCTTGTTCCGCTGTCACTGGATCCAAGCCGAGCAAAACTCTGGATGCAATCGAAGCTCCTAGCCGAAACGACAAAAGAGGTGCGACTAACCCCGAAACCAATCCGACACGAGAAGCGCGCGAGGAAAATGTAGCCTTAGGTGTCGCCACAACGAGATCCGCACCCAACACCAGCCCC
Organism: Pirellula sp.; assembly: GCA_021300155.1. GTDB lineage: Bacteria > Planctomycetota > Planctomycetia > Pirellulales > Pirellulaceae > JBKCUI01. Next base: position 96,475 of record JAJTID010000030.1, read on the forward strand.
AGCCCACCGCCAAAGACAGGCCCATCTATGGCGGCGATGATCGGTTTGGGAAATCGAAGCATCGTTTCGATCAGTTCCTGCAACTCATTCGAAACTTCTTGCCATATATCCAATGGGCTTTCACTCTGTGTCACCTCATTCCATTGCTTGAGGTCGACTCCGGAACAAAACGTTGCACCGGAGGAAATCAGGATGACACATCGAACCGATTTTTCTCGATGAAAATCGTCAAAAGCTTCGCGAAGGTCCGCGACCATTTCTCGGGATATTGCATTGTGCGTCTTGGGAACGTCGAGAACGATCGTTCCGCTTGGAGCACTCTTTTTAATTCGAATTCGCATTTTCCCTCGGACTGGTGGGCCCCTCAAGAGGGCGTTGCATTGAGATGGATGGCACGAAAGATTAAATCCCGCTTGCGGAGGGGATCTCGTAACCTTTACGATACTCTCGGGTAAGCATGGTATTTGCCTTTTCATTTCCCTTGAACGTTTCCGCAACGGAATCGATTTCTAGGGATGGCCCAACCGCAATCTTGTAGGATTCCACCTTATTCGATTTGAGGTGTTCAGCCGTTCGTTGCCATGCTTCTGAAACGTTCGATGGACCTTTGATGTTGGCTAGTTTGGCAGCGACTTCTCCGCCATCGACGATTTCGCCCAACTGGAGAGAAATATTGCCGAGGTGGCAGAGGGCGCTCGAATAATGCCCTTCTTCGACATCCGCATTGAGCAATTTATGATTGCGATTGCGAACAGCCAATTCAAAATTCTTGTAGTGAAATGCATCGCTACCTCCTTCGAATGTTTTGATGGGTTTACCATCCAAATCAAAGACCGTACCTGATTGGTACGATGTCATGACTAAGTACCCTTTGCTCCCTTCGACAATGATGCCGACCTTTGCACCTTTATAGTCAGGCGTTGGCAACCCACGAACTTCGAAAGAGAGTTGCTTCTTACCGTAATCGTGAATCACCAATTGAGTATTGGCTGTTTCACCCGCATCTTGATAACCCAATCGTCCCCCAAGAGAGAACGTGCGATCACATAGCCTGCTTTCGTTCAATGCCCAGCGGCACAAATCCATCTGATGGATACCTTGGTTTCCAAGATCTCCGTTTCCGTAAGGATACTGCCAATGCCAGTCGTAATGAAACCGAGGTCGCGTCAGTGGCAAAATAGGTGCTGGGCCCGACCAAAGATCGAAGTCGACTTCCTTGGGAACCTCGTATACACCTTTAGCGCCGATAGACGCACGAGGCTTGTAGCACAATCCTCGAGCGACAGTCACTTCACCAATGCCTCCGGAGTGAATAAACTCCATGGCTTCACGCATGCCAGGATTGGAACGACTCTGAGTTCCGGTTTGTACGATTCGGTTATACTTGCGAGCGGTCTGTACGAGACGTCGACCTTCGAGAACATTGTGTGAAACAGGCTTTTCAACATAGACATCTTTGCCTGCCTGAACTGCCCAAATCGCGCCTAGCGAGTGCCAATGATTTGGCGTTGCGATACTCACTGCGTTGATCGATTTATCTTCAAGCAGTTTTCGGACATCCTTGACCCAGACTGGTTTCTTCCCGCCTTGTTTTTCGGCAACGGATTCACAAGTCTTTTGCCCAGCCTTTTCATCGCAGTCGCAGATGTGCGTTACCGTGGTTCCGGATTTACCTGCAAACCCTCCGACGTGCGATTGTCCGCGACCACCAGCTCCGATGACCGCTACATGAATCTGTTCATTTGGACTGACCGACGGGGTGAAATTGTCCTGTGCGTATGCAGAAGCGGAAAATCGACTTTGCGCAGCCAAGATAGCTGCAGTCGTAAGCATGGAACGTTCGAGAAACTCACGTCGCGAGGCGTTGTTGGATCGAGATGAATACATGGTTTTACTCCTAAGTGAAGAGGCTGGAATAGGCACATGATAAGCGGAACCGGCAAAGTTTTCAGCTAGGTACAAGGGCCAATACAAAGTTCGCATCGATTTTTGAAGGAGATTACTCCCAGGAACCCGTGCGCCCTTGTTTCTTTTGGCTTTGGATTTTTTTGTTCTCCACCCGACGGCGTTTGGAACCTGCGGTAGGGCGAGTCGGTTTGCGGATCGTCGGTGGTCTCATGGCCTCTAAGATCAGGCCACGCAGTCTTTCACGACACGCTTGGATGTTGCGAGACTGTTCGCGATGAACTTGGCTAGTTATCTGTAGAATTCCATCCTCCGTGATGCGCGATGCCGCCAAAGCCTTCAAGCGAACCATCGTTGTTGGGTATAATGCCGTCGAGGTAGCAACATTCCAACACAGCGTCGCCTTCGAATTTACTTTATTCACATTTTGGCCCCCCGGCCCCCCGCTCCTCGCAAACTGTATGTCCAATTCGCCACTGGGTATGAATACTTGTTCGTTAATAACGAGGTCTTCCATTGAATCCGAAAAAGCCTTTCTTCAGCATCCCCACACAACTCTCTGCCGATACGCATCTCATGTTGGTTCGTTTTTTGATTTTGGCTATTTTTGCTTTACCCACAACGTGCAACTCAAATCTTTTTGCTCAATCTAGCGCCGTCGATACGACAAGTTCGACGAAGACACCAAGCCTGTGGACGCGAACCGTAGGTGACGATTGGCCTCGAATGCTGGGAGCTCAATACGACTCCACATCGCGTGAAAAAGGAATTCGAAAAGAGTGGGGCAGCAAAGGGCTCGAAGTCGTTTGGGCTGCGAAAACTGGCGAAGGTTACGGAAACGGAGTCGCCAGCCAAGGACGTTGGTTTCAGTTTGATCGATTCGGTAACGTGGAGCGACTGTCCTGCCACCATGCCGAAACGGGCGAAATCGTTTGGACATGGGAAAAGCCTGTCGTCTATTCGGATGCCTACGGCTATAACAACGGACCTCGGTGCAGTCCTGTCGTCGATGATGACCGAGTCTATGTCTATGGTGTCAATGGAACGCTCGCATGTGTGTCCGTGGCAGATGGAAAAACCATCTGGGAAACAAATACATCCGAGCAATTCCATGTCATACCTAGCTTTTTTGGAGTCGGGGCATCTCCTTTAGTTTATGGCGATCTTCTTTGGGTGATGGTGGGGGGAAGCCCAGAGTCGAAAAGCAGCCGATTCGCAACCATCAATGACTTGCCTTACGCAAAGCCAAATAACTGTGCGATGGTTGCCTTCGCAAAACGTACCGGCAGAGTCGTTCATCAAGTGGGAGATTATCTGGCGAGTTACTCTGCTCCTGTCGTACGTCAAATCGATGGGCAAGACGTCTGCTTGGCATTTGTTCGCGAGGGGCTTCTTACCTTCCATCCCAAGGACGGATCCAATCGGCAGTTTTCTCCTTGGCGTGCCTCGATTCTTGAAAGCGTTAATGCCGCTTCACCAGTACTGATCGGCAACAAAATACTGATTGGCGAAACCTACGAAAAAGGAAGCTGCTTGATCGAGCTCGCAGCCGGAAAACACAAAAGTCTTTGGGCCGATGGACTGACGCGTAAAGATCAAGCGATGAGACCACACTGGACGACGCCGCTCGTGGATGGGAATGACGTCTACGTGAGCAGCGGTAGAAATGAACCAGATACGGACCTGCGATGTGTTACCCTCAGCCCCACAGGCAATACTACTGCTTGGTCCCCTACGGTACGATGGACGGTTCGCAACCGAGATCGAATGACTGGGTTGATGGTCGATGGCCATTTGGTCATGCTAGGAGAGTCGGGAATACTCCAACTATTGGCAGCGGACAATCGATCTTTCCGAGTTATCAGCGAGATGGATTTAGCAAACACGATCGATCCACGAGACAATGCACCGTATATCCAAACTCCAAGCTGGGCACCGCCAGTGTTGTCCCACGGTCTACTCTATGTCCGCGGTGCAAACAAAGTCATCTGCCTGAAGCTGATCGAGGAATGAAACCCATCGCGTGAAACGATAGCATTTACCGCAGCTAAAGTGTTCGTTGACAACATTGAACCGCGCGTTAGTCTGAACGCTAGCATTTTCTGCGCGAGTTCCTGCTCAACGTGACGATCATGCAGGCTGAGCCAAACTCATTTCGAAACCGTTCGTTCTATTTCGCATAGTCTCGGTTCGTAATGGCTCGATACCGAAAGGAGTCAGAGCCCGAATCTTCAGGATGTATGTGATGGATCGCGACCGGCCGAAAAAAGCAATCCGTGGAAAGTTGAGTCGGCGTCAACTGCTCATGACAACGGCAGCAGTCGGCGTCTCGAAGATACTTGGCGGCCGGGCAACCGCAACAGAAAACACGTCAGCTGATTCCGCGATCAAGCGTATCTTCAATCCTGAGGCGGCGCTACGCGAACGGGCAGTCCAAGACTACCTTCATAACATGAGACAGTTTGGAGGTTCTCTTTCGTCTCCAATTCACAGGCTTTTGAGTTCACAACCCACCTGTGCACCATGGGTATTCGATGTTGTTGTCATCGGTTCCGGGTATGGAGCGAGTATCTGCGCAGCGAGACTCGCCGCAAAACTACAGCCGGGGAAAAGGCTTTGCATTCTAGAGCGGGGCAAGGAACGTATCCCTGGTGAATTCGGCAGCAACCTTTCAAGCTCTTTGAAGGAATCGCGACGTCCTTTGTTCGGAAACGATAAACGAACGGTTACCAATCCTTTAGGCCTATTGGATCTGAGGCAAGGTGAGGATGTTACGGTCATGAGCGCTAGCGCTTTAGGTGGAACCTCGTTGATCAATGCAAATGTAACGGTTCGCCCCGACCGAGACGTCTTTTCTCAATTGAACTGGCCTACCTACCTCAAGAATCGCGACTTCCTCGAACCCTACTTCGATCGCGTTAGCTGGGAGCTCGGATCGCAACGAGACCGAATCGATCACACCGCGAAGATGCGGACGCAACGGATAGCTGCAGAGCAACTACGCGATTGTGGTGCAGCTTACGAGGCAGCCGCAATCACCGTCACTCGAGGCAGTGATTGTTCTCTACCGATTTTGAATCGCCAAGGGTTGATTCAAAGGTCTTGCACAGACTGCGGTGATTGCATGACAGGTTGCAATGTCGGTGCAAAGAACTCGTTAAACATGAACTACATACCGCTTGCCCGGCGCGCCGGTGCTGAGATCTTTACTCAGACAGAAGTCGTCAACATTGAGAAGTGCGATGACTTTTACCGCATCCACTTCGTGCATCATTTCGAAGCGGATGGTGAAACGTTTTCGCATCGCGGATCGACTACCGCTCGAATAGTGATCCTCGGCGGCGGAACGGTGGGAAGCACCGAGATACTGCTACGATCTCAAGATTCCAATCTGCAATTCAGTTCCAGACTTGGCTACTCGTTTAGTGGCAATGGAGACATCCTCGGCGTGATCCACCGTATCGATCCTGAAACAAAAACGGGTGGCTTCGGTGCTGTCGACCCGAAAGGACGGAGAACGGGGCCAACGATTCAGTCCACACTATCGTTTCCTCATCGGCAAAATGTACTGGATCGAGTCGTCGTTCAAGATGGCGGCGTTGCCAAGGCCTACGCGTCGGTGATGACCATGATCGGAGCAGATCTCAAACTCGATCATACGCAGATCGTTCTTGTTTCAGGACACGATGGCTCGCAAGGGAGGATAGTTCTCGATCCTGACGGCCAGGCGCGAATCGAATGGCCGAACCTATCATCTCAACCAAGACGAAAGTTTAACGAAGATCAAATTCGATTGGTGGCCAGCGCACTCGGTGGCACGTACCGAGAGATGTTGTTCTGGAAGGGGCAAGTCGGCACGGTACACCCATTGGGTGGCTGTGCGATGGCCGACACGCCAGCCCAGGGGGCCACGAATCATAAAGGGCAAGTATTCGATGGATTTCGTGGCGGAGGATATGAATCCGATGGGCAGTTCCGTGTTCATGCGGGGCTTTATGTTTGCGATGGGGCAGTAATCCCGTCCTCCTTAGGTGCCAATCCGATGCTTACGATTTCTGCTATCGCCGAGCGCACGGCAGACCTGTTAGTGAGAGAGCCGGCATATGCCGACGTGTTTGTGGCGTCGCTTGCATAAAAGCAATTGCATCCGATAGCGCAACTTCTCCGAAGCAAACTCAGTCTACTTTGCGTTTGGACTAATATCGGGGGCGAACTAACGCAACCCTTAGGTCGCAAACATTCGTATGCGTTGGACCTGTTTCAACAAGTCCACCAGTCGCTTGAAAGAAATGATATGCATCGCAACGATGCAGGTAGTCGTCGATATCCAATCCCAGAGAGATCGATCGCTCCATAATCCCGGAGTGGATCAATGCACCGGCAGCCGTGGTCGGCCCATCTTCACCGTCCGTTCCACCACATACTGCGACCATGTCTTGAAGGTTCCGAACTCGCAGGTCACGATGCGATTTGCAATGACGAAGCAATGCGAGTGCAAGTTGCTGATTTCGCCCCCCCATTCCGCAAATAGACTTTTCGGGCAGTTGGACTGTCGGCTCTCCTCCACTGATCAAGCAATCGGGTGGCGCGTTCTCCGTCGCTAGAAACCAGGCTCGCGAAATTTCATCCGCGACCTTCAAGACATCTCCTTCGCTTCGTGGACTCGACTGCATCCAATAGGCATACCCTCGTTTGACAGCTTCTACTCCTGCCGCATCCACAGCCGTCGCGTTATTGGCAAGCACGATGTTTTCGATGGGACACTGAATCGATCGACTTGCTCGCACTTGATTCGATATTTCACTGCGCAACAAACGGCGAATACCCGGCGACAAAGAACCACCTGGATCCAACTCATCCAGAATAGAAAGGGCTTTGGTAGGCGAGGGTGGAGGCTCCAGAATCGTTGGTCCAGAACCGATGATCTGCAAGGGATCGCCCAACACATCCGAAATAACTAGAGTAACAAGTTTGTTCGCTTTGCTACTTGCGCGTGCCAGACCACCACCCTTGATCTTGCTAAGACATCTGCGGACTTCGTTGAGCTGTTCGATGTTAGCTCCATTGCGACTCAAATAGCGAGTCACCTCGAGCTTTTCCTCCAACGATAAACCTTCGGCCGGAGATGGCATCAGTGCGCTGGCACCACCAGATATCAAGCACAGGACCAAATCACGTGGTCCGGCTGACTTTGCCAGGGCGAGCATTTGATCGCTTCCGAAGACCCCTGCGGCCGTAGGCTCATTGGAGCCTGCTTCGCGGGCCGCATGTCGGTGGATCCAACGGTTTCCATTCGAATTGCCCGTTGGATCGAAGCTACCATTTGGCACGTTGATCCAACCGCTGAGCTTGATCCGTTTTGGTCCGAGACGATTCCAGACACTTTCAAGCCCAGAAGCCATGGCAGCCGATGCTTTGCCTCCGCCGATGACCAAAACACGATCAATAATTCGTAGATTGCATATCGATTGATCATCCACGATGAGGTTGTCACCCTGGATCGTGATCGATTTTTCAACAAGCCAATCGGCTCGCACCGCATCGACTCCCGCTTTCCATATAGCGAGAGCATCTTGTACTAGTGGTAGCTGAGTGGGCAGCATTTCGGGCCTATCCAATCTCTTCTCGACGTCTGCGTTGCTCGACTTCAGCGTTGAGCGAAATCGGTACTTTCTAGTTTTTGCTAAAGCCCCGAGGAGCTGCTACTTCTTTGGCGAGCGGATTCTTCATGTATTGACGAAAACAATCTTTGCACAGATCAAACTGTTTGCGCTGATACACTTCTTCGCTGAAAACACTGCTGCATAGATCGTCAGCTGAATTTAGCAAATCATGCAGTTCATCCAAATGATCTGGATCGTCTACGAGTTCCGTTTCTGCACCATCCAGTGCGGCCTCGATTTCGATCGTGACGGTGTAACGCAAATCGCTTCCAGGTTCGATATCTCTTTTGCACCGATCACAGCAATAACGTATCACGATTGAACTCCAAGAATAGGGAATGAAAAAGAGGACTCGGGAGTATCGCTAATCCTACACCCTAATTCCCAATGCTCGCAACTATTTTCAAAGAAAAGCCTCTCGTAATCGAAGGATCCGTTTACCGCTCGTTGCATCCCAGATGTGACGTCTCTGTTGACGGTATGGTCTGGAGAACCTGAAGGTTGCCATAATCAATAGGCCTTCCATTGATCCTCGCGCAGATTGCATGTAACCAATTCTATCTGCCCTTTTTTCTTGCCGGGAAGTATTGCCACCAATGCGGTATCTGGGTTGGACTGGCAGTAATTGATCGCTTGCTCAACTCCCAAAACATAAAGCCCCGTTGCGAGCGCATCGGCCCAGCCCGCTTGTGGATGCAATATGGTAATACTGAGCATTCCATCCGTTGGCCATCCAGTCCTAGGGTCGATGATATGCCCGTAACGTTTACCCTTAAAATAAAAAAATTGGTTCGCTGGACCGCTGGTCCCAAGCGATTGGTGGTGCAATCGGAGCGTTCCTAGGATGCGTTCTGATTGTTCAGGGTGTCGAACCGCAACGGCCCAGCCCTCTTCTGGGCGTTGCAGTTTCTGCCCCCCCCGACAACGAATGCTGCTCTTGCCTCCATGAAGCGCATAGTGCTCCACTCCAGCGTTTTCTAGAATCTCGCCTGCTGCATCGATGGCCATCCCTTTACCGATTCCTCCAGGGTTGATCTCCACTTGATTCATCAATCGTACGTTGGATCCTGCTCGGTCGAGAGAGATGTGTTTTGTTCCGACCTGTAACAACGCATTGGCAAGATCGATTTCGGATGGCATCAAGCCTTGGCGGCCATGAAACCCCCATGTCTTGGATAGTTTCCCCGAAGTTACATCGAACGCTCCGTAGGTTCGTTTCCAGATCTCAATCGCTTGCTCCAGCAAATGAATGGTAGAACTAGATACCTGGACGGGAACTTCGTGAGCGCGAGAGTTCACGATACTCAACTCGCTCGATGGAATATAAACACTCCAGAGCTGCTCAAGAAAGCTGATCGTCTCCAACGCATGGCATGCAGCTTCCGGCCCGTTTTCTGGATAGCCACGATGCAACAGTATCTCGAAGCGACAAGCCATTGCATCGCGAGCGAACTCAAGAAAGAGATCATTCGAAAGGTAATCTTGAGGCACCATGATGGATCACATCGACAGCGATTAACGCTTCAGCTCCACCAACGCAGGCTCTTTTTCACGTAAGCGTCGAAGCTGCCCGCAAGCCGCTTGGATGTCGTCCCCTTTTCGTTGACGGAACATCACATTGATCCCCGCATCCATTAAGATGCGTCGAAACTGATGAATCATTTCCGCCGATGGCGTTTCATACGGTAGGCCAGGTACAGGATTGTAAGGAATAACATTCAGCATCGCCGTCCTACCACGTAGTAACTTCACAAGCTGTTCGGCGCATTGCTGCGAATCATTCAGATCCTTTAATAGTACGTACTCAAAGGTCAGACGTCGACCAGTTGCGTCAAAGTATCGATCGGCAGCCTCTAGGATCGACTCAATGCCAATCTTCTTATTGACGGGCACGAGTTGATTTCGAAGAGTATCATTCGGAGCATGCAAACTGATCGCCAGATGGTAAGGGGATTTGTCCTCGGCCAATTTGTCAATCGATTGGGGCAATCCTACGGTGCTAATCGTGATCCGTCGCGGACTGATACCAAGACCTATCTCGGAGTCTTTTGCAACCGACAATGCATCCAACACGCGCGGAAGATTCGCTAGAGGCTCTCCCATTCCCATCATGACGATATGGCTCAATCGCTCTTCGGCGGGGAGCAACCTCTGAAGCTTTAGCATCTGCTCAAGAATCTCTCCACGCGTCAGATTGCGTTCCACGCCATCTAGCCCGCTGGCACAAAAGACACAACCCATCGCACAACCCACTTGAGAGCTAACGCAAATCGATCGACGAGGGCCATCTCGCAGGAGCACGCATTCGATTCGTCCGCCATCAGGTAACTGCAGCAGTAGTTTCTGTGTACCGTCTTCCGAATTCTGTGTCGCAATAGTCTTCGTGCGATAGAAGTCAAAGGCGGCATCGAGTTCGGATCGCAACCCCTTTGGGAGATCCGTCATCGCTTCAAAGGATTCGGCCCGACGTTGGTAGACCCATCCGAGTATCTGTTTGGCACGATACTTCGGTAACGATCGCTCTCGGAGCCAGTCAGCCAACGATACGATACTCTGATCGAGGATCGACGGCTTCGAAGTTGGCAAAGTTGGCGAAGTAGTCTCAATAGACTCTAGTTGCATAGGGATTTCTAGAAAAGGACAGGAATCAACTTCCTGATATTGTACCTCCCAATCGGTAAGTCGACAGAAGAATCTAGCGACGCGAAGGTACATCTGTCGGCAACTCGCCAGTTGCCGCCCCGTTTACTCTACGAAAGACATCGCAAATCGATACCGTTAGCCGATCCGTTAGGGGGCATCGAATACTCAATCTAACCCGTGGACGCTTCCTACGATCTAACGATGGCAGAACCTAAACGAGCCCCAATCGTTCCTTTGGGTCCTTTAGGGCATGGTGCAACCGATTCAACGCCTCGGTTTCGATTTGTCGCACTCGTTCCCGGGTCAGCCCGAGTTCTGCACCGATCTCTTTAAGCGTATGGGGTGGCGTATCATCCAACCCAAAGCGCATTCTCAATACGGTAGCCTCGCGTGCATCCAGCGTGGACAGTAGCTCGATAGCCGTCTTCAAAACATCATGATCAATCAGCTCTTCGTCCGGGCTCTTGAGCCGCTCGTCCATGACCATTTCGCCCAGGGACCATCCGGAGTCTGTTTGATCGCTTTGGGGAGTCGCATTGTAGACTTGGATTGCCTTCTTGATGATAGGCAGTTTTTTCTTTGGCAGCCCCAAGACACGGGCGACTTCTTCTTGCGTTGGCATTCGCCCCAACTCTTCGCTGAGCCGCGCCGTTGCTCTTCGCCACTTGCTCAACAGTTCGACCATATACGCAGGGATGCGGATCGTCTTTGCCGAGTTGATGAGAGCTCGTTTGATCGACTGTTTGATCCAGTAACTGGCGTAAGTACTGAAGCGAGTGCCCATGTCAGGATCAAATCCTTCGACGGCGCGCAACAACCCCAGGTTGCCTTCCTCGATAAGATCCTGGAGCGCCAGTCCTTTACTAACATAGCTTCTCGAAATGTTGACGACCAATCGAAGATTGGCTCGGACCATTCGGTCGCGGGCCGCAGCGTCTCCCAATGCGATTTGACGTGCGAGCATTTGCTCATCTTCTGCGGTCAACAACTTGGTCTCGTTGATTTCGCGCAGATACGTCTCAAGCGGAGACTGAAGCTGTGCACCATCCTTGGGACTTCGACGACGAGAAACCAGCTTGATTTCTTCGTCCTGTGGCTCCTCCACATCGTCTAAGTATGGGCCAGATTTTGCCATGAAAACTCCGAACAAGGTCAGGTGGCTACGGGATTGCCGAACGGGGGTCCGAAACGAGAATGCATCCCACTCGATCTTTATCGTCGCCGAAATGCTGGCATATCCAAAGAAAAGCCACACGGCCAGCGTATGCCGATTATTCTCGATACGCAAAGCCTTTGCCGACAACCCTTTCCGCCATACAATCCGCTTCGTCGGAAAATGAGGCACGGGACATGATGTTGACCCAAGACGCCTCGAGACTCAAAAAGAAACAACTTTCACCAACTCGAAAACCACCATCAATTCTTAAATGCTATCTCCAATTATTGAAACGTCCTCCGACTCACGGTGGCATCATTTGGCTAACAATGTACTCGCCGGAAATGGAGTCACCCGGGAAGACGCGATTTCAATCCTTGGGACTAGCGATGACGAGTTTTTGAATCTGTTGTCTGCAGCCTATCGCATTCGACATCAGTACTTTGGGAAGACGGTGCAACTCTACTTTCTCATGAATGCCAAAAGTGGCCTTTGTCCAGAAGACTGCCACTACTGCAGTCAGTCCAAGGTTTCGGATGCACCTATTCCGAAATACAACATTCTGAGTCGCGATAAATTGATGGATGGCGCAAAGCTCGCAGCGGAGAGGCAGAGCAAGACCTATTGTATCGTGATAAGCGGCCGCGCTCCCAACGAACGAGAGATGAAGGCGGTCGAGACAATCGTTCCTGAGATCAAGAAGACCTTTGGTTTGAACATCTGCGCCTGTTTAGGTTTGCTAAGCGAAGAACAAGCTCTTCGACTGAAGGCTGCTGGTGTCGACAAAGTCAATCATAATCTGAACACCAGTCGCGAACATTATGCTGAGATCTGCACTACACATACCTTTGATGATCGCGTGGAGACCCTCAAAAACGTTCGCAAAGCAGGCATGGAGCTTTGTAGCGGTGGCATCATTGGTATGGGGGAAAAACACGAAGACATCGTCGAGATGGCTTTTTCGCTACAAGAGTTACAGGTGGAGTCGATACCTCTCAACTTTCTCCATGCGATTGATGGCACTCCGTTGGAGCAACAAGAGTACCTTAACGCTCGAGATTGCATCCGTGCGTTGTGCATGATGCGTTTCGTGAACCCGCGAAGCGAACTCCGTATTGCAGGCGGGAGAGAACGACACCTACGATCGCTGCAACCCCTCGGATTGTTTGTTGCAAATAGCATATTTGTGGGAGACTATCTAACAACACAAGGTCAAGCGCCCGAAGAGGATTACAACATGATTCGCGATCTCGGATTTGAGATAACGGGTAGTTCTGTTGGGCCTGCTCAACCTCAATGCTAACGCTATCGGGCGAAAATTCCTGTCTGATCGGAAAAGTCCTCGATTTGTGACATCGCTTCGCTACTCGTTGAAGGTGGAACCGTAATTGCTCTATTTTGAAGGGTTTTGGGAACAAAAACTATAGTTACCTAGTCCTGAGTGCTACGTTTGCGGGCCCGAAAAACGCATTGGAACACCATCGACTGGAAAGGACATCCCAGAATTTATGCTCATGCGGCACCCGCTTCCACACCTTCAATTTGCCTACCGTCTCCCATACGGTGCAAACGTTCACGAGCGTGGCGTTCAGTTCACGATCTTCAGTCGTTCAGCTACGGCAATGCGACTGTTGCTCTACAAACATGTAGATGATCGGGAACCAAATGAGGTTATCGACTTTGATCGTAAGTCCGACCGATGGGGCGATGTTTGGAGCATCTTTGTTCCAGATATCAAGCCAGGTCAACTTTACCATCTCCAAGCGAATGGCCCCTTCGATCCGGAAGCCGGCCAATGGTTCGATGGAAATGCACGCCTCGTCGATCCGTACGCCAAGGCATTGGCCGGATGCTTTCAACACACGACCGATGGGGTCATTCGCCCTCCGAAGTGTGTCGTTGTAGACGATTCTTTTGACTGGGAAGGGGATCGCCATATTCGGCGTCCCTTGAGCGATTCCGTCATTTACGAGATGCACGTTCGCGGCTTCACCCAACACGAATCGTCCGAAGTCGAGCATCCAGGCACCTATCTAGGCGTTATCGAAAAGATTCCGTATCTGAAGAGCCTTGGCGTAACTGCCGTCGAACTCATGCCCGTCCACGAGTTTCCGATTCGGGACGTTCATGGCAATACTCCGGAACGTCCCAACTACTGGGGCTATGACCCGATGAACTTCTTCGCACCACATCGTGGGTACGCGCATTCGCGTGAGCCAGGCGGCCAAGTCGATGAGTTCAAACAAATGGTGAAATCCTTGCATCAAGCTGGCATCGAAGTCATTCTCGATGTCGTGTTCAATCACACCTGCGAAGGCAATGAACGCGGACCGGTCCTTTCCTTCAAAGGACTAGAAAATCAGGTGTATTACATCCTGAATTCTGGCGGGGCGCATTACAGCAATTACTCCGGGTGCGGTAACACGTTCAACGGCAATCACCCTGTCTGCCGGGAATTGATTTTTCACTGCCTAAGACACTGGGTACACAATTACCATATCGACGGATTCCGATTCGATTTGGCAAGTATTTTGTCGAGAGATCGCTATGGAAATCTCATGCCCAACCCACCTTTGGTCGATCTCATCGCCGAAGATCCGATGTTAGCCGATACCAAGATTATTGCCGAAGCCTGGGATGCCGCTGGTGCTTACCAAGTTGGTTCGTTTGGCGATCTGAGATGGGCTGAGTGGAATGGACGCTACCGTGACGATGTTCGCCGCTATTGGCGAGGAGATTCCGGTCTCGTCGGAGCCATGGCTACACGAATCAGTGGATCGTCAGACCTGTATGAACATGCAGGACGAGCACCTTACTGCAGCATCAACTTCGTAACCTCGCACGATGGTTTCACCATGAACGATTTGGTGAGCTATCGAGAAAAGCATAACGAAGCCAACGGCGAAGGCAATCGCGATGGTGACAACAACAACTGTAGCGACAACTATGGTGTCGAAGGCCCAACCAAAAAGAAGAGTGTAGAGCATTTACGCATTCGACAAATCAAAAACATGCTCTCTACTCTGATGTTGAGCCAAGGGGTACCCATGCTCGTCATGGGAGACGAAGTTCGCCGCACGCAACGCGGAAATAACAACGCATACTGCCAAGACAACAGCATCTCGTGGTTCGACTGGAAGAATGTCGAATCGCACGAAGAAATTTTGCGATTCACACAAGCGTTGATTGAGTTCCGTAAGACACAACCTTCTCTGCGACGCGAACAGTTCTTGACGGGTCGCCCACAAGATCAACGTGGGATACCCGACGTGAGTTGGTTTGAATCCACTGGCAAGCCGATCCATTGGGACGCTCCCAATGGAACATTGGTTTGTTGGCTTAGCAAACCGTCTCCCGCAGAAGATCCTGAGGGGTTCGGCCGTGATATCCTCATCATGCTCAACGGTACTCCAGAAACGAAGCACTTCGTCATGCCATCCGCAACGCGTGGCATACGCTGGCGACTGTTTATGGATACATCCAAGGAATCACCCAAGGATGTATATCCGAACTACGACGGTCCCTACGCGCCCGCGAATCGGCAATTAGACCTGATCTACCGATCTTCCGTCGTGTGGATCGGCGATGAATAGCTAGCCAACAAATCGGTAATCTAGCGAAGAGATACCGGTTTTGACGAAAGCTCTGCGGATTCTGGTGTTAACGTCTCGATAACTTCTACCGAGTCAAGTGGTCTGATTTCGTTAGTTCATTGCATGCTAACGAAATCACCTTTTCAGTAGAAGACGAGGCGATCTCTAGTATGCGAAACAGTATCACTCACGCAACCAAGCGTATTGAGTTTCAAAAACTCGTTCGTTCTGTAGCTATCGGATGCACATTGACGTTCTCGTCGCCATGGTCTGTCATTGGACAGGAAGCGTCCTGCGATTGCGAAGTGTCTGTTTCCAAATGCGACGGAGCGTGCTCAAAAAGCATGAGACCCAAACAGCCTTCGATTGCGCAGAAATTTCTCAAGCAGTTCGATCGTATTGGGGATGAGATCGAGGCTCAAGCTCGATACAGGCCCTCAGCCATTCGCAAGGGGACGTCAGTATCCGCTTCTTATGGTGTTGAGACTCAAGCCCCATCGTGTGGCACTGAGATTGTTGAACCGACATGTGGCATGGAATCGTATCGTCCTCCCACAAGCCAGGGAATGACGAAGCCAATGCCACTCTATCAACATGAGTCGCCTTCGTTTCAAACCGATCCACCAGCGGCTCCGATCAAGAAACGATCACCCGCTACGCCGATGCACCCTCAAGCATCACCAGAGCAACAGGCACGTGGAAAAATCAAAGACAATCCTGTTATGCCATCGGTTCCTGTCCGACGACAAGAGCCTGCAAAGCTACAGGAACCTGAACCAACGAATGAAGTAAATCCGCAGGAACCACAAGTGCAAAATCGTAACACACCAGTTGTTACACCAGAAGCTCCGGTCGCGCTTCCGCAAAGCGTTAAAGAACCATTCGCGCCGCGACTACCACATGCTTCCTCCAAGCCTGCCGATAGGTTGATCTCGCCATCGCAAAACATTCCTCAATCATCACCT
Source organism: Pirellula sp. (assembly GCA_021300155.1). GTDB lineage: Bacteria > Planctomycetota > Planctomycetia > Pirellulales > Pirellulaceae > JBKCUI01. The sequence continues at coordinate 112,400 of JAJTID010000030.1, forward strand.
GAACTACCACCGCAACCAGGACTGCCCGTTGGACCGACCACTCCAATTGGATCGCCCAATCTACCGCAGAGCCAAGAAGAAATTCCTGACGTGTTAGTTGACCCATTCCGAGATGATGTGAGCTGGAGAACCCGCCGAGATCAAATGAATGGCGTCCTACAAACATCTGGTTCTGTAAAGGAACGAACCGAACCCGCAGCAGCCATCGCAACACCCATGCGATTACGGGCCGTTCCGGTTCAAGAAATCGAAGAAACGCCAAAGTCCGTCATATCGATAGGCCCATCTTTCGATCCGAACGGAAGCTTTGTGGTCACATCGTCCTACATAGAGAGCGTACCGGTGCGAGTTCACACCGTGAAACGCCATGTTTCAGAAACGCGTGATGAAATGACGCCATTCGTTAATCGAACTTCGGTTCCTCGAAAGAAATAACGTTTCAGGTTCCAATGCGACGCGCGTAGAGTTTCCTGGCCTCGTCTGGATCCTCGGTTCCAGTCAGTATTGCGCGTCCATCATGAAAGACGGTCCACTGGATTCCATCTAGTTGAAATCGCATCATGTACGGATTGACGTCAACCGTACACTCTGCTCGCAAACGTTGCGCAACCGTCTCTAGGTCGAGCGGTTCACTGCGCGAGGTTTGAATCTGTACTGCGTTTCGACCGCACATGGGCTTCGCACGCGTACCTTGTTCGCCAGCCAAGAACTCGAAACGATGTTGAACGCAAGCAATGCAACCATCCTCCTGCGTTGTGGCTACGCGTCTCGCAATGGAAAGCTTTCGTACATCTCCACGCCATAGATCAAAGACGCGTAGGGAACCATCAATGGCAGTACTGCCGCCGAGGATGAACTTCATCACTTCGAGCGCTTGCCAATTAGCAATCATCCCGACAGCAGGTCCGAGAACACCTGCAGAATCGCAGGTTTGCATTTGCTCCGCGGGAGGAGGGTCCGGCAGCAAACAGCGAAAACATGGGGTTGTACCAGGAACAATAGACAGCGATTGCCCAGAGGCACCGACGATGCCAGCGTGAAACCATGGAATCGACTGCTTGCACGCGAAGTCGTTGATCAAGAACCGCGTTTCAAAGTTGTCGGTCCCATCCACAATACAATCTGCCGTAGAGAATAACTCGTGAATATTCTCGGAATGCAAATCACACACGTGAGTTAGCAGATTCGCTTCACTATTAATCTCGCGCAAATGCTCAGCCAAAGCGATGGCCTTGGGCTTTACGGAAAGAGCATCCAATTCCGTGTAGAGTGTTTGGCGTGGGAGATTATCCCATTCGACCCAGTCGCGGTCGACCAATACCAAAGCACCCACTCCCGCGCGACAGAGCCTCTCTGCGGAAGCGGATCCAAGTGCGCCGACACCACAAATGGCGACGGTCGCATTAGTAAGTTTCTTTTGTCCTGGTTCACCGACGCCAGCAAAAGCAATTTGTCTTCGGTAACGGTTCACACCACCAGTTACTTCTTCAATGCCTTCGCGACTGCTGCGCCCATATCGGCAGGCGAATGGGCTACGACGATACCAGCAGCTTCCAGCGCGGAAACCTTTTCAGCGGCTGTTCCTTTGCCACCGGTGATGATCGCACCTGCGTGTCCCATGCGTTTCCCTGGAGGTGCCGTTCGGCCTGCAATAAACGCGGCAACGGGTTTCGTCACATGATTCTTGACGTACTCAGCTGCCATCTCTTCCGCGTCACCACCGATTTCACCGATCATCAGAATGACTTCCGTTTGATCATCGTTTTGGAATCGCTCAAAGACATCGATATACGATGTGCCAACGATTGGATCCCCACCCAAACCGACGCAAGTCGATTGACCGAACCCAAGCCCGGATGTTTGCCAAACGGCTTCGTAGGTCAACGTTCCGCTGCGTGACATGATCCCGACCTTGCCTGGCTTGTGAATGTAGCCGGGCATAATTCCAATCTTGCACTGGCCAGGAGTGATAACGCCTGGGCAGTTAGGGCCGACCAGAATCGACTTGCTCTTTTTCACGCGTTCGTAGACGTGAACCATATCAATCACTGGTACACCTTCGGTGATAGCGCAGATGACTTCGATTCCGGCATCGACCGCTTCCAAGATGGCATCCGCGGTGAATGGAGGTGGAACAAAAATCATAGTTGCATTGGCACCAGTTTGCTTGACAGCTTCTTCGACGGTATCGAAGACCGGTAGCCCCTCTACCAACTCACCGGACTTGCCTGGTGTCACACCACCGACCATTTTAGTTCCGTACTCTTTGCAACCTTTGGTGTGGAAGGCGCCTGCTTTGCCCGTGATTCCCTGGCAAATGACCCGCGTATCGCTATTTACAAGAATGCTCATATTTTTATTGTTTGATAGAAATGAAATGTCGGAACGCGCAACGAACTACGCGATGGATGCAACAACCTTTTTCGCTGCATCGGTTAAGTCATCTGCGGAAATAATAGCCAGCCCGCTTTCGCGAAGCATTTTCTTTCCTTCGTTCACTTCCGTACCTTCCAGTCGAACAACCAATGGAACGGAAAAGCCGACTTCTTTGGATGCATCGATGATCGCTTGTGCGATCGTTGTGCACCGTGCGATACCGCCGAAGATGTTGACGAGAATCGCCTTGACATTTGGATCCGAAAGAATGATGCGGAACGCTTCTGTGACCTGTTGCGTATTCGCTCCACCGCCCACGTCCAAAAAGTTAGCGGGCGCTCCGCCGTGGTGTTTGATGATGTCCATCGTCGCCATCGCGAGTCCGGCTCCGTTCACTAAGCAGCCGATGTTTCCTTCGAGCTTGACATAGCTGAGCCCGGTATTCGCAGCGCGGATTTCCGCAGGCTCTTCTTCATTGAGATCCCGAAGCTCCTTGAGGTCTGGATGACGATACATCGCGTTGTCATCAAAGGTGATCTTCGCATCGAGAGCGATCATCTTGTTGTCTTCGGTGATAACTAATGGATTGATCTCGGCCATCGCACAATCGAGTTCCACAAAGAGACTGCAAAGCTTCTTCATGAAGAAATCCGCGTTCTTGGCTGCATCGCCGGATATACCGAGCTTCTTGCAAAGCTTTCGAACCTGATAACTCTGCAATCCATACGCAGGATCAAAATGCTCGCGTAGGATTTTTTCCGGGGTTTCTTCGGCGACCTTTTCGATTTCAACACCACCTTCACTGCTGACCATCAACAATGGGAGCTTTGCCGCTCGATCGACTACGACTGCCAAGTACAGCTCGCGAGCGATCTTGCAACCTTGTTCGACAAAAACTTGGTTGACGACTGCACCCGAAGCTCCAGTTTGAACAGTAACCAAGTGATTGCCGATCAAATTCTTGGCGACCGTTGCAGCTTCGTCGCCAGACTTGACGAGTTGAACACCGCGTTGGCTAGGCACTTCGGTGACGGTCCCTTTGCCCCGTCCGCCAGCATGCACTTGGGCTTTTACAACAGCGATCGGGCCACCTAGCTTTTCAAATGCCGCCTTTGCTTCTTCAGGCGTCCTGGCCACAAACCCGGCCAGAACGGGCACCTGGGCCTTTCGAAAGAGTTCCTTGGCTTGATATTCATGGATTTTCATGGAGATCCCAGAGCAATCGCGATACGAGTTTACAACAATCGAAAAGCACTAACCGACAATCGGTAAATGATTTAGGATTGTTGGTGTCTGTCAAGCCGAGATAGGCTCAATCTGATTTCTTCAGGTTCGTTGTAGGCCAAGCCAAGAATCAAATAATGGCTACAATCGAGCGGATTCGAGACTGCTCGCAGATTCATTCCTCATTTTCGCTGAGTCAACATAAATGGAACCGTGGAAATCGAACCCGTTATGGGAAAAGCTGGTCGTCGATACCTACGCCGAAGCGTTCCGCAGCTTGTACTCGCGGGTTTTGGTTACCGCACGCGACAAGAAGTGGCTACTGGCTGCCTGTACAGCCGCCACCGGCCACGCGAGTAGCACGATCCTTTGTGATTGCGAGGCCGGCATCGAACGAGTCGTCGACGGAAAGAGCCCTGGCCAGGAAACACCCGATGGTAGAATCGGTGCCTATCTTCAGTTTCATGTCCCACGCTTTCGCAAAGATCGAGTCGAACATTTAGAACGTGTCCTTATGGCCCGCTTAAGCCAAAACGTGCTGACATGTCCTACCACTCGCTGCTTCAATGCCCTCGAGACAGACCCCTATTTCAAACTTGGTCGCAAAATCGCATTCTTCGGAGATGGCCATCAGACTCGGACCGAACAGTTCGGATGCAAAGGTTGGACGATCCCTACCCTGGGCGGTGAGTTCTTTTTATCGAGACGATTCGGATATGCAGATGGAATCATGGGCGGCAATCTTTGGTTCCTTGGTTATTCCGAAGAATCAGCGATTCTCGCAGCCGAGAAAGCAGCCGAAGCTGCCGATCAAACTCCGAACGTCATCACGACCTTTCCCGGTGGAGTGGCCGCCAGTGCCAGCAAAGCGGGCAGCAGTTACAAATTTCTGATCGCCAGTACGTTTGCCGAGTACTGCCCAACCCTGAAAGTTAAGCTTGGAGAAAAGTCGCTCGTACCCGAGGGTGTAACCTCGATCATGGAGATCATCATCAACGGCTCGACGCTCGAAGATGTTGCTTTGGCCACCTATAATTCCGTCGCCGCAGCTCTTCAAGTGGACGGTTTGCACAGCATCAGCGCTGGAAACTACGGCGGACGATTAGGAAAATCTTTTATCTATTTGCATCCCGACAAGCATAAGTCTTGAGAACTTTTCTATGGCGATCGATACTACTTGTCCGAGTTGCTACCGTGCACTGAGTGTGGACGATTCCTTCGCGGGCCGCCAAGCGCGTTGCCCAATGTGCGAACACGTCTACACGGTAACAATTCAAGATTCCACGTTACGACGAGAATCCCCTGAAAACTCATATTCTCCGAATATATCCGCGCTGAGCCCGCTAAACGACTCGTGGGACAAATTTGACCCGCGTCAAGAAACGGCCCCACATCCTGGACTGCAACCAGCCATCAGCAACGATGGTCCAGTCCTAGAGCCATTGCCCGACAACAACGAGAGGCTCTTTTACATCAGGGTGCCCGATGGTCAAGTCTATGGGCCGTCCAATGCAGCGACACTAAAGGAATGGGCATCTCAAGGACGGTTGAATCACACCTGCGATGTTCGTCCTTCAAACACAGATGTTTGGATCTCGTATTCCGCGTGGCTGATCCAACAGAACGAGCGAGTCGCCACTCCAACTTCCAATACAGCAACTCGGAATATCTACGGCGACAACTTTGGCGAAGTATCCACGCCGATGAACCAAACACCGATCAAGACTTCAGGACTTGGGGTATTGATCTGTTGTTTGGGCGTTGCGAGCTGGTTCCTATGTATTTCCTTCATCGGAGCACCCATTTGCGCGGTAGCCACGATCATCATGGCTATGGCAGAACTCAAGAAAATCAACGAGGGACGATCGCCTCGAGAAGAAAGAATCTTGGTTCATATCGGTTTATGGCTTTCCGTTGCGAATCTTGTGATTAGCTTTGGATTGATGATGTTATTCTTTCTGCTAGTCGCAATCTCTCCTTAGGTTATCTTTACATTTGGTTTCTGTACGCCTGCTCGGTACTCCTTTGACTTCTAGGAATTTGCTGTGAAGCTAATCATTGCGATCGTTCAACCCACGCGACTTGAGGAAGTCAAGGAAGCCCTCACCGAGGTCGAGGTGTTTCGACTGACGGTTTTGGATTGCTTAGGTTTCGGTAGACAAAAAGGGCAAAAGTCTGCGTTCCGAGGCCAGGACATGTCCATCAACTTGCTCCGAAAAGTACAACTCCAAATTGCGGTGAACGACGAGTTCGTGGAGCCAACGATCAACGCGATCATGAAAGGGGCTCGCACCGGTGAAAAAGGGCAAATCGGTGACGGCAAGATCTTTGTTCTACCGATGGAAGACTGCGTTCGCATTCGGACGGGCGAACGTGGACCGGAAGCCATCTAGATGCCGCCGTTGATTCAAATCCGTGATGTTTCCAAAATCTATCAGCTCGACGAAGTAGAGGTTCGGGCCTTAGACGGAATCGATTTGATGATGAATCGTGGAGAATTCTCGGCGTTGATCGGACCGAGCGGGTCTGGCAAATCAACGTTGATGAACACGCTGGGATGTTTAGATCGACCAACCTCGGGGAGCTATCTTCTCGATGGTGCCGAGGTCGTCAACATGACTCGCGACGAGAGAGCCCGCATTCGAAATAAGCAAATTGGGTTTGTCTTTCAGAACTTCAATCTACTCGCCCGAACATCCGCTATAGAGAATGTCGAATTGCCGATGCTCTATGGTGCATCCATGACGACTCGGCAACGACATGATCGCGCCAAGTCACTGCTATCGTTGGTGGGACTCGCCGATCGATTGGACCACCATCCTGGCCAGCTTTCAGGCGGACAACAACAGCGAGTGGCCATCGCGCGTGCCCTCGCTACGCAACCTTCGATCCTCATGGGAGACGAACCGACTGGAAACTTAGATTCCCGAACAAGCCGGGAGGTCATTGATTTGTTCCGTCGCTTGAATGCAGATCAGAACTTGACCGTCATTCTCGTAACACACGATTTGGCGGTTGCAAAGAATGCTCGACGCAATATCGTATTGCGAGATGGAAAGATCATTGCTGATACGAGCGATCATGCTGCCGCGGAAATTGCCCTCAAGCAATCCCAGGAATTGGCGTAGTTCGAATCGCGACTCTTTCCGACATTTGCTTTGCCGTTTTCTGTTGGAATAGGATTCATGATGATAAAGGATGTTGCCGTCATTCTTGCAGCCGCAGGAAAGAGCAGTCGATTTCGAGATCCGTTCTCGAAAAAGGTCTTCACCCTTTGTTCTGGAAAGCCTGTTTGGCAGCACAGCGCACAATTGTTCTCCGATCATCCGCGAGTCGGGCAGATCATTATGGCGATCGCCCCTGAGGATCGAGAAACGGTCCAAGAGAAGTTCTCGGGAAACTTGACCATGCTCGGTGTTGAAATCGTCCTCGGCGGCTCGGAGCGATTCGAAAGCATTCGCAACGCTTTGGAGCGAGTCAAGGCGGGCCTTTCCCTGATTGCAGTCCACGACGCCGCTCGCCCTTGCTTGACCAAGAGCGCCTTTGAAGCGGTTTTAGCAGTGGCAGATCGCAAAGGGGCTGCTGTCTTGGGTTCCCCCATTCGAGCCACCGTAAAACGCTGCGATTCCTCGGACAAGGTAACCGCGACCGTTGCTCGCGATGGACTGTGGCAAGCTCAAACGCCTCAAGTGTTTCGCGCCGACATTCTCAAGTCCGCATACGCAAAACTAAAAGGTGCACCGACGGACGACTCGCAAGTCGTCGAAGAAGCGGGAACATCGGTTTATTGTGTGGAGGGCCCTGAGACCAACATCAAGATCACCACGAAAGACGACCTCAAAGTCGCCGAGTCGTTCCTGCGAGTCCCTCAACGCACCAAAGACAATCCATTCTTTTAGCCACATCATTCTCCGAACGATCGCTGTTACCCTATACGACGGCATAGATGCCATTGTCGTTCAATGACCTCGAAAACCATCAGCGGCAAAGCCCAACTACTCCAAGCAGCTACTCGATACGAAGTTTCCGCATCCCAGTGCATGAACTCTGTCGCTCCTCCAATAATTCGCAGGACAATTGCAGAACAGAGCAAAATATAACATCGTAGCATCCATCGAGCGCGGTCGTCTTATCGACGCACCAACACCGATCGCCAACCTTGCAGAGCGCACCAAGTTGTGGCTAACGACAGCGATAGAAACCCAAATCCGGCGATCCATCCTGCATAAGATTGCCATGCCATGATCCTTCCGCTTGGGGAAAGCACCAACAGGATCAACAGCAATTGCAATCGACCGAGCCAGCGATGCAGCTTTGCGGTTCGCCTCGACCATGGCGTTAATAGCACGGTACCAACGGCCATGCAAATCGGGCCAACAACGATGTGCCCATAGAAGGCCAATCGATAAATGCCTACGAAAGTCTGCGCCCTACCATCGAGGAACCCTTGTTCAAAGTTGGGCGGAAAGTACAGCGAGTAATTGCCAACGATAGCAATCGAAACCTTGATGAGTAGCAATACTCCGAGGAGGACTAGGAGTCGTAACGCTAAGTTTTGCGATGACATTAATCTGCTTGATCGATCCAATATCCAACGATTACCGGTGTAATAAACACGTCAGGCGGCACGGATTGTAACTCGCGAAGAGAAGTTTGATTCGACGCCTGATTTGTTCCGTCCGAAAGTGTACTGTACTTGACTGCCCAAGGTTCCGCAGCAAAGAGCCCTCGCGATACGATCAAGATTTCTCTGCGACTGGCAGCGTTGGAAGTGGTCTCTTGGGATTGCACGGATTGAAGGTTTGAACCAACCGTTGCTTTCCTTCGAGACTGAATTGCTCGCTGCACAATCTCAGGGGTAGCGGGTTGCACAAGATCGGTTAACCAAAATCGGCCATGCCCTGAAAGGAGACCGTACACTCGCAACTCCTGTTTTGAGACATCGCCTTGTCGTTGGCGTTCCATCCAGGATCGAATGGTAAAGAGATCCTGACCATAGTCGAAATTGCTGTCGTTTAGGACCATCGGTACACGATGCGAACCGCCAACGATCGGATTGGCATAGGAGAAAGCAAATGGAAAGACGATCGAAAACTCGATCGTAGCGATTAGTGAAAGCCCGTAGGCGAGACTGTCTTGCAAATAGAAATTCGTTTTTTTCGAGACAGGGATAGCAAGTATGGGAATCGTCCCCGCGACTAAGAAGTAGATCAATGGCAAGGCTGGTGTGAGATATCGAATGTTCCAAACCAAATTGCATTGGGTTGTCATAAATCCAGCAAATCCGATGAGGTAGAGCAAACAAAAGTCAATACTGGAGTCACGCAATGGCTGGCTCACTTTCCTGCGGCGAAACAATGTAGCGAACATTGTCAAGACCGCAGTTGCAATGCCAATCCAGACAGCTATCTGTTCCTTGACAAAGTAACCCGCGAGGTGAAACCAATGAATCTCACCTGGGATGCGTTCTCCCATCCAATAGGCACCACGCGGATAATCCATATCCGCCATCTGTTGATCGACTCCTTCTAAGAACACCTTGGGGAACGGTGAGGGAACACGAGCAATCCATGTTCGTAACGTGCTCGAATCCCCCTGGTTCTTACGATCCATAGTTAGCCGGCTGAACGATCGGCTGATGAAATCGTGTTTGCCAATCGGAACACCGACACGGTCGAAACAATAGAGAGCGTTAAGCGTGATACAAGCGATTGCTCCATGCAATGCCCAACGCCCTACAAACGTTATCCACCAAGTTACTTTTGTCTCTGTTGCCCCTGTGTTTTTCGCTCGTCGAGGCGAACAAAAATAGAAAATGGGAATGAACATCAGGTAGAGAGGTCCAAAGGTGAACTTCGTTCCGATCGCGATTCCCCAAGCGATACCCGATAATAGAAATCGCGAAGCGGTTTGCGATTTCCAAAGATGTATGGTGGTGACCAGGATAAAGCACATAGCAATCGCAGCGGGTGCGTCGGCCGACACGATCCAGCCATGCCCCAACAGAAGCGGCGAAGTACACCAAAAGATTTGACATAACAATTGACGCGATGGTGGCAGTGTCGCGCTGACGAGGAACAGCAGCCAGGACCCAAGCAGCATCATCGGAATCCGAGCATAGCGAGCCCATATCAAGAAACTCATATAGGAATCGCGGTTGAGCTCGATGACCGCGTCCCCTATTCCGAATTCCGGCCGCATACTATTGCCGTATTGCGAGGATGCGATAATCGGGGGCAATTTCATTTCGCTCGTGAATAACATCGCGATCGCAGTGATCCACTTGTTCGTGGGTGGATTGACACGAAAGATACCGGCGTCGCTATGATACGCTAGAATCACACCACTCGCGAAATGCGCAGGCTCATCAAAGAGAGGGGCACTTCGCGACGCCGAGTACCACAACGAAACAACCATGCTCCAATTCGCGACGGCGATCCAGCACCAATGCCATCGTCTCATTTTTACAGGTAGCGAAGATGACGATTCAATCATGGTACAAAAATAAAATGTCTACTATTGGTGTAGCGGAGTCCAAAACGAAAAACCGCAGGCTTCGTTCTCTTGGTCGTTCCGATTTGTTCCTGAGTATAGTGCTAGTCGCTTTTTTTATGGGACTTGCTCAATGGAAAAGCATGTATCCTCAGTCGTTGCCATGGCTTAATCGCGATTTTCGGCACCATATCGGAGCTGAATACAATGACATCGCATTGGCTATTCGAAAGGGCCGTGGATTCAGTGATCCGTTTCGATGCGAAAGCGGCCCGACCGCTTGGATGCCTCCTGTCTTGCCTTACCTGATGGCGGGTATCTACTGGCTCGAAGGAGACCGTCCGGAATCGATGGCAGCATGGATGATCGCCATGCAAGGAGTCAGTACCTGGTGCGCTGCTTTTTTGTTGTTGCGAGAAGCGCGGCGTCTTGGTCAAACCGTCGCGGGAGTTGTCATCGCGAGCGTTGTATTTACAGCAAATTTCTACCAACTTTTTCAACAGACACATGATACCGCATTGCTACTATTCGTGATCAGTCTGCTATGGTGGGGATTGATTCAACTCACAACTGAGAAGGGTGGTTTGCGAAACGCGATGTGGGGGATATGGGGAGGCCTCTGTACTCTGTGCAGCCCGATCATCGGTGCGACCTGGATGTTGTGTACTCTTTCGATTCTCCGACCCAAGCGGCTTTCCCTGCGAGAGGGAAAAAGTCTTGTGGTAGTGTTAGGACTTTGGCTGGTCGTAATATCACCGTGGATGATCCGGAATCGCATGCAATTTGGAAAATGGTTTCCGATCAAGCCCAATGGAGCCTACGAATTGTGGCAGTCGCATTGCAAAGACGAGGACGGAATCCTCGATGCGCAATCCGGATCTGGACATCCCTGGTCGAGTGATGGCGAGCAGCGTGTTCGCTACCGACAAGTAGGTGAGATCGCGTTCATCGAAGAAAAGGGAGCTGTGGTACGCAAGTCAATCTTAGAGAATCCACTTGGTTTCATCGAACGCATCGGAAATCGCGCTGTTGCCGCATTAATCTACTATGTACCGTTTTCACCTATGGAAGAAATTCGCAGCGGAGGTTGGCCCGTTTTCTATACGCGATGCGTCCATCCTCTTCCAGTTCTTTCGATTGCGGTTATCGCAGTTATCGGCACGATCCCCGTCGAGCGCAAGGTTGCGATCACGGTCAGTATGTTTGCCTTGCTTCTGATGCCGTACATCTTGGTCAGTTACTATGATCGCTACGCCGCGATCTTGGCTGGAATCAAGATGTTACTCATATTTTACGGCTGGTCGGAACTCACTCGGCTTTTTCGAGCAATATCATTGTCCAGGGAAATGGATTTCTCTCCTTCTTAATGCGGTAATGGGTGTTACAAAGTTGTCGTATTGCTTTGCGGCTAAATTGCTGCACATGTCCCGGCGTGTTTCCATAGGCAGACCAATACTTCCCCCGTGCCATGTTTAGAACCCGCCAGACTGGTTCCCACGGTACACTGACAAGCCCCCATCGTTTTGACACACGAGCTAACTCGTTTATTGCTTTGTCCGGATTGTCCAAATGCTCGAAAACTTCACAAGCAACCACTAAATCAAACGAATCGGTAACAAATGGGAGTTGGTACGCGGATCCCACGCTAAATGCCCCATCGGGATATCTGCTTCTCGCCAAACCGACTTGATGTTCATCGATATCAAGCCCCATATATCCAACACAATTTGGAAAGATGTTTGCAGCAAGATCGCCAGGTCCACAGCCAACTTCCAAAACCGAATCAAACTTAATCATACTGAGTAGTTCTCGTGCGTTTCGCAGGAATCCTCGCATCAACCATTGATGGATAGGATTGTTCGATCGGTACTTGTCAAAATAGTTTCCACCTACAAATCCAGCGGCCAAACCATTGCATGTACTTGGCGGTTGATTAGGCACTAGAATCCCTTCCGAACATTTTCGTTAGTCCTCTTCCCTTCACAGCGAGACTTTAAAAACGTTACCAAGCGAATAACTTCCTATGCGGTCTAGCCGAATAGTATCGAATGGAAAACTCGCTTGGAGTCTGACAAACGTTTGCTATAGATGACAAGAACGTCAGCAAGGTCGGTTATCCAAAAACAATACTTTTCTATGAGGTTGGTACAGGAGACGGTTTGAAATCGAGTCTGTTTACCTGTCTTCCGGTAAGTAATAGACCACCAGAGTGGGCGTAATGAAGATATCAGGCTGGTGATAGAGAAGCAAGTCGGATACGTTCTGTCGCTCTACAGCAGATGCTGGATCCTTTGTTAAATTGCTATACCTCAAGGCCCACGGTTCGGGGTGCGATAATCCTCGCGACAAAACCAAGCAAAAATTTCCTAGAGACCTTGACTGATCCGCTTCCGTTCGCCGTTCTAGCCGGTGAAGTACGGACTCGAGCATTTGATTATTCGCAGGCTTGACGAAATCGCTAAGCCATATTTCACCATGACCAGAAAGGACTCCATAGACTTGCATTGGCAAGCCTACAGTCCGCCGAGCGTTTTGTCTTGCCACCCAACGACGCAAATAGAAAAGGTCTTGCCCGTAATCAAAGTTGCTGTCGTTGAGCGCCATTGGCACTCGATGCGAACCACCAAAGCACGGATTGGTGTACGAAAAAAAATGGGGAAAACACCACAAAAATTCCATTATCGCGATGATTGCGATCCCTAAAGGAATCGCATCCGAGAATCGATTCGGTGTTCGTGATCGAATCGGAAGCCCCATCTTTGGTATCGCCCCAGCAACAAAAACATAAATTAAAGGAAGTGAAGGCGTTAGATATCGGATATTCCAAACCAGATTACATTGTGTGGTCATGAAACAGCCAAACCCCAGGATGGTTAGCAAGCAGAATTTGAGGATTGGTGTTCGAAATGGATCTAATTCGACTCTTGGTCGAAATGTGGCGACCAATGCAGCAATGAGAGCTAGGCAGACGGAAAGCCATACTGCAATTTGTTCTTTTGCAAAATATCCCGCCAAATGAAACCAATAGATCGGTCCATGGATGCGTTCGCCCATCCAATAGGCACCACGCGGATAATCCATATCGGCCATCTGCTGATCGACACCTTCCAAAAAGACCTTCGGAAACGGAGAAGGTACAAGAGTAGCCCAATTTACTCGAGAGATTGCATCGGAGGTACTCTTTGGGTCGACGATAAATTCGCGAAAAAATTGACTGATGAAATCGTGACTGCCAATCGGAACACCTACCAGGTCGAAACAGTACAAAGCGTTAAGAATGATACTCGCTATTGCTCCATGCAATACCCAATTACCCACCCCCCACAGCCAAGACGACGCCACCGGTTTCTTGGCCACTTGGCAGTTCGCTTGTCTAGGTAAACAAATGTAGAAAATTGGAATGAATATCAAGTAGAGTGGACCGAAGGTGAATTTGGTCCCGATCGCGACTCCCCAAGCGATGCCAGACCAAAAGAATTTCGAACTGGCTTGCGATTTCCAAAGCTGGTCAGTGGTGACCAAGATTAAGCACATAGCAATTGCAGCCGGAGCATCCGCGGACACAACCCAGCCATGCCCTAGCAAGATTGGCGATGTACACCAAAAAACCTGGCATAAAATTCGTCGAGATGGGGGTAACGTCGCCGTGGCGATATACAACAGAAACGAACCGATAAGCATCATTAAAATTCGAGCATAGCGAGCACAAATTAGGAGACTTAAGTAATAGTCGATATTGAGCTTGATTACTGAATCCCCGATGTCAAATTCGGGACGCGAATGATTGCCATATTGCGAGGACGCGATGATAAAGGGCAATTTCATTTCGCGTGCGAACAACACGGACACTGCCGTAATCCATTTGTTAACGGGCGGATTCACTCGAAAGTTACCGGCATCACAGTGATAAGCCAGGATCACACCACTTGCAAAATGGGCAGGTTCATCAAAAAGAGGCGAGTTATTGGATGCTGAGTACCAAAGTGAGACAAGCATCAAAACATTTGCGAAGACGATCGAAACTAAATGCAGAGTCCCTAACTTTTCGCTTTGCCCAAACATGCATTACCTCCTCAAAAGTCCGCTCGAATCACCCCGATTCTGATGTATCCAAATGAAATAGGAAAGTCGAAGTTGTTGAGTGTGTCAAATGCCAACCCATTGCGAGATTAGCAATGCTCTGTCGCCCGGACTCTCGCGAGCGAGAAAAGCAACTTGAATTAGTTGTTCTAAGCAGCTAGATGCGCTGGTCCATTGCGTGGGTCGTTGCTTTTGTGGAATGCCCCCATTATCGCAGGTATTCCTTCACTACAACTGTAACTAAATCGAAAAACGAGTTCTCCTACAATGTCGCCAGACTCCCACTTGATTTCGTTTCAGGCCGAAGGACTCAGAATTCTCATCGATGAGTACGCAATCGAGTATCATGAAAATTACTTGGAACGCTTAGCAGGTCTTCCGTAAACATGACAATTGATACCTGCAGTCTTGGCGAATGGCCGATACAAGAGCAACGACAATTACAAGGTCTGGCCTTTCCTCGGAAGTCGGCTGCTCTCTTTTCAATGTTATATGGAATCGCGATCAACGAATCAGTGGGCTGCTTGTTTCGATGTTTTTCTCATTCGAGCCCAAAAAAACCAACACAACACAACAAGCAGCATTCCCACCGCAATCAACCAAAGCGGATTCCTCTGCATTTTTGCAGGACTGCGAATGCCGTAATTTTCTAATTCGAAAATCTCAGGTGGAGGCATGTCGGTTTTAAATTCTCGAAAATTCAGGATTTCATTTTCTTCGTACCACCTCCCCACTCCCAAGGTTCTTTGGCGAATCTCTACCACTGAAGGCAAATTATCAACACCGTAAGTGATTCGCGTAGTTATAGACTCTTCCTCATTGTTTCCCCTAAAATCAATTCTAATTGCCCCCACTGCAAGATTTAATTTTCGGAAGACGACCAGTTCCAACTTCCGATAATTACCAGTCAGAAGATTGCCAGAAATCTTAATGGGGAGAAGCTCCCCGTCGATTTCCGTAATTTCGACGCCATTTGCTTTGCTTAGTAATGCCGCCAGCGATTCACCAGCAATGGTCCGATAAAACACTCTAGCTCGGAAAAAGTGAGAGAGATCAAACTCAGAAGACTCGTCAGGCTCAATCTCCAGCTCTTTTACTTCATAGTCCGAACGACCAGGTATCAGATGAATACGAAAATAGTACGAACGATCTGCATTCAAACATGACACGATTTTCGTGTTGCCCTTCGAACCACTGCGTTCAACAACCGCTAGTAAATTGTCCCCTCTTCTCCTGCAAGAAATGTTACGTGACGCAGTTATCTTTTCTCCGTTACTAACTCGATCGGTCACACTTTCTATGTGTACTGCTGATTTTCGAGTTAGCGATTCACTTTCCGCATCTATCTCTTTCAGTCTTGTGATAATTTGCCCAACTGACGGGATTGGAGGCGAATCCACCTGTCCTAATACGGGCAACGAAAGCACTACAAACAACGCACAACGAACGAAGACTAAGCCGCACTGTGTTACTCCTTTGAACCGATTCATATTTTCTGTCGGCAAGAAGCCTCGGAGGGTTTTGCCAGCAACTCCTTATATACAAGCATTGACTTAGACTGCCAACAAGCGATGGGTGCAGTTCCAAATTGCGCACATTAAATCCCTGCATATTCGTTGATCAGGCCGATGTGTTGAGGGGATGGTCGGGGGTGATTTCTCTGGGCAGAAGATCCCAATCTAGTTTTCCGTTGCGAGTCAGTTCGACGCG
>JAJTID010000241.1 GCA_021300155.1 Pirellula sp.
CGCGTCGAACTGACTCGCAACGGAAAACTAGATTGGGATCTTCTGCCCAGAGAAATCACCCCCGACCATCCCCTCAACACATCGGCCTGATCAACGAATATGCAGGGATTTAATGTGCGCAATTTGGAACTGCACCCATCGACTCGTACGTTAATAAAACAGCAACTGCTAGCTTCTCTGTCGTAGTGTCGTATGATGAGATTAAGGCAAAAGACTTTTCTTTTAGCGCTGGCCAATACTTCGAGGTAGAGATTGATCAAGTTGACATTTCTGCCGCGGAATTTACTGCTGCAAAACAAGAGTTTCAGAAGCAGCTCACCACTCTGTTCGAAGAAACGCGAAATAAAGAAACAGAAGTTTTAAAGCAGTTGGCAAAACTGGATATCCGATAGAATGTTTACCCTAGGACAAGCATGCACAATTACTACGGGCGAACTTGACGCTAATGCGGCAACGCATGGCGGTAAGTATCCGTTTTTCACTTGTGCGCAATTTCCGCTGCAAATCGACAATTATGCATTCGATGATTCGGTGATTTTAATTGCAGGCAACAATGCGCAGGGAAACTTCCATGTTACGCGATACACCGGGAAATTTAATGCGTATCAGCGTACGTACATACTAACAGCAAAAGATGGATTTGATCTTGACTATATCTTCTATGCCTTGAAGCTGCTCCTAAAACGGCTTAAGGATCGTGCGCAAGGATCTCAAACAAAGTTTCTGACAATCGGCTTACTCAATGACCTGGAGTTTGAAGAAAGGCCTCCTCAGACACAAACCGCAATTGCTAAGGTTTTGCGGTCCATTGATGATAAGATATCGGTTAACAATCAGATTAATCAACAATTGCAAGATTTTGCAAGCCTTCTTTACAAGTACTGGCTAGTCCAATTCGATTTCCCTTTCTCATCAGCGCACGCAGATTCAGTTAGTCAGTCGGTTTTGAAGGGGAAACCGTACCGTTCTTCAGGTGGGAAGCTGACGTACAACAAAGTTCTGAAGCGCGAAATCCCGATCGGCTGGGGCCATTGTCAGTTGGGCGAGATCTGCGATTGCTTACGAAACACTATCGACCCTACTTCTATTGATTCTGAAACACCTTATGTGGGACTTGAGCATGTGCCGCGACGGAAGTTCTTTCTAAATGACTGGGGTGTAGCGGGATCAGTTACTAGCTTGAAAAACGCTTTCGCCTCAGGTGATTTTCTTTTTGGAAAGCTTAGACCATACTTTCACAAAGTGGTCAGAGTGTCCATGGACGGTGTATGCAGTTCAGAACTTCTTGTGTTGCGTGCTAAGAAGAAAGTGTACGAGGGTTTGATCGGATCACTTGTGTTTTCGGATCTGTTTGTCGAGTCTTCTTCAAGGCAGTGGGGAGGGGCACAGATGCCTCGGGCTGACTGGAAGCGAATGGAGACGTTTGTTTTGCCACTGCCTCCAGAAGAAATATTGCTAGAGTTCAATGCGAATATTCTTCCTTTATGGGAACTCGGTTGTGAATGCCAATCTCAAAATATTCAGCTGGCCCAAATTCGTGATTGGTTGCTGCCGATGTTGATTAACGGCCAGGTTAGAGTTGGCTCAGTTGAGAAGCGTTCCCGTATGTGAGCCGCCGGGGTCGCGACGCCCGACGGCTCAATGCATGAGTCAACCAAATTGTCAAAGATCAAATGCGACGATCACGCGACGCAACTAGGGTTCAAGCAGCTCGAGTTCGATCTGGTTCAACTGCCGGCTCAACTCTTCAATCCTCGCGTTGAGCGCGGGTAGCTTTTCTTGCAGGCCTGCGATCTTGGCTTCGTATTCATCGGCTCGCTCGGTGAAACGCATGGCTTCACTGGCAAAAGCGGTGATCTTCGATTCATGTCTGTCGCCGTCCATCCAGATCTTCATCTGCTTGATGTCGGCTTGGATCTTGCCTTGCTCGTTGGTCAACTCCGTCAGCTCTTCGTTCACGGATTCGAACCGAGCGAGTATCTCGCGGTCCTCACAGGATGAGCGAAGGTCGTCTTGCGCCTGCTGGGCGATCTTGCGAATCTGGTTTAGGTCAAAGCGACGCGCGTAGAGCGGCGACATCTTTTGGCGATGCGTTTCGATGATCGCTTCGAGTTGCTTTTCGCCATCCACAATCAGTTGCTCTACTTTCAACCGTTCGCTTTCAAGCGGTGGCGCAGCGTCCATGTCGATACGGAGCTTGCGGCGTTTGGCGAGCAATTGCACATCGTGCCGAAGCTCGTCCAGCGTCCGTTCGTTGTCGGCTAAGACACTGGCGATGCGGTCAGCGTCGGGCTCCTTGCCATCGCACACCAAGGCGACCAGCTTGCGATACTCGGACCACTTACCAGCGCGGCGCTCTTCGAGTCGTTGGGAAATAGAATCAAGAGTAGATGTCAGATTCATCTGCGTTCCTTTGTTTAAGGGCTTGGGAATTAAACCAGTTCGTTTTGTCGCGGTCGTAGATTCGCTCGAACAGCATCGGCATCGGCCGCTGGCAGATGTCGCGGAAGGTCCACGAGAGACAGCGTTCGGCTTCGGCATCCAACGTCCGCGAGTATTCAGCGGCCAGAGACATACCAAACCGCTCGGACGAATAGACTTCGTTGGGGCGAATGTCATAATTCAGTCGCGCGGCTCGATAGCGCAAGTGATATGCGATACGCATGAAGCGGGCCTCATGCGTTGTCCACGGTGGCGTCGTGCCATCACCCACTTCGTCGACCGTGACCGCTTCAGCAATCTTGATCGCCTCCATACGGATCAACATCTGGTTGTACGGACGCGGTCGGAAGAGGCTTGGTCGCTCTAAGCAATGGGCCAGTTCATGCAGAATGGTGCCGAGCATCTTGTTGACGGTGCGCGTGGGAAAGTCGCGCTCGATATTTAGGTGGCCGAGCACGATGACCGGCCCTCGCTGCCCATCCCAGTCTTTGAACGTATGGTGCAAATGCAGATCGAGACTGGGCGAAGTGTAGCCATAGCAATTGGTTTCACCGCCAAGCAAGGGTGGCAGATGGGTTTGCGGGATGATCCGCAGTCGCTGGCCGTTCAATTCCGCTGGTGCCACGCGATGGCATAGCTCGATTCCACGCTCGACGACTCGATTGATGTCCATTGTCCGACTCTCCTAACGTAAGTGGTTGATTCTGTTGGGCTTAAAGGGCTTTCGCACGGAAAAGAAACTGTGGGTAGTAACGCGGCTGTTCCCGCGACCCTATGTTTTTGAAGCGTTTTTTCCGTAGGACCCATGAATGTCTTTGCATCAGCCGGAACGCATTAGCGTCCGGTTCCTGGTGTCCAACCGGGTGCTAACGCACTGCGGCTGATTTTGCAGACGTTCAGACGTTCAGACCTTTTCTGACTTGCTCCATTGCGCGTGTGCGTGTGCGTGCGTGTGTGCATGTGAAGAGTCTAGGTAAATGGTCTGAATGGTCTGTCATCGTTTGCTTTGTCCTGTGATTCATGGGTTCTAGTGGTGCATACCTTGGCGTTTTGCAACGTCGCTAAACGTCCGCAGTGGCATCAAACGTCTGCAGGCTTGATCTCGACTTCGACTTGGTACACGGTCTTTCGCTCCTTGGGGTTCCGAAGGAATACAGCCGACGACTCCTCGTTGATCTTGAATCGTTCTCCTTCGTAGCGACCAGCCAACACGCCCATGCGTGTGCTCTGGGAGCGTGGTGTGCCATCGCCAATCTCGGTTCGCAACAGAAAATGTTGGTTTGCCAAAGCGGTCAGTTCGGTCGCGTTCCATGTCGCTGTCTTTTGCTTGGACATAAGACCGACTAACTCCGCGAACTCGCGTCGTGTGCTGTCCATGGTTACGGCCGCTTCCTCGGCGTTGTCCAGGAAGTCCGGTTCACCGTTGACGTAGAGAATCCCACCGATGATGTTTCCCCAGTTCCTTTTGTTGAACCGAGTGTTTGTCTCTGCCAACGGCATCCCGGCGTCTTTCCAACGCTCGACCATGTAGACGAGCTCGCTGAGCAACTGCTGGCGATACTTCTTCACATACGATTCGGGATCGTTCATCGAGAACTTACGCAGCTTGGGATTGCCGAGATAGTGAAGATTGATCACCAGGCTGCGTGTCACTAAGTCTGGGCTAACTTCGGGCGAGTTAGCAGTGATGCAGAAGATGTGCGAGTTCTCGGCTCGTATCTCGGTCGACTGGCCAAGCAACCGATACGATAGAATCGGATCAGTGATAGAACGCTCAAGACAGGCGGAATCGATTTTGGATTTGCGGGTCTTGGCCTTGGCATTGTCGATGATGATTGTCGTCGCGCCTGTTTTTACCATGGTGCCAAGTCGCTTCTCAAACTCTTCATCGTTCTCGGTGTAGGATACGGTGGTGGCTGACACACCGTCGCGGATGATGGCGATGGTTTGCGCTAACGTGGATTTGCCGATAGTCGGTTGATTGCCGTTGAACATCACGGCTGGCTTGGAGCCGATGAAGTGCGACATCAACAGACTGGTTAGCAGAATGCCGATATAGTTGGTGCGGTCCGATACGCACGCAAAGCAGAACTCGCTAAGCAACGTATCGAGGTGCTTGGTTCCCTCGAGCGGCTCAATCGCTGGTCCAGCGTAATAGCAACACGACTGCGGATCGTAGCCTGGATTGATCAACCGCCAATCTTCGGTGTAAACCGGTGTGTGGCTAAACAGCTTGATCGAAGGCAGTCGATTGCGTTGGTGGGCGTTGTTCAACCATGTGTTGGCATAGGTTGTGGGCAGCGGTCGGAACTCACCGCCTTCCTTGGTAATGAAGAAGATCTCAACGTATTGGTTGAGTAGGCCCGTGAGCTCGGCTGGCGATAGAATGGGCGAGATCGATTCGCCGTTCACGACAACCAGTTGATTGGCGCGAGTGTAGCAACAGTTGCTGGCGGCGAGCCGGCTGGTGATCTCTTCCATCGTGGTAGCCACGGGCGTCTCTTTCGGGTCGATCGTGATCTTGGGCTGCGTATCCGAATCTGGCTCTGAGAACGCGTCTGTGGCGATCGTCGGGCGTTCGGTGGCCTTGTCGGCCCGTCGCTCCAGTTTCTCGTAGATGGAGGTGCGAACATCGTGCTGTGCATTGGCCCAGGTGCGATCAAAGTACGGACGTCCGGCTTCCGCGAACTTGCCGACCGATTCGACTTGCTGCCAAACCTCGTCGGGAGCAAAGCCACTGCGGATCGCATTGCAACACATAGCGAAGTCGGCTTCGGATCGTGTGCCCTCTCGAGCGATAGCACAGACAGCGATGCATTCCGATAGCTTGTCGGTCTTCGATGCTGAAAGCTTGCGAATCGTTGGCAGCGGCATCGCATCGATGTTGCGTTGTCGCCTAGTGGTCTCGCTCGGCTTATGAAACATTGCGAATGCATTGAGCGCGTAACTGCGGCTAGCATCGCATTCGATAAGCTCGCACAAGATCGGTTGGCAACCGTTGCGTTGGTCCTTCCGATTGTAAGTACCAGGTACTCGCAGCAATCGTGTGAGATCGGTTGTATGGTCGCCACCGATGGCTTCCGCGATACCAGCAAGGACGTCTTGAATCTGAAGTGCTTTGGGGCTGAGCTTGGTTAGGTGATGTCGCTGATCAAGATAGACGCGATCCTTACCCTCAAGCACATAGCGACGGGCTTTCTTGCGCGACTCGCCACTTTGGATCGGTTCGATATGAACTGGAATTGACGGCCCAGCATCATCGATTACAAATGGTTGATCCAGTCGCCAATAGAGATGCACACCGTTGCCGCTGTTGACTACTGCCGTTGGATACGGAAGCGAGACCGATGCTACGCGCTCGAGAGCTACCGCAACATCGCAGTTGTCGATGTCGGCCCATAAGCATCGAACGATTCGAATCTGCCATGCAAGATCGAATCGGCCGTCATCTGCGACTCGCGGACAGACGCCAAAGAATTGATTGGTCAGTTCCGTTTGGGACTCGGAGTCAAAGTGACTGATGAAACGCTGCAAGCCATCGCGGGTAGCATGCCGATATCGAACATTTTTATGGTCGACGCGACTCTTTTTTCGGTCGCCTTCGATCCATGTTTCCACCGGACGAAATAGCAACAGGTCCTTTTCACCGTACAACGCGGTTAACAGCGTAACGCCTGGATGCACATTGTTGGTGGCCTCGGTTGCCGGTGCGATCGGTTCAATTTGAAGACTAGATTCCATCGACTGTTCCTAAGCTACGAGACTGGAATCCAACCGCGACATTGATAACTGCAGATCATGCCACGCGACTCCGCGCGATGCAGAACTGGAATCAACGCATGGGGCTCGACACCAAAAGCCTCAGCCAGTTGCTTTGTTGTCACTGGTCGGCAACCGTCGTAGAGCCCATCGAGTCGCGCGAACAGTTGATGGACGTTCGGTAGCGAACGAGTTAACAGGGATGTGCATCGGATTTGCTTTCGCATGATCCCGCTTCCTCCATAGGTGAATGATGCTCTTCTGACTCGTGGTCGATGTCGGCATGCAGATCGACGAGCACATTGGCCCATGCCTCCGCGATCTCTTCCGGCATTTCAGCGTCTTGAGTGACGTCCGATGTCTCTGCGTCCATGTTCCGTAGCTTCCATAGGGTTTTGATCCGAGTCGCAGCACTGGCCTCTCCAGTACTAACTATGCAATTTGTCCGAACGACGTCCCAAAAATGGTTTTCAAGGTTGTTTCAATCGCAGACCTTTTGAACTGACGTGCCTCTACTCCTTGAACTACTCAGCGCGCGACTAAACTGGCGAATGCAGAAGCAAAAATCACCAAAATCGTTGATGATTCATGGCTCCGCGTTGCAGACGTTGAAAACCATGTCTCCCTATCTGTAGGGTTACACGCAGAGGCTGCATGTGGACGAAGGACCGCCCGAAAAATTTTGAGAATCGTTGGTTCGCGTACTTCTCGGATCGCAGACGTTGCGAACCATAGTTCTCTATTAGTAGGAATACCCGAAGAGCGCCCCAAATGACGGAATCGCCACCGGATTTTTGCTAAAACAAAACGCGAGGAAACGCGTAATTGGAAAACGCCCCAGGTCAACGCGAGCGGTCTGCTCAGCGTGCATCTGAGCCATCTTCCAACCGCCAGGCATCGTCAGTAGAGATCGCTTCTCGAGTTCGATTGGCTCGAACGGCTCAGCGGCATCGGCTTCGCCACCTGCCGGCGCATCGGTATAGAGAATCCCAGCGAAGTCAGCCGCTGTTTCGGCAGCCGCTAAAACTGCCAAAGTGAATCGTCGCAGTTGTGCGAATAGGGGTAGTGCAGGCGTGATATCGGGAATACCACGGATCTGCCCAGGTCGATCGCTGCGGAAGTAGTGAAGAATTGAACTTGCATCGATCGTGTCGTAATTCTCAGTCAATGAGAATGCGTAATCGCCTGGATGTTCTCGGAGTACATCGTAAGAGATTGGATTTCCATGCTCATCAAATCGAATGCCATCGAGGTAGCGATAACTGTCGAGTGCCAAGATTGGCGATGTAACTTGTTCGGCTTCGACCAGCTTCAAATCAAGTTGAACAGGCGAGTCGATTCTCGGGTTACTGGTCAGCAACCCAAACGATTCACCATCTGAAACGCGAGCGAGCCGCATCGTGCGTAGCTTTTCTGCCAGGCCAGTTGCATCAGCCCAAGCAAAGAACTCTTGCTCAACAAAACGGTTGGCGAACGCATCCGCAGTCAGCATCTGCAATCGAGGTCCAGTACCAATACAGTCGTTGGCAAGAGTCAACGAAATACCGCGAGCATAAGAATTGTTAGCGATCTCGTATCGCGAACGATTGCGTAGCGTACGACGCACTTCGGGGCTATTGGCCGCGCTGGCCGATAGCCCGTCAGCGGCCGCCCAGTGGCGAACGTTGTCGATTGTGGTGGTCGCAGCGTCGTAGCGCCCCAGCAATCTCGCCAGCGAAAAGGGGTGTCGGGCCGAGCGTCCATGGATAAGCGATCGATCATTGCGACCGCTTCCCTTGCTCAGAATCCCTGACAACAACTTGAACATCCGTGTATCCATCCCTGTTGTGAAACCCGACACCCCTGCCTATAGAAACAAGCTCAATCAGTTGCGAACCGATTAGTCCGCACCCGGTGGCACGAGCTTGTTAAATCGAAGGCCACGCTTCGGTTTAGAGGCGGCTGCCTTGGACGCCAGATACTTGTCAGCAGCGATTTGCTCGGTCAGCTTGTGCTGCTCGACGCTACCGGCATCTCCCGATGCCTTAGCCGGTGCTTTCGCACTTTCACGAATCGTCTCTTGCAAGTTGTCTGACATCTGGAACCCTCTTCGAGTGAAAAAGAAACTCGATTGCCTCTTCCAGTACTAACTATGCAATTTGTCCGAACGACGTCCCAAAAATATTTTCGTTGGTTCTGCTGGATGTCCTTAAAACTCAAGCGTTTTGTGGATATTTCGCGAGTTGACTCCGTTCCAAATAAAATTGCTCCTTGCATCGAAGCCGCAACGGCGGAACCGACGAGACAGTCGAACCAGTGGTTGTCGGGCTGCTCATGACAGTTCGAATGATACGGATCGTAATGCGCTGCTGGCAAATGCTTCCCAGTTGCGTATTCGTCAACAGTTCCGAAATGTAACGGGTAGGCCCTCGCACATTGAACCGGAACAGTGCCGTGGAATTTCGGAAGTCCGGCCCTGGAATTGTGCTGTCGGCAGGACTTGGATCGATACCGCTTCGTCGTTATCTGGCTAGCTCATCTAACGTGACTGGTCTTCCACTTCGTACTTACCCAAATTGGCTTCGCCAGCAGTACGCGAATCAGTCGATAACTGTTCCGTCCAGTAGGCGATTCGAGTCTTGCTTGATTGCCGTGAAAGCTCTTCCACGACAGCGGTCAGTTCAACAGCATTTTGTTGCAGAATCAGCCGATTGCCGCGCCAGCCCAAGACTTTCCAACCCTGATCGGTCAATAACTTGCGAACCGCTTTCTTCGTTTCCTCGACGCCAACGCTCGTTTCATACGACGCAATGTTATACTTCACATCGACAAATGTCGAGCCAGGTGGAACCGGCAGCTTGCTCACGTTGACATTACTATTGTTCTGGAGTCGCACCACGACTTTGCCGGGCTCGTCGTGTAGTTGAACGGTGACATAGAGGTGAAATCCTGTACTGATGTACTGACCTTCAGCGTATCCCGCAGAGATTTGAGATTTACTCAATTCCTTCCATTCCCGCTCCCGTAGATTGCGGCGCTGAAACTCATACTCATTTCTCACATCAAAGGCCTTGAGTCGAGCTTCATACTCCAAGCAAGCAATGGTTCTCCTCGTGATTTTCCCAGCGTCGGGTAAAAGTGGAAATACCGAAAGATCGATTGCCGCTGCGGCTTCAGCCGCGGTCGCTGGTATACGCTCATCTTGAGTCATCAACTTTGCCTCCTCGGTGGCTGTCACATTCGATGCTGAATTTGGCAACTTGTCGCCGGCTGATTTTAGCGTTGCTACGTCCTCATGCAGATTCGCGCGGGGGCTGCACCCTGTGAACGAGATCATGATCGATAATCTCAGTACGAAACCGCAGAATGATTTTAATTTCATCAAGTAACTTCTTGAAATCAAGTGAATGCACCGGAGAGGCTGGCTTTCCGGTAGTTCGCCGCCCGTAACCTGATCAACCGACACAGCGTCTCTACTGTACACGAACCCATGATTTCGTGAAAAGCAAGCCACGTAATGTGATGACGCAGATACAACACTCAATCGGGCCGGGCAAATCGTATGGTTAGGGATTATACCAAGCGTGTGTCCTTCGTAGCATTGCCTGATGGCCGCCACCGCTTAAATTGATTTCGTCGAATAGAGCAAACTCAATGGGCGAAGCTAGCTTTTTTTACTGCGTTGAAGATTCTTGAAACTTGTTCGCGCTGGTTTCGCAGTTGATGGGAGATCGGTCCCGAACAGTAAGGCACCCTGCATAGAGGCAGCTACTGCAGAACCAATCAAACAGTCGAACCAGTGGTTGTCGGGCTGCTCGGGTCGCTGCTTCCATTCGTTGACGCTGCGGCCGCGGGCCTCGGTCTTGATGAAGTACTCGGAGGTCAACTGCTCCGAAAACATGCGATGTGTTTCGGCGTTGGTACCGAAGAGCGATAGGCAACCGCGATCTCCCATCGAAACACGAAGCCGAGCGTTGATAAACGACTTCCACCAGTTGGTATCGTAGACCACGTGACGGATTGCGCGCTTGCCATGAACGTTCGGGATACGCCAGTTGAGTCCTACGCGATCACCTGGCCGGCGACGATACTCGCTAAACGGCAAGCTCGAAGCGCCGACGAACCGACCGTGGCTGGGAATGATCACAGCGGCGTGCTTGGACTGCCGGCAGAATTGGTAGACCACATCCGTCGATTGCCCCCAGTTGGCATCGATCAAACATCGACCGATCCGCATCGCTGCACCATCATCGCGTTGCCACTCGCGTTCGAGCAGTTTCGATGTCAGCGATTCGAGGCCAGCGTAGATCGATCCCTCGAGTCCGGTTCCAGTCGCTTCGGAGCTCAGCGTCTGGCGAGCCTCACGTAGCGTGAAGTACGGACGCTGCTGATCGGGATAGCAACCATAGTCGATCACATAACCCGTGAAATCGTCCTCCCACGCAGCGACCACATAGAAGAGTAGCTTCTGCTGGACATCGATGAATGCAGTGAGATGATTCGCGCCGATCGAGACCAACCCGCGTTCCATGCGGTTGACTTTGCTGGCGACCTCTTCGGGCTTGAGCATTCCGTCAACGACGGTTTCTGCTGGTAGAGGTTCGTTCTGGTACTCAGCGAAGAACGCTGCTTCGTCTTGCAACTTGAGGTTCATCGCGTGCTGTATCGCGGAGAGTTCGTCGTAGTTGAACCGCTCCTGCCAAGCGACTACAGCCCCATCATCCATTGCAGCTTGGTTCTGACGATAGAACTCGGTGGCAGCATCACCACCATCACCGACACGCATCCCTTCTGCGCGGATCTCGGCGTAACGTTCCCATAGGGTTTCGTTCTTGGGAAACGCGTAAACCATCTTCGTGCGCTCGCCATTCCACTCCGGATGGCGGTTGCGATCCAGGATGTTATCGGCCATATCACCCGGGTGAATCACAGTGCAGGGCATGATGCCTGAGATCTTCTTGCCAGGACCAGCTAAGCCAAGCACTGCCCCGGCGAGTATGCTTTCGCGATTCGCGCATTGCGAAAGTGACCGAGCACTCTCATCCGTTTGCGGGTCATCCAGGACCACGAGACTTGGACGCACGGTTCTACCGTCAGGACGCTTGAACTTCATGCCTCGGATGCGACCAGTTAGGCCAGCGACTTTGATAATCGCTCCGCTAGCATTGCTGCCATCAATCGTTGGTAGCACTACTTCTTTTGCGGTCCATCCGATCTGCGTGCGTTTGCCTTTATAGAGCTGGCCGTTTGCTCGATTGGAAATCCCATCGAGTGCTTGGATCGGGAAGCAGACCTCTGGAAAGTCAGCCAATAGCAACTCGTTGCTATCGAGTTCGGTTTTGATCGAGTCGAGCATGTCACACGCATGCCCCTCATCGCTGCCGATCAAACAAACAAAGTTTCGATGCCCATAGAGCACTGCCCAAATACACGCGACTTCGGCAATCGAGCTTTTACCGCTACCGCGTGCCATCGCCAATGCGAACAAACCACCGTGCACAACCGCTTGCTCGATTTTGTTGATGACCTTGATGTGGTCCGGCGACCAGGCGAGATGAAACGTGAGCGGAAAGTAGGTCTCGCAAAAGTACCGGAAGTCACGCGAAGCGCGATCTTTACGATCTGGATTATCGACCTCCGGCAATTCTCCAATATCACGACCGGCAAGTGCAAGCGCTGCATTGCGTGCACGCGCTCGTTCCTTCATCGCCTCGTATGGATCATCGTTGCTCGTCGTACGAGGCGTATGTCGTTCGACATGCATCCAAGCGCAATAGCGAAGCAAATCGACGGTCTTGTTGTCGCCGATGCGTGAGCCGGCGCGTTGACGATGCCGATAGAGTTGGCGTTCGCTGATCACCTCGCCCAGCGGTGTTGAATTGAGCAGACGGCATAGTTCGCTTGGTTTGCAGAAGGTGCATTGCAGTAGTA
>JAJTID010000253.1 GCA_021300155.1 Pirellula sp.
GGCATCGACGATCGATCTATTGCCAACCGTCGCGGCAGCCATCGATGCGCAACTCCCCTCGCATACGATCGATGGAAAGAATATTCGTTCGCTGATGGTGAGTAATGATGCGAAGTCACCTCACGCCAGCATCCCTTGTTATTACGCAGACGGTCAATTGCAAGCGATTCGCAATGATCGCTGGAAACTCGTTTTTCCTCACACTTATCGTAGTATTGACAATCAGAAGGGGAAATCGGATGGAACCCCGATCGCCTATGTCAACAAGAAGATCGAGTCGATTGAACTCTATGATTTAGATGCCGACGTAGGGGAAACGAAAAACGTGGCTGAAGCGAATCCCACTGTTGTTCAGCAATTGAAGTCGGAAGCAGATCGATGGCGAGCCGAGCTAGGTGATTCCTTGACCGGAGTCACAGGAAATAGTGTTCGGCCTGCAGACAAACTACTCGACGGTGAGCCAACGTTGACTGGTCAATAACCTTAACCCAAGGTCGAAGCATGATGAAGCAAACGAATGTTGTGTGGGGTACATATCTGCCCTATTTCGCTTCGTTGCTGGTGATTCCGATCAGCTATTTGAGCATACTTCTGCTTATCGGTCAGCAATCGCTTGCCGTATTCGGAGCAGCTTTGGGCGCGGTGGTGGTTTACATTATTTGCAAGACTATTCAACGTCGTGGGAAGATTTCACTTGCTTTGATGATTTTCGTTTTGCCTTTGTTGATGGCAGGTGGATGTATTCTGTTTTTGCAATTGGCTCCTTTTGTCAATCATCATCAGCGGATCGGTTTGCTTCGAAATGCTGGAATCGAAGTTGATGCCAGACCGCCCGATCAATTGGGGGAGTGGCTGCAAAACAGATCCGGAACCATGCTGCCCGTTTGGCTAGTCAAGTTGATGGGAGGTGATTGCCTCTCAGAAATACGAAGTATTCAAGGTGAACTCGGAGCTTTTCAATCGATCTCGTACGCACAGCTTGACATGTCGAGAGCCCATACCGTCACGTTCATTCAAGAATCGAAAAACAGTCACGTTACCATCGAGCTTGTTGACTGGCTGAATAAGCATTCGAATATCGACAGTTTGTACTTCGACTTTCGCTATTTTTCCGAAGAAGATGGCGTGGCTTTAAGCCACCTAGCGGATGGGTCGAAAGTGCATGTAACGATTCGTAATTGTGAATCGGTAGCAGGACTTGGCTCTCTCGGCAAACTGCAATGGCTTTATCTTGTTGGAGATTCGCTTGCAGAGAAACTTGCACGAGATGTTTCGAAACGGGCTGTGCACAGGGCATTGAGGTTGGAGGTACGTCAATTGCCGAAGGAGTCCATAGCTGAGCTTAAGGGATATAGTGGCTACATGCTAATAAATGGTCGGTTAGATCCTGATGGCATTATTGCCTTCGCGAGACTCGGGCTCGAATCACTCGAACTAAGCGGTTTAACATCAGTGCCAACCGTTTCGGTCGACGAGTTCAAGAACATGCCAAAAACAAAACATCTTCGAATCGTTAATTCTCATCTAGACGCGTCCGAATGCAAGAAAATCGCAGCTTTGTTCCAGTGTGAAATCGTTGAATTTGTACAATACTAAGGATTTTAGGAGTAATCAATCCTCTCCTGTTACAACAACCAATCCAGCTCCAGAGCTTCTCCACTTTTCCCCGGAACAGCGTCAGTCCTTTCGGGAGTTGCCGGATCTAATCTCCGTACGATTCTTCAATGGCAGCAATTGGGAAACTTTCAACTTGGAATGATCATCCGAGCTCAAGCGCCCTTGTCATTACCCACATTTTGATTCAATCTAGAATTCGAACTCCCTTGAAATCAAACGAAAACCCCGCGATTTTCTCCCCCTCGCCCCGTTTTGGGGAGGGGGGCCGGGGGGGTGAGGGGTAGAGTTGTCAGCAACTAATCTCCGGTTCAGTGATTTGTTTAGACCTTCTAGGCATAGTAAGGCATTGCTGGCGAAGCCAAGAACCCAATTAGAACGCAGGGCAAAACCCCTCACCCCCAGCCCCTCTCCCCTAAAAGGGGCGAGGGGAGCAAAGTCGAAAAGATGTGGGTAAAGACAAGCTCACGCCCCCTCGGTGGTGTCTTTGATCTTTGCCAACGCTCTGCGTTTGGCGGCATATCGCCTCACGAGCTCATCGGCGATGACTCCCATCAAGATCACCATGCCGATGATGGCGAACTCCATCGTGGTGTCGATTCCCTCCACCAGATTGATCGCATTGTTCAAGACTCGCATGACTGCGGCTGCGATGATCACGCCAAGAATGGAACCTTCGCCACCACGAAGTGAGCAACCGCCGAGAACTGCGGCTGCAATGGCGTACAGCTCGTAGAACTCGCCATGGCCAGACGGCTGGATCGAGTTCAAGTCGAAGGAAAAGAGGATTCCGGCCACGCCACCACAAAAGGAACAGATCATGTAAGCCACGATCTTCATTTTGTCGGTGCTGATCCCACTAAACCGTGCGGCCTGCTCATTGCGACCCAGAGCGAGAATATAACGTCCATAGATCGTTTTGTTGAGAAAGACTGCCGCAACGACACCGATCAATGTCATGTAGATGAAGGGCATCGGAATATCAAAGCTATAGGTGTCGCCAGTCAAGATTCGAAAAAAGCCACCCTTGGCCAACTCCTTGACTTCCGGTAGTTCGCTACCGAAGCCTTGCTCCTGATCGCCTGTAATGTAGCGAGCCAAGCCGCGATAAAACAATAGCCCGCACAAAGTCACCACAAACGGCTGCAATGGTATCTTGGTGATAAGCATCCCGTGGATCCATCCCAAGAACGTCGCGATGCTCAGGATCAACAATATCGCAACAATCGTCGGCATTCTCTGGCTACGCGACTGAAACGCAACAAACTGAGGCACATTGACTCGCTGATTGTTTCGAACAAGGAACTGCACCTCTGTGCTTTCGTTCTTTACTTCAATGCGATGAACGGGCATTTTCTGATCGAGTCCGACATCGTACAGTAACTCGATGCTGTCGCCAGCATTCACATTGTTCACGGGAGAAGCAACGGAAATCGTTCGAATGTGCATCCGCTAGCTACCGACACCGATCGAGTCTGCACTTTCTTCACCGAGTGTGCCC
>JAJTID010000201.1 GCA_021300155.1 Pirellula sp.
ATGAAAATGGAGTTGATCGCGGCGTTGCTCCACAATCCCGAAGTTCTTTTCTTAGATGAGCCGACCATTGGGTTGGATGTCGTTGCACAGCACAACATCCAGCAGTTTCTGAAACAGTATCAGGAGGAACGCAAGATCACGGTACTGTTGACTAGCCACTATATGAAAGATGTTGCGGCGCTTTGCAAACGCGTCGTCGTCATCGCCCAGGGCGAGGTCCAGTACAACGGCTCACTCGAAGGAATCGTTGACAGCTTTTCCAAAGACAAGATCATCACGCTCGAATTAGGGGAAGGTCAAACGCATGAAGGTCTGGAACGATTTGGCAAAATTGAAAAGATTTTGATGCCCCGTGTCTCAATACGATGCATGCGGGCAGATGTTTCGAAATCACTTGCGCAGATTCTCGATGGCTACAAAGTCGTTGACGTGGCAGTCGAAGATTTACCTCTCGATGAAGTCATTGCCAAACTGTTTGCACATGTCTCCGATCCTCGATTGAACGCATCGGACACCGCATCATGAGCGACTCATTGAAATCGAGCCTCGCGATTCGTTGGTACATTCTGAAGACGAGTCTTGCGGAGCGTATGGCTTATCGCGGGGATTTCGCATTGGGAACTCTCATGCGATTTCTTCCAATCATCACGCAGATTTTCTTGTGGTGGGCTATTTTCCAGTCCATGAATCCCGCCAATCCGAATGAAGCGCATATCAACGGATATTCGTTCCAAGATATGGTGGCTTACTATCTACTCACGATGGTCGGTCGAGCTTTTTCGTCGATGCCAGGACTATCATCGAATGTGGCGACGAAGATACGCGATGGTGAGATCAAAAAGTTTTTGGTACAGCCTGTGGATCTGATTTCGTTCTTGTTCTGGTCGAGAGTTGCGCACAAGATCGCTTATTACACCGTCGCAACTTTACCCTTCGCTTTGGTCTTTTTTCTTTGCCGAAGTTACTTCAGCAACGGATTTCCCGATTTGGTAACGTTTGGAGCATTTGTTGCTTCGCTCTTGTTGAGCTTTGCACTCGGATTTTACTTAGAGGCATGTATCGGGCTCGTTGGTTTTTGGATGCTTGAGGTTTCGTCGTTGTTATTTGTTTACATGTTGTTTCAATTCTTTCTATCGGGCCATATGTTTCCGCTCGATATACTTCCTCAACCATGGGCGGCGATAGTCGGATATTTGCCTATCAAATATCTTGCGTACTTTCCGGCTGCGGTGTTCTTGGGAAAGATCACTGGGGTTCAACTTGCAATCGATATGGGCATGCTCGTTTTTTGGACGGTGTTCTTTTTTGGGTTGAGTCGGTTGGCGTATAACGCTGGCTTGAGACGCTACAGCGGCTACGGTGGCTAACGGATCGTCCGTTCTATGAATACACTCCAGAGTGATAGCGAGCATTTGTCTTTCCCGAAGGCTGCATACATTCACGTCCCATTCTGCCACACCCGTTGTCCTTACTGTAGCTTTACGGTGGTGGCGGATCGATTGGACTTAGTAGATCGCTATGTACAGGCTATCACACGCGAGTTATCGACTCTCGATAGCCCAAACCCAGTGAACACGATTTTTATCGGTGGCGGTACACCAACTTTGCTACCTCGCGAACCGATGGTTCAATTGTTCAGTGAGATCCGTCGATGGCTTCCACTGGCGGACGATGGAGAATGGAGTATCGAAGCGAATCCGCAAGACATCGATCCGACTCTCTGTCAGCTTCTTCGCGATCAAGGTATCAACCGTATTAGTCTCGGTGGCCAGTCGTTTGATTCTGCCAAGCTGAAGATGCTCGGTCGAGATCATACAGGCGATCAACTTACTCGTTCTATCGATATCGCGTCGCAATGGTTCGATGAGGTCTCGGTCGACTTGATCTTCGGCGTCCCCGGAGAAGATATGCAAGTTTGGCGATCAGATCTGAGAACGGCTACTTCGCGTGGTGTAAGCCACCTGTCCACCTATGGGCTAACCTACGAGAAAGGTGCCCACTATTGGTCACAACTTCAGAAGGGGCAGATCATGGCAGTCGCGGAAGAAGTCGAGCTGGAGATGTATCTCTTCGCGATTGAAACACTCACTCAGCACGGCATGAACCACTACGAAGTTTCCAACTTCGCGAAGCCGGGAAGCGAATGCATCCACAATCAGACTTACTGGCACGGTGATTCCTGGCTAGGCTTTGGACCAGGTGCTGCAGCTTATGTGGGTGGCACACGTACGGTCAATCACCGAAGCACGCTCAAGTACCTTCAACGTATAGAAACTGGACTGTCCCCGATAGCCGAGTCGCAAACACTGGACTGGTCAACGCGAACTCGCGAGCGTTTCATCTTCGGTATGCGTCAACTAAAAGGTGTCGACTGGAGTACGATCGTTAACGTGGGTGAACCCGAGGCCATCGAAGCTATTGCTCAACAGATTCCTAAACACATCGAATTGGGTTTTTTGGAGTGGCATGATGGTCACATTCGGCTGACGCCACAAGGGTTGCCCATCAGTGACTCACTTTGGCTAGACTACTGGTAAGTGATGCTTTTGGCGCTACCAGTCACTCATCACTCATTCGGGCGAGCATTGCCCTTGACGGAATACGAGTAGCTTACGTCTCCATTCTTTTTGAATTGAGATTCCGCTGCTGGCAGATAGGATCGTACAAAATCGGCTCAAGCTTGAAAAAGAACGACTCGAATGCGAAGGAGGCCAGAACTGCTCTGTCACCGAGTTCGCCATATTCTCTGACTGTAGCTGAGCAATCCGATAACATTCATTACTCAACTGCTGACTACACAGCTTATGCCTAAAGGACACATCCGATGATTCTTCCGATCTTCAATGGCAAAGCAATCACCAAACTCTAAGCCGCTTTAGGAGAAACTCTGACGCTACTTTTGGGAAACGTATTCGAGTCATCGACTATACCGCTAAACATGCAGCGTTTGTGAATGCGAGAATCGCATTTGCCGTCTCTGTAGGATGAGATATAGGTAGCGCATGGCGACCGTCTGGCACGATAATGTCAGGGTGCGTGTACCGAATTGGAAACGTGGTGTCGGCTGTGCCGTGTATTTGATGGACGGGGCAGCCGTCAAATGCAAGTTCAGGTTTCCAATCAATAACAGCCGATGTGGCCCACCGATGCCAACGACCATCCATACCTGCAAGCTTGGTCGCACGAATCGTTGTGGATGTGCAAAATTTCTTCGGAAGCATTGCTGCAGCAGAACCTATCATACTCAGAAAAGACGAGCAGCAACGCCCGCCAAGTAATCGACCTACGCGAAACCATGGTGGTAGTTCGCTCGGGTGGCGGATACTCGATATCAAAATGCAACCTCTTGGACGTAAAATACGGGCAACTTCTAGAGCAACGATTCCACCGAAGGAGACGCCGCCAATGAAAGAATGGCAGGGTAGTTGGCTTGCCATCCTCGAAGCGTAGCTCACAAGTGTTTCTCGAGGATTGGGCTGAATGAAGTCAATCGCAAATGCGTGGGGCAACATCGGAAGGATTCGAGAGTACACCGGATAGTCAGAAGTCATCCCTGGAATCAAGTAGATTGGTATGCTATCAGAACTCACATGAGCCTTTCGCTACGTAAGGAACAAATACCGTACACAAGCCGAGTGACTCGGAGATGAGCCCAGTATCCCGCAACTATAAGATGCAGAATCGAGTTGTCACTTAGTTTGAATTAACACGGTCTTGCTCGCGTTTCCTATCATGCCAAATGGTCCTGGGCTGATGACTGTTACCTAATGCACATCTGAGGGAAGCCCAACCGTAACCACTAGTGTCTTGATTGGTTGCCCCCAACAGTTTTCCAAATCAGTACGAGCAAGAGAGTCAAGATCTCCAGTTGATTTATGGTCTGCTTGAATCTTGGCGATGGTGTCGTTGACGATCACAAGATTGGAAGGAATCACGAAGTACCGAATCCATGCGATCATTGCGCAAAGTGCCACCAAAAGAAACAATCCGAAATAAGTGATCGTTCTAAACCGATTTGTGTATCGCAAAATAATTGGCTTTCCTGTCCTCGGAAGACGTAACGAAACGATCGAGCGAGCGGCGAAGTGGATGAATTTCGTTGGCTGCAGCATTTGTGCGGTGTGGATCGTTTCCCGCGA
The DNA here is from genome assembly GCA_021300155.1 of Pirellula sp. Classification (GTDB taxonomy): domain Bacteria; phylum Planctomycetota; class Planctomycetia; order Pirellulales; family Pirellulaceae; genus JBKCUI01. Next base: position 4,140 of record JAJTID010000201.1, read on the forward strand.
GAGGAAAACCATTTGGCATCTCAAGCATGGGCTTCAGCCCTCAAGTGATTTCGGGCTAAAGGCTGCGCATGATCCCAACAAGCGTCGCAATGTCTCGGGTGTTTGGCGCGCGACCGTTCTGTTCTTGGAATCTTTGAATCGCAAATCGCGCGACCGCAACATCAGTGATGTCGCCTCCAGTCATTCCTACCAGAGTCGCAAGCTGCCTCGTATCGTTCGGATCAATCAACTCGTCACCGGTTGTTGTTGAAGCTCCAGTTGACTGCGAATTGCCCACGAGTAACCAAAGGAAGAACACGATCGCGCCGGCAACAATAATCAACTGAATGAGAGAGCTCACTAAATCTTTCCTTTATTCGACGAACGAATAGCAACCAATGCCAACTGGAGCAAAACGAAACGAAATTCCTTCGAACCGATTATATAAGTATAAAGCCCCTGGATGCAGGCAATCACCGACAGTTAAGGCCATATTACTCCAGGAAATAGGCGATGCAGAGCACAACTTTTTCAATCTTCGCCCCAAATCAACGTGGCCATTGCAGGTTGCCATCGACCACACGGCAGAGTTCGCGTGAGTAAGCGTCTTGACCGAACATTATCGATACTCGGAAGGTATGATCCGCAACAGCTAACGCAAATTCTTTGCACTCCGTTTGAAGTTGAGCGAAGACAGATTGCGCATGCTCCGCAAGTTCCATTGCAGAGGATTCCGTTAGCGTTACCGTGCCTGCCATAACACCACACGCAATCTCATTATTCGGGCGAAAGCCAAAAGCAACGCCGTCGTATAGTAACGTCGCACCATTTCGAAAACGTTCCATGGCGTTGTAGTAAGCTTCATCTTTGTTTTTGACGAGCCGAGAGTCGAGGATGACATAGTCTTCCTGTTTGATTCCCGCGATCGAAGGCAATATGTAGGATCCAAGGGCTGCGGTTCCAGCTAAGGCAAATCCTATCCATCCGATTGTTGGTGTAACAACATTTAGCCAACTGGCGACAACGAGCGCGGTGCCGATCCACCAAGCCGGTTGATACGCTTTGTAGAACCAAACATACCACATTGGTTGAATAGCAACTTCCTGATGCAAGTTCGTTGGGGAGCTATACGGATTGGTCATGGATTCATAACTAAAAGGATGGAAATCAGTAAGCCGGGACAGGCAGTCATGGCGCAAAAAAGCCGATAGACCGAGGGCTCTCCGTATCTCTTGTTCTTTGCTTTACCAGTATGCGGCACGGTGATAAGTTACGCCAGACGTTGGGTCGAAATAGTATGTTGCACCACCGCCGTCACTCTCAACCGGACTATGAAACTGAACTGACTCATTCATCTTCGGCCAGTTTAGACCTTCGATAACCGTCTCGATTTCATTGCGATTCCCTGGTTCACCATCCTTTAGATCGGAACGAGGGATGCTAGATTTTTTACCGGACGCTTCCCAAAGTCCATCCAAATACTTTCTCAACTCGGTTTCAGTGATCGTGTATTTGGCACGATGGCCCATAAAGGTTTTCTCAAGGGTGATATCACGGGCTGTTGGTGGCAGAAATCTCTCAATGCGAAAATCCTGTACTTCGTTGTAGGAAGTGTATTCGAAGACTCCAAATCGTCGTGCATCGACAAATTGCATTACCATCGTGCACGATGGTATGTATCCGATAAAGGCGATCAATGAAGCGATCACAAACGTTTTCCGCGGCGCCCATTTCAACCTAACGGCCCCTATTGTTGCTAGCAACACTAGGGCGAGCAGGATCGCAAACGTAATCTTGACTGGTAGTTCCAATGGCCAGAGCATGGATTTCCTGTTAGAAACTCGCTGCAATCCTATTCGTGTCAAAGACCTATTCTAAACTATCTGATTGATAGATGCACCCTATCGCGTGGCTCAGTACTGAAACGCAAAAGAGACCAAGCCTCCGAACCAGGTTGCAGGATCATTGATCAACTGTCGTAATCCAGCCCCGGGAATGGAAACCGCTAGACCTGTCGTCAAGAACATATTCGGACTCAGGATTCGAAAATTCTCTACATAGAAATCATCCGACAGGTGGCTGTTCGAAACCCCCGAAACTAACTGGGGTTCTCCCCCAACAACCACCAATCGACCCGCTTGCCCAAACTGAATAGGGCTATTCTTCTGATCGGCGCGGACATGCCAGTAGTGAAAGCTCACTGTATCGCGTTCGCTGACGGCTAGATTGAAGAACAGTTTGTGCGATTGAACGTTCGAGTTAATAAATGTAAAGGAACCATTGCTTCCAGTAGCCCATAACACTGGGGAGCCCTCGTAGAACAAAGGATCAAACTTCTCAAATTGAGTCGTCGCAGGATTATCACCCTGAAACGATCTGAAGGTATAAGCAAGCTTTGGTGCAAAAGGAAGCGATTGAAACTGATTTCCAATCTCGCCGCTGAACGCATTAGCGGACATGTCAATTCTGTCGTTCCACTGGTAGGCATAGTCGCCAGCAAAGTAAAACGAGGGAGCAATCTCTTGGATTGGATTCCACCGATTGAATGAATGGATCGTATTCAGACCCTCGCGTCCGTTCGGAATGAGTTGTACCGGCGCTTTGACATAGGGTAACGTCGATTCGAAGACGTTCATGTAGGCGAGTCCAACCGTTTGAGTTTCCCCTAAAGCCAATTCTGTTTTTGCACCAGCTAGTCGCGTTTGTGTATCGCTCGAACGCAGTTCATTCGGATTCAGATAGAAACCATCGATGGAA
>JAJTID010000176.1 GCA_021300155.1 Pirellula sp.
AAGTCAATGGCTCTTGCGTCCGTAGTTGAGCAGCGAGGACTTCTAGCGTTGCATCGGAAGCATCATTGCGGTTCAACCTGCGTTGAGTGATTCTCTGTTGAAGCATCGCTTCATCGGCCTGAAAATCGAGGATACGGAACTCGGCACCCTCCGACTCCGCCAATCGACGAAAGCGTGCGCGATCCGAATGTCTCAAGAATGTCGCATCGACGATGACGTCAAAACCCGATTGAAGTACGCATGAAGCAATCTCCGACAGTCGCTCGTAGGTTACTTCCGAAGCACTTGGTGAGTACATTCCACTACCAACCTCACTACCGAATTGATCTGCTTTGGACGTCTTGAACAATCTTTTACGTTCGATGTCCGAACGAACTCGGATCGCCCCTTGTTGTTCGACAATCTGCTGGCTACCGGTTGTCTTTCCGCTGCCGCTCGCTCCGTGCGTAATCCACATTCTTCGCTTCATCGGTTGCATCAGTTGAGCAGCCAACCGAATATAGGCATGGACCGGTTCTAATTGCCTGGTATCGAGAGGCTGTTCATGATTCAATTGTCGCGCTCGGAACAACGCGACTTTGGAACGGACCATTGCCCGGTAGACCAAATACCATCTCAGTACCACGAGCCCTCGATAGTCTCCTGTTTGTTCCAGATAGGCATTCAGAAAAGCGGAAGAAAGTTCCGGATGCCGCAATTCTTGCAAATCCATGACGAGAAATGCGACATCACTAATGACGTCAATCCAAGCGAACTCGGTATTGAACTCGATACCGTCAAAGGGGACGAAATGATCTTTCCAGTATACGACATTGCCACAATGAAGATCACCGTGACACTCTCGGATGAATCCGCATTTGGCACGAGTCTGAAATTGTTCTCGATGTGACGCAAAGTAAGCATCTGTCCAGTTCTCGAGCAATCGAATCGTCGTGTCGTCTCGAAGGCTCGGTTCGCCAAGTAGGACCTGAAAATTTTGCTTGGCCTGCTCGAAAATCCTGGGTACTAGTTCATCGATTCCACGATCCAATCGCATCGAATTACCATGAATACTCGCAATGTTAGCTGCGAGCTGCACGACCTGAGCGACCGTCACAAGATTCTTTGCCAGCCGGTCGCTCAACATCGCATCTGCATCAAATCGACGCATTCGCACGGCAAATTCGATCGGTTGCGCATCACCATCCACACAACAACGACCATCCTCGAAAGTGATCGGAACCACATCGAGATACAATCCGTCTGCGTATCGGCTCCCCAGCCGAAGCTCTTCGCAACACGCATGATGACGCTTCGACAGCGTGCTGTAGTCTAGAAAATCCGTTTGGAGCGGCTTCTTGATTTTGTAAGCAAAGCCCCCGGCGAGAAGTATCCAGGAAATATGAGTTTCGTGAAGAACGACTTGCCCGTCCACAGAATGGACATAGGATGCCGGATTCAAAAGCGATTGAATACCTTCGTTGTCCATCTCCAATGGCCCTCCTACGGCCATGGTCACCCGCCTGCTGCCTTTAGCTAGCGTTAGGCTCGAGGCCGCTCTAATCTCTCACGTGAAATTATCTTACCAGAAGTTTCGATCTTATTGCCAGGCAACCGAACGTTTCGGTTCTGAGTTACCCTGAAAACCAAGGAGCGAATCTCATGCCAATCAAGGAATAAGAACTTGTATTTAGCATTTGGTAGTGGCGAATTGCGCTATTGCGAAAGTTTCGCAAATTCAAGAGACTGCGCATCTTCTCGTCATGAAAAGGATTTCGTGAGGACCAACATGAACCGACTTTGCCATTCTCTGCTTGTTATTGCTTTTACATTCATTTGTGCACCGAGCTCGGTTTTCGCATCGAGTGTCGGTGACTGTGTTGCCATGTATTTCTATAAACAGGGCTGTCCACAATGCCACGCCATGCAGCGTCCGATCGAGCAACTAATCGAAGCGGGTTGGGCCGTACGTGCTATCGATACGGGTCGTGAGCCGGAACTTGCCATGCGGTGGCATGTTCTGCGTTACCCAACCCTCGTCCTAGTACGCAATAGCCGAGAAGTCGATCGAATCATCGCTCCATCGACTGCCCAAGAAATCCAACAAAGACTACTGGCCGGGTCGTCACCCGATAGTATTCGCGAACGAGGTTCTACAGCAATCCAATCAGGAATGACCGTTCGCGGACAATCTGTGCCAGCGATCATTCCGATGGCTACCGCACTCGTGTCATCTACCGCCGTGAAGAGCGATTTCTCTATTCCCGCACCTGCCCCGAGTACTCGCTATGTGGATCCATCCATGGCAACCGTTCGAATTCGGGTTGATGAACCATCGCACGAAGCTGTCGGAACAGGCACCATTATCGATACATTCCAAGGGGAAGCCCTCGTGCTGACTTGCGGCCATCTCTTCCGCGATACTCAAGGTCGAACACCGATCATTGTAGAGACTTTTGTAAATGGAGTTCCAAGACAACACCAAGCAACATTGATCGATTTCCGGGCCGATACCGCAGATATCGGATTGGTTTCCTTTCGCACCGATCAAGAAGTCGGAGCTGTTCGATTAGTGGATCATCTTGAAAAATTACGCGAAGGGGATTCGGTCTATAGCTGGGGATGCGATCAAGGTGCGATACCTTCTCGACGCGACTCGCGCATCACTAAACTGAATCGCTATCAAGGAGAGCCTAACGTAGAAGTCCTGGGAGCACCGGTTCAAGGTCGAAGCGGTGGCGGGCTTTTCAATGCAAAGGGTGAACTGATCGGCGTTTGTTACGCGGCAGATACCGAACGGCACAACGAAGGCCTGTACAACGCACCTGAAGTCGTATATCAACAGCTCAATCGATTAGGGCTCCAGCGTCTCTACAGCTCCAATAGTAGCACTAGCAATATTGCAGCAACGAATCGAACACAATCTCCAGAACAACCTATGCAATCGATGCCTGCCCAATCTCGTGTAACGGTCATGGTCGAACAAAATGGAACGACTCAGCAATGGCAGATCGATAACCCAACGCCCGAGTTGATAAGCTCACTTCAACAGCAATCCGCTACCAATCGCCGTTAAGAATCGGCACGAAGAGCCATTCCTGTCGAGGTATTTTCTTTGGCGATTGTTTCTGGTGGTCCTTGACCTACGATGTAACCACCATCGACGCCAGCACCGGGCCCTACATCAATGACCCAATCACAACAACGAATGACATCCATATGATGTTCAATGACTAGGACGCTGTTTCCCCGTTCTACGAACCCTTGTAAAACGTCGATCAATCGGAACACGTCGGACGAATGCAGTCCTGTTGTTGGTTCGTCGAGAACGTAGAGAGTATTTCCAGTGTTGGTCCGTGCCAATTCGCTCGCTAATTTGATACGCTGTGCCTCGCCACCGCTGATGGTTGTGGCGGGCTGCCCCATAGGCATATAGCCAAGCCCCACGGATACTAAGCAGTCGAGTGGTTGCTTTAGTTTGGGTATCTCGCTAAAAAAATCGGCCGCTTCCGCAATCGACATTTCTAGAATCTGCGCGATTGACTTTCCTTTGAAGCGTACCGCCAATGTCGATCGCTGGAATCGTGTTCCTCGACACTGCGGACACAGTACATAAACATCTGCCAGAAAGTTCATTTCCAGTTTCTGGCGCCCTTGCCCGGAGCACGTTTCGCATCGCCCGGCGCCTGCGTTGAAACTGAAGTGTGCTGCTGTAAAGCCTCGCTGTTTCGAGTCCCGTGTCGATGCGTAGAGTTTGCGAATCTCATCCCAAAAACCGCAATAGGTTGCCGGAGTGCTTCGAGGAGAACGACCGATAGGAGATTGATCGATCGCAATCAATTTATCAATCTTTTCAAAGCCATCGATTCGCTTGAAATGCGATGGCATGGACCTTTTGTCGCTCGATAAGCTGGATACGACGGCTGGAACCAACGTGTCTTGGATCAACGTGCTCTTGCCACTACCGCTCACACCTGACACTCCAACCAGTCGTCGCAAAGGTATTGAAAGAGAGACACCTCGTACGTTGTGATGCGTGATATTGATGAGTTCTAGGTAGTCTTCTGACTTTCCGATCGGACGATTCCGGCTAGTCGGTTTCTGGATCGCATCGCAGAGAGTCTTTGCCGTGACCGATTCAGGATACGTGATGATCGACTGTCGGTTGAAGAACGACTCCGAAGGACCTTCAGCAACAATTCGGCCACCTTCCCAACCCGCACCAGGTCCGCAATCGATAATCCAATCGCACGCTCGCATGATCTCGTGGTCATGCTCCACCACCAGGATCGAATTCCCTTTGCGTTGCAGTTGACGCAATGATTCTATGAGAGTCTGGGTATCTCGTGGGTGTAGACCGACCGACGGTTCATCGAGGACATAACAAACGCCAGTCAATCCGGTCCCGATGCTGGTCGCCAATCGTACTCTTTGCAACTCGCCACCGCTGAGTGTCTCCGCACCGCGTCCCAGTGTGAGATACTCCAGTCCGACACTGCAAAGAAATTGAATCCGCGATTTGATTTCCTTCAAAATCGGTTCGCCGATGATCTGGCGATTTGCATTCAACCTGAGTTTGTTAAACCAATCGAGAGCCTCAACAAGAGTCAACGACGCAATATCTGCAATATTCAGTCCGCTCAGTTTGATCGCGAGTGTCTCTTTTCTTAAGCGAGCGCCATTGCACTCCGTACAAACCTTTGTCCCCTCTGCCAACGTACCGAAGCCTTCACAGGTCGGGCAAGCGCCGTATTGACTATTGAAGCTGAATGTCCTGGGCTCTATCTCCATGAGATTGATTCCACACTGTATGCAACTGTATCGCGTCGAAAAAACTTTGTTCGATTCGATGGAATCGGCTGATTTCTCGACGGTGCTGACTTCGGCCAAGCCGTTGGACAATCGAACTGCGGTCTCAATCGATTCTTTGATTCGGTCTCGGTTTTCCTCTTTGAGAATCATGCGATCCACGACGGCGGAGATACTATGTTCTTTACGAATGGCCAACGTTGGAATCGCTTCCATTTCGTAAACGACACCGTCAACTTTCGCTCGGACTAACCCGGCTTTCGCAATACGGTCAAAGATTTCAGAGTGGGCCCCTTTTCGGCCGATCACCATCGGAGCCAGAACCGTGAGCCTCGACTCTTCTTTCTGGAGAAACACAGAATCGACTATTTCGTTCACCGACTGTCGATCGATGGCAGCCCCACACTGGTAGCACGCAGGGATAGCAACGCGCGCCATAAGTAGCCGAAGATAGTCGTAGACTTCGGTAACGGTTCCAACAGTACTTCGAGGACTAAGCGAGCCTTGTTGCTGATCGATGCACAACGATGGTTGCAGTCCATGAATAGAATCCACATCCGGGCGATCGACTTGGTGCACAAACTGCCTTGCGTAACTCGATAGGCTCTCGAGGTATTGGCGCTGCCCCTCTGCGAAGATGGTGTCGATAGCTAACGAACTTTTCCCGCTGCCACTAACGCCGGTAATCACGACAAACTGGCCGCGAGGCACATCCAAATCGACATTTCGAAGATTGTGGGTCCGAGCTCCACGTACTTGAATCGATCGAATGGGATCGGAGGTCGCGACGCCAACCTTGGCTATTGCACTCTTCATCGTTGAAGGCCTGCCTCGTAGATCATGTATAGCTTTGGATCAAACAGTGTATTGATAGGCACATCGAGCGGTCCGTCATCGAGTGCAAACTGCTGACTCGTCTGAAAAACTTCGTCAGTCAGATAACGCAATGCAATCGGTGGTAGTTTGATATCTGCAAACTCGAACTCGCGTCCTTTCTTGACCGCAAGATTGAATCCCCATTCACCAAACGAGTTGAGGTAGGTTCGGTAGGGAAGCACTTGGAATCCGGCCGCATCGATTGTACGGTGAATGGACCAAAACGCTTCACGCGTGATGATGGGCGAAGCGCTTTGGGTGCAAATAGCACCATTGGGCGACAGAATACGAGCGATCAACTCGTAAAATTCGCGAGTGTAAAGTTTGTTCAATACTTCGCTGTGAGGATCCGGTAGATCGATCAAGATACAGTCGTAGAGCGGCGAGTTTGATTCTTGAATGGTTCGATAAGCGTTTAGAACAAAATTGAAAGCGTCTTCATGGAAGAGCTTAACTTTCGGATTAAGCAAACTATCTTCATTGAGCCGGCGAACGGGCGAAAACGTTTTGCCCAACTCTGTCATCCGCAGATCGATATCGACGAGATCGATCGACTCCACGCTTATGTGTTTCAGTATCTCACGAATCGCCAGTCCGTCTCCGCCACCGAGCACCAGTACTTTGCGAGGTGTTGACGCACAGCTCATCGCCGGGTGTACCAACGATTCGTGGTATCGATGTTCGTCGGAACCCGCAAACTGCAAGTGACCATCGAGATAGAGTCGGATCTCCCCATTCCTCGGATGCTTGGTGACTACGATTCTTTGATACGGAGTCTGCTCACGGTAGAGCATTTCATCCGCAAACAACTGCCCCTCAGCATACTTCGAGATAGCCGAGGTGAATACCAAACCGCCGATGAGCATCAGAATGGTGAGTAGGACGGGTATCGCATAGTACGTGAGATTAGGATACGGTTTTCGCAAAACAATGATCGCAAGTCCCGCGACCATGATATTGAGCAATCCGATAGCAAAAGACGAACGAAACAACCCCAAGCTAGGTAGGAGCAACAGCGGGAAACTTACGGAACCAATCAATGCGCCTATGTAGTCTAAGCTCAAGACATGAGCAATCGATTCTGAGATGCTTTTCGATTGAGTAAGGATTCGCGTGAGGATTGGGATTTCTAACCCAACGAGTGTTCCGATGACCAGGATGAGACTGTACATCGTCGGCTTGTACAACGCATAGTACGGAAATACAAAAAAGAGGATCGCGGCACAGATTCCGCCTACGAAAGCAACCGCGATCTCGATCTGAACGAATCGCACTACGAGATTGGTATGGATAAATTTTGTCAGATAAGATCCGATCCCCATCGAGAACATAAAGAGCCCGATCGTAATCGAAAACTGCGCGACACTATTTCCGAGCAAATAGCTGGAAACCGCAGCGATGATCAATTCGTAGGCGATCCCGCACCACGCGACGACCAGTACGGAAACCAATAGCCATGAAGTTTGCCGAGAGGTTAACTGAATCGCTTCGTCTTGGGGATCGCTATTGGACACAGGACTTCGAGGGTTGGTGGAGGTGCCGCATGAGGTCGCCTTGCCTTTATGTCAGGAAAAGCTTCCAATCAGCAAGAAGTATACTCGCAATCGAGAAAATCCCACAAACGGTAGATGGTTCCCGCGATGGAAAAGAGAGAAGATACGGCAATTCGAATCGAAAAGTTAGAGTTCTTGGTAGCGCATCTTCAGAAGTCGTTTGATGAACTGAACATGGTGGTATTCACTCAGCAGCGTGAGATAGATCAGTTGCGACGTGCCGCCAATCGCATGGAAGAAGGCTATCGAGGCTTGCTGGAAGCGGATCGCGCACCACGTAGTCTAACCGACGACCGCCCACCGCATTACTGAGTTCGGGCCATGCAGCGCGATCTGTGGTCTTCCTTCGAATTAATAGTTGAACTGCAGTTGAGCTCGCAGCATGTCGCCATCAAATTGCTGATAGGAGGTTGTGCCGGCCGTATTGATGGCGCTGGTATTGGTGCGGTCGGTCATGGTATATTGTGTGACTAACTCTACTTGTTTGTTAAACTGCCACTCAATACCAACCTCCCATTCATCGATCCTACTAAATGGTGCATTACGTTCTGATTTGTAGCCACCCTTGAAATAGTTCCATCGAAGAAATGGAATCAAGGTCCCATGACAATTGGTTTTATATTGATACATCGTCATGGCGTATCCGCCGTACAATGCGCGCTCACCGACGATCGTCTGCGTTTCGTCGAGTGAGGGGCCACGCCCAACCGTCCATTCCGTCTGAAATCCGAGTGGTTGCGGATACCAAACGCCGGTCCATGCCAGTCTCTCATCTTGGATTCCTCGACGATCACCACGATCGAGAGTACCGAGCGGAATGGATGAAGCGCCAACACCGAGTGGTCGAATGTTCGAACCGGCCACAACATATCGCCCCGTATATCCCTGAATGCCTACTTCCGTACATTGTCCATTGCTAAACTCCATGGGCAATGTAAAGCGAGAGACGATGTGCACATTGTCGTTTTGCTCTGATAGCGAACCTCCTTGGCCAGAGTACGCGCCAAAACCGAACACACCGTAGTTGCCAGAGCCCTTGAGCCCTTTGTCGATCACGCTTGTAAAGAAGTCTTGAGCCGCTACGGGGGTCCAGTAGTAAATTGCACCGAAGTCGCGTTCGTTTCGTACAGCACTATTCAATGCGTCGTTTCGGTCGAGAACCAATCGGTTAGAACTACTTTGCATATTCTCCCATCCGTAGGGGATCTTGGACTGCCCCACTCGGACTCGGTGCTCCTTGGTCTTTTCCAAATAGATGTCACCATACCAATCGCGAAGTTGCGCAAAGTGAATGCCGCTCGTACTGCCATCGGGTGTCGAGGCAAAGTCTGGTTGCAAGTAGATTCCCAAATGCTCCGAAACATCCCCGGAGAGAATCAAACGAGCACGTCGCAAGAAGAAGGTTTGGTTATCGCTTACCGATCGATCGCCAACATATTGCGGAGGGGCTGAAAGATCGTCTGTCGACAAAACTTCGTTGTAACGTACTTGGGCATATCCTCGGATCGTATACTTTTCAAACCACTTTTTATCTTTCTTCGCATCGGCTGCTTTTTTCGCAGCCTCTTCTTCTTTTTTTTTGGCTGCTGCGTCCCTGTCCTTCTTGTAAGACTTTTCTAATTCCTCCAGGCGTTCTTCAAGGGTTTTCTCCTCCGCACCCTTTGTATCGCCAACTTCGTTTGCGGCATTCGATTCATCTGGATCTAGCGTGTAAGCAACCGTTGCAGTTGAAGGGTTGCTAAACACAAGCGAAGAGGATTCAGGAAGTGCTTGCACACCAAAGTCATTCACCCGTGAAGATGGAATGACCTGTCCCGACGCAGCAGTGGATAGTATTGAAAAGCTAAATACAATGACGAGAAGCAGCAGAACAACTCTTCTGTGGTTATATTCTTTGGTATTCAAGCTATCTGCCGCTTCGATAGGATAAGAAGAGTTTTGCTCCACGCAACAATCGGGAGAATCGCTAGTTTGCTATGAATAATTAACCAAAGCTCCACGAAATGTTTACACTCTCTACAGTAAAGTCTTCCCAGATTTCCCAGTTCAGCCTTTCGACGCAATTAAACAATGCTATCGTTCGGAACGATGTCCTAAGACAGGAAAGCAACAGAGAACGACACAAGGGCAACTGTTCAATCGGTTGCGTAAAAGCCTGGTTTAGACGATGTCGATTCGTCGGGTTTGCTATCCTGTTTTTGCTTCAACGTGATGTTGTTGCACAAGTCGTCGTAGTTCAAAAAGACGTCGTGATTTATGGTGCAACCCCAGCCGGTATCGCGGCTGCGTTAGGTGCCGCCGAGGATGGTTGTAGCGTTGCACTTGTCGAACAGACGCATCGCATTGGTGGGCTTCTCACGAGCGGACTATCGCACACGGACTTTCACTCTCGAGAAAGTTTGACTGGCTTGTATTTGAAATTTGCAACGCGGGTTAAGTCTTATTACTCCAATCGATACGGACCGAACTCCCAACAGGTTACCGATTGTTTTGACGGCACGTTTGCAGAACCCAAGGTGAATTTGTTGGTGCTCACGCAGATGCTCTCGGAACAGTCGCGAATCGATGTTGTTCGAAACTCGACGTTGGTACGCCTTGATGTTTCTAAAGATGATTCAGAGGCAAAAACGATTCGCAGTGTCACGATCACGGACATTCGCAACAATGAGACGCAAATCGAATGTCGAGTGGCAATCGATGCGACCTACGAAGGGGATCTGATGGCGATGGCTGGCGTGGCTTGGCGCGTCGGTCGCGAAGGTCAATCCGAGTACGGTGAGTCACTAGCGCCGAAAACGGCAGATATCCAACTCCAAGCCTACAACTTTCGATTCATGATGACTAGAGATCCCGTCAATCGAGTCAAACCAAGTGCGCCGAGAGGATATCGGCGCGAGGATTTTCTCGGGGTGCTGGAAGCGCTTCGCTCGAATCAAATCCGAAAGATCTTTGGTTATCCGAAGCAGTGTGTCTTCAAGGCACAAGAACCACCACTTCCAAACGGCAAGTACGATATCAACGACGTTTCTCAGAATTTGGTAAGGCTATCTTTGCCCGGCAAGAATCTTGGTTGGCCCACGGGCGATCCGAACGCTCGCAGGGCCATATTCGAGGAGCATCTTCGGGACCAAGCTGGATTATTGTACTTTTTGCAGAACGACGACTCGGTACCAGAGGTCTATCGCAAAGAAGCCCAGGAGTGGGGATGGTGCCAAGATGAGTTTGAAGACACCGAGCATTTACCGCCGCAGTTATACGTACGCGAAGCGCGTCGGATGATAGGAGAGTACGTTTACGTCCAGCGAGACAGTGAACATGCCCCCGCAGATGCCAGAGCCGTTTATCATCCTGATGCGATTGCAATGGCCGATTACGGAAACAATTGCCATGGAACCGATCACGAAGGACCTCGTTTCGGAGGAAAGCACACGGGCGAGTTCTATCATCCCGTTCCGCCTTACCAAATTCCTTTCGGAGTCCTATTGCCGCGCGATTTTGACAATCTGCTAGTACCCACAGCGGTCAGCTCATCCCATGTTGGTTTTTGCGCATTGCGATTGGAGCCTGTTTGGATGTCGTTGGGACAAGCTGCAGGACATGCTACAGCACAAGCGGTCCGAAAGAGTATTTCTGTCAAGAAGATCGCTATTCGCGAATTGCAACATCGCCTTCATCAATCTGGAGCTGCCACGATCTATGTAAGCGACGTATTGCCTGACCATCCAGAGTTCGCCGCCGTTCAATGGTGGGGAATGCAAGGAGGTTTGCATGGTCTTTTTCCGATGCCCGAGAAACCTGGCCAGCGTGGTCGCAATATCCATGGACAATACTTTGAAGCCAATCCAGGACACACGGCGGATCTCGACATGGCCATCGACGATAAGCTCATGCGACGTTGGAAAGGGATTGCAATCTTAATCGGCTTGGACGCAAACCAAATAGAAGGTATCAAGAGTGACGCAACACGCGGTGAATTCATTCGCAAGGTCTACGCGATTGCGCAAACAAAGGGATTAGTTGCGTCGCAATCCCCCATTCCAAAGCTCCATGTCGCGGCCATGCCAAATCTTCATCCCCCCGGCGAAGTCGATAATATCGAACTTTTGTCACGAGTGATAACCAATGCCCGAGAATTACCGGGGATTGTTGTAGACGATGATGAAGCGACTTTGGTAGGAGCGTGGGAGTATTCCACGCACACTCCACCCTATGTCGGTCGAGGGTACTTGCATGACAGGAAGGAAGACAAAGGATCTAAATCTGCAACCTACACACCATCAATCCCTCGCGAAGGCAGGTACGAAGTTAGGATTTCTCATTGCTACAACATCCGCCGTGCGACAAACACCGTTTTCATTGTCAAACACGCAGATGGTGAGACCAGGCACACTATCGATCAGCAGCAAAAGCCCGAACATGCCGATTTGTTTCGAACTTTAGGAACATATCGATTCGAGAAAGGCACTAGCGGAAGCGTGCAAATTCTCAATGAAGGATCGCCGGGAAAGGTCGCCATTGCAGATGCCGTCCAATTCCTGCCTGTAGAATAGCCAACGATGGCGATAGTCCCTCGGAGCATATTCCTTTGGTTACAATGAAGCATGCGGTGGGTAAGAGTTTCCAATAATGAGGTTTGCTACAATGCACAGTCGCTTAGCTTCGGGTTGCTTGGCAGTTGTCAGTCTGCTGACATTGGCCGCAAAGGGATTTGCTCAGCCCAAGTTCCAATATGAATCGGAGGGGATCTCGGTCAGCATACCTGCCTCCGACGAACCCAAAGCTATGGAGTTCGGCCCCCAGTCCCTTTCGGCGGCTGCAAAATACGTAGAAGCGGGAGCTTTATCGTGGGCTCGTGATCGAGGCTGCGTCAACTGTCACACGACAGGCCCCTATTTAGTCGAACGATCCGCTTGGTCCAGGCAATGGGGGGCACCGAGTGAAGAGGTGCTGGAGAGCTTTCGTAAAGCGGTACCCAGTAAGATTTCCGTCGTGAAGGAAACCGAGAAGGACGGTCATCGTTTCTATCCAGGCGCGTTTTCTAGCGTTTGGCGGAGTCTTGGTTTGGCAGAGTGGGATCGGCATATCACGAAGTCGACTTCGGAATGGACCGATCGTTCGTTGCAAGATATGTTCGAGCGACAATCGAGTAATGGCTCATTTGTTAGTCATGGTGAAGTGGAGATTCCTTACATCACCACCGACTTTGAACTTTCACTTCAGGCTGCTCGCGCCATTACTTCTGCTCCAGGTTGGTTGCAGTCGTTGAACGACCCCGTGCTCATTGCGAAAGTCGATAAACTCAAGCAATGGCTAAAAACATCTCAGCCCAAGAATGACTTTGATCGGGTTCTGCGATTGCGTTTGCACCACATTATGCCAGAACTGGTTTCTGATAAAGATCGCGAACAAGCCATCCAACTGCTAACTTCCAAACAACACACCGACGGAGGTTGGAGCACTCGCGATATGTCGGCGGTGGACCATTGGCATTTTGAGATCAGCGAACAAGTGCGCAAGCTGATCGATGGTTTGCCGGACGCTTCGAATCCTCAAAGTGATGCATATATGACGGCCTTGGCGATCGTATTGCTCCGTCAAGCGGGCGTTCCAGCCAACGACTCTCGGATTCAGTCTGGACTAACGTGGCTAAAGCAAGAGCAGCGAGTAAGTGGCCGCTGGTGGATGCACTCGCTTTATCGCGGAAACTACCATTACATAACGTACATCGCAACAATCGAAGCAATCAAGGCGTTGGATCTGTGCGGTGAACTCCCCCCCATTTTATAATTGCATCGCGTGTTGAAGTTTCGTCGCTCTTCGCCAGTTCGCCTTTATCGAAATGAGATCACGGTCTGGTATCTCTAGAACAAGTCCCAAGATTAAGGTACCCTTTATTCCCGACAATCTCAAAATCCAGAACGCCGAGTGAAGAGCATGACGAGTAAGCCAAGAATCGTTCAGTTAGCTATGGTGCAAATGACTTGTACCAAAAGTCAGAAAGAGAACACCGACAAAGCGATCGCCAAAGTTGAACAAGCGGCCTCGATGGGGGCAAACATCGTGTGCTTGCAAGAGCTATTCAATGCTCCCTACCCATGCCAGAGCGAAGATTACGAACGATTCGCATGGGCCGAAACGATCCCTGGCCCAACCAGTATCGCGATGTCCGATGTTGCAAAAAAGCTTGGTGTCGTAGTTACTGGGTCTATCTTCGAACGACGGGCTCACGGACTCTACCACAACACGGCAGTCGTTTACGACGCAGACGGTGCCCTTTGCGGGTTCTATCGCAAAATGCATATTCCAGACGACCCGCTTTACTATGAAAAGTTTTATTTCACCCCTGGAGATACCGGCTTCTCTATTGCAGAAACAAAGTTCGGAAAGATTGGTGTTGGAGTATGTTGGGATCAATGGTATCCCGAAGCTGCTAGACTTTTTGCGTTGAAAGGTGCCGAAATACTTCTTTACCCGACAGCCATCGGGTGGTTCGGCCCGGATAAACCGACATTTGGCAAGAGTCAACACGAGGCATGGGAAACGATGATGCGATCGCATGCGATTGCTAATGGCTTGTTCGTTGGTGCGGCGAATCGAGTCGGAATCGAGGACGAACTTGAGTTCTGGGGTGCATCTTTTGTGTTTGATCCTGCTGGAAACTTGTTGCACCGGGCCAAACACGATTCAGAAGAAATCGTTTTGACAGAATGCAATCTTGATGCGATCGATACGCAGCGCACTCATTGGCCGTTCCTCCGCGATCGTCGAATCGATGCTTACCATGATCTCACCAAGAGATGGATTGACGCAACATGATTGAACCTCAAGTGGCAGGATCGGCAATGGAGGCTGGATATCGGTGGATCGCAGAATGGGAACCTCACGAGGCAACGTGGATCGCCTGGCCTCACAATCCCAACACCTGGCCCGGATTGCTGCATGCCATCCCGCCCATCACGGAAAAGATGATACGAACGCTGGCCGAGGTCGAAAAGGTCCACGTTTTGGGTGGGCCTCCGTCGATCCTCGAGCAAGCAACGATGCAACTAGGCGACGCCAAGAATGTCTATGTCCACGACATACCCACCAATGACTGTTGGATTCGCGACTATGGCCCAACATTTCTTCTGAACCAAAATGGAACTGGACTCGGGGCTGTTCTTTGGAGATTTAATGCATGGGGCGAAAAGTACCACCCACATGATGATGATACAAATGCAGCAGCCCTGATCTGCAAGTCAAGTGTCTTGCAATCTGAGACAATTCAATGTCGCACGTTTGTTTCGAACTTGATAGCCGAAGGCGGAGGACTAGAAACCGACGGCGAAGGAACGCTTCTGACGACTAGCAGTTGTTTACTTGCTTCGACTCGCAATCCGAATTGGACGCGGCAACTCGTCGAAGCAGAGCTGCAACGTATGTTGGCAGTTCGCAAGGTTTTATGGATTGACGGTGGCGAACTGGCTGGGGACGACACGGACAGTCATATCGATCAGCTTGTACGATTTGTGAAACCTGGTCTCGTTGTAGCTGCTGTTTCTTACAACCTGCAAGACAGCAATGCGCCGAAGCTTGCAAAACAATTCGAAGTGCTCAAGAAGTCTACGGATGCGAACGATCGGCCCCTAGAGATCGTCCCCTTAGTAACTCCACCACCGAGATACATCCAAGGGAAAAGGGTGCCCGAGAGTTATTGCAATTTTTATATAGCGAATGAGATTGTGATCGTCCCCATGTTTGGTTTTCGAGAGACGGATGAATCAGCACTCAAGACGCTGCAAGGGTTGTTTCCTGATCGCACCATGGTAGGTATCGACGCATCGGAGTTTATTTTTGGACTAGGTGCTTTTCATTGTGCAACTCAGCAACAGCCTCGACTTAAAGCATCGCCCACAGAGCTTTCCACTCCTGCGTAGCGATTCGTCGAAGTTCAGCCGACTTGGCCGAATCTTTCGTACTATTCCAAGTTTCAACTTGATTGGTGAAATCCGCGGGATCGAACGAGTCGACAGTGCTATTTTGAGAAATAGCGGAAGCAATGTCCTGTATCAACTCGGAGTTACCGACGCGGCGGAACCAGTAGTTGGCATTCCAATAGTCTCCTTCGAGTCGATGGACGACACCGTGGATGTAGGCAGGGATTCCCTTTGTCGCGGATTGTACGATATCGTGGGGGCGCTCAATCAAACCGATTCGCAGCCAAAGCATCGCCTCGCGATTGGATCCCAAAAGATCCTTCTGAGTCGCGAGTAATTCTTTCAACGATTCGCTTTGACTCGACTCGTTCCGAGCACAAATCGGCATAAGTTCCGATTGCCGTTCGATCCATTGATTTGCAGCAACTTCCATGGTGTGAGCATCCGAAACGAGAATAGAAAGTTTGGCGTGACTTACCTTGCCGAAAACCGCACATGAGAACTGAAACTTTCAGTCCATGCAATTGGAAGCATTTCACAGAACAACTTCGCCGAATGCAATGAACAGGGCCAATTCTTCGCGCGATTCGGCTAGAATAGGGCGAGGAATTCAGTAAGAACGTTCGTATAGCTTTGTTAAACTAGGAGAGCGACGGCGAAGTGGGAAGGGATGTATTGTGAAGTGCTTGGAGCTTTTTGCAGGGATTGGTGGATTTTCAGCCGCTTTCCGAAATCAAACCAATGTTACGGCGGTCGATATTAATGAACAAGCGGCCAGAGTTTATCGATGCAACTTTAGTCACCCCTATTTGATTGCAGAGATTTCTGCGCTTCCTGAGGAGTGGTTTCACAAGCAGTCGGCTGACCTTTGGTGGATAAGCCCTCCGTGCACACCTTTTACCAGACGAGGTAAATCGGCTGGTTTGGAGGATCCGCGTAGTGTGGCGTTGAAACACTTGATCGAGATCGTTCCCAAAGTACTCCCGTCCCTAATTTGTATCGAGAATGTAGTAGGCTTTGAGAGATCGGATGCGTTCTTTCGAATTTGTCGAGAATGGGGAAAAGGTGGATACCATGTGGATTGGACAATCACGTGTCCCACGCAACTGGGCTGGCCAAATTTTCGTCCTCGTTTTTATGCGATCGCTAGCCTGGAAAGAAAACGGAGGTTGAGTCGAACCTATGAAAACGTAGCCCCTGTCCGTCTCTCCGATTTTCTTGATGCATCGAACGATGAAATCGAATCGCTTCGATTGGCAAATCGTATGGCCAATCAGTATGAGAAGGCCATCGATCGTGTGCATCCGAAAAACGTAGATTCGATTGCAGCCTGCTTTACTGCCGCCTACGGAAAATCTGTCATTCGATCCGGTTCCTACTTAGTCACAGAAACGGGGTATCGAAGATTTTCTCCTCGCGAGGTTTGTCGATTGCTTGGATTTAGCGACGACTTCGTTTTTCCGGACGAGCTTTCGCAACGACAATTATGGCACTTGCTCGGGAATTCATTGAGCATCCCGGTCATTCGAGCCGTTTTTGGGGGAGTGTTGGGTTAGGTATCTTTACCGCTTGCTAGAATTGAGTGCTTCGAAAATGAGACTCCATCCAACGGTTTGTTCTATGCGTTCCGAATCTGTCGGCGGAATTGTCCACATCTACCAAAAGTTCAATCCGAGTGAGTTTCCTAGCCCGACGGCCGAGGCACCGGATCTCGTGTCCGGCGCTTTCGAGCATGCGCTTGCGTACGGAAAGTATCGTGAACTCAGTCAGGAGGAACTTGCTCGCGCGATCCGTTTGGACCCGAGTCAAATCTCTGGTCTAGGTCCGAGCATTGACTCCTTACGGCAGATGCTGGAAGAACGAAAACGGAAGATCCTTGAAACGTACCAAGTCCAGGGTTTGGACAAAAAAGCGGCCAATCGCTTTGAGAAGATCACTAAACGTATTCAACCTCCTGGCAAGTTTAAATCCGACTTCCACAAAGCAGTTCACTCAAGGCAGATCTATCTCTTTGAACAATTGTGGTACCGGTCCGATCGAGAGTCAGCAGAATTTTCTGGCCAAGTACTTCACGCGATGGAATCACTCTCCGAGCTTTATCAGATCGACGAACTGCTAAGCAAGTATTTGTTTACCGGGAGCGAGAAAGTAGATATTCCAGAAGCGATTGAACTCAAGAAGACACTTGAGCAAATCGACGAGTTGCTGAAACAACTTGAGGAAGCGGCCAAGACAGCTCAAATTGGGCTCATTGACATGGAAGCGCTGTCTCAATTCGCGCCAGAATCAAACTTAAACGAATTGAACGAGTTGCGCGAGCAAATCAACAATTACGTACGAGAAATGGCTGAGCGACAGGGATTGGACCAGAACGAAAAGGGAAATTTTGAACTTACGCCGAAAGCGTACAAAGCCTTTCAAAGTCGATTGCTAGAGCGAATATTTTCGGACCTCAAAGCCTCTCGCTCTGGGCGTCATCAAGGGCGAATTGTTGGCGATGGTAGCGTGGAGTTGCCATCCACCAAGGCTTACGAATTCGGAGACTCCGTCAGCAATCTGGATGCCACACAATCGATTATCAATGCCCTTCTCAAACGCCCTGGCGAACGTCCCATACGGCTACGGACAGAGGACATGGAAGTCTTCCGCACTCGCAATAACCCGAAATGCGGCACGGTCGTCATTATGGACATGAGCGGTTCCATGCGCTATGACGGCCAGTATATGAATGTCAAACGAATGGCCTTGGCACTCCAAGGGTTGATATCGAGTGAATATCCAGGCGATTTCTTGCGTTTCGTCGAGATGTATTCTTTTGCGAAACTAGCCAAGCCTGGCGAAATCATAGACTTAATGCCAAAGCCAGTCACGATACACAATCCGGTTGTTAGGCTGAAAGCAGACATGAGCGATCCTCGCGTAAGTGAGTCTGAGGTGCCTCCTCACTTTACCAATATCCAACACTCCTTGCGGATCGCCAGGCAGAATCTGGCAACGATCGATACGCCTAACAAACAGATCGTACTCATAACCGATGGGCTGCCAACCGCGCACTTCGAGGGAGAGATGCTCTATCTCCTTTACCCTCCTGATCCGAGAACGGAGTTGGAAACCATGCGAGAGGCCATGCTCTGCACACGCGATGGAATCACAATCAATTTATTCTTGGTCCCTAGCTGGTCGCAGTCAGAAGAAGACATCCGCTTCGCGCACCGATTGGCCGAGCAATCGAAGGGGCGAGTGTTCTTCACATCAGGAAACGACTTAGATCGATTCGTGCTTTGGGATTATGTGAGTCGAAAACGCGAGATACTCTAAAATCATGCACGCTTTGCCATGGTCTACCATGACTTTTCGCATGATCCGACGCATCAATATAGGCCTGCGCGTCAGATATAGACTCTTGCATCGCGATCAGCCAAGATCATCCGTGTGTCATACTCTGCCAATCGAATGACCTCGAAAGAAACCTATCGCTGCATTGCCAAAACAGGTACATCGTCACCGAGAGTCCACTCTTTAAAGTTGTCCGGATTTCGGTGAACTCGGCGATAAACGGTGTCACGTTCGACTGGATCCCTGCCGGCCTCGACGATCAGATTCTTAATTTGTTCAATCGTCAACATCTCAGGAGTAGTTGCTCCCGCGTCGTGGTATATTAGCTCGTGCCGAACCGTACCATCGATATCATCGGCACCATAAGCGAGGGCGGTCTGTGCGGTACCTATCCCAAGCATAATCCAATATGCCTTGATGTGCGGAACATTATCAAGCATCAGTCGAGAGATTGCCATCGTCCTCAAATCCATCAATGCGGACGGCTTTTTCAAATTGGACAGTTTGGTGTTCTCCGGATGAAACGCTAATGGAATAAACGTCTGAAAACCACCGGTCTTGTCTTGTAGATCGCGCAGCTTAAGCAAGTGATCGATTCGATGGTAAGGCTGCTCGACATGTCCGTACAACATAGTGCAGTTGGTCTTCAAACCGATCTCGTGAGCCGCTTGGTGAATCTCGATCCATTTGTGAGCATTCGCTTTGTGCTCGCACAGTTGATCACGCACTTCAGGATGAAATATCTCAGCCCCTCCGCCCGGCATACTGCCGAGCCCCGCTTCGCGAAGATCGGTTAGAATTTCTTTCGACGATTTCTTGGTCAAGAATTCGAACCAGTTGATTTCTACGGCGGTCCAGCCCTTCAAGTGAATTTGAGGATACGCATTATGGAGTGTCTCTAGAATACCGCGATACCAATCATATCCGAGTTTGTGATGCAACCCTCCTACAATATGCATCTCGGTACAGCCATTGTCTTCGGCCTCTTTACCGCGAGCCAAAATCTGTTCTTCGCTCATGGCGTACCCTTTCGGATCCCGAAGGTCGGCGCGAAACGCACAAAAGCGGCATCGGTAGACACACACGTTCGTAGGATTGAGATGGGTATTGATGTTGTAGTAACCAACGTTTCCATTGATCCTCTCGCGAACGTAATTCGCTAACTCACCAACCTCATGCAGAGGCACCTCTGGTGAATAGAGGAAAATCCCATCTTCCATTCCGAGTCGTCCACCATTCTCTACAGTTTCGCGAATGGAACGCATGCGATCTTGAATTTTCGGTGCAATCATTTTGTTATCTCAACCAAGCATCGAGGCTTCCAGCAAAAAGGAACACCAAGCTTACAACAGAGTTTAATTGAAAAAATGCAAAGTTTACGCGTTCCAGAGACTTCTCCGATACAACGCTGTGCTCCCAAGCCAGAAGAAGCCCCACCGCCACGAGCGCGGTCCAAAACAACCAGCCTAAACTCAGCTGTGGAACCGCAAAAGTCATAGCAAAAGCAACTATCCACATCAACAAGTGACACGACTTGGCAACTCGCAGAGCATTTAACACTCCAATTTTAGCGGGTATGCTAAACAATTCCGCTTGTGCATCGTATTCCTGATCTTGGCATGCATAGATGATGTCGAATCCGGAAACCCAGAACAACACAACCATTGCCAACCAAACCGCAGGAGCAAGATCGGATGGATGATTGATCAGTAGGCTACCGCGCAGTGCAATCCAGGCACATATCGGAGCAAGCATCAGGGCAGCTCCGAGCCAGAAATGTGCGAACCGAGTGAAGCGTTTCGTCAGGCTATAACCCGCGAGAAAGCAAAGTACGGGCAGGCACAGGATGAGTGGCCAGTAATTCGGGAGGAACAAGGCACACCCGGCAACAAACAATACAGCACACCCAACGATAAACAAGGTTACACTCGTGCGAGTCAGTTCGCCGGCAGGTAGATGCCGTTTGGCAGTTCGAGGATTCTCGGCATCGACATCGTGATCGAACAAACGATTGACTGCCATGGCAAAGCTTCTGGCTGCAACCATGCAAATCAAAATACCAGCGAGGTCTTGCCATCGGAAACGCAAGTAACTTTCAGTCATGACTGCCTCCGTAGCCGGGAGCGGCACCAAATAGGCCCATACCGTTGCCAGCAATGCAAACGGCAAAGCAAAAATAGTATGACTGAACCGAATCAATTCAAAAAACTTTCGCATTCCGCCAAGCATCCGGTTCCCATCGATGCTGTTTGGTGCTTTGCTCGGAGGCCTGCTTGTCGACGATTTACCATCGGCAATCTCGGGCGCAGCGACTTGTTTACTCTCTAGTCGCTTCTTTGCCAATTTCTTTTCCAGCGACTGTTTGTCCAACGAGTGCTCTTTCATAAGCCCTCCTTTGACATAGCCACTGGCGGTGCCCCCCATCGTTGCATCAAAGTGTGAGGTATCTTTAGATGATCTAGAATCCTAGCAACAATAAAGTCCACTAAGTCCACAATAGATTCTACTTGGTGGTACCACCCCGGGGAGGCTGGCATAACCACGGCCCCCGCTTCGGACGCACGCTGCATATTCTGAATATAGAACGACGACAGCGGTGTTTCACGTGGGACCAAGATCAACTTGCGATGCTCTTTGATATGCACGTCTGCAGCTCGGACTATCAGGTTGTTAGATGCTGCATGAACGATCCCGGAAAGAGTGGAACCACTGCATGGGCAAATTACCATACCGCGTGTTAGAAACGATCCGCTGGCGATCGGTGTCAGGTAGTCAGAATACTCATGGACTCGAATCTGACTTGCATACTCAGCGCATTGCTTCCGTTCGAGTGCTGGCCATCGGGATGAGTTCGGCCAACAGTACTGAAGTAATGGTGTTATGTCTTTTCGATTCATGCCGAGCTGTAGCCCGAGCTCTTGTCGAACAACTTCGGCTCCGGAAGGGCTAACAACGACATGCATGGGTACTTGGGAAGTGGCCAAACATTGAATCAACCTAGCGGCATACACAGCGCCGCTCGCTCCGGTGATACCAACGACCAGCGGGAGATTTGAATCATCGCTCATGATGCCCTCTTCGTGCCAACGTATAGCGTCACAACACCCAGAGTCATCGGAAGCATGGTGACGTCGGCTAAACCCGCAGACCGCATCGTTGCAACCAATTCTTCACCGCAAGGAAACTGCTGAACGCTCTGCGGCAAGTATTCATACGCAGACCTATCGTTCCTTGCCATCGCTTGTCCGATGCGTGGCAAGACATGCAAGAAATATGCATTGTAGAGCTGTCGCAGTCCGAACATTCTCGGCTTCGAGAACTCCAAAACAGCGATTTTCCCGTTCGGCTGTGCCACGCGAATCATCTCACCTAGGCCGACCATGGTGTCTGCCACGTTGCGGAGCCCAAATGCAACGGAAACGCATTGGAAATGGTTGTCGGGGAAAGGAAGATCTTGAGTATCCGCTTCGATAAACTGTAGATTGTCGAATCCTGGCAGTGTCTTTGCCTGTTTCGTCCTTGCAATGTCCAGCATCGGGGCGCAAAAATCGGTACCGACAACTTCAACCGTTGGTCCGAGCTCGCGCGCGATCGCGAGGGCTAGGTCGCCAGTCCCCGTGCAAACATCAAGCACCGGAACTCCGGGTGTCAGGTCGAGAAGTTTGAGAGTTTTCGATCTCCAACGCTTGTCGATATTTAGGGACAAAACATGGTTCATCAGATCGTATCGTGGAGCGATCTGCGCGAACATATCTCGAACCCGATCCCCGGATTTGTCTAAGGTTTTTGTAGTTGCCACAAGATTCTTTTCGCGGAGCGTTGCATTCATGGTCGAAAATTGCAGATTTCAAGAGTTGCCCACTGCTGAAAGTAGATTCGATAGAACCGCAACACGTTTCTTGGATTAACACTCCGTCGTGCTAAGAACACTCGCTTCCCTAGAGTTTGAGCCCGAAGAGCTCGCCACCATTGTTGTTCCCGGTTCCCCCTTTGAGTGCACCTTGGAATTTCTTGACAGCGGGAGCGCGTTTTTCTTCAATTTCAGGTTCCGCAGGCTTCGCTTTGCTTTCGGATTCCGGTTTTGCTTGAGTCGCTCGCAATGAGAGTCCTATACGTTGAGAGTCGGGCTCCACGGTCAATACCTTGACTTCGACCTCCTGACCTTCTTGGAGAACTTGCGAAACCGAGGAAACGCGTCGATGCGCTAATTCCGAAATGTGAACCAAACCTTCCACTCCGGTCGAGAGTTTGACAAAAGCGCCGAAGTTAGCCAATCGCGAAACAGTTCCACTCACTACAGCTCCGACTGGGAATCGAGATTCAACGTCGCTCCATGGATTATCTTGTGCTGATCGGTACGACAACCCAATCTTCCCTGTGACCGCATCGATCTTTTCGATACGAACTTGAACCGTGTCACCTTCCTTGATCACTTCGCTCGGATGTTTGATTTTCTCCCAAGAGAGTTGTGAAACGTGTATTAGGCCGTCAAGACCACCGATATCCACAAAGGCGCCGAAATCCATGACTTTGCGAACAGTTCCCTCGCATTGGTCACCAACTTGGATGGAAGCCATTCTCTCTTTCCGCTTGGCTTCCTTGTCTCGTTCTAGAACAGCGCGATGACTAAGAACAAGATTTCCACGTCGCGGGTTAGCTTCGGTGATGACGCAGAGTAACTTTTGACCAATGAAATCAGCCGCGGTTTCAATTCGATATTCAGCAAGCTGGCTCATCGGAATGAATCCGCGAATATTCCCCACTTTGCATTCGACGCCACCAGTGTTTGCACTCTCGATCTTGGCTTCAACGACTGCGCCTTCGTTTAGGTCATCCCAATCGTTAACCGCGATCGTTTCGCCTGGAATAGCAAGTTCATATAGTCCTTCTTCGGCATTGAACGAGCGGATGAGTACATCGACCGCTTGGCCATCGGTCGGCAGCTCATCAAATTGCAATACGGAAACGACTCCTTCGTCTGGACCACCAAGACTAACGAATACGTTCGCGTTATGAACCTTGATGACTTTACCAGGATGTCGCGATCCATCTTCAAGTCGTCGTCCGACCTTCAAAGACCGGTCACCGATCATGAGTCCGTCAAGATTCGAGCCGGACAACGCGTTTTCTAGCTCGTCGTCTTCTTGTTGATCGCGAAGCCGAGTACTGGGTACAGGAACTTTAGGAGCAATCGTCGGTGCCGAATCTTTATTGGACTTATATCGAGGCGCTAAGGCTTCTGCATCAATCTTTTCCGGTTCAGAAGACCCCGACTCCCCGGCAGAACCAGCAGGCGAGTCCGATTGCGCTTTTTGAGGTCGATTCGGGGCACGATCTCGCTTTGGAGGCCTAGGAGGTTCAGATTGTAGCTGTTGTTCACGCAGTTTTCGGATTGCCTCCAGATTGATTGGCCCGTTGACCGCAAGACCGACTGGGCCGCTAGGGAGAACTCCGGAATTGCCAGATACCAAGCCAGGAGACTCTGTTGAGGAAACTCCAGATGCTGGAGTGGAGGAATCCTGAACGGAGTCTGAAAAAGGGGTTGGGTCGGTCATATTCAATCAAGTCAGCCGAAAAAATGCACAATGTGTAGGGGCGGTGCATCACGCACACGCGAAAGCCCAATCTAGTTTAGCATCGCTCATAGAAATTCCCAGGGATGGATGATTTGTCGCTGCGCCTAGTTTTTTGGGGAAGTTTGGCCTTCTGTGGCTGTTCCCTGCCGCTTAGTACGATATTCTTTTCGAACGCTGTGTCTTTGTTGGTCCCGTTTTAATACTGATATCGGTTTCCTATGTTCGATCTTCCGATCGCTGTCACCATTCTCGGACAAAATATCGTTCCGGCTGATCTGGCAACTATTGGACTCTTGATAGTTTTGGAAGGTCTGCTCTCCATCGATAATGCGCTCGTATTGGGAATGCTGGCGAAGCGACTCCCCAAGCACATGAGGGCACGGGCACTTTCATACGGATTGATCGGCGCTTTTGTCGCTCGTGTCATTGCCATTGTTTTCGCTAGCTACCTGCTCCAGTATACGTTTGTCAAACTGCTGGGAGGTGCCTATCTCGTTTTCATCGCTCTCAAACACCTTTTGCTCGAACACCAGGAAGAAGGCAACGAAAAGCTCGTGCTCGACGAGTTAGGAAATCCAAAGTTAGTGGATGCCGATACGGGTGAAAGCCTCGATATCAATCGAGAGAACATCGAGATCGAACAACGCGTACCGATCGCAGCATCTTTGGTAACGCAGGATGGTGAAGATGTACCAGGTACGACCTATCCAGATAATGCCTCGTGCAATGTTGAAAAACACTCGATGGGACTTTTTTGGAAGACCGTCTTTGTAATCGAAGTGACCGACATTGCTTTCGCCGTCGACTCTATCCTGGCAGCTATGGCTGTCGCTGGATCGCAAAAGGAAAAACTTTGGGTCGTCATAACCGGTGGAATTCTCGGTGTTGTTCTCATGCGATATGCCGCTTCGATTTTTGTGAAGTTGCTTGAGAGATTCCCAAGATTTGAGATTTCTGCTTATTTGCTAGTCAGTGTTATCGGTTTCAAACTCTTGGCAGATTGGGCATTCAATAGCGACTGGAGCTTCCAAGGGGCTTCGTGGCTGGGAACTTGGCAACCATGGTTTGCCGGAATAGAAAATATGCGGAACGGCTGGGTAACAGCTTATGAAAATTGGCTAACCAATTCGTGGCCGCTCGGCATGGGCGAACACCACGACGGGGGCCCGATCAAGGTCGCAGCCAAACTGTTGGACTTTCATGATTTCCGACGACCGGAATGCTCTGGGTTTTGGTTGATCATGCTCGGTTGTTTCTTTTTTGGATTCTTGCCAAAGAAGTCTGCGAATACAGCACACAGCTAGAGCATAGCGGCATACTTAGAGCGTTGTGGGATATTCGAAGATAGGTCCAATCCAGTGATGGAGGGTTCTGGTGAAGATACTGTTAGATGAGTCTGAAATTCGCAAAGGCATTCATCGGCTTGCGGCTCAACTCAACGGACGTTATGAACATCAAACATTAACGATCGTGTCGATCATGACGGGCAGTCTTGTTATGCTTGCCGATCTGATCCGTTGCTTGGAGATGCCAGTACGAATCAGTCTGATTCAAGCTAGTTCGTATCGCGGAACCATGACCTCAGGCGAATTGCGAATCCAAGACCAAATGATGCTGGACATTTCCGGACGAGATGTTTTGCTGATCGACGATATCTTCGATACGGGCAAGACACTGGAACAAGTTTCCGCGCGGCTGCTAGAGCTTCAACCTCGATCGCTTCAAACGGCAGTATTCCTTAACAAATCAGGCCAAAGCGTCGTCGCTACAAGACCAGATTATGTCGTGTTCGAGATCCCAAATGCATTCGTGGTTGGATATGGACTGGACTACGAGGATCTCTATCGCAACTTACCACACGTGGCGATCCTCGAACCTTCCGATATTGAAAAGCATCCTCCGATCTGATGGTTGGCATGTCTCAACTTCGACCACTTCGATTGCTGGTTGTCGCCAGGCGTTTCTGGCCATTGAGCGAAGATAGCTGCCAACGTCTACTCCAATGGACATCTTCGTTGCATCAGATATCGGTCGAGCCAACAGTTCTCACTGCACGTTGGCACCAGGATTGGACAGACCAATTCAGAATTCGCAACGTGTCGGTGTTTCGAATCTTGCCGTCCCCACACACCAACTGGAACGAGACCCATTTCCAGAGAAACCTGGTTCAGTGGGTTCAGTCTCGGTTGGAAGATTTCGATGCAATCTACGTGGACAGAGCTGACTCCCTGTTACAAGTCTTGCTTTCAAAGCAAGGACGCTGGCCCATTCCAATCATCGCCCGTTTCGCGCCCGATGAGTTCCTCGCGGAAGGAGCACCCAATATCCGCCTACAACTCTCCGCCAAAGTGGAAGCAATACGGAGATGCCGATGGATCGTCACCCCCTTGCCGAACAGCCATCGCATGCTGATCGCCAGCGGAATCCATGAATCCCATGTCCATCGAATCGGCTTCTCCTCTTTTTCCAGAATACAGAGGAGTCCAGAAAGAAGAAAATCGGCAAGCGACTGCTTGGCAAAGCTCAGTGGGGATTTCGTCGTGCCAAACAATACTCCGTTGATGGTGCATTTGGGCAATACCTCCTGGAACGAACTTCGGAACGTATTGCTGGCAGTATGCGACCTTTTGGACGCGGGGGCGTCTGTGCGCATGTGGATAGTTGATTCTGGTATTTCAAACGATACCATCTACGATTTTCTGAAAGACAGAGGGTGGCACCGTGAAATCCTCATCTTTGATTGCTTCGATGACTTGGAGGAGATTCTCCACGTTGCAGACTTGGCCTGGGTGACATCGCCGGGGGAATCGCTTCAGTTCACCCTTCCGTTAATCATCGCCGCTGGTCTACCAGTCCTGGTACGAGAAATGGCAGATTTGCAAAATGGTGTCGTTCCTGGAATTCAGGAGTCGATGTACTGCTCCCCAACAGACTTGGCACTAAAGCTTCATCGATGGTACGCTAACGCAACGGTTTTCCGTCAAAATGCATTACAGTTAAAAAATGCTTATCAACAAAGTAATCCCGCGTCGCGAGAACTCGAATCGTGGCGACGACTTTTGGAACAAGCGACGGGGAACTGATCAAAATGAAGTGTAAAGTCGCATTAGTCATCCCAACCCTTGATCAGGGCGGCGCTGAAAAGCAATTGTGCCTCCTCGCGGATGGTCTGCCTCGCGAACTTTTTGAAACAGAAGTTGTTTCCATCACGCGGAGTGGGCCACGGGAAGTGTGGCTAAGGGAACGCGACATTCCGATTTATTTCGCCGAGAAACGAGGTAAGATAGATCCATTCGCTTGGCAACGTCTTCGACAACACTTCTTGAAAACGAAACCGGATATAGTCCACACTTGGTTGTTCGCGGCAAATGCTTACGGGCGAAGTGCTGCAATCTCAGCCCATGTTCCCATCGTCGTTGGGTCCGAACGATCCGTTGATCCATGGAAAAAATCAAGTCAGTTTTGGATCGATCGTTTTCTCGCACACCGTACAAAAAAAATAACAACCAACAGCACCGGTGTCATTGATTTCTATGTGAAGCACGGAATACCAAACGACTACTTCTCGTTGATTCCAAATGCAGTGACCGAATCAGCGGTGACCGCCATCACCCGCGAAGAAGCCGCAAAGCGTTTAGGGGTTTCTCCTGAACGAAAGTGGATTATGTCGGTCGGAAGATTATGGCAACAAAAAGGCTACAAAGACCTGATCTGGACAGCAGAAACACTACGAGTGTTTCACGAGAACACGAGCTACATCGTCATTGGTGAAGGTCCCGAACGGGCGCGATTGGAACAATACAGCGATAATGTTCGAGCATCCTCCCAAGTGTTTATGGTGGGCGAACGAATGGATGTCGCGCAGCTACTGCCACATGCATCAGTACTTTGGAATGGCAGCCTTTACGAGGGGCAATCGAATGTCATCCTCGAGGCTATGCAAATAGGCGTGCCAGTCATTGCGTCCGACATTCCTGGCAATCGAGATCTAGTACACCATCGCAAAACGGGGCTGTTGTTCCCTCTTGGTGACGTCGATTCATTAGCACGACAAACAAATGAGTTATTTCGCGACGATTCTCTCCGTGCGGCCCTCATCACTCAGGCGCAACAATTTGTGAAAGAGAACCACTCTTTGGAGAACATGGTATCTTCGCACGTTAAACTATACCAACAATGGATGAAGGAACGGCGATGACCAACCATACACTCGCTACGATGATTGGCAGTATCCGCATTCAACTCAAGTTGACGGACGAAACAGTGGTTGTCGCGCATGGAAGGAAAGACACACGCGACGATTATGACGCCATGATCTCGCAGCAGTTAGATTCCCCTCTGGATTACCCACCACTCGTTCAAGGGATCTTGGAAGATGACCGCGTTACGATTGCGGTGGAAGATGGTATCCCAGAGGGTGAACACATCGTAGTCGCTGTTGTGCAGTACATGGTGGCACGTGGGATAGAACCGTCTCGACTAACACTCGTGTTAGGTACGGCAGTGGACGCCCGAATCCAACACATTCGACAACGACTTGCGGATCTTTCTTTGTCCGAGATTTCACTAGTCCTCCACGATCCAAAAAATATCGACTCGCACGCTTACGTCGCCGCAAGCGAGACGGCGGATGCGATTTACGTGCAGAGAGAGCTTATCGATGCAGATGTTACCATTCCAATCTATTGTGCCCGCACGGTGGCGTGTCCACTCTCTTCGGATCTTTATGGTATTGCCCCTAGCTTTATGGACGCGGCATCGCAGCTCCGCTGGAGCATCGCATGGCTTGAAGACAATGTGACTCAATTGCATCAACATGAAAACCTAAGCCAAGAAGCAGGCTGGTTGGTTGGCATTCACTTTGCGATTGCTGTCGTACCATCTCTAGATGGTCATGTTGCAGAAATACTGGCGGGTAAACCTGACAAAGTGTTTCGACAAGCGACAGAGTTGCTAACATCGGTCGACCCGAATGCGTTCGATTTGGTGATAGCGATGGTCGATGGCAAAGAGGACCAGCAGAACTGGCTTTCCATCGCTCGGGCTGCATCGCAAGCGGAATCATTATGCAAAACAGATGGACGGATCGTGGTTTGTTGTGATGTCAAGAAAGCCACCAAAGGGATCCGTGACTTAGCTTCCGACGCGCCGAGCGAAGAGGCGAATCGTCGTTTACTTAAAGCTCATGTCGAAGATGCATTTCCCGCCGCTGTATTGCGCTCCATTCGTGAACAACGAAGCCTATACCTCTTTTCGTCGATGAAACCGAATGAGGTCGAGTCCCTTGGGTTCGCATTCATCGATTCAGTACTATCCCTTGAACACTTGATGGAGCAAGCATCGAAGATCTGCATCGTACGAGGATCGCAATACTAAGAACATGCAAACGTACACTACATCCGCCATTATGCCTCGTCCGAGTGAAGAAACGCTCCAAGCGGCACTCGCTATCTTGACCAACAATGGATTTACAATCGTCAACCGCAACGAACGGACTGCAAGCTTGATTGGGCCAGGTTTGAATAGTACCAAGCAGAATGCATTACTCGGAGCGTCCAAAATCTGCCTGACGTTAGAAGGCAATCAATTGGGCCTCGAAGCAGAACTGGGTGGCGTCGAATCTATGCAACGATTCCTAAACCGATTTCCCTTGCTACTGGGCCTGGTTCTCGGAATCCTGTTCTGCTTAATAGGTGGTTTCGTGATCGGGCAACAATTCGGTGTCGGCTTCGGAGCACCTTGGGCACAAGGCTGGAAATGGATGCTGGTCACTTTCGGTTTCTCAATGCTTCCAGTGACGCCGTGGATCTTTCTGTCTCCCTGGATCGGCAAGATGCTTCGCACTCGAACGCAACTCGCCTTGAACGCTCTCGTGACAAACGCCGTCCAAATGACAAAGCATGCGTAAAAGATGTTAGCTTGCAAGGGCCGGGATAATGGTCATCCGTACTACCTCCCTACCGGCTACTCCTGGCCCAACAATCTTCCTCGAGGACATCCCGGTCACCAAGTTCCAAAACCAACAAAACCTATTCAGGCTTGAGCGCTATACCTACGAGTGCAATTTATCAATCAACCGGGGATAACACGTATCGCCCGGTCGCTCCAAACCGGGATAATAGCTTCGCAAACCGGGATAACTGAATTGACTCATCAGGGATTACAGACCAAAATTCTGGGAGCTCGCCCTTGAACCTGGGGATAATAGCAAGTTTGTCCATGGGAAGTTTGATCGCAATTTGATCACTACGTTGCTGAACTTATGGATCGCGATACTCTCGCAATTATTCGCGCGAGCATGTAATCGCACGGTTGGGCGCACAATTCATTTACCTCCTCGTTTGGCTATTCGGTGTTCGAACGTCATTCGAGTTAGACCCTTGGCTTCGCGGTCCGCTCGGTAGTGACTACATCGGCGATCAACCTTATGAAGAATGCGCTCGAGATGAAGGGTTGATTGTTTATCGTAACGTCGTATCGGGAGGCTTGATCGACAATTTTGACCGAATGAAAAGCGATTCGTTTGAACCGGAATCGATCAACGGAAAAATCCGAAGGTTTTACGAAAACACTGCCGGTTATCGAATGGATGTTCAGGCCCAAAGCTATTTTCCGGCAAATATTGCATTGTGGCTTTTAGTTAGCACGATTAGCCGAAAGGTGAATCAGCTGAATTTTCCTATTCAGGCATTGGACACGGCAAAGGGAATGACGAGCGAGATCATTCTACTTAATACACCAGACGGTCGCCGGAAGTACACTGGCTGGCTGCGAAAAATCAATGGGACTGACCGTGTCATTTATACCGGTTTCTACATGATTGAACGCACTCCGATAAATGACACCAACTGCATCAAGGTTGTCTTTCCAATGCCCGATGGAAACGCTACCGTCATCTTAAAACCAGTCGCCGGACGGAATGGGGAGCTAATGCTCTCGTCAAACGGCACGGAATATGGTGATGCTGGATTCTATCGCGTTCAGAAACTGAATAACGTACTCCGAGTATGGCGCATCAACTCGCTTCAAGAATCGTTTCGGGTATACATTGACGAACACGAGGTATTGCGATGTGATCATCACGTCAGATTTCTGGGACTTCCCGTGATCAGTATGCGCTACCGAATGGAGGATAATAAACTATAACAGAGGGAACCGTGCATCAGCTTTAAAACTATGGATAACATATACTGGGTTATAATCTGCTTGTTCTTGTGACGGTCGTGGGCTGGACTACGGGATGATTTCCCGATCAACGATAGGCGGCCGAAGAGTTAGCCAGAATCTATTTCGCTTGGAATTGTTGCCCCTTCCAATGTCAAAATCCTCCGCGGTGAGTTAACCGAACAGCAAGCCAAGGCGCAAATTGTGGAACTAGTTGTTGAAGATGGATTATTGGTGGCCTGCTAGACTCATAAGTGGTTTGAGTCGAGGCTATCCACGACCACCTTCGCAGCAAGTCTCGCAAATTCTGTGACACTTGGAACATTGCAACTTCGCGCGGATGTCGATCAACGATCCGCCGCAAGCAGGGCAAGCCGGTTGGCACGTCTTTTCGCTCTTCTTAACATTCGCTGCTACGGTGTTTCCGCTTGGGTTCTGTTCTTGTTGGGACTTCATGAGATTAGACCTCTACTTCGATGATCGCTCGATGGAAAGAAGGACAAGTATACAACTTCCATCGTCGATGACATTGAGTTCAGCTTCCCTGGCGGCTTGGCTTCCTTTGGAATCTTCTGCTCCAGGTTGCATCCAAATATTCTTGACGCCCGCGGCGATTGCTTGTTGGATGACTTCGCGTGTGATGTGAGGCGGAGTGACAATCGATAGAGACTCTGGGACAACGGGTAGACTAGCAATCGAGGCGAACGCGGGATCGCCTTCTACTTCAGTCGCCTTCGGATTGAGTGGGTAAACAGTTCGACCTGATGCGACGATCGCACGGAAGACTTTGTTGCCGTACTTGGATCGGTCTTGCGATGCTCCGGCCACAGCGAACGTACTTGCTTTCAAAAATACTTCGATATTATTCATCGAGGATGGAGACTTTCGCTGGGTATCTGCGTTCATACATATGTCGGGATGTTGGCTTGTTGCAAGAATTCTTGCGAACCGAAAAAATTCAGCGAACCAATTCATCTTAGCGACGTCTATCTTCCTGTACACGCTACACAGTACATTCGAACTGGGCGTGGTAAGGAATCTGAAAAGCAATCAATCACTGGATACGAGATCATGTCTTCAATACGGCCCAGTTACCTAAAGTCAACACTGACCGAACGATTTAATGGATATGAGGGTTGTATCGTGTCGCAAGACGCGAATACGCTACCCTTGCATCCACATCGGAGGTAACACTGAGTCTGACTCAATGGGCCGTACTAACGAAGCGAACGTTGGCGAACCCGGTGTTACCCCAAAGTGACACCGGGTTTTTTCGTGCCTATTTCCAACGTTTTATATGCAGATGGACTGGTAGCTGAGACGGTATAGCGCTGGCCTGAAGAGCCGGAGAGGAGGGTTCGAGCACCTCCCAGTCCACTGAATGCGTTGCTTGCAAAAAACACTTTGAGAATAACTGCGCTAGAGGTGCGCACCTACATAACCAATATGGCTCGTTCAACTTCTGGTGAGGTTGCTGGTCTTTCAAGCCAGCTAGGTCGGGTTCGAATCCCACACGAGTCACTGACATAACTAATGGGCTTGCCGACGGGTCGGCGCTTTGACTTGCAATCAAGGCTACAGGGTTCAACTCCCTGCAGGTCCACTGACACAACAACTATCGGGCAGAGGTGCAGATGGGAGCACGCCTGCTTTGGGAGCAGGAGGATCTCGGTTCGACTCCGAGGTGCCCGACTGAAGAGGCTTTAGGCTTTAGACCTTAGGCTTTAGGA
>JAJTID010000169.1 GCA_021300155.1 Pirellula sp.
GCGATGCGGTGATATCGATCCAGGAATCATTCTCTACATGCTTCGCAATACACCACGAACCGCAGACGACATCGATCGCATTCTCAACAAAGAAAGCGGTCTATTGGGATTGTGTGGCGAGTCTGATATTCGACGTGTTCTAGAACGCGTTCACTCACAAGACCCATCGGCAATGTTGGCGATTGATATTTATGTCCGGCGAATCCAAAAGACGATTGGCAGTTACTTTGCGCTGCTTGGTGGATTGGATGTACTGGTGTTTTCTGCAGGTGTGGGAGAAAACTCACCCGAGATCCGATCCCGCGTCGTCGAGACGCTGGGGTGTATCGGATGCAAGATAGAGGAAGAAATCAATCAATCACTAGTATTTGAGGATGGCATTGCAGACATCACCTTTCGCTGTCTCAATGAGGACTCACCTCGTATTCTCGTTATCAAAACCGACGAAGAATTAGCGATAGCGAGAAAGTTCACGCTGGCCAGATGATTGGCAGGCAGAAAGTTCGAACACAGAACCTGTCCTGAATCCTTGTGGCTTCTGCTCGATGTAACGCGGCATTTTCTGAGATGGAGACAAAAACGCGAATGGAATTTCCCGAAAAGAGTCTCTTTTCTTGAGCCTAATCCGGGTCTGACTATGATAAACCACGCCGGTAATGGCTTAATATTGAACATCCCAATGACTTGGTCCCATTTTTTCTGGCTACCTCCATCTTGAAGACTTCGAATGTAATGTCGGACAACCTTACGCGGAATGTCGCTCAATTTGTTGCGTTCCGTATCGAGAATCAAACGTACGCGTTTCGGATCGCGCAGATTCAAGAGATTGTCATCCTCAGCCAAGTCACCAGGACGCCTCAAGTCCCAGATTACGTGGAAGGGGTTGCGAACCTACGCGGCTCCATTATCCCGATCGTCAATCTGCGCAAACTGTTTGGTTTAGAGCCTAAGCAGATCGATACGGAGACTCGTACGATTGTCGTCAATGTTGGCAAGAGAACGATTGGATGCACTGTCGACACTGTTACCCAAGTCGTACGTATCTCTCAAGACGCTGTGCATGCAGCCCCGGAAACGGTAACCGGGCACGGTGCCAGCTACATTTCTGGATTCGCTCGGGTTGGCGAAGAGCTTATTGTCCTTCTCGAGGTAGAAGAACTACTTGATCTGCAGAAACTAGAACAAGTGAGCAAAATCGCTCTTCCTGAACTTCCACGCAACACAATTCAAAAATAGCAATCCAGTAGTCGACGTTGACGCGTCGCGTTGCGATTGCGACTGCTACTCCCAAATCCTTTTTTTCATCTGAATCCGACTGGAGCCTACCCACAATGGCCGACAATATCATTCCAACGCCCAAGAGCAACGGTCGAAAATCTCCCTCGGCCAAAGCGCCAGCAAAAAAGACAGGTACTATCGACAAGCAGGAATCAAAGAGCGCTATGTTCGATGCGTTTAGTCGGTCAATGGCAATGATCGAGTTCACGGTCGACGGCACCATTCTTTGGGCCAATGCGAATTTCCTTCAAACCATCGGCTATACCCTCGAAGAGATAAAAGGACGGCACCACAGTCTTTTTGTCGATCCAGATCACCGGATGTCGGCCGAGTACCGTGACTTTTGGTATGAGCTTGGTCAGGGCATATTTAAAGTAGCTCGTTTCAAGCGAATAGGGAAAGGTGGGCGCGAGATTTACTTACAGGCTGCGTATAGTCCGGTGATCGATGAAAATGGGATGACTACCAAAGTCGTGAAGCTTGCTGCAGATGTGACCGAAGATGCCATGCGCGAGATTCGTGCCAAGGAACGCGAGGATGCAATTCAGAATCAACAAGCCGAAGAAAAACGAGCTCTCGAATCAAAAGTGAATGAACTATCGTTAAACGTTCAGGCAGCCTCGAAAGGTGACTTGACACAACAAGTGCTCGTCAGCGGAAGCGACGATATGGGACGTCTTGGAAGCAGCCTGAGTAAGATGATTTGCGATCTAAGATCGATCATTAGCGAAGTCATGGCCGCCGCACAACAGCAGAACGAAGGCGCTCGGACTATTGCCGAAAGCAGCGCAAATCTCAGCGAAGGTGCACAAACGCAAGCAGCATCTGTCGAAGAGATGACTGCGAGTGTCGCTCAAATGATCGAGGCTATGGAAGTTATCTCGAAAAATGCCAACATCGCCAAAGGCAAAGCTGTCGAAACTTCCAAGCTGGCCAAAGGGGGTGGTACTACGGTCGAGGAGGCTGTAAATGCCATGAAGATGATTCAGAAATCGAGTGAGCAGATCAATGAAATCATCCAGGTGATCAGCGAGATTGCAAGCCAAACCAACTTACTGGCACTCAACGCAGCCATTGAAGCCGCTCGCGCTGGCGAACACGGGCTAGGTTTTGCTGTGGTTGCCGACGAAGTTCGCAAGCTTGCAGAAAGATCCAGCGAAGCGGCCAAGGAGATCACCAAATTGATCAAAGAGTCGTCTCGCCGAGTTGAAGAAGGGGCTAGCCTCTCCAAGAAGGTTGGCGATTCGTTGAAGAAGATTGTAGAATCCGTCGACGATACCGCGGATGGTATAGGTCAAATCGCTGCCTCCACGGAAGCTCAGGCAACAAGTGCTCAAGAAGTGAAGGCAGCCATTCGAAGCGTTTCGGATACTACAGAATCCAACGCTGCCGCGTCAGAAGAAATGGCTGCAAGCGCTGAGCAACTGGGGGCGCAAGCTCAAAGTCTTCGCGATCTTGTTGCCAAGTTTAGAATTTAATGTTGCGGACAAACGTCATGAAGGAACCGGAACGACTTACACCGCAGCAATTCGAGTTGTTCCAAAAGTTCATTTACGACCGGTGTGGCATCAAAATCGATCTGTCGAAGATCACTTTGGTAAGCAACCGAATTCGCCGACGCCTGCAACCTTCCAATTGCGCTGATTTCGCGACTTACTATCGGTTCATTACCTCCAAGCTTGGAGCAATAGAACTAGTTGAATTCATAGATGCCATTACAACGAATGAAACTTCTTTCTTCCGTACCCAAAGCAATTTCGAGTGGTTCAAGAATGTGTATATAGGCGAGTTGCTCCGCGACAAAGCAGATGCACGACGAGAACCAAACCTGCGAGTTTGGTCAGCTGCATGCAGTTCCGGCGAAGAACCGTATTCCATTGCCATGTGTCTTGCTGAGGCAAGTGTTCCGTTGCGAGGCTGGACGATTCAAATTCTGGGCACCGACATCAGCGAGTCGTCTCTGAAATTGGCTCGCGACGCGGTCTACCGAAAACGCACCATGCAAGAAATGGATGATGCCAAGGTTCGTCGCTACTTTTCGGAGGATAGGTCAGGCGAATTTCAACTGCGCCCCACTATCAAGCAAATGGTCAAATTCAAGCATCACAATTTGATGAAGCCACTCGGCGAAGCGCCATTCGACTGTATTTGGCTTCGAAATGTCTTGATTTATTTCGATCGGGAGTCGAAAGCAAAGGTCATTGAAAATCTTGTTCGATCCCTGGTCTGTGGTGGTTACTTAGTCGTCGGGCCTTCGGAGGGTGTTTACGACATGCTGGGTATGCTCCAAAAACGCGGTACGTTTCTCTATCAAAAGCAATAGGTCAAGATACGATCGTGAACGATGATTTCAACTTTTCAACAGGTATGCCTTCGGATGAGATGGTCGAGTATATCCAAATGTTCGTCGATGAGACGTCAGAACAATTGGACGATCTCGTCGAAGTCTTGCTAGTCTTAGAGACCAACCCCGATAGCCCTACGCATCTTAACGAGTCGTTTCGATTGATCCACTCGATCAAAGGAGCGGCTGCCATGATGGGCCTTGATAGTATTACGCTATTGACGCATCACTTGGAGAATCACTTTGAACATCTTCGGTCAGGTATCAAAACACTTGACCGATCG
The DNA here is from genome assembly GCA_021300155.1 of Pirellula sp. GTDB lineage: Bacteria > Planctomycetota > Planctomycetia > Pirellulales > Pirellulaceae > JBKCUI01. The sequence continues at coordinate 3,907 of JAJTID010000169.1, forward strand.
ATGATGAACCTGATCCTCAAGTGCGTCGACTTTCTTCGCAACGCCGTCGATATGCTGCGTGAGGGCCGTCCTCTAGCTAGTGCGCCGGACTTGATCGAACAGCTCTCTCAATTTACTGCGGAGATGCCATTCGCGGGAAGTGTAACCACTGCTGATGAAAAGAATGGCTCATTTATTGAGCCGAATCAGTCTTCTTCATCTGATGGTCTAAAAGTTATCGATGCGACTGCAGCACTACGTGGTGTCAATGTTCAGAAAAGAATCGTTGTTTATCTCGATCGAACAATCGAATTGCCCGAACTCAAGGCAGAGCTTATCCTCGCCAGATTGAGTGGTCTGGCCGTAATCGGACGCACCAGCCCTGACATTGACGAGTTCGGAAGCCTCTCCGAATTACGCACACTTCAGGTTTGGTTGGAAACCACGAAGGAGGATTTTGACTTGCGATCTGCTGTTGACATCTTAGGTGTAGAGCTAATCGAAATCGATGATGTCTGCGACGAACCAATCGAAGAGCCATTGGTTGCCCATGTTCCTCCATCCCACGCAGTGGAGTTGTCCTCCGTTGCGTCAGAACCCCTTGAAAACCTGAGCATCCATCAAGAAACTCCTGCCAGTATCGAGGAACTGTCTAGCTCAGAGCCTCCTCAAAGTTCGAGTACCACAACATTAAACCATGAAGTGGCTACCCAGGCTCACGATGCATCCAGCAAGGTAGTGGAAACGCTTAGGGTCGACATCCAGCGTCTTGATCGGTTGATGAATTTGGCAGGGGAGTTGGTGGTCAATCGTGCCCGTTTCGTGCAACTCGCTTCGCAAATGACGGATACGTTCAAGAAGTCAGGACTGATATCGCAGTTGCGTGATTTATGTGAGTTGTTGCGTGCACCAACAACGGCGGATGCATCGACTCAAGAAGAAAAAATTCGCGCAGTCGACGATCGTTATGCGGAAATTCGCTCAACGGTAACGGCGCTCGAAGAACAGCTCCATACACTCGAACGCGGGCGACGGAGCTTTATCCAGCTCAACGAAGCCATCGATCAATTCTCACGAGTTTCCGACGGGCTGCAACGTGGCGTGCTGGACACACGAATGGTCCCTGTTGGACCACTCTTCAATCGTTTTAAACGAACTGTCCGCGATATCTCTTGCGAGTTGGGAAAGAAAGTAAACTTCATCATTCGAGGGGAGAACACGGAGCTCGATAAGCGGATGATAGATGAACTAGGTGACCCGCTGGTACACCTAGTGCGCAATGCCATCGATCACGGGTTGGAATCCGAGTCAGTGCGACGCAGTCGAGCGAAACCTGAGGAGGGAACACTGACACTGGAAGCAGCTCATAGCGGCAACAATGTCTTGATCACCATCTCGGACGATGGCGGTGGCATCAATACCGAAAAAGTCAAACGAAGAGCTATCGAGCGAGGTCTCGTTTCCGCGATGGAAGCGGATATGATGTCGGATTACGAGATTGCTCAGTTCGTTTGGACTCCAGGTTTCAGTACCGCGGAGGTCGTATCGGACATATCTGGACGTGGCGTAGGTATGGATATTGTGAAGACTCGCATCAGCGAATTAAACGGTACGATTGAAGTCGATTCGACTTTGGGGAAGGGAACGCGGTTCGTTATTCGATTGCCGCTGACGTTGGCGATTATTCGCAGCTTGCTATTTCAGCTTCGACAGGGCACGTTTGCTGCACCGATTGAGAACGTTCGCGAAATTGTATCGGTTCGGGATAAGGACATCATCTCGGTTCACGGACGGGACTCGATTGAGGTACGTGGAGAGTTCATCCCGCTGGTTCGCATCGAGGATATATTCGATTGGCACGAAGTAAAGTACTCGAACTCGCACGATTTGAAGATGGAATCGGAATGCAATGGAGACACCTCAAGTGTGCTGATACTAGCTTCAAGCACAAAGTCGATGGGCTTGGTGGTTTCAGCACTAAGGGGGTGCCAAGACGTTGTGGTGAAGTCGCTCGATGAAAACTTCACTCATATTCGTGGAGTGGCGGGTGCCAGCATTTTGGGGGATGGCTCCGTTTGCTTGTTGCTGGATGTCGTCTCCTGTTTGGAGCTGGCTCGACAGCGGCTGCGCGAACGCCCGCTACAACGTTCCATGGCAACTATATGATCTCGTTGAACACGCAACAACTAGAGACGTTGGCGTCGTACATTCGCGGTGGAGCGTCGGACGCTTCGCAAGCATTATCGACATGGTTGGGACGTCATGTGCACGTATCGCTGGAGCAACTCAAGCAGGTTTCGTTGGAAACGGCAACGGAGTTACTAGGTCCGGCCGATGCTATTGTTTGCGCATGTTGTATGCGAGTCTCTGGCGGAATAAGCGGTCAAATGTTGCTAGGGTTTGACGACAAGTGCGGCCTAGAGCTTTGCGATATGCTGCTGACTCGAGAATCACGGTCGGAGTTTTGGGGGGAGATTGAGATATCCGCTGCGACGGAGACTACAAACATCGTAGGCTGTGCGTTTCTGAACTCGCTCGCTCTCGTTTTTCCTGTAGCCGACTCCTACGAAGAAGCGGATCGGCTTGCACTCGACCGGAGTTGGCTACCAACTCCCCCCGCGTTTATTCGCGATTTTGCCGCATCCATCATGCAATTTGCGTTAACGGACCAAGTGTGTGAGTTTGAAACGGTACTTGTTGCCAATGCTCAGTTCTCGGCCGATAACATGCCTATCGCGTGGCGATTACTGCTGATCCCCGATGCCCAAGTTCTTGACCATCTCGCGAGGAATCTTCGGTGAGCAACATCGCTGAGACAGATGGACGGTTGGTCAAGATGGCAGAGATAGGAGTGTTGCACCAGACAGGAATACTGAAAACGCTACTGGGTTCATGTATCGGTGTCGCACTGTATGAACGCAAACTGAAGGTAGTGGGATTGGCACACGTCGTGATGCCCAATTCAATGGGGCGAGGTGAATCGCTTGGGAAATACGCAGACACAGCGATTCCGGAAGCGATTCGACAAATGACTGCTCTCGCAAGAGGCGCGAAATTATCCTTGACCGCAAAAATTGCTGGTGGCGCGAATATGTTTTCACATGTTTCCTCCAACAGCACTAACACCATAGGCGAACTGAACATCGTGGCGGTAGAAGAAATGTTAAAGGTCCACCAAATCCCGATCCTGGCGCGACACGTTGGAGGTACATTTGGTCGGCGGATGGTTGTCGACGTCGACTCAGGGTTGGTTCACATTCATGTCGTTGGCCAAACCGTCGTCCAGATATGATTGCAATATCCCCAAGACAACGAGAACACGTTGAGATTACCGAGATGAGCAATAGACTTCTAATCGTAGACGATGCCATGATCATGCGGCTACGTATTCGCGAGATAGCAACCCAAGCCGGATGGGAAGTCGTGGGAGAAGCTGCCGATGGAAACCAAGCGATCGAAATGTTTCGCCGTTTGAAACCCGACCTCGTGACAATGGATATTGTCATGCCTTCGATGGATGGAGTGGAAGCACTTCGGGCCATTCGTCAAGAAGCCCCCAACGCTAGAGTTTGCATGGTGAGTGCTTTGAATCAACGAGAGAAACTAGCTGAGTGTATTCGGCTCGGTGCAATCGATTTTGTCGTTAAGCCATTCGACAAATCGCAATTGATCAGCCTGTTCGAAAAGCAAGGACGTATCCAATGACGGTACGTGTCATGGTGGTGGACGATTCGGGGCTTTACCGGCAATTTGTCAGGAATGTACTTCGCAAAATATCCGAAGTCGAAGTCGTTGGATTTGCCTGCACTGGAAAAGAGGCACTGGAAAAGATACCGGAACTGCATCCGGATCTTTTGACACTCGACGTTCAAATGCCCGATATGAATGGACTGGAACTGCTTCGCGAAATCAAGAAACATCGACTTCCAGTCAAAGCAATTATGATTAGTAGCCTAACGGCACATGGAGCGCAAGTGACCACGGACGCACTACTCGCAGGTGCATTCGACTTTATTCAAAAGCCAAGCAACCCCGACCCAAACACCAATCGCATGCAACTGGAGGGTCTCCTGGCGGATAAGATTAAAGCGTTTCAACAGAGTCGCACCCTGTCGATGCCGATCAAGAAAGCAAGGACACAATCGGCAAACGCGAGACGAATTCAAAACGAGGAATTGCCTCTCCACCACACGACTCAGTACCCAGGAGGCAATGCTGCATTTCATGAAATGCGAACCGAAGCACGGAATGCTCGAATCGATGCAGTCTTAATCGGCACGTCGACGGGCGGCCCAATGGCGCTTCGAGAAGTGATTCCGAAGCTGCCGAAAACACTTGGGGTTCCCGTGTTTGTAGTGCAACATATGCCACCCAAGTACACTCAATCGTTGGCCAGACGAATTGGCGAGGTAAGTCAACTCCCGGTTCATGAAGCTGAGGATGGAATGAAAGTCGAAGCCAATCATGTTTATATTGCACAGGGTGGATTGCATATGGGACTTGAACGTGTGAATCGCACGCCGGTCATCCGCACATCGGATCTTCCGCACGAGCATAATTGTCGACCTGCGGTCGACTTTACCTTTCGAGCAGCATGCAATATCTATGCCGGCAATCTCCTAGGCGTGATCCTTACGGGTATGGGTCGGGATGGAACGGAAGGCTGTAGAATGATCAAGCAACTCGGTGGTTCGGTTTTGGCGCAGCATCCAGACGGTTGCACCGTATACGGCATGCCCAAGGTCGTCGTTGAAGAGCAATTAGCGGATCGAGTGGTGCCGTTGGAAAAGATGGCATCCTGGATCGTACGCATTGTCGAGAAAAACCGTCGTAACCCCGATGCATCATTGCGTAACAACATTTGAATTACACATCTAACATCCAAACAGACATGAATCGTACCACCCCTATTGTTGTCATTGCAGAGGATAGCAGAGTTCAAGGAAAAGTGCTTCAGCAGCGCCTCATCGCAGCCGGGTACGATGCACATGTCGGTATCAACGGCGAATTAGCACTGGAGCTAGCGCAGAAGCTGAAGCCCGACATTGTCGTGTCGGATATCGAGATGCCGAAAATGAACGGTTACGAACTTTGTAATGCGATCAAACAGAGTGAAGAGCTGAAACGCTGCCCAGTGATCTTGCTGTCTACCTTGAATGATGCCGAGGACATTATCAAGGGACTAGCCGCAGGTGCTGATAACTATATTACGAAACCGTACGATATCAAATTTCTTATTGCAAGGATCGAAGATCTTCGATCGAATCCAATTCAAGACGTAGATCTTGAATCGTCGAGTACCATTCCGGTAACTCTCGGAGGGCAGGTTTACGAAGTACGTTCAGGACGTCAGCAGACTCTAAACTTGCTCGTTTCCGTTTTTGAAAATGCGGTCGAAAAGAACAAAGAACTGCACCGCAGTAATGAATACTTGATTTTGGCTAAAGAAAAACTCTCCGCATGGAACACTCAACTCGAATCACTGAACAGCCAGTTGAATGAGCTCAACAGTCGGATGAAACGCGATCTGCAGGCAGCCGCCCGAATGCAGCAATCATTGCTGCCGAACGAACCGATCGAGATTCCCGAGGTCGCAATCGCCTGGGACTACACTCCATGCGAGGAGCTAGCGGGTGATTTCCTCAACTACGCAAAGCTCGACGAGAACACTCTCGGCTTGTACGTAGTGGACGTTTGTGGGCATGGAGCTGCATCCGCATTGTTGGCTGTTGCGATTGGTCGAGTCCTCAGTACGGTTGTTTCTGCAACATCGCTTCTAGTAAGGCTCGATCCTTTCACGGGCAAACGTGTCGTCACTCCACCAACGACTGTCGTCGGTGAGCTGAACAAGCGTTTCCCCATGGAAAGCCAGGGAGGTCTGCATTTTACGATTCTATACGGCGTTCTCGATCTTCGAACCAAGCTCTTTCGATATGCATGTGCAGGGCACCCACAACCGGTACATCTGCCCAAAGGCCAGAAGGCCGTGTTTGCGTCAGGCGAGGGGCTGGCCGTCGGATGGGTGGACGATGTTGAGTTTGACGAGTTTACACTGCAGTTGGCTACCGGCGACCGATTGTTACTCTATTCGGACGGAGTCCCCGAAGCGATGGATGCGAGTCTGGAGCAGCTTACAAACCAACGAATGCTTGACGAGCTAGATGCCAGCCGCGAGAAAACACTGGGTGATCAAGTTATCCATGTCCGAGAGATCGTGAATGAGTGGTGCAAGCCCAAGGGGCCTTTGGATGATGTCTCGATCCTGCTCGTAGAGATTCAATAGTAATGACAGTTGCGATCTACGGACCAGATCGGATGGACGGTTGTTCCTTCCAATACCTCCGTCGTTCCATCAGGGCCGATCGATCAAGTCTGCGTCATTCGTTGTTGGATTCGAAAGTTAACGCAGAGTCGGGGAGACGGTGAGGCGCGAAGGATCACAACTCTGCACCCGTGCGTCTTTGCATTTCTGCGCCAGGAAGTCCTTGGTTGTCGGACAACAGCCAAAAAACTCACTAACAAAGTCTGAACATGATGTCAAAATTTCAGAAACGGTGCCTGCCACCTTTTATTCAGCCGCAAACAAAAATCGACTCCATCCCAACACGATCGGCGACAACGATTACTCACCAAGAATGATCGACGCATCGAGACTCGAGTTGCTCGGGTTCCGTTGGTCGGTTCCATCGCGATGATCGTTGCTTCGCTATCCAAGTTGCTTGATTCGCGGACTTCGTTTCGATTTCCAATCATCATGGCA
>JAJTID010000166.1 GCA_021300155.1 Pirellula sp.
CTCACGAAAGTCGACTCGGCCCGCGACATCGTATTGGTCCGCTCCAAAATTCGCAACAATTCGGCCAACACACCGAAAAGAGGGCTAAATCTCTACCGTCTCAATTCGGCCAAAAATACGACCACAATTCGGCCCGTAACATTTCTTCCCGATGGCGTCCTGCCATCGGTGTTCACTTTGGTTCGTCTGTCTCAAAGCGCTCTATCGGTTTGCGTTTCCAAAAATCGAGCATTTCACCTTCCTTGTAGAACGATCCGAGGCGCTCGTGTAGCGGGCCGAAGGCATTAAATGGAGGACCTAGGTCCGCACTGTAGAGAAGCTCGCCATTCGACAAGACTAACGCAAAGGTCGGAAGATAATCAGACAGCACGACATGACGTACAGTAAGGCCAACTAATTCATCAAAGACAGACTCACAATTCTTATCCAGAAAGTCTTCGGAAGGTGTCCAACAAAGCTCTACCTCGTCATCTACGCCTCGACTATCAATGGCAATCCAATTCTTTTCTTCCAATTCGACATACTGTTGGTAGTGAACGAAGCTGTCAGACCGACCTTCCCTTTTCTTGACAATCCTCGTAATTTTCTTTCCAACAATCGAGCTAGCCGTGACGCCGTATTTCATTGGAGCAACACTCCTGGTTCGTAAATGAACTCATTCAACTTCTCCAACTTTGGCCGCCAATGCAGCCTCCTGAGCAACGCATCAATCGCTTGACTTGTCATTTACGAACACATTGACGGTAGACATCGTCGAAGATTTCCTTGGGCACATCGCTTCTAAGGCTATCAAAGGGAGTTCTGCCTTTGTAGTCCTTGGCATGAGGGTCGAGGCCATCCTTGACCATTTGAATAAAGGTATCGCGATGAAAACGCTTTGCATTGTAGTGCAAAGGTGTCCAAAGATACTTCGTCTCGTGGAGGTCGAATCGAGTCCCTGCATTTCGAAGACGCGTGTACATTATCAGGGACATTTCGGCCAATGCGGTTGCGTGTTCAACCTCAACTTTCGATTCATCGATCCCAAAATTTGGATTCGCCCCATGTGCAAGCAAACAATCTACATGATCAATGTCCTTTCCTTGAACGGATATTTCCAACGGAATAAGGAGTTCCCCATTTAGGTCATCGATGAGGCCGCCATTCCCGAGCACCGCGCGGAGCATTGCACAACTGCCAAAGCGACAAGCTAGATGAGTCATGCCGAAATCGTCAAACGATCTGCACTCGGAAAAACATACATTTCGTAAACCAGCCGCCTTGACATACCTGAGGTTATCGTGGGCGACGGCATAACCTAGAGGAGAAAATTCTTCAATGTCGTGTGAGGATATTTTGAATGGAACTCTATGAATCTCTGTCGGAGAAAAATCACCAAGCCTACAGATTGCCACTTCATCATGTCGCGCTATCGCAGCGTAGTGTTCATATAGGTCGTCATCCAAATCCAACTGACTAGGCAAAACGAACTCATCTACTGTGACATCGACTCCAAGGCTCTCGAAGTATGAAACAGTGAGCCAGTCCCCACCTCTCAATAGCCCATTGTCAAGGAAGCCAAAATCCAGGACGTAGGTGCGCGCTTCTTCTTGATTTATGCAACGGTAGTCCTGTCTGAAAACCGAAAACCCGCCAATGTGCGACGCAGACCAACTAACTTGGTCAAGGAACTCAATTTCCTTGCCAATCGCCAGAACGACAAAGAAGTCTGTATCGAGTGAGTTTGGATTACGTAATTTAAGGACAAACTCGTCCCAACAAGAAAGAGCTTGCTCTCGGTAACGCTCGTCCGATGTGGAGTATTGCCTCGGAAGCGGGCGGTTGTTTTCCAATTTTTCGAGAAACATTTAGTTTGGCGTGACTCCATGGTAGTTGGTTATAAAATTGTTGTTTGTGGGATCGTATACAGTTCCCGAACTGGCCCAGTCATCACCGGTTCGTTCGTTGTCGCATTGTTCTTGTAGATACAAAAACACATGTCCCAATCCCAACCCTGCTTGAATTGCATCTCCTAGCACCGGTGGGAAGACTAAACAAAGGACACGTACAGTAATCGAGTTGGTTTTAACGGATTTACTAATCGACTGCAAAGGTGATCGGCTCTAGAAACACGGATGATGGAGAGATCGCTGCCGTAAGGAGCGAAGAGCATCAAAAGAGGGGTATCGCGATGGCTGCAACAGAATAGTTCGAGCCGAATCCGAACGATTCGGGCTAGGCTATTAAATGCCTGTCCTTTGTTGTTCCAAATGCACTTCATTACTTTGTTTTGATACTATGTTCGCGGATGAGTTCGTGAACAAAACGGCCGATGGATTCACTCGCAGACTCATTATTGGAATACTTCAATAACACCATTGCCAGGTCTTCATTTCCGCACGGTTTGATTTCGATCGATGAATTTTCAACGATCTCCGAAAGCATACTTCTCGTTTTGACAAGATCACGTTCGAACGACGATCTACAAATTGCTCCAAAGTATTCTTCTACCAAGTCGTCTTCGTCGCTATTGAGAACATCGCCCAGTTGGTAATCAGATGCGACGGAAATAAGTTCATCAACGATTTGGTTAACTGTTTTTTCCGAAGCAGGACCTGTAGCACATACTCGAACATGGTCGTCAATCAACTCAATCGATACAGCCGGATATGCTTCTCGCATATGCAGAAGCAATTCTGATTTCACGTCCGCCAAAGGAACCAAGGCGATGGTTTCACTCAACTCGTTTTCCATTTTTTCAACCTTCACCGTTGTTTGATTCTATTTTGATTTAGTAGAGAATCCCTTCCATCCAACCACACCATCCCTTCGCACGTTCTTCTTCCAGCTGTCGAGACTTCTCCTTGAGAACTTCGATATCGAGAGGCTGGCGAATTCCACGCTTTCTTCCGTGCTCAACGGGGTCAAGACTCTGTACTATTGGCTTTGAGATGCCATCAATAACTATCAATTCAATGGTATCCTCGATCAGATCCGCTCCCGCAGCTTCTCTTCCCATCGCAGTAAAAACATCACCTTTCGCTGTAAGTCCTGCTCCGACAATGAAAATCGCAGAGAGCGCTTTCTTCCCGGCAGACACTGTAAATCGCTTGATGTACCTCGCCACAGTGCCCTTGGATAACCGTGTTTCTATTGTTTCGATCAGTTCGCCACTTTTAAAAATCTGTATCTTTGCTGGTTGGTTCTTAACTTCAACAACACGTATATTGTAGCCCGCATTCGCTAGCCTAGGCATCAGGTCATTTATCGATTCCCGATACTGAAATCCAATTTGGAATGCTTCAAGTTGAGAAGGGGACAGCGTACCCGTTTTATTATTCTTGATTATATCCTCCGCCCAATCCATCCACTCCGCCCACCCCCCGCTCGGGTAGAGTTTGTGATGCGCATCGTGTTTCGATCGGTCGACGAGCGTCATTACGAATTGGCCAGTACGTTTGTTGAATGACTCGTGATGCCAGACCTGGGACGGACTTCGTTTGAATCCCGTTGATTTTTCGGCCGCCAACGCATCCAGTACAGAAAAATCCTTGTTTCGATAGCCCTGTGGGGATATCGAATAGGAGTGCAGCTTCTGGTTATTATCCACGGATCCGGGTATTTTGGGAGGGCGTTTCGCCAACCCACTCGGATCGGTGTACATAGTGGATTCATTTCCCACATATCGATACAGATTCGCATCGCCTGCGGCGAAGCTGATGGGGTCTTGGCTGATGAATCTGCCAGAGGAAGTGCTGTAGTAGCGGTTGCGGTTGTAGGTCAAGCCTCCAACGGGTTCGATGTCGCGGCCGGCGAAGCCGTGATGC
>JAJTID010000106.1 GCA_021300155.1 Pirellula sp.
TACACCTCGTTGCGCATCCAAAAATACATCTTTGGAAATTCCCACGGTGTGCCATGAAAGATAAACGGGCAGAGCAATTGACTGATTCGACATAAAGCCAGTGGCTTGGTATCGTGACTCAAAAGTATCATTCAACTTCAAATTTCTTTGCTCGACCATGTACTGAACGGACCATTCTCCATCCAGCTCGAGTACTTTATCTTTTCTCTTGTCGAGCTTAATGGATACTCCTACGTTATTACCCTTGTTTGCGAGAACGAACTCTTCGATCGAATCATGGAACGTTCCCGTCAAGCAGCAGTCTCGATCACATGCAAAGACAAAATCCTTTAAAACTATCTCACGTTTGCCGTCAATTTGGTGGATCACAGCCTTACTGGATCCACGAAGAAATCCTTCTTGAGCGCATAACTCGGTAGGTGCCTCGATTGTCAAGATGCGCACCAAAATAGCAATCGAGACTAGAAGACGCCGAGCTGTTGTACAACATTTAAAATGATAAGCGATCATATCTTTGAAAAAGCATTCATGTGACTTCGCGATCTGCCGGCTTGGCGTACAAACCGGCCTCGTTTATAAGAATCAAGTATTCGGGACTTAAGGCATCTTTCTTCTCGTGCGAAGGATCAGCCGCAAAACAACGATGAATATAGCTCAACATCCCCTTCTAAATGAATACTCGCTACTATTCCGGCAATACAATCTCCTGGTCCTTTGGCTTCGGACGTTTGCATTCTTTGGGATCAGGAGCGAGAGCGCTTCCCTCACACGCATCCTCCCCAGTGGTGCAATAGCGTTTTGCATTGCCTTCTCGATAGAGTAGCTCCGCCCTATTGGTTGATTCCTCCGTGGTTCCGATCGTTCCACAATGAGTTGGACCCGAACATTGATGGGCTTTGTGTGCACGGTTACACTCCAACTCCGGTTCGGGGCCAACTGCTCCACCAAAAACACCTCCAGAAGCGATTAGTCTCGGTGACAAGAGCGCCAAACAGGTAATTGCAATCTGCGCTAAGTTGTGAATCTTCATTCTTCAAATCCTCATCTGCAGAAAAACTCGAACTTACCGACTCCCGAACCTCAGTGATTCAGGAAAAAGTCGGTCAAGCCGTCGAGCCTATGTTGTATCAGAGCGAAGTCGGCTTCAACTTGTCATTTGGATGGTGTAGCAGATAATGTTTGCAGCCGTAAACCCTTTGGATCATGGCACTTCTGCACACCAGATAGTTTTTTTGTTCGAACCGAATTGCATGGGTGGCTACGGTGCTAGAATTGGAGTGAATGAACTTGGCTAACGAGTAAATAAACACGCCCCCTTCAACGCCCTACGCCTATCAATAGTTTCCATGAGAACGCCCTCCGATGCCTATCTGCGGCTGTTGAGTCCGCTCCTGCATCCTTGTCAAATTCACTCCGTTGAATTCGTCGATGGAGATCATTGGCTCATCAAAGCGATAGATGACAAAAGGCAATCTGTTCTTTGCAATGTCTGCAAGCGACCAGGAGTACGATTCGATCATAATTGGCGCAAGGTTCGACACCTGAACTTTGCATCAAAGCAAGTGTTCATTTTGCTGGAACTGCCTAGAGTTCAGTGCATGGATCACGGTGTTAGAAATGTCCACCAACTCATCGCGCACAATTACTCGAAGTATAGCCCTGCATTTCAAGAGTACATTCACCGCGAGTACTTTTCTGGTCAACCGATTGTCGAACTAGCACAAAAGTTGATGGTACCCAAAACGACCATTATCCGAATTGTTCAAAACGTGACGACGCGAAAACTTGAAGAAAGCTCCGAAACGAAAGACGCGAAGAATTCAGCGCCACATCGTCTTCTACGGCCATAGTCAATGCGAATACGAGCCGACTTACTTAGGTGCTGGAAAACGCCTCCAAGTCATGCCGTTTGCCCTGAAAATGATAGAAGATTTTGGTTTATGCTAAACTGTGCTGCTGTAGTGGGCTGTTCAACTGATCGAACTCGACAACTCCATTGACACTGAAAAGGTTCTACCATGATCCGACTCTCGGCAATCGTTTTTTCTTCGATCAGTTGGCTGTTTTTGCCTCAGCACAATTTGCTGGCCGCAGATTTATCGAAGAAGCCTGACAGTTGGTTCCTCGGCGAGGAGGGCCGTCAATCGATGGATCACCTTCTCTCCTGGCAATCCGATCATGGTGATTGGCCAAAGAACAAAGATACTACCACCAAAGCTTACTCGGGCGATCGAAAAAAACTCCAAGGTACGTTTGACAACGGGGCGACCACTGGCGAGTTGCGAGCGTTGGCACGTGCTTTCACGTTGACAGGAGACGCTCGCTATGAAAAAGCATTCCTCAAGGGATTCGATCATATCCTAGAGGCACAATACGCGAACGGTGGTTGGCCGCAATACTTCCCTCTTCGAAAAGGATGCTACACGCACATTACTTTCAACGATAATTGCATGGTACGACTCCTAGAGTTGCTCCAAACCGCCACCACTGCCAAAGAGTTTTCTTTCCTCGATGCCAATCGCCGCGACAAGGCAAAAAAAGCTATCGAACGAGGCATCGATTGCATTCTGAAATGCCAAGTGATTATCAAGGGTACGTCTACAGTTTGGTGCGCCCAGCACGATGCCGTCACACTGGCTCCTGCCAAGGCACGAAGCTATGAACTTGCATCCCTCAGTGGTTCAGAGAGCGCAGGCATCTTGAAGTTTTTGATGGGTCTGTCAAATCCTTCACCCGAAGGCATTCGAGCAGTCAAAGCCGGAGTCACGTGGTTCGAGTCGGCAAAAATCGAAGGTACCAGAATTGAGAATATAAATGGCGACCGAAAAGTGACTAAGGACGAATCAGCTCCCCCTGTATGGGCGAGATTTTATGAAATTGAAACGAACCGTCCGTTCTTTTGCGATCGTGATGGTGTGCCTAAGTACAATCTCGAGGAGATCGGCAGTGAACGTAGAAATGGGTATGCATGGTATGGTAATTGGGGCTCCAGTTTGGCCAATGCGTATGCGAAGTGGCCCCATCGTTAATTCTTCGTGGCAGCTCCAACCAAAGGAAGATCCATCCATGTTTACAACGATCGAAAAATCGATATGCGTCGCGATCATTGCCGTCTGGATTTCGAGTTCCGTACTGATGAACATCAGTAGTTACGCAACGCTGGACGATGGAGCACTTGCTGGGCACCTCCAAAGGTGTGATTGAAGGTGACAAACTGCGATTTCGATTCTCTCCTTGCGACTCCAAGTTATGGTCGTATGAAATCAAAAGCAATCATCCCAAACTCCAAGGACTTACTGGTTCGTTTCAAGCAGTTCCACCTTCAGAAGACCGCACAAAAACGACTTCCGAAGCGCATCCCAACTGGTGGATCGACGATCCCCATCCTTCAGCCGCCGAAGGTGTGCACCCAGGTGCAAAGAGTGTCAATCAGTGGAGAGAGGAGTTTCTTTCAGATTTTGCAAAGCGAATGGATCGTTGCAAAAACCTCTCCACTACATTTCGAGAATGTCGTTGACCGCTCCGCCGGTCAAAAAAAACCTCTCCATTCTTTAAATCATCACCATCAATAGATATACTTGCAGCGAACCAATTCCTGCTCGACCGATCCTTATCACACCAAGGATCGACGGAGCGATCCACGAGTGCGCCTTTGAAGGCGTTTGATCAGTTGGGTGGAAGTCCCGACCAGGGTAACGTTACCGCCCTGTATCCGACGGTAACTGCGTTTCAGTAATGAAAGGTGGAGAGCAACTTGAGGAGAATAACCAGTCCGTAGCGAA
>JAJTID010000026.1 GCA_021300155.1 Pirellula sp.
AAGCCGAAGGAAATTGACTTTCGCAAGGAAGAAGAAGCCCAATTGGAAGCGATCAAATCGCGAATAGGACAAGAGGTCCCATTGAGCAATCGATACGTCCGTGGCCCTCGGCCCATTCTCGTTTCCGTGGAGGGAACGGTTGCTACGCTCCGTTATCCCAATGGAGCACAGTTGGTCCAAGTTCCTCTCCGGGACCTGGTCGATGACAGCGCTTACTGGAAGACCTGACAAGCGATTGATTCATGTTTCGATCAACGAGCCTTGATGCCGGCGAAGGAAGGAATTCGATAGGAATTTGCAGATTCCCATCTGTAGTGACCTAAGTTGTCACGAGTGGGGCTGATATTGATGGTGTTGGGACGCGGTAATCCAGCAACATCCAAATCGCCGCAGCAATCGAACTCAAGGAAGACTCACAATGCTAGTTCTAAGTCGCAAAGTTGGTGACAAGTTGGTTATCGATGGCAACATCACTGTGGAAGTCGTCAAGATCTCTGGTAACCGAATCTCGCTCGGCATCGTTGCCCCTTCCAATGTTAAGATTCTACGCGGCGAGTTGACTGAGCCTAAAGCGTTTTCCCAAACCATGGAGTTGGTTGTCGAAGACGGCATGCTCGTGGCGTAACAAGTCGTTCCGTCACGTGAGCGAAGGTGTTCGATACTCAGAAGCAGAGTGGAGAATCGACACTTGAACTGCGTGAAGCGACTTCCATTTAGAAAAGTTTGACAGCGGTATGCGCGACCCTTACGATGAGAAACGCAAGTTCGTTTTGCTGCGAACATTTCCTCGTCTTCTTCTCGGAGTGGGTATATGAAAGTTGCAACCGCTGAATTGAATTCTCTTGCGGGCAAATCGAATGGTCGGGTTTCGCCATCTATCTTGCCGGAGCCATCGCCATTCACGCTCGATCAGACTCTTGAGCCATTCGGCCGCTGGGTCAGCGAACCAGTTTGGGTCCCACCCAAGGACGCAAGTAAAGAGCTTGCCTGCTCGATGCTCGAGGATCATGGATTGCTGTCTTCCAAAGAAGATTGCTGGAAAGCGATAGTTCAAAAACATCGCTCCAAGTTCACGCAAGTACGTCAAATCGAACTCACCAAAGCATCCATTCGATTGCCAAAGAGTCGACTATTTGTAACGGTTACGGAACGAGCGGACTTTGATAAGATCACGGATCCGATTCCCAATTGCGTCCAGACGCGACTCGAAGAATTTCTAGATGGGCCCGGCCGACAACGAGGAGTTCGAGTCTACTACTTGAAGCCTCTTTGTGTCGAAGTAGGAGACGACTTGATCTTCACGAAACAATCTGAGTTAGAGGAAGCAATTGCCAAGGTGCAACGTGAAGTTTTCGCCGAGTATCGAAAGCACTATTTGTGGGAACGTCCAGGACAAGATTTGATGAATGCCTTGGACTCGTTGGCCTATTATCCTCGTCGCATGATCAAGCATGTGTTGGAGCGTAAGAAGCGTGCGATCGAAGCTTATCATGCGAAACTGGAGTTCAATCGACGCAAGGCAGCCATGCGTGTGGTCAGCCTGCACCGCAAGTGCCGAACCCACGATTGCACGTTCGATGATGTCCTATCGATTACAAAAACTCCCGATCGGATAGATGTGATTGAGAAGTACGCAGCCGACCATCAAATGACTCCAGCCCAGAAACAGAGGCTTTTGGAAGCATCGGTAATCGCTTTGCCTTGGTTCATCACTTTGCCTTTGGCCGCATATTGGATCGCTAATCTCAAGCTTGTTGCGTTGGCTTTGGCGCCTCCGATCATCGTGTGCGATCCCGTCTTTGTCGCGGAAATGCCAGATGGCGATGGCACCGTACTCAAGATCGGACACTTCGATGAAGTGCGTGGAGTAGTCCACGTGGAGCTCTAGCAAAAGTGGTTTGAGCGACGGCTATCTGTAGTACGGCAAACATCCTCACGCGGCGATCCGACTAAAAGGTTGCGACGACTTTCAGTGGTCGCTACGCTACTGACTCTAATGTGGGTTACTAGAGTCACGTAAATCGACAGACGAATAGATGGACAGAATCGTTTTCGCACCGCTCATCGACTTGCCGTTAGTCGCGATCACGTTGGGTGCGTTCCTTTGGCACTTCAACCGGTGGGCTTACAGACGCGATATTGGGACGACCGCAGACCTTCCCTCTCGGCTCCCAGCCGCGCGACTTAGGGTCATCATCCTATTCGTTTGTATATTGCTGCTTTGCTGGACGGTCAATCTGGCTGTCTGGTCGATATTCGCAATATTGCTTGGATTGGGATTCGTCATAGCGTTGGCTGCTGGCGGAGACTTTGAGGGCTGGGCATTTGGATTATTTGCAGCGGCATATTTCGTTCGTGAATGGGCCTTTGGTTTCCCGCAGATTATTCTCCATCCTCCGCGCTGCGACACCACAGCTACCGTTCAGCAAGAAGAGCAAGGGACGCTTCTAGGCAAGACAGGAGTCACGATCACCTCATTACGTCCTAGAGGCGATGCATTGATCGATGGCGGGAAGCATCCGGTAGTTTCGTTTGACGGCGGTTGGATTGATGCTGATTCGCAAATTGAAGTAAAGACCTACCGCAACGGCCTACCCTGCGTCGCACTCCTGTCTGATTAAGCTTCTCTCACTCGCTAAACAGCCGAGATCACTCGCTTGGACGGCGATTATGGTAAGATTGGCGGTCAATTTCGTAGTGTACGGTCCGTGCAAGAGTAGCACGATTTTTAGTTTTTTGATTCTTCGACAAGGGTGTTCGATTGAGTTCCAGTTACGGCGATTATGAAGAGGAAGAGTTTTGGTCGGCATGCCTGCTACTGCTTGAGAAGTATCCACATAGACCTGAAAAATTCTCTGGAGATTCCGAAGCCGTACGTCTGGTTCGACGATTACGGGAACTTGCGAAAACGGAAGCCAATGAACTTTGTCCGAATTCATATTGGAAGGGCGATGCATCGGTTGGAAAAGGGAACTGGACGAATGTTCCATGGCTGGCAGTATTTGATGAACGCGAGACGACGAGCGCTCAAAAGGGAGTCTATCCTGTTTTCCATTTCTCCTGTGATGAACCAGTCGGCATTCGAATAGGTTTAGGAGTTGCCGCAACTGAGTTCAAGGATGACCCGGAAGGTAAAGCTCGGGAGGTCTACGGCCAGTTACTGCCTTCCACTGTTGAACTATTGAGGGAGCTTGGTTTTTCCGATGTAATCGAAGGAATCGGAGCGAGAGTTTCAATTGGCTCGGGAAAGCTGGCCGGCGGATACACCCGCGGCATGATCTTCGAACGTTTTGTTACGCTCGATGAACTACGGCAAAAAAGTCCCACGCTCCAATCAGGTTTTGCTGCCTTGCTTGAGGCCTACAAGGCTTGGGTCGACCATGTCCATGAACAACCTAGGACTCGCAAATCGTTCCTGGAAATCATGCGATGGTACTGCGCTGAGAAGATCATTTTTTACAGCACGAATCGGCAGGCTCGATACTATGTCAAGAATGTAGATGACACGGGGTGCGAAGTTCAGCACCTTGATGCGAATGAATCAGAGCGTGTCACATTAACCGGACACGAATCGCGATTGGAATGGCTTCGCGAAAACCTTGGAACAGGAGATCGTACTGAACTAGACGGTACTGTCGCGCGTCAAATGACATATTTGCAGAGTACTGAACTTGGTTTGTCTGAGCAACGAAAGAAGGTGGTTTTACTCGATTCGCCCGAAAAGACTTCGAAGAATTTCGTTGAGCTGCTCGAGGAAATGTCGAGTCCACAGCTTTACAAGCCCATGATCGTTGCTCTCGTCGTGCATGCGATCGCAAAAGGTGAATTAACTGAGAATCGAATCTCGTTTGATTGGCTGCTGCCAAAATTCATCGAAAAGTTCAAAGAGGCCGATCGAGAGGTCGCGGACCAACAGCTTGCAGAAGGATTTGGGCGACTTGCAGGCGACTTCTTTTGGTTACTCGCACACTTGGAAGTCACTCAGCCACTTTCAATCGATCAGCCGACCCCAACCCAAATTCGACAACGCGTCCAACACGCAGTCCTTAAAGAACCCTACTGGCAGGCGCTTCAATCGTCTCAGTGCAGAAACGATGTCCTATCAACGATCAAGAGAAAATGGAACATTCAAATGGATATCGAACCTGTTAAGCCAAATCCCGAGAAGATATCCGTCGCTCTCGAACGACTGATTCAGGATATTTCACAGGATGGCTTTACGTTTGAGCCTTGGCAAATCGCAACCTATGTTACAGCCATTAGAACCAAGCCATTTGTGATCTTGGCTGGTGTGTCAGGCACCGGCAAATCAAAACTTCCGTCGTTGATCGCCAAACATACCGGTGGCGTGTCTACTCGCATTTCAGTTCGCCCCGACTGGACCGATAGTTCCGAAGTACTTGGTTACGTTGATCTTCAAGGCAAATTTCGCCCCGGCGCGTTCTTAACGGTTGCGAAGAAGGGCTCGCTCTCCCCTTCGAAACATTCCACATGCATCATAGATGAGATGAACCTTGCAAGAGTTGAATACTATTTTGCCGAGATCTTGAGCTGCATTGAGGACCGAGTGCCATCGGAAAATGGCGGGTTCGAAAGCGACTCGTTGCTTTCATTGCAATTGAATGAGAACGACGAACATTGGCAGCAACAGACAATCCCCGCCAATCTCGGAATCGTTGGTACCGTTAACATGGATGAGAGCACACACGGATTCAGTCGCAAGGTCCTTGATCGGGCCTTTACTATCGAACTTTCAGAAGTTGATTTGGATTGGAATCCAGACACTATAGATGAGAGTTCAATTCCCAGTGAGGCAGAGGTGATATGGCCAGTTGAGTATTGGCATTCCGCCGCAACTCGTTTGAGTCAGCTATCAAATTTAGACGAATCGTCGTTGGCTCTAATTCAATCCTCGATCGCCTGGCTTAAACGAGTCAACGATTGCCTCACCTGTAGTCAGTTGCAAGTTGGATATCGAACACGCGACGAAATGATTCTATTTTTGCTGAACGCAGAAGAAATTCGATCCTCATTCCGTTCTCGTGACAACAAAGTGGTCGACCCGCTTGATTTAGTTTTGTCGATGAAAATACTCCCTCGAATCGTCGGCGGAAGTAATTCAATAAGACGGACGCTACTTGGGCTTTTAGGTCTGGCCATACAAGGGCAGCCTTTCGATAGTGAAGACGTTGTTGGTTCCCAAGTTGACAAGTGGGACAAAGCAGGAAGACCCGCTACGCTGGTTAGTGCGAAACTTCCTCGTTCGGCCGCAAGACTGTGCTTGATGTGGGATCGGCTTGAGACAGAAGGCTTTACTTCCTACTGGCTATAACCGATGAAAGAACTCTTCCGAATCAATACGAACCTCTTTTCCCTCGTATGGGAACGTACTGCAAAGTACGATCCTCCCATACTCGCGCAACGAACCAAAGTTGAAGGGAGATTGAAACTCTCACCACGGTGTGATTCGCTTTCGTTTGAAGGCGACAACTGGCGAGACGTGCCAAAGCAACTGAACGATGATCCTAAAGTTGAGATTGGACCAGCGATTTATGAGCAACTCGACTATCAAGTCTATGTGAAAGCACATCGTTCGAGCGATCAAGTCAGTATTCAGCATCGCGACCCACAAATCACTCAGCGATTAAGTTTCCGAGAGAATAATAGAGTCGCATACGGAGTGATCAATTTCCAGGGCCAGATAGGTCGAAGCGTCTTTACTATCGCGATCAACGGCAAGCCACAGCTGGATATTGAAGTGGAGGTGTTTCCAACAAAAATCGACTACGAAACGGACTACAAAGAAATCCTTTCGCAGATTCAGGAAATCCTCACGAGTTTGGCCTATGAGTATCTCCGCTCGACACATCAATTGGGCAAGTTAGATACGAATCGACGACCATCTCGATTGGAATGGTTGATTCTCCTAGAGCATATACTCGGGGAGCTAGAGAAATCAGTTCGATACATTGCTCAACAACCTCGAAGATCACTCGTACGTCGTCCAAGTTACAATCGAATTGAGCGGATTCGACGGACGGACTCATCAGTACGAGCCCAAGTGCGACGCGGCGCGGGCCGCGGTGTTACTCAGTACACTTTGATTGGACCTGTTCGGGAGCGATTACTAGAAAGTCCTTCGGAACCTACGCTCGATACGATGGAGCATCGTTGGATCCGACGTCAATTGACAGACATTCGCAGGACGCTTGGCCTTCTCACTAAGTCGCTTGGAGACGTTTCCGAGACTGGCGAGCGAAGTAGAGCGACGCAATCATCTCTTCGAAGCATGGAGAATCGAATATCTCAATTGCTACGACTTGAGCCGATAGCCGAAGCGAACGGTCCAGTTCCTGGTGAGTTCGCTTCTTTACAATTAGTTTCTGCCCCAGGGTACAAGGAGACTTACCGACTTTGCATGCTGCTGAAGTTCGGTCTTCGTTTAGAGGGAGATATTTACCGACTGTCCGTTAAGGACCTAAATGTGCTTTATGAGTACTGGGTTTTCTTGTCGATTGTGCAATTGCTTCGCGAGCCAAATGTTAGCAATTCAGATCTTCGTGACTTGTTCAAGCTCAATCGCTCAAGCCTTCAAGTTCGGCTATTGGAGGGACGCCGACAACGCGTCGATTGTGTCAATTCAAAGGATCGAAAGATCAGCGTCACATACAACTTCCAATACGATGCGGATGATGTAACACTTATTCCCCAGAAGCCCGACATCATAATCCGGTACGAAGAAGTTGGATGGCCGCAAATATTGCTCGTTTGCGACGCTAAGTATCGCATCGACGCATCTGAAGAATATCGAAAGCAGTTTGGTTCATTTGGTCCACCCCGCGACGCAGTTAACGTTCTGCACCGGTACCGAGATGCAATACTTGAAATTGAAAAGGAACCTGGTACGCACGGGGTTCCGAAACATGTTGTTGTGCAGGCCGTTGCTGCGTTTCCCTATACCGAAATACAGCCGCGAGAATTCCAATCAAGTCGATTGTGGCAGTCCATAGATCGTTTTGGAATTGGTGCCATTCCTGCATTGCCGAGTAATCTGTCTTACATGCGACAATGGTTAGTACAAGCGTTTCAAAAAGGTGGATGGGCGATGGCGGATCGCGTGATTCCGCACCTTGCGGAGGGAAGATCGCGTGATTGGCGAGTGGCTGCGAGCGAGCCTGTCTTGATCGGGGTATTGCGATCGCCTGGTGCTGAAGAGCACTTGGATTGGATAAAGCGTGAGAGGATGTATTACCAGCCCCGCACCAAGTCACAGCGACGACAGTTCTTCGTCAAGCAAGTTGCACTGTACATTCCGCTCGGAATGCGGGAACCCAATGGCATTCGATACGTCGCCGATGTGGAACACATTGAAGTTGTTGATCGGTCTGAGATACCAACACCGTGGACCGCTCGTCGAAATGATTCGATGGTGCTATATCGCTTAGGGCCAGTCCGAACGCTTGAGAAGCCTATTGGGCTGTCGTCCGATGAAAGTATGTCAGGGCATTGGAGGTGGACGACTCGGCTTGGACTGCAGCGTGCGCAGACACTAAGTGAGGTGGGACTCGAGACGGAACCTGAATGGCGATTGCTTGAATGGTTACGAGCCAATCACGTTTTGCCTTCAATAACGCTTAAGACCGCCAACATGCAAAGTGCCGATAATCCGAAGGGACGTGCTTGGTTCCAATTGCCAACAGGCGAAAGCGTGCGCTACGACGGAAGCAATGGCTTCCTATGGAGAAGTGCTGGAAAAGCAGATCGTTACCTTTCGTTGGACGCCATTACTCGAGAGAGGAATGGTTAGGAGTCTTATGAAGCACGTCACGTCGACCAGCATGTTCCTCAGCCTCTTGCTTCGGCATCAGCCGGAGGTATTCGGAATGAAATTAGATACAGAGGGGTGGTTGCCGATCGATGAGTCGATTGTTGCGAGAAGTCGTACAAGAGGCGGTGCTGTCTCAGTGAGATCGAATCAGGGAGGAAGTTCTTCGCGATCCAGGGACACAAATTCTTAGCCGTCGCTCAGCAGGCCCAGGAGTTGTTCTTTGCACTCATCCGGCCCTTCGGCCATCGGGAGTGCGACCGAATCGATCAAAATGTCCCACTCGCCAAGTTCTGCCCGCAACAACTGGCGATAGGCTCCAGGTTGCGGCCCTCGAAACGGGTAAACCAATGTGGCCCTAGCTGCTCGGAAACCGAGGGCGTACGCACACATCTGAAATCGATCGTTTCGGCCTTCGTTCGCAAAGTCTCGTTTGTATTTTGCGTCGAGAACCCAGCGATCGCTGCTTCGTTCCAAGAGCGTGTCGGCTCGCATGCACCGGTAGGTGTCGTCGATGCTTAAGGCGTCATCCCAAGGCCGAATGTCATCATTGCCCTTTGCCAACTTCCATCCAGTGATTGGACTCAATTCATGGCACATTTGCTTTAGTGCCACTTCCCAGATCCGCGAGAGTGACAACGTGAAAGACTCGCCTCCGGCACCATTCTCTGAGTCAATGGAAGCTCCAATGAGTATTAGGCGTGCAAGCTGCAAAGCCATTCGGTAACCATCCGGTGGTGCCGTCAAGCTAGCTTGAATGATACGGTGTCTGTCCATGTTCGGATTAGCGATGTCGGCCCATTCGTGGCGAAGGCGCGAGAATAGCGATCGGTCTTCCTGATTGAGCTCGTGCTGAAACAGCATCACCCGCTTAAGCGCCGCAGCGAGCATTTGATTGCTGGGCATGTCGAAACTGCGTTGTCGAACCCTTTGTGGCAAACGTGGAAGCGCCCAGGGCTTAGCTGCAGCCTTGCCCCAGTCAACGCGACCTTTCACCGTGGATGAATCGATCGCTGTCGCAACATAGTTCTTCCGAAGATGGTATTTTGTAACTCTTTGCAACTCGTACAGGAAAAGCCTAGCCAGTACCTTCTGCCAACTATCGCTTTGGACGACATTTCCAATTGGTGACCATGATTGAAAATCAGGGAACTCACCCAAGTAGATTAACCATTCGATGAGCTTAAGTCCGCTGATTTTGGTCCGCAAAACAATTCTACGGCCGCTAGGCAAGACAATTAGACCAACTCGATCAGCGCCAGCGATGACGACGTTGCTACCCACTATCTCCAATTGAATGCGTTTCTGCTGTTGCTGATACTGAATCGCTTCGAAGTCACCTCCGAGCTCATCGCGGGTGCCACGCCAAGTTCGAGCATTTGGAGATCCAAGCTCATCACAAACGATGTCGTCACTTTTGATGGCGTTCGGTCTGTCTAGCAGCACACTTGTCACGGCTCGTTAGACTCCACGTCATTGCTAGCTGCAGGCAGGCTCGAGTCATTTAAGCACGAAAGTAGCTTTTGCTGAATCTTGGCTACGAGGTTCAAATCGACGCGACCGAGTTGCATCATGCACAGTTCGCTGACGTACGGGACAACCGAGTACAAGACGATGCGCCGCAACGCTTCGGCAACTAGAGGCTTGTCTTGGGATGCTTGTGATTCATTGCCGAACGTTTGGATCATGAACAAAGCATGTCCAATCTGCTGGTCTGGCTGAATCCCCTGCTCCTCGAGTAACTGATTGCATTGCCTGAGAAGATCCGAAGAAAATCCGCATTTGTTGTTTCCGCTTTTTCCAAGCCACTTTTGAAGTACTTCGTAATCTGGAAATAGCTCTAACCAAAGGAAGCGACGCCGCAAGGCTAGATCCATTCGGCCTATCGAGCGGTCGGCGCTGTTCATCGTTCCAATGATGTACACGTTGCTTGGCAAACGAAATTTCTTGCCCGAAAGCAACTCGACCGATCGACCGCGATACTCAAACAATTGCAACAACTCTCCCAAGACCGAAGCCGTATCGCAGCGATTGATTTCATCGATAACCATTACGTGGCGAGTGTCGGACCGTAGCCCGCGAAGCGACTCGATCCACTTCAAGAAACAACCTGGACGGGTTTCGTAGGAGAGATTTCCATTCTGTGGAACTGGCCGGATGCCCTCGAAGAAATCTTCGTATCCCCAGTTCGCATGCATGAATACAAGTGTGTTTGTTCCCTGCGGATGCGATTCCCGATCAGCAACGAAATACCTGGCGAAAAGCTGAGCAATGTAAGTCTTGCTAGTACCGGGAGGTCCGGTGAGGATAATTTGCTGCTTTGTAAGTAGCGCTTCCTCCATTTGTCTCAGCTTCGAGATAGGCAAAGATGATTGCTCGCTAAGTTCCGCCAAAGTCCTTGGCGCATCTTCGTCGATTGGAACTCCACTAATCTCGTCATCCGAGTCATCGTTAGCTTGGCGAGTAGCTACGGTCCAAACCCCTGTACGTGATGCTTGAAAGAATGGCCAAACCCAGCGAAAGAACTCACCAACTTCGTCCGCGAGCGTAATGGCTTTCTGCGGTAATTCGCCGAGCGAAAACTCACGGTAGACACTGATCGGCTCGTCACCTGTGAGAGGTGACCCATTTGTCGATGTTAAGAGCGCAGCAAACTCGGCAGAAGTTAGAGTCGGTCGGTCATCTGCATCAGACAATGAGACGATGACACCGGGAGCAGCCTGATTCAAGTAGGCCACTACTTCGCTTGGGTTGGCTTTAATTGCTTGGTGCAGTTTCTCGATGTA
>JAJTID010000195.1 GCA_021300155.1 Pirellula sp.
GGTGTTCTGCGCCAGATTGTTCGAGCGAATTTCGGGACCGACGCGCGTATAGTTCGGCACGAACGCGCCAACTTGTTGATAGCGTGGCTCGGTGAATAGAGTCTCTTCGAAACCGTTAGGATCAATGCTTATCGCAGCATCGCCTCCGCGGGAGATGGTGTTGCCAACGATCAACGGTCTTGCTTCTGCTAAATGAATCGGACTGACGACTCGCCCTTGAGCGCCAACTCCAACAACTCCCCCACCAAACTGAATATTGGCATTCGAAATCGTGTTGAGGAACACACCTTCGCGTTCAAGATCCGATCGCCCTTGAGACCGGTCGAAATCGTTTCGAATTTCGATACCACCCCAATTTCCGGGGCTGGCAGTGGTCACAAGAGGATTGGTGTCAGCACCGAGGGTTTGATCAAAATGGCTCGTGAAGTAAACGGGCGATCCAGGAATTCCAAGCACTTGAACCGCGGCACCGCTTCGATCGGTGGTCGCATCTTCGCTACCTACTAGAATGCGCGAGCCGGCGAACTTGAGAATGGCTCCCGAGTCGATCATCAGGGTTACCCCCTTTGGAACATCCAGAGTAGCACCGTCGCTCAATACACCCACGGGCGACCCAGCGTTTCCTATTTCGTAGGCCACATCATCTGTCATCGATGAGGTTCGTTTGTCACCAACCAAACGAATGATGTCGCCCGGTCTGGCGGCTAAAGTCGCATCACTGATTCTGTTGAATGGTTGAGCCAAAGAACCATCTCGAGTGACACCAGTAAAGGCCTTGTCAACGACGATCGTTCTCGCGCCACGGTTTGGCAATCCGACTTCTCCAATCGCCAAAGGTGTAGCAGCACGGAACCAGAAATTGAATTCTCCACCCGCGATACCGTCCCCATCCCCATCCAGTGCCGAACCTTTTGCTGTCGATCCGCTGCGTTCTTCTACCATTTGCCCGACGGAAAGATTCTTGAAATCAACTCGGAGCTCGTACCTTCCTTGACTTCGTCCACCACTGCCCGAATCGGCAACCAGCGCATTGTTGTCCTCGTGGCCCTTGGCTACCACCGCAAGGAAATACTCGCCGGGTTCGAGCTCTACTCGGATCAGGGAATCGTCGCTGAAGTAGTTGTTATTGGCAGCAACGATACTCAACGAACCATCTGCACCACGCTGCAAAAGAGTGAGGTGCGTATCGAGATTGCTCGATTGGTTCAATCGCTCTGCAAATGTCTCAGCGCGTAACTCTCCTCGCACTCCAGGCGCTACAATAAATCGGTACAGGTCCGTATCTCGGTTATCGGGACGATATAAATGTTGACCGTGTACTACATCGTTGTCGCCAGGGAAAATTTGTTCCAGAGGATTTGCCGCTCGACCAAGCCGCGTTTCACTTCCCTGGATCGTTCCTGGTGGTAGATCAAAACTATCGCCCAGACCGAGTAAATGACCGATCTCTCGCATGGTCGCGGAGAAGAAATTCTGCGTGTTCGCGTTGTTGGAGCCGAGACCGAACGCATTGTCCCAGGCTTCCGAACCATCCATGATGACCTGGAGCGTAACTTGGTTCCGGTTTTGGCCAGGAAGTCCTATCCCCAGTTCATTTCCAGGAGCGCTTACGTAATTGTTAGGAAACATATCACCAACAACGATTCTGTGCATGCCTGCTTGAATCGGACCAGTATGTTCAACGAAATCTATCCCTAGCTGGGCAGAGTAGAACTCGTAAATCTCGCGCACACGTTGCTTTTGCTCCGGTGTGATGGATGTAAAGAGTGGGCGTCCAACGGAATCTGTTCCATACGACTCGTTCTCCATGAAGCTATAGAAAATGGTCGCGATCTGAGAACTTGTATCCAGTGTTCCTAGAGGTAATGCAGGGCCCACCGGTCGCCACAATTGATTCTCTTCTTGAATGTCCCGATGCCCAGGCTCAAATTTGGAACCAGGGAAATCGAGAAGCAAAGCATTCGAAACCGTTCGAATCTCTTCTCGAATGATTGTAGAGAACGACCCAGAGATGTTACCCAGGTTTTCTGCGCCCGAAAGAACTCCTTGTGGTTCCTGTGCAGGTACGATTAACGAAGGTGATTGCGGTGCTAACGCAGAAGCAACAGCTTCATTCGAGCCGACGCGCAATCGGAAACTTCCGTTTCCGGCAAGTTGGTCGATCGGTTGAGCAAACGTAATCGTCGCTTTTCGTAGGACCGGATCATAGACGATCGATTGCGGTGGCGTCACGATATCATCGTTCGGCGAAACGGTATCCTGGGTTCGAATCAATGCGTAGTATTGAGGATCCACCACGGAAGGATTCGCACCCAAATTGGTGGAAATAGCAATATCGTATAGTTCATTGTCATTGAAGTAGATCTCAATATCGTTTCGACGCTGCGATAAGGAACCGTTTGCCGCACGATCGATCGGCTGTGGAACGACTGCGTTAATTTTAGTCCCCAAATCGAGATCAAACTCGTATGTATCCCGATCGGAGTTTACTAATCGAGGCTTCATCTGCGTACCAGACAGGTTTCGAATTGCACGAACTCCTTCTGATGGAATATCCGCACCGAAAATCTCTACCTGATACAAATCGTCTGGCAGCGGCTCCGCAAACCGAGCAATGACAATCCGATTCGACGTACCAAAATCCAAAAAGGCGGGAACAATCGGAAGATCAGCGGACGTAAACTGTTTATCGCTACCCGCCTGGCGGATGCGGATCCCTTGCCTTAGGGTGGTCCGATCCAGATCTGCATCAAAGCGGAAAACCAACTCCCTAGGCGATTCCACTAGAATGTTTGGGCGTGTGTTGGAGAAGATCTCACTTGAATTCGGTGCCACGGAAAGGAGCCGAAACGTGTCAGCCGCAGGACCCGATGTTGGAGTTATACCATCCAGAGTTAGCCGCAGACTATAAAGCTGTGTCTCTGTACCGACCCCCAATACCCGAACCACATAGGACCCGGCACTTGGAAGCGACAAATCTGAAATGGATTCCGCCAATCCAACTCCGCGGGCATTGACTGTAGCCAGGATGACTCCGCCAGCCGTCTCCACTTGGAACGACAAGTCTTTGTTGATAAGTGTATTGACTGACGCGGTTGAGCCCCCTTCGTTGCCGACAATGTACTGCTGCCCTTCGGGGGTGAGCGAGACTGATATTCGACCAGGATTGTTGATCGTGAATCGATATACGTCGACGTCTGAATTGCGATCCGTCGATACATTGTTCAACAGGATGATGCCGTTCGATCGGGTCCCCAAATCGGTAGCGCCAGCGACAGAGTCGTTCGTTTCGAAATCATCGCCATATAGCGTTTGTGCTCCTAGCAGGTCGTCATGCTGTGCGCCTAAAAAGGCCAGGGTGACATTCGGTTCCATCAATTTTGTACCATTGACTGGAATAGAATGTCCAAGCCCAATGCCGTGGCCGATTTCGTGCATCAACACGTTCATCAATCCACGGTTCTCACCGTTTGGCCCATTCGAGTTAGCAGCGTAAAATATGTCTGTCGTATCGATGACCATATCGCCATCGAATCCAAAATTCCCCCCTGTAAACGGGTCGAAATTGTATGCCAGCGTGCCGTTGTTCCCATCGACCGCGCGGCCTCCTATTCGGATATCTCCCCGTACACCTAGAACCCCTCGTGATGCGGCAGAATTGGTCGGAGCGACACCGTCGTCATTGGGCTCATAAACGAAATTGATCCCTGTCAACTTCGACCAGTTGTCGTAGGCTCTTTCCACGAGCTTGAACCATGGACGATTTCCAACCGGGCCTGGCGCTGTTCCATAAATGCCATCCATAAACGCAATCAAATTAGACGCTTGAAGATCCGATGGTCCTGTACCTACCCGCGTTCCATCAGGCACAATGCTCCAAGAAACTCGTGCTGGATCTCCCATATTGGGACTGGGGCCTCCAACCGGATTCGTCCAGCGAGTCCCAAGTAGATTGAAGGCATGAGGCCCCGAGAGTGTACTTCCAGATCCCCTCTCCAAACCCGGATTCGCTCTCATCCAAGCTTCCCGGTACTCCTCGGTCGTACCCGGTGCAAAAACCGCCATGAGTTCTCGGCGTTCGAGCCCTTCGCAAACAAGACGGCGGAACTGTTCCCTTTTCGTCTTGAGCAACGATCGGAAGCGACTGACTGACTTTGAAGCGTCAATTCCCATTTTTACTAATACCTTTGGAGGCTCTGCTTGGACTAGGTTGTTCTGGTAACTCTAAAGTAGTTAGGAGAGGCACCTCGTCGAGATGCCTCTCCTTTGATAGACCGAATTATTCGAGGAAGGAATCTGCGAAGAACGCATCTAGCAATTCGTTCCCCGGATCAACGTTCGAAACGAGCGCGGTGGCAATATCGTCACCTTCCTCTTCTTCGGCGAATCCGGCAAGGTAATCCGCTAGGCTCATGCCTTTCGCGTTATTCGACTGGCGAGGTTGAGCCGGTCCGACTACCACGTTCGAAAGTGCAACTCCTTCGTTTGGATTGTCTCGCGACACCGAACGGCTCCATCCCAAATTGGAGGAATTCGTCGAATCCACCCCTACCATCATGACTTGGCTTTCACCTTCACCCTCAGGGCTTCCTGAGAAGTTGCTTCGAGAGTTGAGGTAGTTGACAACCGCGAGAACATCAAGCGCACCAATCAGGAAGTCACCGTCCACATCTCGATACGGAGGTGGTGCAGATAGTCCCGAAACCGATACACTTCCGTTCGCATTGATAAAATTGACCAAAATCAAGACGTCGATTGCCGAAACGTTTCCATCAGCATTCACATCCAAATTGCCGATGAGTTGCCCGTTTGAGTCTCTCAGTTGCGATGGGTTTCGATGTGGCGACGGTAAAGGATTGCCGATTCGAATCGTTACGGTTGTCCTATTTCCGACTGCACCAAAGCTATCCACCCCTTCGTATTCAAACGTGTCCGTGCCGCCAACGACCGCTTGTGCATTCGTTCGGTAGCTGAACGTTCCGTCTGGATTGAGGGTGACGGTTCCAAAGCTTGGATTG
This sequence comes from Pirellula sp., assembly GCA_021300155.1. Lineage (GTDB taxonomy): Bacteria > Planctomycetota > Planctomycetia > Pirellulales > Pirellulaceae > JBKCUI01. The sequence goes on from JAJTID010000195.1 coordinate 5,019, forward strand.
CGTGTCAGTCTCGCAGTGAAGCTATTGCCTTCGGCATCCACATCGTTCGCCAACACCCCGTCGTCGTTCTTCGAAGCAGTTAACGCTCCGGTCGCATCGGTGGTCGTGAATGTCGATCCGCGAGGCACATCGTATTGGTCAGCCGAACCTACCGGTCCATCGTTCACCGCATTCACGAGAACATCGAAACTATCCGAGATCGAATTGCCTTGCTTATCGGTTGCTGTTACTGTCACTCTCGCACTGCCTGAAACATTAGGCAACAACGTCAAACGAAGTTGACCATTGACGACCGTAGCAGTGACTAAGTTTTCATTGGTGACTTCAAACTTATATGTCAAGATGTCGTTGCTTGTAATAACATCCGGATCGAAGAAATGGGTCGGGAACAATGTAATCGGAGCGATTGAGGCATCCTCGTTCACACTGAGGTCCGGTAATGGACTTGCGAGTCGTGGCGCATCTTCGACTGGTGTAATCGTGATGTTCAGCACATTCACGACCGTAGCTCCAGTGATATCTCTCGCTTCGATTTCGACGATAGCCGAACCGTGTTGGTCTGCACGAGGTCGCACGAACATCGTGTTCCCGGCAAAGGTGATGTTCGCAAGAGTCGAATTGCTATTCGACTTGACGCTATAGGTCAACAAGTCGTTGTTCGGAACAACGTCAGGGTCTCGGAAATAGAGACGTAGGTCGATCGCTTGCTCTGGTGCATCTTCCGCCAACGTCAATTGTGGGAAGTCCACCACCTTTTCTGGCGGATCATTGAATGGAGTTACAGTCATCGTTACCGTACCCACGCTATTGGTTGGATTCGGCCCGTTGTCTGTCACCAAGTAGAAGAACGTGTCTGTTCCATTGAAATTCAGAGCGGGCGTGTACCGCACGTTCGTTCCATCAAAGGTCACAGTCCCACCCTGAGTGCTCCTGGTACTGATCGGCGAACTGGAATCGAAGACAAACACAACATTCTGACCAGCTTCCACTGCCGAATCGCCTTGCAAGAAGAAGTCTACCGGGCGAGTGAAGGTGTTGTCTTCGACTACCGTCCCTTGTTTAGGAGTTGTAACCGGCGGATCGTTCACATCCAGTACTCGGACCGTCATCGTTCGGGTAACGGAACGTGGGTCTGCTGAGGTACCAGTCACTCCGTTGTCCGTCATCGTAAAGACAAATGTATCAATACCAACAAAGTCAGCACGCGGGGTGTATGTCAGCACCTGATTTGATATCGATACCGAACCCGACTGCGAAGTCACCGTCAGCGGCAGACTCACACGAAGGCTCTGCGACTGCTCGTTTGCCGGACCTGCCGATGCGTTCGCCAAATCTAGGATCTCGGCTTCTGTCAATCGAAGAACTTGATCTTCGTTTGTCTTCAAGTCCTCGCCTGGAACTGGAACGTTGGAGGCTGTAGGAACATCGTTCACTGGGCGAACATCAATCGTCACTGTGGTGTCCGCCAAGGACTCGATGATTTCGCCTCGTCCCGCATTGATCGTTACGAACCCTCGATAAACAAACGTATCGATTCCGAAGAAATCAGGCTTAGGAATATAGGTGAACGTACCGTTCGGATTCAAAGTGAACACGCCATTATGGTTCTGAGGAGACGAAACCAGGATCGCCGATAGTACTCGCGACTCTGGGTTTACATCGTTCGCCAGTACCCCGTCATCGATCACAAACCCAGGAGACGATAGTCCGTCTGGATCTGTCGTGACCAATTGTTGATCTTCATCCATCGTGTAAACATTCGTTACACCTGTTGGAGGAATACCAGGCAAAATCCGAACGAGATAATCTTCGACTTCACCATCCAGGGCCAAACCGGTCGGCAAGTGATTGCCTGCGCTCGATGTTCGGAACCGAGCAAACGAATTGATCCCTTGCGGTGGAATCGGGCTCGTCGATGGAACACGAATTTGGAACGTTCTCGTCAAATTTGTCGTGAATTCCGAATTCAGAATCACTTGTTCACCTGGATCCTCCCAATCTCCATCCGAATTGAAGTCGATCCATGCATCGACAAAGCCTGGAGCACTCAAAGTGACTGTCACCTGGGTATCGACGTTACGGTTGAACAATGGGCTATTTAGGTTCTGGAACCGGAATGTAACCCCATCATCACCAACATCGGCATCAGCCGCTGGAGATGGATTTCCGTCAATGTCGTTCGTGACAGTGGTTCCCAATCGAAGTGGCCCCGCACTCGCTACGTGGCGAGCACCATCGAACACATCGAGAGTTGGATAGCGTCCCCTTGCCGTTGTTACAGGATCTGGTGCATCGCCGTAATCGAGTTCTACGCCAGGCATCAAGATCGTAAACTGAGTCTCGTTATTGATACGATTCGGTCTTAGATCATTGCCTGCCAAATCTTCAACGGCTCGAATGAAGTAATTAGCGATGTCCTCGGAAATCGAAGAAGCATTCTCTACAAAGAGCGTGTTGTCGCCACGAATCTTCGCTTCGAGTGGCGTATTCGGAGCACCGTTGATGGCTCGAACGATCGACTGCGCAACTTGCTTTCCAATGAACGTTTGATCTTGGATAAACGGTACCGGAATCGCTCCACCAGGAACCCCGGTTTGCGTCAAGCTAGGTGCACCACTGAAATTGTAAGTGAATCGCGGAGTGTCCGCTAAACGAAGGGTCGTCGTTGCGATCACGGTCGTCGATAATCCAAGAGGCGAGCTCTCGATTGCGGTTTTCATCGCTGTAAACAACTCAGCTCTCGTGCTCGAATTCGAGAACAAGATTGGGATACGACCCGTCGCTGCCCCACCACCCAAACTAACATTCACGAACTCAAAGGTTGTTGTTACGGTGCCGTTGTTAATGGTAAAGAACTCACCATCGGTCACATTGCCACGCAACATTGTCAGCCCTGAATTTCGCAATTCCACTTGGTTGGTGGCGATCGTACCGAGATCGACGCGACCGTTGCCAATCCCACGAGCAACAATATTTAATCCCGCTCCGTTGATCGCGATCACTATGCGGTCCACGATCTCGGACGCTGTACTTGCCGCCGTGTAAGGGATAACCACATTGCCAGCAGCCGATGGGCCACTGATGTTTCCATCGAATTCGAAGACAACGAGCTGATTGTTGGCTCGAATCGCAAATGTCGAGTTATCGACCAAGCTTGTACCGCCCAACGTTGGAACTTGGAGTACAACCGTTCCCAACATCTCTACCGTTGTGTTCGGAGTCACATTTGGTTGCCCAAACAAACTGAGTGAAGGTGCATTTGCTACGGAAATCGAGTGAGCCGATGTCCCACCGACTGCAATGTTTCCGTCACGAACATGGATTGGGTTGAGGTTCAATCCATTGGCGGCAATCACTGTCGCTGTTCTAGCACCCAACGAATCTTGCGTATCGGATAGCAACAACGGAATCCGAATGTTGCCGGTGGCAACAGAATTGTTCAACGCGACATCGTCGAACTCAAACGTCTTCGTCGTGTTGCCAAACGTGATGCTGAACGATTGCCCGTCTGCCACGCTACGAGATACACCGACGATTTCGAGACTTGTAGTGCCACGATCCACAGTGCCAGCCGCTGGCAATCCTAGATGCACTGTGTCATTGCCGATGATGCGTGGTGTCAACTGCAGATTCGAGCTTGCAATGGTCGATTGGATAATGCGAGCCAAGTCTGCAACCGAGGAAGCACCACTGATATCGACGCGGATGCGCCCTGTTCCTATCACATTGTCGGAATCGAATTCGAATACCAGACTAACCAAGCCATCGCTCAAGGAGAAAGTCTGTCCATCGACGACCGCACCAAACGCAGGGACAAACAATCCCAATGTTGATTTTGGTTGTTCCAATCGTGAGAACGTGGTCGTAATCTTGACGCCCGCAGCCGCTCCGACATAAACATCGCCCGATGGCAACAGTCGAGGAGAAACCGCTAGCCCGGTGGATGTAATCGCATCGACAATCGCTTGCGCAATGACCGTTTGCGTATCCGTAGATCGGAAACGAATCTGCCGGTTGCCATCGAGGAAGCTCGAATTGTTATCCAATTCAAACGTGACTCGTCGAGTTCCATCGTTGATGGTGAAGCGATCGCCATCAGCAATGCCCCCAGCCAATGCACCAGCAATGGGAACCTGGATCGTCAACCCTTGCGGAAGCTGCAATCGGAATCCACTGTCGAACTCAAAATAAACGACCCCACCGTTGTTGTCGGTAACGGTGAATTGATCCCCATCGGAAATCTGATCACCACTCGCAGCATCGATTACAAAGCGATCTTTATTGTTGATGGTGATGTCATACACACTTCCACTCCTCCAAACGCCTGCAAGCGGCGTCAACACGATCTCATCGCGATTGGCATTGTATTCGAATCGATAATCGAATCCCTCGACGAGCAGACGGCCGTTCTCTGTCAAGACAACAGCGGCACCAGTCACTCGAAGATTTTGGATCGTCGAGTTGATCACCGAGTTATCGTCGACACCGATGCCACGCAGTGGATTGGTTGGTTCGTTGCCGTCCTTGAGTTGAATCCTAAACTCAGGATAAACGCCACCGGTAAGACGCACGACAGAAACAGAATCGTCTCGATCTACTCCCAGGGAGTCATTATCAATCGGATCCAAAAGTATCGCCGTTGGGCCAATAAAGTCCGCACGATCCAACGCCCCACGGTCCTTGAAAACATTTTGTCCAATACCACCCGGAGGTGCGTAGTTCGGATCGTCGGCACGTAACTGCCCTACTAAATCGAAGTCTGGCGCGAACAGATCCGAAACGGGAAGCCCCATCGCTGTCTTAACGCTCGCCAAAGCAGTTCGCTCGCTCAATCGATTGACCGAACTATCGATGATCGGAGAAGCAGGTGCTGGGAAGTACTGCCCAGCTTGAGCATTCACGAAGAGTCTTGTCGAGCTTGGAACGTCTAGATTTTGGTCTAGCGACGTATTCGGCACGTTCGTCGGAGAAGTCTCAATACCGGTTCCGAATCGAACGGAAGATATAGCAGTTTCATAGTGTTGGTACACCGAACCGCCAATAACCACCTGTCCGGGTTTGGATACGACATTTGGATTGCTCAATGTGCCATAAGGGGCTTTCCTAAATGTGCTTGGGTTGGTCCGCGACTCCTCATTGATGATAGGGGTCTGAACGTTGTAGAACACATTGTTGAGGATCGAAGGACTTGCACCGCGTGTTGCTAGAACACCAGTCTCTGGCAACAGTTGGTCCAGGTTGTTATTGTCATCCACGTCGGGATCGACAATGATCGAACCATTGCCATTGATCCACGCAGCATTCTTGATAACAACAAATTTTTCACTGGTTCCGTCCCCTAGCGAAGTATCGGAAACTGGGTTTGTTGATTGGCGATCATGGCCGATCCCCAAATGTGAAAGGCTGGTGATATTAAGGTATTCATTGGGCCCGAGATTGGTAGTGGTATAAATGATAAAGCCATCTAGTCGTCGCGGAAACAGTTGCAGCCCTTGGTTTACTTCCGTAAAAGGACCACTGATCAGTTGCCGAATTTCTAGATCACTCAGTTGGTTTGTACCAAACTCGTCGACGGCCGACAAAGCTTCGATCAACGCAAGCTTGTCGCCTTCTAGGCCTCGAAACGGAGCGTCAATAACTGCACCGATACCGCCGAGTGCCTGAGCATGGACTGGGGGCAACGGACTCGAAAGTCCGAAGATACCGTTGGGCAGTTGTTGGAAGTTGGAGATAGAAGGTCCACGGTTGATACCTTCGTTCACTGCCCGTGTGATCGCTTGTGCGACATCCGGGAATCGCCAGCCTGCAGCTAGGTTGATAGGAACGTTCCCTCGAGCGACAGGAGCACCGAAAGTAAATTCAAATGTCCGCCCGCTAGATCCCGTTCCATCGATATCCGGTACACCGAAGATGGTGAAGGTTTGGCCTTGTTGGTATTGGCTTGCATCTTCTGCAACGATCACAAAATCTTGCATGTGCCTTGCGCTCACCGTGATTCGGTACGCACCTGTCGTGCTGCCGGCCCTGCGGTTCGCAGAAGACAACGGATCGTAGGAAGTATTCCCAACGGAGCTGACCGCTGCGAAGTAGACACCCGGTGCTGTCGCCGTGAAGTCAGCGTACGAATCCAAGCTCGCCGCCTCACCTCTTGCAACGTCATTGTCGCTAAAGGTTCTTCGCTCACCAAACGCATTCGTGAATGTTTGTGCAACACCCCGACTATCGAAGATCTGGAGATAGGAGTCTAGCCCCGAACCTGCCGAGTCGATATCGATAATCGCGCGTTCGCCTACCCCAAGCTTGAA
>JAJTID010000142.1 GCA_021300155.1 Pirellula sp.
AATGCCTATTTCTCCGAGCTTGGTCTATTCAGCCTGCGTGAAGGCCACACTCGGTTCGTTCAATCCGTGATGGGCTACTAACTGGAAAGCCGTATGCGGGAAAACCGCCTGTACGGTTTGGAGGGAGGGGGGCCGCAACTCCATGCGGTCTCCCTACCCCTATCATTCCAAAACCTGTGCGTTCTGAATTTGCTCAGATTTTGTTGACGCTTAGAGGTACGGATCTTAGGATGCGTGTCTTGCTGGTTTCATTGATTCGCTTCTTTTGGCTGACTGACCTTCATGATTACACGACGAGGATTTCTCTCTCACTCAACGGCCATGACCACATTGGCGTTGGCTCCGCTGAACGCTCAAGAAAAATCAGCCGCCAGCAAGACGCAAAGCCGTGTCATGTCGGGATCGAGTGTAGCAGCTACAGTCCATCCGCTAGCATCGCAAGCGGCGGTGTCGATGATGGCTCAGGGTGGCAACGCGATTGACGCTGCGATTGCAGCATCTGTCTACTTGAGTGTCGTCGATGGTCACAACTCGGGGCTCGGCGGCGGTTGCCTGATGCTCATTCGACGCAGCGATGGTTCTCTACATGCGATTGATGGCCGCGAAAAGGCTCCCGCGTCCGCTTCCAAAGATATGTTCTTCAAGAATGGTGTCGCCGACGTCAAGCTTAGCCAAGATGGGCCGTTGGCATGCGGAGTTCCAGGCTTGATCGCAGCCCTTCATTCGGCCCATTCGCGGTTTGGAAAGTTACCTTGGGGCGATCTCTTTGTCCCTGCCATTCGCGCGGCCCATGATGGTTGCAAAGTCAGTCGATCCAATTACAACACCATCAAAGCAGAACAAGAAGTCATCAAACGATTCCCAGCCTCGGCAAAGGTTCTTTTGAAGTCCGATGGTAGCCTTTACGAGATAGGAGAGACTCTCATTCAACGCGACCTCGCGAAGACGCTGGAGTCGATCGCCAAGAATGGTCGCGATTGGTTCTACCAAGGGGAATTCGCCGAACAATGTGCATCGCATCTTCGCGAACAAGGAGGTATGCTCACGCTGAACGATTTCAAGAACTATGAAGCCAAGGACCGACCACCCGTTCGAACCAACTATCGAGGCTTTCAAGTCGTCGGGTTCCCTACCCCCAGTTCTGGCGGAATTCATATCCAACAGATGTTGCAGATCCTATCTCGATTTCCTTTGAAGCAGCTCTACGAGCAGGGAGATTCAGTGAACTACTATCATGTGCTTGGAGAAGCCATGAAGCTTGCGTTTGCAGATCGTGCTCATTATCTCGGAGATAGCGACTTTGTCGAAGTCCCATCCTTCTTGACTTCGATGGAGTATACCGATGCACTAGCAAAACGAATCGATATGGAGAAATCGACTCGCGTCCCTGGCCATAACGATTCGAAGAGCAACGCGATCGACGACGGCAAGAAACACACGACACACATGACCACGGCCGATCGCGATGGCAACTGGGTGGCACTGACCGCCACCGTAAATACGAGTTGGGGCAACAAGATGATCGTGCCAGGTACAGGCGTCGTACTGAATGATGAGATGGATGACTTTAGCATCTCGCCTGGAGTCCCGAATGCCTTTGGTCTCGTCGGTTCGCGAGCCAATGCGATCGAACCGGGCAAACGACCGTTGTCTAGCATGAGCCCGACGATCGTACTCGATGCAATGAACGAACCAAGCTTGACGTGCGGGGCGGCTGGCGGTCCACGTATCATCAATGCAACGTTGCAAACGCTTCTACGATGCATGGATCTCGGGACGTCGATGGGAGATGCGATTGCGGCATCTCGCATCCATCACCAATGGCAACCAGATTTGCTATATTGTGAGTCTAGTTTGGGTGGCCCCTACTCCCGCGAGGGCGGCAGCAACAATCCTATTGTTGAGAGCCTAAAGGCCAAAGGACACGAGGTGAAGTTGATTGGTAACATTGCGATCGCGCAGGGAATTGAACGGGCGAAGAAAGAGCCCGACGGTGGCGTTGCACTGATAGCTGCATGTGACCCACGAGGTGAGGGAATGGCGGCTGTTATCTAGTGTGTATTGAGATGCCGGTTGTTTACTTCAAGCGATATCGCATGCAGTTTGACTTCATCGAACGCGAAATACCAAACGAGAAGCGGTCCAGTCGGCTGGAGTATCTCGACTGGGATGAGCGACTGGTCGTTCAACACGGATTGGCCAAATGGGAAAGCTTCCGTCGCGAGATGGATGTCAGCGTCTTTCCCTGTCTTGGAAACAAGGAAGGTTGCAAGAAGCTCATGCGAGACTTAGCCAACCGAGACAATTTCGTTCCCGAGGCGACGTGGCTGGCGCTCGATCGTGAACCGGGTGCTCGTACCGGGCGAGCCATTGGGACCATCCAAGGCCTGCGAACGAACGCGCTCGTGGGTTCGATTCAAAACATTGGTGTCATCCCCGATTTCCGAGGGAAAGGTGTTGGCCGTGAACTCATTCGGCATGCACTCGTCGGATTCCGAGATGTCGGTTGCCGCTATGTCAACCTAGAAGTCACCATTCATAACCTCGGTGCCATTCGACTTTATGAGTCAATCGGCTTCCGGCATTTGGAAACCGTCTTCAAAGTCGGAAACGTCCCTTTTTCCTGAGGATGAACCCGAACAAAGAGAAGCACGCTCCGCTTTTGTTGGTAATTTGTAGGACGCAGATCGCCGAATAGCGAACAGTACTTCAGTTTGGCGGGTTTTATGGGTAAAACATGGATTCACGGTATTCCCGTTTGGAATTCTGTTATCCCATATTGAGCGTCATTTTCCATGAAGATCGTCTGCAACCGAGACAAATTCCTGCATGCCTTCCAGATTGCGGCTGCCGTCGCACCAGCACGCAGCCCAAAAGAAGTGCTCACCAACGTCAAAATGGAAGCCCGTGACGGCAAAGTCACCCTCATGGCCACGGATATGGATGCAGGCATCCGGTTGGAGCTCGATGATTTGCAAGTCCTGACGCCCGGCACCGCGCTATTGCCTGTTCAAAAGGTCGGGAACATTCTTCGCGAATGCAACGATGACACGTTGACCATCGAACTGACAGAGAACTCGCTAGACGTCCTAGGTGCCAATTCGGAGTTCCATCTACCGCGTGGCAATCCCGACGAGTTTCCAAGCGTGGTTTCCTTTAACGAGAATGCATACTTTGAAGTCAACGCGCGACTGTTCAAAGAACTGGTGAAGCGAACCGTCTTTGCGACAGATGTCGAAAGCACACGATACCAACTTGGCGGTGTACTTTTCGAAATGGACGACGAGTCCATCACTACTGTTGCCACCGATGGTCGACGGCTAGCATGCATGGCAGGAAAAGGAGCTAGCATCGGCGGATTCAAGAACTCGGGCATGTCCACCATCGTACCGACGAAGACGCTTCAATTGATGGAACGCTCCATCGTCGATAGCGATGACATTGTATGTATCGCAGCTCGCAGCAACGATATTTTAATCCGAACAAGTCGCTGCACCATCTACTCACGACTCGTCGAAGGTCGTTATCCCAACTGGCGACAGGTCATGCCTAGTCGCGAAGGGCGCACGAAGATCGATGGCCTCGTTGGCCCATTCTTTTCTGCCATTCGCCAAGCGTCCATCGTCGCGGATGCAGAGAGCCGCGGCGTGGAATTCACGTTCGGCAATGGCTCTCTTGTTGTCGCCGCCCGAACTGCGGATGTAGGACAATCCCGTATCGAGATCCCAATCGAATACACTGGCGAGATGGTCAAGATCACAATGGATTATCGTTACGTGATGGATTTCTTCAAAGTTCTAGACCTCGACAAGTCGTTCTCCATCGAAGTCAAAAGCAATGCGGAACCGGCAATGTTCACGACGGAAGACGGCTATACCTATGTCGTCATGCCTATGGCACGCCAGTAATTCGTCACTCATTACTTTGTTCGCTCGCTAACAGCCGCTCGCCTGAAAAAGGAACCAATTCGAATGAGCATTTCCGCATTCATGGAAAAGCACTATCGCCACTTCAATGCACGCGAGACCCTCGCGGCTGCCAAGGGCTATCGCAAGTTCATGGACAACGGAGGTGCCATGATGGTTTCACTCGCTGGAGCAATGAGCACAGCGGAACTTGGTGTCTCGCTCGCCGAGATGATCCGCGAAGGAAAAGTCCATGCGATCTCGTGTACAGCAGCCAATTTGGAAGAAGATCTCTTCAATCTTTTCGCTCACAACGAATACAAAGTGATCGAGAACTGGCGTGCTCTGAGCGTTCAGGACGAAGTCGATTTACTTGAGTCCGGCTACAACCGTGTTACGGATACGTGTATCCCCGAATCGGTGATGATGCATATGCAATCCAGGCTCGTCAAGTATTGGAAAGAAGCAGCCGACAAAGGAGAAAGCTATTTTCCGTTCGAGTATATGTTTAAGATCCTCGACGAACCGGACCTAAAACAGCATTACCAAATTCCCGTTGAACACTCTTGGATGATCGCTGCCAAGGAAGCTGGTATACCCGTGTTTTCCCCAGGCATCGAAGATAGCACGCTCGGCAATATGTTTACTGCACGTGTGATGGATGGCACCGTCAAATCCCATCATGCACTCAAAAGCGGTACGGCTCAAATGCAATTCCTCGTGGAATGGTACAAACGGGTGAGCAAGGATCGTTCGATCGGTTTCTTTCAAATCGGTGGTGGCATCGCCGGCGACTTTGCTATCTGTGCTGTACCTCTCATCATCCAAGACTTGGAAGAAGAAATCTCGCGTTGGTCTTACTTCTGCCAAATCAGCGATGCAGAAACTAGCTACGGTGGCTACTCCGGTGCCGTCCCCAACGAAAAAATCACTTGGAATAAATTGACGGCGACCGCGCCAAAGTACATGATCCATAGTGACGCTTGTATTGTCGCACCATTGATCTTTGCATACGTGCTCGGCCACTGAATCGGTAGGGTAACACGGTGGATTTGACTTCGAAAGAACTGTGGGAACGGATCCATCGATCAGGCTTGGCGAGTCAGGACACATGCCGCACTTGGGCAAAAGAACTGACTACGCCGAATGACAAAGGTTCTCGCGATGATGCGATGCAGTTGGCCACCGATCTCATCCGCACGGCCAAACTGACAACGTTCCAACTCAACTCTCTCCTCGAACCCACCCCTCGGCCGCTCGCTTTGGGACCGTATCGAATCGTCGATACCCTTTCCGATCTGCTCGGGCCAAATTGGGTTCAAGCGACCGATATTCATCGTGGTACCGCGCTTTGGTGCATCCAATGGACACGAGAGGATCTTCAACGACCGGCCTACAAGAGTTGGCCTCCTTCTTTGGATTTGGCGAGGCAACATTCACGCATCGAGGGACCAGCCTTAGACCGTTGGGAATCCGTACTTGCGGAACCTGGATACCTTGCATGCTTTTGCGAAGCGATGCAGGGACAGTCGTTAGCACAATCGTTGACTCAGGGACCACTTTCGGTCGAGTCCTCGGTTCGAATGATGCGAGATATGGTAAGTGCGATTGCTGGATTGCACGATCAAGACTTGATTCATGGAGCGATCGCTCCAGAGTCCATTTGGAAATGCAGCGACGATCGTTTCCGATTGCGTCGCGATCCGATCATGCCACCACAGTCTCCGTATTCAGCTTCGTGGAATAGCGTTATCTCCATTCCAGAGATATTGCGTCATGCTGCAGCGGCACCTGAGTTTACTTTGCCAGGCATGGAAGCCAGCCAACAGACCGATCTGTATGCACTCGGCGTGGTTTGGGCTCATGCATTGCTCGGTCGTATCCCGTGGCCGAATAGCGATCGACTGGACGCGAGTGGCTGGAAGAAGACCCACCAACAAATCCCCATCGAGCTTCCAGCCAACTGCTCCGAGCCGATCGCCCGTTGTATCCGTTATCTAGTCGCCAAGAATCCGAGCAGTCGGTTTCGAGATGCAAGCCAACTCGCGAAAGCGATCGAATCCTTGGATGGGGCACGTCCCGTGCGAGCCGATCAAGAACGGTTTGTGGCTCCAACCACGAAGCCAGAGTCTGCAGTCAAAACAAAACAGCCAGATGCGCCCATCCCCAACGCTGCCACTCCTATAGTCGCTGCGCAGCCAGAAAAGACATCGAACGCCAAGCCTGCGGAACCAGCGAAACCTTCAGAACCAAAGAAACCCACAACACCTGCTATACCTGTAGCAAAACCGTTGGCCACGACCAACCAACCGGCAGCGACCGCCACCCCAAAGGATTCGCCAAAGCCGACGACTCCTAAACTACCAAACGTTCCGGCTCAGCAACCCCTTCAAGAGCTAACGCAGCCTGCTAAGCCGATCGAGCAAACTGCGATACCACAGGCCCGGCCCAAAGCAGCACTTCCAAAAGCGGCGACAACGAAATCACCGGCCGCCCGAACTGGGAAGAAGAAAAAGAAGAAGAAACCAGTCTGGCTTTTACCAAGCATCGCAATCGGCTCCATCGCCGTTTTCGGCGGCCTATTGGCTATTCTGCTCAACGGTAGCGGCAGTACGACGGTTGCAAAAAAAGAACCTCAAATCGAGTATGTAGAGAAAGGTCCATCCACCGATAAATCGAAGAGCTCCTCTTCGAACACAGGAGACCAGAAGTCCTCTGTGACAACCGATCCTGTCGCTGAGTTTTTCGCGATCGGAGGAGACGACGGACAAACATTGTGGGCACCTCCATTTGCAGGGAACGCACTTTCTGTGGAACTGCTTCCACCGGGTGCGGAAGCCATCGTCTTCCTTTCTCGGTCGAGTTGGACCGGCAAAGAGAACCTTGCGAAAGTTCAAACATGGCTCACAGAAAGTTTGCCTTCATGGAAAGCGTTTGCGGGATCGATCCCGTTCTCGTCTGACGATCGGATCAGTGACGTTGCCATAGCTCTCTTCCCGAGCAAAACACCAGGTGTTCCCGAAGCCGTGTTTCGGTTCGGATTGAAAGAGGCCGAGACGATTGAGGCTCTATTACCAACACTTGCGGGTTATGCGCCGAAAGGGATTGGAACGGATCGACAAATGTGGTCCGATGGCAAACTAGGCGTTGTCTTTGACAATCTCACCAAAGACACCAAGCTCAAGACGCGACGACTCACGATCGGTCCCGCGCATCAACTCGACTCGATGGCAGATACACTCGGAGGGGCTGTGCCGTTGCGAAGGCAATTGGATGTACTTCTCCAGAACACCGATAGTCGATCGGACTTTACGTTGGTAGCGGCTCCCAGTTTTCTGCTTGGTGATGCACGAGAACTATGGACCTCAGCCCCACTCTCTGCAGTTGTATTGCGCACAGTATTGAACGATGAAGTCCAAGGAGTCAGTCTCTCATCCTCGTTTCAGCCCAAGCTGTATTCAGAATTGCGTTTGGTCCTTAGCGAACCCAAGAATGCGGGAAAACGTTCCAGCGAACTGCGAGAGTCGCTGGAGCAGCTACCAAACAAACTCGAAGCGTCGTTCGTGAATTCACCAGCACCGACGTACTGGCGAGCGATTGCCGCTCGATTTCCGCAGATGGTCCGAAGTGTTGCGAAGAACTCTCGTTTTGGAATCGAAGATGGACAGATCGTAGCGAACGTCTATCTGCCGAGCGATTCGCTGCCAAACTTGGTGGTGGGATCATGGATGAGTTTGCAAAATCCGATGACCAATATCGCATCGACAATACCATCGAATCCATCGACGAGTGTCGTGACGAAGACCGTAGATCAGATACTTGACTCACCCATGAACATTGCGTTTGAGCAAGAGTCGTTAGAAATGGGACTGGCAGCGATTGCAACGGAATTCAACGATAGCGTATTGAAAAGCCAATCGTCGCTTCGCATGTCGATCAATGGCACAGCCTTTCAGAAAGAGGGGATCACACAGAACCAGCAGGTCCGCAATTTCGTGCAAAAGGGAGTCGCCTTGCGCACCGTGTTGACCGACTTAGTTCGCCGCGCGAATCCAGTGACCACCGTGCAGTCACTGACCGAGAAGGACCAAAAGGTAGTATGGGTCGTGCTCGATGATCCAGAGAATGCTGGCGGCAAGAAGATCGAACTAACCACTCGCACCTGGGCCACAGATAACAAGGTCACATTACCAAAAGAGTTTGGCAACTAACTATAACGCTAACCCCCATCCCTTCTCCCCTGCCGCAAAGGAGACTGCTGATTTAAGCCCGGCTTGTTGGTTCATGGTGAGCCGTCGGGCGCTAGCCCCGGTTGCCGCCTGTGGCGAAGCCACTAAACCGGGGCTAGTAGCGCCCAACGGCTCACTAAATCAGCAACCTCCGCAAGGGAGTAGGGTACCGAAGGCAGGATGAGCGTTGGAACTGTGCTCGATATGGCATGAAGGAGAATCCACTCTTCGCAAACAAATTTTACGAAGCAAAGGGAAATCATCATTGGTGCCACCCATCCCTTAGGTACGACCCGTCACCTTATCTCTCGACAAGCCAATGAATCCTAACGGAAATGTACTGTGGATACACCCCTTCGCACGAAAGGCACGTGCCTGAAAAACTATCGTACGACGGTGACCGGGAGAACTTGCTCTTCTGTCTTGAGGGGAGTCGAGATTCGGAACAAAATCAAATCCTGGCTCTCGAGCGATGCGTCACCTTTGACACGTAGATAAACACGCCCGGTCGATTTTGACATTTTTCCGATGGATAGTTCGATGGGTGTTTCGTCGCCATATTCCGCTTCAATCTGTACGTGCTCTATCGGAACCGTGGCAGGTACCAATTTCGCGATAAGCTCCCCACGAAACTCCTTCTTCTCGGGATCATACTTCAGATTCACATGATTTGGCAACAGTTCGATGTCGGTCCGCTTTTTAATCATCAAGGTCGTTTCACTCGCAACCTTGCCATCCACTTTCAAACGAACCTTGCCAGAGATTCTAGTCTTGGCAATAAGTTCGACGGGAACTTTCGCTTCGACAAATGCGGAACCATCTTTCTCAACGATGGAAAACGTCATCCCCTGCAACGAGACGTCCGCATCCACTGCACAATTGTCCAGGATATCCTTATCGGAAGCTTCGATGGCTATCTGTGCCGTGAGTATTCGACCGTTGGGCTCTGCTCCAGGAACATCGAACGTAAAGTGATTTACATTTTTGGTGAAAACAGCCATGTCTCTGTAGCGAAACGAGAATTGCCATTGCAACGGAAGTCCGTCTGCAACTGATCCACCAACAACCAAGCTATCCTTCAGTCCGCGTGGAACATCTGGGATTTTCACGATCAACTCGACCAATCCGTTGTCCCCATCCAAGATTTGAACTGGGCCTTTCAACAGACGAGTACTTGCAGTTGGAGAAGTCGCCAATGAGAGTTCAAACGTCGACTTTGATCGATTCAAGATTCGAATCAGAACAGGAACGTCATCGCCTATTCCAACCTCCCCAATGTCAAACGATTTCAATTCGATTTGGCTCGATCGCTTCAGATAGAGATAATCTAAAAAGACTGGTTTGCGATTCTCCCCCGCATTTTCTTGGCAACAGCATGTTCGTGGTAGACAATCGCACAACGTAACGAGCGAAAGGACAATAAATCGAAACCAGATCACGATGTTACACGCTACCCTAACGCGGAAAAATGTCAAAACAACCTGACCTCTTTCTGCCACGGATCGGTCAGTTCAGATTTGTACTGACCGCTTCGGAAACTTGAGAGGCATCAACTAATAACTCTAAGGAACCGATGGAACCGACTGGTTCTCCGCTGTTACCGGGGTTAGCGAACATTCGTCGCCCGCTTCTTCGTAATCGTGAACGGTATAGCCCGAATGAACAGTCGATGTTGGTTCGCAAATGAACATATTTGGACTTCCAACACAACGACAAATTACTGTCGTACCGCAATCCACTGTAGTCCCCGCATCTTCAAATTCCTCAGATCCGTCAATTGAAGCCTCAATCTGTGAAAAATGAGTAAGACCAGCAGGGTCCACTTTTAATCCACACGAATCGCCAGCGGCGTAACAGGGTTCGCTGCATGGATTATCAAACTGCTCGTCTTCGCACCAAGTCAAAACCTCCAAGTAACATTGCGCGGATACTTGCTGACAAAACATTCCGATAAATGCAAAACATACAACGCAACCAAAACCGCGTAGGGTTCTCATCATTAATCTCCTGACAGTTAACGACCTTCCGATAATTCTGATTGACCATCAATCAGAAACTGAGTGGACTTCTCTAGAGAGAGTTCTTCAAAAAACTGCTTAGGGAACACGAATTCTTCTTCGTTACACTGGTGCCAGTGAAAAGATGACACCGCGTCATACATGACTCCGTCTCGGATCTCACGTGCAACCAACGCTTTGAGCCGATAAATGCTTTTATGGTTCTCCCACGTAACACGCACGGGTGTGGCCAAATCTAGTATTTCACTTCCGGTTTCCTTTTCAAAAGGAATCGTTGTAAAAAAAACCACAAGCGAAGTAACCGGATCGAACTCGGTGGCACTGCGCATTGTTTCGAAGGTTCGTTCAAACCTAAGCCTTCCGTTGGGAAGTCTTACAAGCGGTTGACCGGAAACCTGGGATTTGTACCACTCCCAATGGACTGAGTGATCTTCCCAATATCCCTCGATGTAAGGTGTAGCTAATCTGCCGAAAAAGGTTTCGAAGGACGGTATATGGTGATAGCTATAAAACTTTGCAATGCTCAGCGGTCCTCTCTTGATATCGACGGGTTGTCGCCGCGTTGTTCCAATCGCGGCTTTTCCGCTATCCCAGACCATAAATTCGGTATATTCGTTTTCCTTACCTTCTTTGACAATCCGCTTTTTCCTCGTAAAGAATATCTTTTTCGGGTTGCTCCCAGACTCTTTATCAACCACCAGCCTACCGAATTCTTCAGTCTCCTCTTCACACGCGATACCTGTCTTCCTCTTGTAAGCATTGATGATTGCATCACGTTTCTTTGTGTCTTTAGGAAAATCCGCCACGGTGGATATTCGGTAGGAAACGTCGTAATTCTCCAAACTCTCTCCATTCGCGGCAGCGACATCCAGCAACGAAGCGAAGTCTTGCGCGCATAGATTCCCACCCAAAAGCACATGACCACAGGCTAACCACAGAACCACTAACCGAATCATATTGCTCACCATTGAAAGCGACATTTGGAATGTAACAAGTATTGCTTTCCGTCGCACTCGACCAGCACCTCCAGTTTCTTTGTCGAGTTCCTTAACTCTACCACGTCTTCCTTCGAACAAGTGATCTCAAGCCTTGCAGACCTGTTGCTTACCACAATCGACGTCTTTAATTCTTCACCCGTCTCCAACTTTGCGGATATCAATTTGAGCGAAGAACCATCTAAATTGTTCGCGACTCGAACAAGCCCTATCGCTTGAATACTCTCGATATCCGTCGAAGAGAAGTAGAGCGTTTCGGGAATCAAAGTAACCGGTAGCTTTTTGCGAACGACGACTGGAACGGTCTGTATGGGAAAATTGTCGCTCTTCAATTCAACGGTGAAATATTCTGAATCAGACACGAGAGCCTCAGGGGCTATCTGCACCTCAACAGACCCAACAACTCCCTCGATAGATGACTTCTCTCTGCAAGACTTGTACTCGACCGCAACAGATTTTCCCGACTTCTCAACAAGCGGACCTGAGACAGAAGCGAACGCATCATTCAAATCCATTTCGGAAGATGCAATGACGGGAATAGTAATCTTCGTTGGTTTCCCCAATTGCAGACTTGCAACTTCAACCGAAGCTGCGTAATGATCTTGGCTAAACGCAACGACACCTGAAATATTGGCTTTCAAATCAACCAATACCCTTTCAACGCTTCCAACTGACGTAACCTCAAAACTAAAGACTTTGCTTAAACCGCGATAGCCTTTAGACACATCGAGACTCACTGCGCCGTCAATAGTCCCGCCTGACCGCAAGGTCTCTTCTGGAATCTTGGCCCCAGTGCAGGCACACTGAACAATAACTTTTTTGAACGCGACATCACCCCCAAGATCATTCTCAAACCTAAGGGGAATTGTCGTAACACGACCGCGCTGAATGGACCCGATTTCGACAGTCGAGTGCACTGTCCGAAAAGTAGGATTTACTAACTTTACGACAACAAACGGCCTTTCCCCGACTGACACGCTTGCCTTTTCTTGCGAGATGCAGATCGAAAAGCCATTACACCCAAAGACGGCAACACAAACGATCAATAGTTTGGCTCTGTAAGCTGTCCACTTTCTACAGCACGAGGCGAACGCACTTAATCGCAAAGCGTTGAATGAGAATGACAGCATAGGGTCGGGCTCGCTAAGTCAGGTGATCGGATTAAGCAGCTACAGAACTAGTCGTAAACGGCACCTAATCCATCCGGATAATTTCCATTTTTCGAAACTATTTTTTCTTGCCTCTTGCCTCTTGCCTCTTGCCTTCTGACTTCCGCGTCGCGTCTGGTCGTCCCCCAAGTTTAATCCTTCAGCTAGCGATGCGATCGTCTTGCGGATTCGTTGCAGTGAAATCAATGCGATTCCCAACTGCTCAGCTATCGCGGTTTCCGAATAACCGTCGTAAT
>JAJTID010000179.1 GCA_021300155.1 Pirellula sp.
CCCCAATGGAGTAATGAACAGACTGGTAACCTGTCCTCCACTGAACAAAGCGTTCAGGAATCCACCTGAAATAAGCCTTTGCCGTGCTTCAAACATCGACTTCCAATTGATCTTGCCATCCGCCTTGGCACTCAATCCGACGTTGCCATGAAGATAATCTCGTTGCCTCTGATGGATTCCCAGTCTCGAGTCGCCATGATGTCGCCACGGCCAAAACATTGCGTCTCTACGTCCAAGTAGCGTAACAAGCAATTGATTATCGGAAGCATCAACAACGCCATTGGCTCGTTCTAGTTCGGCAAGTCTGGTTCGAATTCGCATAAATTTGAATTTTGGAAGGTAGGATTGGGTTCTGCAGTGGAGAATCGAGCGGTGCCCTCGCAATAAACCCTGAAATGACGTCGGAGTACCTTTGCCTATGCCGGGTACCCTGGCAACGGTCTAGGCTTCTCATGGTTCCCTCCCTGGCTCATCGACTTGTTTCGGCTCGATCGACTCGCACTTCATGCCATAGCTTCGAATCAGGCACTTCAACAGCTTTCGCAACCGCTGGAATCCGTCTGGCTCGCTGTCGTTCTGTTTTGGAACGCGTAGAACGAGAACCACGCGCTCGGGACAATCTCGACTCATGCTGTCCTCCGAGTCTGTTCAAGTTCGTAGGCTTGGTAGATCTGTTCCCTCGTGGTCGTTCCGTCTTCAATCGCGCCGAGAAGGTAAACCAGTTCCGGCTTGTGAAGTCTCAGAACCGAAAGCAACTCATCGGAGATGATCGAATCCTTTGCCGCATACCGGATAGAATCGCCGTCCAGAGACAACCGAACCCCGATTGACCAACAAAAAACCAGGAAATTGAGAGGAGTACCCATTAAATTACCCCCGAAACTATGTTTGGCGGTTCGATCTCACTGGGTTGTTGTGGTTGTTGTGGTTGTTGTGATATCGCCTCACCCGTGTACGTATATGCATTTACATCGTCACCTATTACCCCCGATTCAATTGGGTTCCGTGTATAGACCTTAGTGTTTTCAGTCCAACCAGAACAACCACAACAACCTATCCGCCATTTCTTAATGCCTTTCCCTGCGTCAAAATTCTCGATTCTCTTGTCATCGACGATTCTTCCGCGAAAGAGAGTAAGCCTTTTCGCGAACCGCCGCGGGTGGAATGGTCCGTTGCAAAGTTCCTGTGACACGTCGCACAATAAAGGAACTTGGTCGGGATAAATTCGAATCAAGTCGGCAAACTCTCGAACGGTCTTTCCCTGTCCTTTGGTGTCAGCTTGTTCGATGGCAGCAATAACACGCCTTGCCAAGTCTTTCGTCTCATCGTTCTCGGCAACCGATTCGCGGGTTGTCATTGGGTCGGCTAAACCAGTCCAAACAATCGAACCGCGAATAACTGCCGTCCAAGATTCAAAGCTACCCCATGATGAACTATCGGTCTTAGGCTTGCCGGCAACGAAGTAGGCTCGAATGAATGTGAGCGCATCGGCAACTAGTCGCGGTCGATTCTCACGAATCCAGTGCAGCAAGTCTGAATGCCGAAAGTCTGTCCGCGTTTCGGGTGACTCGGTTCTCGGCTCCAATCGGATAGGCAAAACCCGCCGCGCCGTATCGCTGCCGAATTGAAGATTGTTTCCGGTTGCCATCCAAACCGTTTTAGCTGGAATGTCGCCTGTCGTTCTCGATTCGCCGAGGATACGGTCTTTCCACGTTGTCGCAGTTAGCAACGCATCCAACTCAGCGCCGCGAAGCGTAACGTCCACGTTGTCGAAAACATGGCAAGGGGCGCTTTCCATCAACAGACTCGTGATCTGTTTCGTTAGTTCCTCTTGCTTCGCCGGGAAGCCTTTCTTGGAAACTCCGTGTCCGTAAGCCAACAACGTCGCAGCATCCGCCAAAAGTCCTTTGCCGCTTCCTGCCGTAGTCGCTGTGATCGCGAACATAGGAACGCATCCAGCAACGCATGGTCTTGCTACAAGCGACAACAACAACGCCAACCACGCCGTTTTGTCAGCATCGGATACGAAGGGAAAATCGACGATCGTTTCCGAAAGTGATTCCCATGCCTTAACAGCATCGTCCCTTGTAGGCTTGTCTGGAATCGTCGGATACTCTGCGTTTGGAGTGTAGATCAATCCTGTCGATTCATCCCAACCAGCTTTCTGAATGATGCTGCCATCACTTCGCAAAGTCGGTGTCTGAATGATTCCTGTCAGTGGTCGAATCTTGCCGCCGTAGTTGCCACGGTTCAGAATCGCATCGGTAAGCCACTTTGGAGGTCGTTGCGGTTTGAGAACGATGTTACCTTCCGAATCCTCACCTTCCGTCTGTAGTTGGCAGCATTGCGTTATGCGCTCGCGAACAATCGCACTTGGCATTGAAGCAACCTTCAACCGTCCTTTTGTGTCAGGGTCCTCAGAAGCGACTACATGAACCAACTCGCCGCCGCGAACATAAACCTTGCAATTGTTCCGGATTCGTGCCGGCAACCAGTCGGATATCCAACCTAAGTTGCCAAGATGCATAACAACTTGGTCAGCAACGAATCCTTCATTCAAGAGAAGCAAAACTTCGGGTCTTGTGTCCTTGCATGGTTCAGACTCGGCCGGCTTCCAAGGTTCCGCCGCGTCAATCGCAGCTCGAACCGCATCGGCTCCACGTTGTCGCAGAACGTCGCGAACGTCTTGTCCTTTGGTGTCGAGTACTTCACCTGGAAGCCTAGCAACGCGAACACTATCGGCGATGCCAACTAATACCGCGCCTGTCTTGTTTGCGCCGAGGTGACCGGGAGTGTCATTGTCTGGAACAATCACAACATTGCACCCGCGAAACATTGCCGCGTATGCCACGCCGAGTACGTTGGTAGGAAGTCCACAAACATTCGGATAGCCAAGTCCGATCAATGCCGATGCATCCTTCACACCTTCGACTAACAACCAAGTTTCGCCTGGCTGTGGTAATCGACTTGGCAGGAATAAACCGGCGCTTCCATCACCACGACGGAACTTTCCTTTGTCACCCGGCCATAGATCAAAGTATGAATGACTCTCACCTTTCGCGTTGTAGACGGGAATCCTAACGACTTCCGTTTTGTAACGAACATCCAGCTTGCCACCGAATTGCAAGAACGCCTCTCTTGGCATTCCTTTGTCTTTACAAACTCTGTCGATCAAATCCAGCTTCGGCGCATCGCTACGTTCTGAGGACACGCCAAGCATACTTCCAAGTTGTTTAATCGCTTCGCCGTTCTCGATTCCATTGAACCAAGCGAACGTCCCGATACCATCGCCACTCCCTTTCGGCAAACAGTGCCGGCAATAAACCTTGCCGTTATCTGCAAATTCCCTGTCGATGTGAAATCGGTCTGTTCCGCCGCACTTCGGACAAGGTTGTCCGTTGTGGTCTTGGCGTTGTAGTGGCAAGGAAAGTAACTCGTTCCACTTGCCAAAAGCCTGTCGTTTAATTTGTTCGATCATCGACGCACCTCGCAAGAACAATGCGGTTTCGTCTTGTGCTGAATCTTGTCTGGCATCGTCGCCATTTGTACAATCCTTTTGTTGAATGTCGTTGAATGAGAATCGAGTTGCTGCTCGATTGAGAAAACGTGAAGACAGCCGAGGTTTAATTGCCTTGGCTGTTTTCGTTTGGGTAGATGTCTGGCATGCAACCTTCTCCGGTTTTTTGGAATTTCACAAAAACGAAGTCCTGAGAATGGCCGCCTTCCACTTCGTACAATGCAACAACTCCATCGCGGTGTCCGATGTACACGTAGCCTCTAACTTCATGCTCATGCTCGAGTCGCAAACCATCGTATGGTCCGCCTTTGCACTCAGCATACTTTTTGAATTTCGAACTACCGATATTCAACTCGTGTGCGAAATCCAAAAGTACGCCTTGATGGTAGCTATCTAGCTCTGCCCAAATACTCATTAGTAGTTCATCCATGCTCATCGTGGCATCTCCTTCACTTCGTTGACGCGATAAACCTTCGTCGGCCATTGGCAACCAGTGCCATCGACGACAATCTTTCGCTGTGAAGCTTCAAAGCGCCGCTTCAGTGCAGCAAGTAGTTCGGGAAGCCAAACTTGCTGGTCTAGGTTTTGAAGTAAAAGCCAAGCATGGAATGCGGTTTCGTTCATTAGACGTAATCCTTTTTCGCTGTCGGGAGTTCACGACGTCGTGAAGGTTTCGCAGTCTTTGGCGCATTGCTTCGAGACTCGCAGAATTTGTCTAAGTCCTCTGGATCGATCTTCCATCGTGGACGATCTCCAAGACTTGTGTTGATAGCTCGCAGCTCGCCGCGTGCGATGTAAGAAAGGACTTGCTCTGCGCCGATGCCTAGAATCTTGGCTACGTTTGGCGCTGTTAAGAAATGCTTTTCCATAGATTGCTCCTAGTGGTTAATGAAACCGATCTAGAAGCCATTAAAAGCAGTTGGAACCAATTAGAAAATTGACACGAAACGAATGTGTCTATTCATGTCGATTCATGTCTATTCACGCTTGATGCGTGGTGATCCCCGTTTACCCTTCCGAAGATGCCCTTCGCCGTATCGTTTATCAGAGTAGGCTTTGACTGAATTGAAGAACGAGAGATGATTGTAATTACCTTCCTCTATCGCTAGTTCAAGTTCTTTCTTTGTCATCTCATCATTTGCGTTCCAGAGTTCGACAGCTCGGTCTAATTTCTCATCGATGGCAATAGTATCTTTTGATCCTTTTGATTCTTCTTCGCTCGTGCTGTATTCAAGCTTGTCCGCCAACGCTGTTACCTCTGTAATGGATTCAAAGATTAGAGGCGAACCTTCTTTGTAGAATCCTTGCGACAACTCGATTGACAACTTTCGGCAAGATGGCAAGTCGGATTCAAAATGCTGAAGCCCGATTCTTACTGCCGTGTTCAGTTCTACAACGATATCATCCTTGAATTGCCGCCAAAATTTAACATCACGATGTTCATCTGCTTCAGAAAAAGTTCGCCCTTCGTTCATCGCCCTTCTTCCAGCCCATACGAAAGCCATACGATAAAACTCGATCGCCTTTATGTTCGTTGCGAGTTGTCGCAGTCCTCCGACAAATTCTGTTCTTTTGTTCACTTTGCACCTCCCTTGCTTTTCTTAGTCGCCTTTTTCGCTTTAGGTGCTGGTGGAAATAGCCAGTCGTGAACGTGCTCCGTAACAGCTTGCAATCTCTCGTCGGATATCCTCTCGCGATAGTGTCCGCTTATTGTGCTGTCTACGTGTCCCATTAGCGCCGAGACAGCAACAAAGTCCTTTGTCTCATCTCCGATCGTTTGGAATGTATGCCGTAACGTGTAGAACGATTTTCCTTTGCCTGTGATCTTGGCATCCTTTACAAGCTTCGCGAATTCCTGGCTTACTGGGTTCGCTTTCGCTGTAGGAATCCAGTCGTTTCCATACTTGGTAATGAAAAGCTTGTCGGCGTTGTTGTCATCCTTGTGCCCAGGACGCGTCTTAACGACGTTTGCAATTGCTGCCAGTGTTTCTGGCCAAAGAGGTGTCCGACGTCGCTTGCCAGTCTTTTGCCGACGTCTTGTAAGCCATCCATCTGCTATGTCGCTTTGGTCGATCAATGCACAATCGGTGTTTCCATATCCGCCATTGATACCCAACAAAATCATGGCTTTCATTTCGTCGCTTGCCAGCTCCAGCAATGCAATTATCTCTTCGCGGGTGAATAGCTGTTCAGTGTCCGAATCTTGTTTGCTGATCGCTGCTTTTGCCGGCTTGTCAAACTCAGTTCCCCAAAGCTTATTCAGATTCGTTTCAAGCCATCCGTTCTTAGATGCATGGTTGAAAATCGCTCTTGCTCTCGTTACTTTCCCATCGAGTGTTTTTAGCCCAACTCCTTCCGCCAATTTTGAACGCAACTTTCGAAAGTCGTCTGGCCGTAATTGCTCGACTGCAGCGCTCTTGCCTAAGTGCTTGGCGACTTCCACCGCACTAAGCTTGTAATCTTCGAATGTTCTTTGTGTGATCTCACCCGTAGCTACTTTTCCTTCCTTCGACTCACAAAACAAGTCGCATAGCTGCTTTACCGTCATTGCGTTCGGATCGAAAGCTCTTGGTGTTCTTCCTGCCAACAAGTCGTCTTTTTCGCGAAGCCATTTGTCTCTCGCCGCAATCGGATTATCCCAGGATCCGAAGTAGAACAGCTTGCCACGGACTTTCTTTGCCCATTGCTTGCCATCGTGAGGAAAAAGCGGAAAGTCCTTGTAAGGCTTTTCTGGCTTCACCCGTTCTTTTTTAGCGGGTGTAGTGGCAGGTGTAGACGGTTTTCGCTTTGCCGACTTGGAATTCGGCTTTCCGGCCGAGACTATGGGTGTAGAATCTTCAACAGTCATTTCGCTATCCCTTCAAAAGTAAGCGTTTTGGCTAGCGGGCTGATCAATTTACGGTTGATTTAGCTCGCGACTTTTCCCGTCCAGGTGTAGAAACGGGTGTAGACGTCATTCTAGCAAGTCTGCCAGCAATGACAAACACACACAAAACGCACGAAAACATTGGGAAAAAAGCGTTGCCCTCGTAGCTCAGTTGGATAGAGCAACGGATTTCTAATCCGTAGGTCCAAGGTTCGAATCCTTGCGGGGGTGCTTTCTTAAAAACCATTGCAACTCCTTGGTCTATTTAAAGGCCATTGGTAAGCACCTACCGGTTAAAGCTACACCGAGAAACGGGAACTTTCCCGAATTCTAATTCTCGGAGGTAAGGGTAGTGTGCAAGCAACCTAAGGTTCCTGGGTGTCGTCGCCTTTCGGGTGGACAAGCGCGAGTGACACTTAACGGTCACGTAAAAGGAATTTCCGTTTTTATCTTTCCCTATTCGATCTGTCTTTCCCGCTCTGTCTTTCCTTGATCATCAACTGCTTGCACATTTTCCAGTGCGAAGATCCCTGTGTCGTTCGAATCGACCTTTAATGCAACAGCGATATTGGGTCGAATGAAACCGCTATTGCCGCCGGATGTAACGCTGCCGTCCTGCTCATTCACTGTCTATGTTCGTCGATGTCTATCGAACTGATTTGCTCGCTTCCGATATCTGGAGGAAACAATCACACAGGACCGAGTACCAGAACTGTTCCGTATCATGACAGAGAATCGGTCGATTCGCGTAAGGGGCAGGCCCAATTGGATCGCGTATTGAATACTGTCGCACCGGAGCCAAGTTATTGAGTTTCTTGCAATGCAGGATCGCTTATTCCGGCTTGCGCGAAGCCTCTCGCTCGCAACAAGCAGGAATCGCAACGACGGCATGGCTTGCCTTCGGGGGTGGGGTCGTAACAGGAAACAGTCAGAGAATAGTCGACCCCCAAGTCGATACCTTTGCGAATGATTTCTCCTTTGGTCATATGAATCAGTGGAGCGTGAATCGTAAGCTTCTCTCCTGACACACCTCGTTTCGTCGCCAAGTTCGCCACCATTTCATACGCCTGAATGTACTCTGGTCTACAATCTGGGTAACCGCTGTAGTCGAGGGCATTGACGCCGATGAAGATATCATTCGAGTCGAGCACTTCTGCCCAAGCCAACGCATAGGATAAAAAAACTGTGTTTCTCGCAGGCACATAGGTTAGTGGGATATCGGTACCGATTTCTTCTGCGGTATCATGTTTGGGTACATCGATTGCCATATCGGTCAGCGCGCTCCCGCCCAGCTTGGCTAGATCGATGTCGATAATTGCATGCTTCTGTATGCTGAAGTGTTTGGCCACCGCGGCCGCTCGCGTCAATTCGATACTGTGCCGTTGCCCGTAACGGAAACTGATCGCATAAACGGAGAATCCACTCTGCTGAGCGATTGCCACGCATGTCGCCGAATCCAGCCCTCCACTGAGAAGGACGACTGCTGGCGCGGGAACGTTTTTCATGCAACAAGCCTTTGGATTTGGGATGTTTTGGGGTTCAGGATGTTCTTTGTGGAGGTTGTCCGTATACTAGGCGGCATGTCAATCATACAAATCGATCATCTCGTTAAATCGTATCGCGTCTACCAAAAGAAAGAAGGACTTCGCGAGGCATTGCGTGGCTTGTTTCATCGCGAATACAAAACCGTCGAAGCTGTTCGCGACGTCTCGCTGAAAGTCGAAGCGGGTGAGTTTGTCGCATTCCTCGGACCAAATGGAGCCGGGAAAACCACTACCCTTAAG
>JAJTID010000039.1 GCA_021300155.1 Pirellula sp.
CGAACGGCCAAAGGGCTGGCGTTGATGAACGAGAATTACAGGGGTCGCTAGGAGAGATGAACCGGTAATGGACTGGCTTCCATCTGGTTGAATAGTAATCACCCAAGTGACTGTTGGTGTGATCCCAACCCGCAGCGTGAGAGCGTGAGCGAGGGATCTTGCGTCCCTCGCTCACGCTTTTTGAAGTTGCGCGTTTGGGGATTCGAGATTCGCCGTTCTACGGTTTTTCGAGCTCGTACTCGTGCTCAGTCGACGAAGGTGCTCGTGCTCGAATTCGGTCTTTCGAGTACGATCACGAGCACCGTTGCATTGGGCACGAGCATGAATTCTTAAGCCGGTCGTCAAATGTAGCAACTTCAAAACACATGCTTCGTCTTTTTACAGGTCCTTTGCCATCGAGTTGGGGTTGAGATCGAAACCGCATGGAGGAAACTGGGTCGTGGTATGATCAAGTGTAAAAATGTCATACTTCGGACGCATACGGATTCAACGTCGCAGCGAAATCATCGATGCTCATTAATAAATTCTTCTTGCAATCTTCATTGCTTTGATCTTCAAGTGTAGATCTGATGCACGGAGTGTGAAGAGTTCGTGAAACAACGCTTGCATGTCTAGGCAACTCGAATGGATAGTCATTTAATCCTCGCATCGTAGTCGTTTAAATTGACTTCCCGTTCGGAGATTGATGTGATGGAAATTCGATTTGGTCGAATGGCGTCCAAGAGTAGGCGCCGAGGTTTTACTCTGGTTGAGTTGCTTGTGGTGATTGCCATCATCGGTATTCTTGTTGGACTGTTATTACCTGCTGTTCAAGCTGCACGCGAAGCAGCTCGACGCATGCAATGCTCGAACAACATGAAGCAAATTGGCTTGGCATTCATGAATCATGAATCTGCATACAAGTACCTCCCACAGGGACCATATGATGGGGATCCAAGCCTGCCGGGTATGGTTTACAACGAAGTAGCTCCAGCCTATGAGAGCGGGACTACGTGCTGCAATGCTGCGCACCCAAACGGTTGGAGCCATTGGTTCAAGATTCTTCCATTCATCGAGCAAAACAATGTTTACAATAAAGCGCGTTTTGATCTTCCACCTATCCACGGGACCAGAACGTTTGACTACAACGGAGAAGATACTGTTGCAGCAGCGTTGATCTCTACCTACTACTGTCCTTCTCGCCGCGGACCGACTGGTTACGGCGCGGCGGCTGCAGGTCGTTGCGACTACGCTGGATGCGCAGGTTTTTACCAGGGCGAAATTCACGAGAATATGGGCGATATTCCGGCGCCGCCCCTTGGGATGTCACCTCGCCGCAATGAAAGAACGCCCGAAAACTTCGGAAACTTTGGTGGACGCAAAGGCTACATTGTTTGGTCAGCACAAGGCGCGAAACGTAGGATTGGTGATGTGATCGATGGAACTTCGAACTCGATTATGGCCTCTGAGAAAAGCATTCCTTTGGGTAAGCTCAACGCTTCGGGTGGAGACAACGAACGATGGAATAATGCTGGTTGGGATGAGTGCGTTGTTCGTTACCACTTCCCGCCATTGCACGATGCTGATCGTCGCATCATTCGCGAGACTTCCACAGGTGGAAATGTTTGGCCACGCTATTTTGGTTCGACCCACGTCGGCGGTCTAAACTCTGCTTATGGAGATGGGTCCGTTCGATTCGCACCATTCACAGTGGATCCTCTTGTATGGATGCGAGTATGCGTCATCGATGATGGTCAAGTTTCTGAGACGATCGAGTAGCGATTGGTTGCTCAACAGTTATTACCGGCTAGCACTGTCGATGCGAAATCGCGGCATGGCTAGCCGGTAACTTTGTAGTTCGTTCCAGTAGAAAAGAAAAAAATAAGATGTCGAAATTAATTCAACTCCATTTGAATCTATGCTTCACTTCGTTTCTTGGAGCAGTAATAGTTGCGATTGTTTGCGGTTGCTTCGCTGGGTGTGGCCCTGCGGATTCTATCTACCATGATGGTAACTTTACGGAGGAACAAAAATCTGCAGCTCAAGCTGAATACCAAACGGTGGACGATGAAGAAAGTCAGGGCAGCAACAAGAAGAAAAAAACCGTCAAAAAATAATGTTGGGCCAAGCCACAAACCACTTACTTTACGCCAGAAGAAACAAAACTGTGATGAAGAAGCTGACTTTAATCCCCTGCATTGGGCTCGTTTTTCTGTTGGGGTGCGACTCTCCAGCTCCAAACCAAACAATGCCAAGTCCGTTTTCCGCTGCTGAAAATTCCAGCTCGAACGTAGAGGACTTGCCGCTCATAGATAGAGCTGAGTATGTGAACTGGAGTCAGTTTCCTCAAGGTACAGTTGTTAAGCTTGTCCGAGAAACTAAAAGTGAAAGTGACAAAGTCGTTGTCATCACAACAGCGAAGCTCGCAAGCAAGTCCGATAAGAAGGTAGTTGTTGAAACTCAGATCACGGTTGATCGGGGCGGCGAGCCGCTCGTTAATCCCGTCATTGAAATGGAGTTCCTTGCCAGTTTTCGACTTCCGCCGAACATGGAAGCAGCCAAGTTCGCACTTCCGTCGCAAGATGCGAAAGAAGAAGGAAAGGAAACGGTCGAGTTCAAAGGGATGAAATACGACGCCACCATCTACACTTGGGATGCCGCGTCAGAAGTGGGGAAAACGAAAAACAAAATGTGGATGTGCAATGAGATTCCTGGAAGAGTGCTGCGACACGAAATGTCGTGTTCAACGTTTTCCACTTCGGAGAACATCACGGAAATTGAAATCCCCAATTCCTAGTAATGTGAAGTACGAGCCATCCTATGCGTCACTCAAGTCGAGTCCTTTTTCTGATTCTTGGACTGCTTTGCTTTATTGGATGCAGCAGGAGCACGGAGCAAGGCGAGAAGCCGTTCGGGCTCCTGACAGAAGAGCAAAACTAGCCATTGCTAAAGAGAACGCAGAAGCCTGCAATTGC
>JAJTID010000167.1 GCA_021300155.1 Pirellula sp.
CATGTTCATGCGGCAACTAACGACATTCTTGTTCAAAGAAAAGAGAAGCAGAAAGCGTTGAAACGCAAAGCAGCGAAAGCCCTTTCAAAGAAAGCCAATTCGAAAAAGCCCAAGTAAAAATGACCTTCAAAGGGCTGGGACGATGGTCCCGAGCTACAGTCTAGTCACGATTTTTTTCGGCCGTTGGTGCAAAATTTGCGGAAGACCCTTACGCGAAGGCGCGCAGGCTTACGACCATTTTTCCCACTGAACAATTCTTTGAACACCATCAAGTATCGAATCCATCTGTACTGTTTGCTCCTGTTCTCGTCGTGTATTCCTAGCTTCTCGCAAGCTACGGGATGACCTTTTGCCAAGGTGATAAGTTCCTCGCCATCAGCGGTGGCGAAGATGAAAACGTTTATACCTTCCTATTCGAAGACGGCTTCCTAGTTTGTTGTTTCTGGCGTTTCGGCTGTCGACTCTACGAAGGATCTGATCGTATGTGGTTTGCTTGGGAACGAAGTGCGAGCGATTTCTCAAGATACAGGTGAAACACGATTCAAGCTTGGTTTGGGCGACGAGAGCTACCCTTATGCTGCTTGCATCAATGATAAGGATAAACGCGCCTGCATCAGTCTTTGGGGTGCATCCTCCATTGCCGTAGTCGACATCGCTTCCGGTAAATTACTTCACACGCTGCCACGTTGAGCCATCCCACGGAAAGTGTTTCAGAAACAGTGCTAACATTCAATCGGTTTCTAGAATCTCACGTTAGTCTACGGTCGTCGTAAACTCACTTCTTTTTTTGCCGACGGTTTGGTTGCGATTCCTCTTGAACTGGTCCAGCCATAGGGGGCGTTTCGTAGAATGCCCCGTCGTTTACCATGCGAGGATCGCCGGTCGACTTTAGCTCTTCGAGCAAACGTTTCTCCAATTTCGCCTTGATATTGGCGTAACTTGGATCGGTTGCTTGGTTGGTGGTTTGGTTGGGATCTTTTTTCAAATCGTACAATTCTTCCCGTGGTCGCTTGCCATAAACCCATTCGAAATGCGAGCGCCACTTCGGATCATTTCGAACTCCCACCAGCCATGCTTTTGTAGGCCCTGCATCTTCATCAGGTAATGTACTGCGAGTTTCCTCCGTTATCTCTTCAGCTGTCGGTGGATTGTTTCCATCCAAACGATATGGATCCCCCAACGGCCAACGCTCCGGTTTGAAGTTGAGGATGTAAAGGTAATCGTGCGTTCGAATTGCCCGTTGGGGATAAGGCATGAAGTCCGCACGCGCATTTTCGACGTGGCGCTCTCGGCCGATGAAGACTGCATCTCGATTCGATTCAACACGCCCCGACTTATCCGACTGAAGAAGCGGCAATAAACTGCGACCGATCATCCGCTCTGGAATCGCAACATTACCCGCTTGCAGAAACGTTGGTGCAAGGTCGATGAGACTGATCATATCATCGACGACACGTCCGCCCGGCGCTTTGCCCCATCGGATCGCAAGTGACACGCTGGAACCGAAGTCGTATAGATTGCATTTCCCGTGCGGAAATCCAGGAGCACCGTGATCACCGCTTACAACGACGATCGTATTCTCTAATTCACCGATCGACTCTAGCTTTTTCAGATGCAATCCTAAAGCCGTATCGAAGGCCGCGATCTCTCCGAAGTAGTCGGCCAGATCTTCGCGCACCTCGGGAACGTCAGGCAAAAAGCTAGGCATCTTGCCTTGAAGCGAATCGGGATTGATGTTCCAAAGTGCTTTGCCTGAACCCTTGATCCATTTGCGGTGAACATTGGTCGGCCCAAACCAATAACAGAAAGGTTGATTATCCACGCGGTCCGCTAAAAAATTGTCGAAGTTCTTTTGCACTTCGGCATAGATCGATTGCTTGGCTGTATCCAGCGCTATTCCTTCTTTCACCATCTTGGTTACGTTTTGCGAGAACTGATTGAAACGTCCACCCGCTTTTTCATACGCATATTTCCCCGCGCCGTAAGGAGCATCCGACGGAGTACCCGGGCTCCAGACTTTGTACGACTCGCCAATGTGATAGCCTGACTCTTTCAGTAGTAATGGGTACGCAGGCTGCGAGCCGTCCCAAATCGCACCACGCAGGATTGATGAACGACCGGTACGCCAAAAGTGCTGCCCCGAGAGAAGTGCGCTTCGACATGGCGTGCAACTCGGAGCTGAAACGAACGCGCTACGAAACAGAACGCCCTCTTTCGCGATGCGATCAAAGTTAGGTGTTGAAACAACATCATTGATCGTACCCGGTCCATCGATCTTGGCATAAGCACCTGCAAAACGCCCCCAGTCGTCTGCAAACGCGAACAAGATATTCGGTCGCTTCTCTTCGGCGAGACTTTGATTGGATATGGAAAGGGAACAAGCTAGAAGTACAAACCAAAGGAATGCGTCAAAACATCGTCGCATGCGCGATCTCCACGGAAAGGATGAATGAATGGAGTAAGGAACCTGAAAAGCAACACAGGGAAACAACGCGACTTAGTTCTTTTTATTCAACGGCCAAGAGCTGACGCCAACGCGTTTCGCCCACAAGCTCCACTGGTCTGCCATCTTTTGAACTCGCTCGGGTTGACTGCTGGCCAAGTCGTTTGTTTCTGTTCGATCGCGGTTCATATCGTATAGTTCCCAAGCTCCTGGGTGTTTGGAAACCAGTTTCCAGATTCCATCGCGTATCGCACGGTTCCCTTCGTGCTCCCAAAAGATGGGAGAAGATCGTTCTATCGCTTTTCCGGAAAAGGCTGGTGCAACCGAAACACCTTCCATCGGTTGAATGGTGTTTCCATTCATTTCTACGGGGTATTTGGCTCGCCCAATGTCGACGCAGGTTGCCAACAAATCAATCAAATGTGCCGGTGTTTTTTCGAGTGCGCCCCGATGAGAGGTTCCGATTCCATTGGGCCAATGGGCTATGAGAGGAGTGCTAATGCCACCTTCATGCTCCCAGTGCTTGTACTCACGAAAGGGTGTGTTGCTAACATTCGCCCACGCTTGACCGTAGCCGATGTAGGTGTCTGCAGGGCCCGGCATTACGTTTCCTTGGCGAACGGGGAAGCCGTCCCTCGTTTGTTTCGGGATCATGTCAGGCTGAAGATAGTCGTTAGCCAATACGGGTAAGCTCGGTGAAGAGACGCGTTCCGAGGCTGCCGCATTTCGTCCCATCGGTTCCGCACATCCACCGTTATCTTGTAGATAAAGAATCAATGTGTTTTCTAATTGTCCATTGGTTTTGAGCGATTGGAGGAGTCTGCCGATTCCTTGGTCCATGCAATCAATCATGGCGGCATAGACCTCCATGCATTGCGATTCGAACGCTCGATTCTTTACCGTGCTCCAATCACCCGCTTGCTCGGTTACTTTCCAGTTTGGATCGAGCAGACCGAGCTGTTTCATCTTTTCCAATCGCGCTGCGCGAATGGGGGAATAGCCTGCGTCGTATTTCCCGCGATACTTTGCAATGTCGGATTCTTTGGCATGCATCGGCCAATGGGCTGCAGTATGCGCCATGTACAAAAAGAAAGGCTGATTTGATTTTGCTTTGGCATGTTCTGTAACAAAGCGCACTGCGTGATCGTTGATCGCGTCGGTATAGTAGAACAACTCTGGCGTGTACTGTGGATCTGCAAACGGTGAAATCAACGTATTGTCGCGAGCCAAGGAATTCGGATCATAAAAACTTCCTGCTCCGTGAATCGTTCCGTAGAATCGATCAAAGCCGCGTTGTAATGGCCAGTTGTGCTGTTCATCGATCGACTTCGCCTTGACCGCTTTGGTAACATGCCACTTGCCGGTCATATAAGTTGCATAGCCCGAGGATTTCAAGACCTCAGCGATTGTCACTGCACGCTTGCTCAATTCTCCAGCGTATGCGTCGCCTGCAGTCGCGCGATGATCCTCCATCATGTGGCCGATTCCGGCTTGGTGCGAGTAAAGACCTGTGAGCAATGCCGCTCGCGTTGGGCAACATCGAGCTGTGTTATAGAATTGCGTGAAGCGAAGGCCGTTCGCTGCGAGAGAGTCCAAGTTCGGTGTTTGAATCTCGCCTCCGTAACAGCCGATGTCCGAATAGCCGATGTCATCCGCCATGATCACAATAATGTTTGGCGGTTGCTGATTTGCCCTAGTTTCTGACGAGAACGTCGAGCAAACCCAAAATAGGAGTGGAAAAAGAAGCCATCTGATGACAGTAGGACTACTGGATTGCCAACGTAAAAACGCGTCTGTTCGGCGAAGAGGGATCATGAAAGTTATATCGCTAGAGGTGGGACTTCCAATGAGAGACTCTTGAAAGCTTCTCATGTAGTCCCATAGTTTAGCAACAACAATCGCAGCCGTTTTGCGATCCAGACCGATTTTCTCTTAGTTTATGCTGATGCAGATTTCGACCTGGAACTTCGAGTTTATACGGATGCCCGGGAACTGCGGCCAAGCAAACGTGATAGGCGCGAAGCCACTCTTTCTTCGTCCTTCGAATCTGCCTTTCTAGAAACCACATCGCGATAAGTGGGTGGATGAAGACCAACGCCAAGCTGCAATACAACGGTGCGAGCCGCTACGCGACACGATGAGGACGATGCCTCCGATGTTGGCGACGGACATTTTGTGATTGCGAATCAACCAAAGACCGCCAGCGAGAAACGCCAACGTTAACAACAACCCGCCAACGATCGTTCCTAAACGAGCAAGGATCGGTTGGTCGTCCAGGAAGAATCGCGGCGTGAATTCGTTGGAGCTCTTTGCATTGTCTTGAATACTTCGCAGTATCGAAACAGGAATGACAATCTTGGCTTCCGACGCATCCTTGTCAATTCGGATTCGAAACGACTTCAGTTTTGCTTTTAGTAACGAGGCTTCCGCTTGGAGGTTTTTCACCAACGTTACTTTCTCGTTGAGAACTTTCCCTTTCGGCGCTGGGCCTGGAGGTGGAATGTCGTTGGCGCTTGCCGCAAGTCGGCCTGTTTTCAACAGCTTTGCTCGTACGCTCTCCCTTCAAGAGAAAAGGAGAATAGCGGCAGAAACGAGAAAGGAGATTCGGATGCCAAACGGGCTGATTCCGGTTACACTATTGCAGGATTGTACGAACGTTCGGAGACTACAGCTCGATTCCTGGTTCAGTTATTTTGCTTGTTTCAAAGCCACCCTTAGATTTAACAGCAACCATTCAAACACCGGAGAATATCCAGTTTGAATATCGTATTGCTGGACCTTTTCGTCGACTGCCTGCGTTGGTGATCGATTTCTTTGTTCGGATGATGATCATCCTGACCGGTTACATTTGCTTTGTTGTTTTCTCGGCCACGCTAACTAGGTATATCGGTCTTTCGATCACGGCGGAGATCGGTCTTTTGTTGGCGATGGTTTTCGATTTTCTGCTGCTATGGTTTTACGGAGCCATTTTTGAGACGTATTGGAATGGGCAAACGCCCGGGAAGTGGGCTTGCCAGATTCGAGCGATCTCCACCGATGGAAGGCCAATCAATGCGTTCCAGGCGACAGTGCGAAATTTGTTGCGTCCTGCCGACTTCATGCCGTTTTTATCGCTGGAGATTTTTTCGCGAGAAGCCCCTCCAGCATATATCATTCCGACATTTCTTGTTTCCTTGATTTGCATGATCATCACTCGGCGTTTTCAACGATTGGGTGATCTGGCTGCGGGCACCATGGTGGTTGTCAATGAGCGATCGTGGGTTCCTGCCAAAGTGCGGTTGGAAGATCCACGCATGATGTCGTTGAGTGAGTACATACCTGCGAACTTTCGGCTGACATCCACTATGGCGAAGGCTATTGCTTTGTACGTCGAACGCCGCAGTCGAATCCCGACATCTCGTCGGTTGGAGTTAGCCTCGTACCTTGCTGCACCCCTTTTGAAGCAGTTCGGATTTCGAGAAGACACCAGTCCCGACTTGTTACTGTGTGCGATCTACTATCGCGAGTTCGTAAGCAAGGAAGCCTTTACGAGTGAGTCCAAGGTGTTTCGCGCCCCGCCCCCTTCCAGCACGAGTGCTCCGATTGCTGCCCCTGTGACAATTGCAGATTCGGCAACACAGTCAGGTGTGACCATACCTCCGCTTTTGATTGTGACGGCATCACCGGTAGAAGCGTCGAATAACGTACCGCCCATTTCCCAAAACTGAATACGCTATGCGAATTGCTGAACTCCTAGAAAAACGTCGCCAAGGCTGGCTTGAGCTGGAGCGAATGTGCGATCTTCTGCAGAAAACGCAATTTCCGTTTTCGAGACAAGGTGCTCAGGTCGCAAAATTTTCCTCGCTCTATCGGGCAGCTTGCACGGATTTGTCGATGGCCGAGCAATACCAATTGCCACCAGCGACAGTGGAGTATTTGCATCGATTGGTCGGTAGAGCGCATAGTCAGTTGTATCGTTCGCAGCGGTTTCCCATTGAGCGATGGATCGCGTATTTGGTGCGGGTGATGCCGCATGCTGTTTTTCGCGACCCCTGCGTGATGGTGGCGGGGTTGATATTCTTTGGTTCGTTTACGTTGTCGGCTCTTGTCGCATATTCAGAAGAGGCTTTTCCGACTTACCCGCAGCGAGTGTTGGGCTCGGAGCAAATCGAACAATTCGAAGACATGTACGAGAAATCGCCAAGTTCGGCACCTCGGCAGTATTTAGCTTCCGCCGGGTTTTATATCAAACACAATGCAGGGATCGGGTTGCAATGTTTCGCGCTCGGACCGTTGATTTTGCCATCGCTTTGCATGTTGGCTTACAACGGAGTAGTGTTGGGTGCAACCTTTGGTTATATGGCGAGAGCGGATGTCGAGCAGGGGGATAACTTTATGGAGTTCGTCACAGCCCATGGTGCTTTTGAGTTAACCGCGATCGCGCTATCTGCGGCTGCTGGGTTGCGGATTGGTGTTGGATTGTTTTCCACGCGTGGACTGTCGCGCTCCGCATCGTTTCGATTGAACGCGGAACGTTCGCTACCATTGATATTGTGTTCCGTGATTCTATTCGTGTTGGCTGCCTTTACGGAGGGGTGTTTATCACCGAGTCCAGCAAGCTACGCGGTGAAGAAATTTTTCGCGATGGCTTCTTCCTTGATGTTGATCCTCTTCTTCTTGTTGCTTGGTTTTCCGACGTCCGAACGATTGGAATCGCTACAGTTCAATGAAGACAATCCTTGGCGAGAGCGGTAATGCAGCTTGATAAAACCGCGATTGTCATCGCACAACGATCCGCAATCGACATCATTGATCTCAGTCTGTTGGTCATGCGCACGTATGCAGGCTCGATCGTCTTTTTTACGATTTTGGGAGCGGCACCATTCGCGTTGCTGAATCTGCTGCTGTCGATTCCGATTTTGCAATATGACTCTTTGGCGACGGAATCGATTTGGTACAGTTCGCCATGGATCTATCGAGTACGCTACTATTTTGTTGCGACCGGTGCGGTGTTTTTACAAGCGCCGATTGCACTGTGTCTGGTTACGAACTTTATAGGTCAATCTGTGTTTGTGGAGCGACAAAGTGCGTCACAGGTCGGTCGCGCGGTTTTCGGTCAATGGCGCCAGGTCTTCACGGTTCTAGGATTGTTGCGATTAGGCTTAGTTTCTTATCTAGCCCTAATGTTACTATGCCTGATTCCTGAGTTCCGGCCCGAAGTCGAAGTGACCATTTATCTTTTGGGAATGGTAGGCTTTGCTTATCTGGTTCGGGCGTTTCGTCCATTTTCGCCAGAGATATTGGTTCTTGAGAGAAGTCCACTTTTCGTAGACAAAAAGAAAGCCGACAAAGGAGTGTCGCAGAGTTATCGAAAGCGTTCGAGCTGGCTTTATTCCGCACAATACAACGATAACTTTGGGATTCACTTGATTTTGTCACTGGTCGGAGCTGCCACGGTTCTCGCATTGTGCTCTGGAGCTTTGTTCGTATCGGGAGTCGTATTCGGAAAATGGGAAGCAGGCGTGTTGATGGATGCGATCATCTTTCCACTATGCCTCTGGACTGTCGCAAGCTGGATGACAGTGCTCCGTTTTTTGTTCTACATGAATTCACGGATCCGATCTGAGGGGTGGGAAATCGAGTTGCGCTTCAAAGCGGAAGCGGAACGTTGGAAGGAGACACTCGCATGATGCCGCCAAGAAACCAAATCGTGCCTCGTCTGCTGCTCACTCTTTTGGTTTGTGTCGCAACAAGTTTTTTGGGAGGAAGCTCTAGCGGCCTGATCACGAACGCGTATGCTTCGGAGCAAAGCGAGGACAGGTCGGTACTGCAAAGATCCACCGATAGTTCTTGGTATTCAGCCGACAAAGACGAATTGGTTGCGGTCGTCCCGTTTAGTCGCGAAAGCATCGATGTTTCGGATCGTGACAAATCCGTCAAAGCCCCCGAGGTTACTACGCCCAAGCAAGGGAATGGGTTCTCGAACATCATTGGCGATTTTTTTCAGTTCATTGTTGGTGCTTGGCTATACATAGTTCTGATCATTGTTCTTTTGATTATCGGATTTGTACTTGCTTATGTGATTATGAACTTACAAGGACCTACTGGTTTTCGTCGTAGGCAAGAATTTGGTGCATCGACCGCCGAAAGAGATCAAGCCAAGATTACGGATTTGCCTTTTGAGATAGAGCAATCCAATCTTGGATTGCTCGAGCAAGCGAGTTTGTTTCGTTCTCGCGGTGAATATTCGAAAGCGATCGTCTATCTTTTCAGTCATGTGCTTGTCGAGCTTGATGCGGCTGGACATATTCGCTTAGCCCGAGGGAAGACCAACCGAATCTATCTGCGAGAGTTGGGATCGCGTGAGACCGAACGCAAGTTCACGTCGTATCTCGTTCGTTGGTTCGAGCATGTGTTCTTTGGCAAGCACGATATGGATCCCGAAGTCTTCGAGAAAATCTGGGGGCAGCTACCAGCATTTGATCGCCAATTGAAGAGTATCGTAGGGGAGAACAACCATGCATAATCATCGCTTTGCATGTTCATTACTCCTGTTGATTGGCCTGTCGTTTGGCACTCTAGGTTGCGGTTCACGTTATCCGATTAGCAACTATGGACTGAGTGAGGGTTCGTCCGCAAGAGTTAGCCCGGATGCCGTTTCGGCGTTTCGAAACATGTGCGACGAAACAAATCGGAAGTCGATGAAGGTTGGATCGCTGTCAAATCGAACAGCGAACAAACTAAGTTCATTGGTATGGATACCTGAAGAGAGCTTTGTACATAGTACCCCCGTCCTTGATTGGATGGAGGAATGGTTAAAGAAAGGGAACAAAACGCTCATTTATGTTGGGCGAGACTATTCGCCTACGGCAGACTATTGGGATTTTGCAGGAGCAGAGTTGCAGTCGCAAGAGACGAGTAAGTCGACTGTTGTTGGTGCGTTGGAGAATAAAGCATTCGAGGAGTTAAGGCTCGATTCGTTACAGAGCGGCCAGCGAGATAGGATCGCTTTGCCGTGGGCTCTTCTCGAAAATGAAGCGGGTGTATTTGAAACGGTCGAGCAATTGGAGGGACCATGGGCTAGTGATTTGCAGGAGCACAAGCACCGGATTCGCGTGAGATCGTTTTTCCGAGATTGGAGTTTGGTCGACTCAGAGAAAGTTGCTAAACAACTTGATTGGCAATCGGAGGTAAGCGATTCATCCAAGCCAGGCCAGAGTAGCTTTCCCAAGCAATGGACGACTGAGGATACGAATAATCTTGAGATCGCGAAGAAAGTAAAAGAGAACGATCTTGATGCTGAAGTATTGTTGGCATCGAAATCGAACAAGCCGTTGATTACTGTATTGTCCAAAGAGGAATGGCAGGGCTCCCAAGTTATACTACTAGCGAATTCGTGTTTTATTTCGAATTACTCGATGACACATCATGGCAATCGAATCATTGCGCACAAACTGATTGCGGATCTTCCGCAGGGCAAGGTTGGTTTTCTCACGTTGGCCAGGGATCCGAGAGTATCGGCTGGAGATGACGAAGAAGAGCAGCGCGGATTCGAGATGTTGACCGAATGGCCATTGAATGTCATTTCCTTTCATGCTTTTTTCTTGGGCATGATTGTATTGGCTTCTTTGTTTCCTATTTTGGGTAGGCCGAAGAAACTGCCGGAACTATCGACGCAGAACTTTGCCCAGCACGTCGTAGCGTTGGGAGCATTGCTCTTCCGATCTTCCGACCGATTCTATGCGTTGACAACGATTGCAGATTATTTTCGTGTGGTTCGCAAAGACCCCAACTCTCCCTGGGCGAAGTACGAAGAAACCGTTCATCAGCAACCGAGTTCGCCGTTCCAAAGTGAACCTTCACCTCCGCAATCGCTGGATAGTCAACGCGACGCATAAAACTTTTTTGAAGATGTTTATTTCACCTGGGAGAACGAATTGAAAAATCCGAGCAGACTTTATCGACTACTGGTGTTTTCGATGTGCAGTTGGGGTTCCATTGCTGGTGCCGCAGATCCAATGTTGCCGAAATTCGTGGACGGCGAGGCGCAAGTGGTGGATGCGTTCAAATCCAATTGGATCCAACATGATCTTTGGGTTGAAACGACATTCGATACCGACGGCGACGGAAAGATGGATCGGATGCATGTTTCGGTGACGAGACAATCGCAGACTGACAGTGAGAAGCTTCGCGTACCTGTCATTTACCAGTCGAGTCCCTACTACACAGGTACCGGTTCGAATGATAAAAGGTTTATGTGGACCCCGCTTCAGCAGTTGGGGCAGGTGCCAACGAAACATGAGAATCCTCCTGCGATTCCTCAAAAAAGCATGCGTCCAGTCCTGTCACGAGAGCATCTCTCGGAATGGGTACCACGCGGTTTTGCTGTCGTTCATTCCTCATCCCCTGGGACGGGTTTGTCGCAAGGATGCCCTACGGTGGGTGGCCCCAACGAGTCGTTGGCCCCAAAGGCGGTAATCGATTGGCTCAATGGGCGAGCCAATGGATACACAACCGCGGATGGCGATGAGAAAGTGACTGCTTATTGGTGTACGGGCAAAGTCGGCATGACGGGCACTTCGTATAACGGAACATTGGCGTTGGCCGCAGCGACAACGGGAGTCGAGGGGTTGGAAGCGATCATCCCCGTAGCTCCTAATACTTCGTATTACCATTACTATCGATCCAACGGATTGGTCAGGCATCCCGGCGGATACATGGGGGAGGACATAGATGTACTTTATGATTTCATCAATTCTGGAAATCCCGAACGCCGCGAGTACTGCGATTGCAACGTGCGTGACAAAGAGATGATGGATGGTTTCGATCGCTTCAATGGAGACTACAACGATTTCTGGGCCAATCGAGATTATCTGAATCAACTCGGGCCGGTAAAAGCTGCGACGCTGATGGCGCATGCGTTCAACGATTGGAATGTGATGCCCGAGCACAGCCTTCGGATTTACCAAGCGATCAAGGCGAAGGGGCTACCCACCCAACTCTATATGCATCAAGGAGGGCATGGCGGTCCGCCTCCGATCAAAATGATGAACCGGTGGTTCTCTCGTTATCTTTACGGCTTGGAGAATGACGTGGAAAAAGATGAGCCGGTATGGATTGTTCGCGAAGGAAAACCTCGCAACCAACCTTCACCGTACAGTGCCTATCCCCATGCGGATTCGAAGCCTGTTGGGTTGCAGCCGACATCTGGAGGAGTCAAACTAGGCGGGCTCGTTTTGTCGGCGTCGACCAGTTCTACAGCCCTGGGGAAAGAAACACTCGTTGACAATTACTCCTTCTCTGGGCCCGTTTTGGCAAAAGCAGAGTGGTCCAATCATCGAATGTTGTATGCGACGCAGCCATTGCAACAGGACCTGCATTTGTCTGGTACACCGCGTTTGAAGGTGCGCATCGCAAGCAGCAAACCGGCAGCTTGTCTTTCTGTTTGGCTTGTTTCGTTGCCATGGACAGGTGCTGAGCGCATTACCGACGATGTAATCTCGCGCGGTTGGGCGGATCCACAGAACCATCAATCGATTCGTCGTTCCGAGGAATTAAAGCCTGGCGAATTTCGGGATATAGAGTTTGAGCTGCAACCCGAAGATCAAGTGATCCCAAAAGGAGAGCAAATCGGGTTGATGATTTTTTCGAGCGACCGTGACTTTACCCTTTGGCAGGAGCCAGGCACCGAGTTGACGATCGATTTGGATGCCACGCAACTAGAGCTACCGATTGTTGGCGGAGAGTCGAGTTTGAAGAAAGCCTTACTCCAGGCAACAGTGAACTAGGATAACGGAGTCTGCTTCCCTATCGACAATTCTTCCTAGCAGAATCCGCTTGCGAGATTCGCTAGGGGCCTTTAATTGTTTGATGAGCGACTCGGGCAGGACCAAGGGTAACGGTTTGTTGTCGAGAGTTACTTTGGACGGAAATTCCTGATTGCCGACCAGCTCTTTGTCGATGGAAAACGATTCGATCAGGACTACGCAGTCGCCGTGGGACGGAGTGGAGATGCTCGGCACTTTACCTTGCGAGCAGAGCTCAATTGCTTTGGAAAAAGTTGGACTAGAGAGGACGCTCGAGCTAAATTGATCGAGGTCCTTTTGCCAAGCGCGCATGGCGTTACCTCGCAGATCGCTCGTTTGCGTGGCGAGTTTTACGCAAGCGGAATAGAAGGCGGAAAGTTTCTCCAACTGTTTTTCGCGGTCTTTGGGCGTGTTGTTCCATTCTCGTTGTAGCTCTGCGATTTGTTCTAGAGTCGTTCGTATAGAAGACGCTGCAGATTCCTTCGTTTCACTTTTCTCACTAAGGCGGGATCGCTCAAGTTTGGGCAACGCGCGATTCGTGGTTGGGACCTCGGGTTCTGTAGGGTTGCTGTTAGGGACGTTGTTAACCGATGGAAGAGCGTCCGCGGGCGCTGGTTTCTCTTCGAATGAGGATTTTTGTTCGTTTGCGGTTGCTTCGCGAGCCGACTTGTAGGGTTGGGACTTTGCGATGTTCCCTCTACCTCCGCCAAACTTTCCATCGGAACTGAAGGAACCGCCTCGCAATTTCGACGGGACGATCCAAGGCACATATTTGCCTACGTGTTGTCCAGTGGAGCCAATATCCCTACCCAACCCGTACCACATGATGGCAGTCGCGATAGGAAACGCGGCTAATCCACCCAAGATGGGAGGCAGTACCTTTCGAAGAAATGAAGGCTCGTTTTTTTGCCTCCTGTAGATTCTGGAGGCATCGAAACCTTTGCCAATAACGAACTCTTCGGTCTGGGATACTGGTTCGACCGAGGATGTTGTTTCAAACTGGGATGGAAGCTCTTCCTGGGTTACTGGTTCCGTCGACGTCGCAAGTTCGTCCGGCGGTAAATTTTCCGTGTTTTCGCTATCTTGAATGGACTCGGTCATGGTGGAAAAGGTCAAGCGTCAGATAAGAACGTCCCATGGCAGTCACTTCAGAATACCTCAGACTGACAGGCAGCAAAGGAAAAGAAATAGGAACAATCGGCATTTTTGGGGAATCTAAGCAAGAAATTATGAGCGTTATCGGGAAGATACAGGATCCGGATTCGCCTTGAAGGCTTGGCTTGCGGCCTTCTTTCGAACATACTTAGTGAACGAGCCATCCCAGATTGCGGTCTAGTTGTTGATCCAACGGCTCGCAGATTCACCCACCTTCAGCTTGTTCTTTCCATGCTTCTTCGAAAAGCGCGCCTTAGTTTTATTGCTATCATCGCACTCGTTGCATTGCGATTCGTCATTGGCTTTCATTTTTACATGGAAGGATCCGCCAAGGTAAAGGATGGGAACTTTTCGTCGGCTGGCTTTTTGGCCGCAGCGAAGGGGCCTTTGGCGGACAAGTTTCATAGTTTGATACCCGATTACGACGGTCTCTTCCGATTGCCCGAGTTGCGGGAGTTCATGATGGAACCAAAGGCTGAGGAAAA
The DNA here is from genome assembly GCA_021300155.1 of Pirellula sp. GTDB lineage: Bacteria > Planctomycetota > Planctomycetia > Pirellulales > Pirellulaceae > JBKCUI01. Next base: position 13,869 of record JAJTID010000167.1, read on the forward strand.
GGTATCGGAAGAAAAAGCGATGGTGGATAAATCGCCCGACGAAACGTCAAAGAAGAAAGCGGACGAAAAGCCTGCCCGGAAAGAGCCATTAGTCAACGAGAAACTCGACAAGAACAAAGTTTTCGCTTACAAGCGGCTTTTTGAATACATTGATAGCTTCGCGGGCCAAACATCAGCTCTCTATGGATTCACCGAAGAACAGAAAAAAGCTTCGGAAATGGTGACGACCGAAGGGAAGGAAAGACTAAATGCGGTTGTGGAAGAGTGGGGTAACGACATATCGAAGTACTTGAAAGGATTTGAACGCGTCACAAAGAACAATGTTGACGAGATGCGAAACAATGTTACCGGGATGAGGAAGCAAAAGGATTCGATTGAATCCGAGTGGAAGGCACTCGCCCGAGCTCCTTTGGCAGACATTGATCGCATTCTATGGGACATCGAAAAGGGAGTGAACGCGCTAGCAACTCCTTCGCAGGTTGGGAAAGACAAGAGCTATGCCAAACTGCGAATGCCAGACGCAGGCCCTATCGACGTCAGGTTGGTGGACAAATATTTGCCGATCTTTGACATGACGGTTGGGATCTTGTTGATGCTGGGATTGCTTACACCAGTGGCTGCACTTGCCGCGGGCATTTTCTTGGCATCTGTCGTTCTAACACAATTTCCAGGATACCCAGGCTCCCAACCAACGTATTATCAAGCGATCGAAATGATCGCTTGTTTCGTTCTCGCATTTGCAGATGCAGGGCGATATGCTGGACTCGATTTCTTGCCATGGAGTTTCTGGAATCGGGGTAAATCAGTCGAAGTAGGATAGTTCAGTTCACTTAAACTTTATTTCATTTTCGAATACCAATCTAAGTTCCAAAACGGAGCAAAATTATGAATCAACTTACACCAGAAGAACGAACAACTGGACAGAACAATTTCTACGAAGCCGTGGGCTTCACTCGAAGAGAGTTCATTCAGGGGGTTGTTGCGGCTGGAGCGGTCTCCGGTGGTGGACTCGGGGCCATGTATTTCGGATACGCCAAGGTGGGTGATCCTGTTCGAGTAGGAGTGATTGGCACTGGCGACGAAGGGAATGTGCTCATCGGTGGTTGTAACCCCGATTATGTGACGGTGAAGGCAATCGCAGACATCCGTCCATTCAGCATTCACCGAGCTTTCCACGGCGATTGGTCTTCACCAGCCGCGAATTCAGCTCGACCTGGTTTGATAAAGCAGTACAAGTATGCGAGCGAAGACGAAGCTCGTCGCAACGTCAAGGTTTACGATGCATCAAATGGCGGTATTGATGCGCTGCTTCAAGACAAGGATATCGAAGCGGTTATCATAGCGTTGCCACTTCACTTGCACGCCCCGATTGCAGTGAAAGCAATGCAAGCGAACAAGCACGTTTTGACTGAGAAACTGATGGCTCACAATATTGCGCAGTGCAAAGTCATGGGTCGTGTTTCGGAAATGAGCTCCGATCAAAATGGTAAGCCAATTCATCTCGCGACAGGTCACCAACGTCATTACAGTGTGTTGTACGATAACGCGGTACATATGCTCAAGTGGGGCTTAATCGGTCAGTTGCACCACATCCGCGCTCAATGGCACCGAGGCAACTTGCCCGGAAAAGATTCATGGCAGCCACCATTGCCAGGCGGTGAGATTGGAAAGGATGCGAAGGACAGCATTGTTCTCAAGGAATTGAATCGTTGGAAAGATGACCTGAAGAAGGCCAAGACTCCTGCGGAAATAGATCTGTTGACAAAGAAGGTCGCGCAGTGGGATGCCTGGATGAAGGACATCGATGTGGATGCCGAGAAGTTCGGGTATCTTGCTAAGCAACTGGGCAAGCGTGATAGACCAGCGATCGAAGAGCTCGTTCGTTGGAGAATCTTTGAACGCACTGGTGGCGGTTTGATGGCTGAACTCGGAAGCCATCAGCTCGATGCGGCAACTATTTTCTGTAGTGCCCTTCGAAAAGACGGCAAGAAAGCCCACCCACTGACGGTCCACGCAGTCGGCGGAAGGCACATCTTCCCATTCGATCGAGAGTGCGATGACCATGTCTATTGCTCGTTCGAGTTCCCTGGACCAGAGTACGACGACAAATTTGATGCGGGATACGGCATTCCGAACGTGAAGAACATCCCTGGATACGAGACCGATCCGAACAAGAAGATCGTCGTAACTTATTCCTCCATCAATGGGAATGGATACGGCGGCTACGGAGAAGTCGTTATGGGTAGCAAGGGCACCATGATCATCGACAAGGAACAAGAGGTTCTGTTGTACGCTGGTTCGGACACTGGCGCAGCAGCCGGAGTGAAATCGGCGAAGGGTGGCTATGCACTAGACACGCAAGCAAGCGGAGGCTCCTCTGCTCCGGTGGCTAAGGCGGCGGCCAATCTCGGCCCGATCAGTCGTGGCTACACCGAGGAAATTGAGCATTGGGCATATTGCATTCGCAACCCTGATCCAGCGAACCGACCCAAGTGCCACCCTGAAGTGGCGATGGCGGATGCCGTGATCGCGTTGACTTCGAACGTGGCGATGAAGCTAGCTGCACGTGGTGAAGCTGGTTTTGTGAAGTTCAAAGAAAGCTGGTTCGATTTGAAGTCGGATGACACACCAGACGGTAGCAGCGTCGCGGAAGAAATGGCCGCGTTAAAGAACTACACGATTCATGGTGGCGGTTCGCAATCGGCTTAGTTGCAATAAATTAACAAGTCCGTGGGTGAGGGATGCTGAGTCTCTCACGGACGGGTTGTTGAATTACCGGATTTGCGACATGCAAAGGGCTTATCATGACCTGAAGCGTGAGAGTCGGTCGAAGTTTCCCTCGCTGGCCGGATGTTTCATTTAACGAATTTGCCACTTGGCAAATGACATACCCCGTCCCGACGCATGAGCGAGGGACGTACAATCCCACCGAATCCCTCTCTCACGCATCGGGTTGGGTTTAAAGCAACAGGTCGAACTTTAGGGGCCTGAACGAAGCAACATTCCATGGTTTGCGGTCCTCTGACAAAGCGACCCTTTTTAGAAATTGGTTATGGAAAGCGGTAATCAAAGAACAGCACCAAGAGGCATTCCGGGCCGATTGTTCGTCATTCCTTTTAGCTTTGTTCTTGCATTCTTGCTTTGGCTCGTCTTTTCCATGGCGGTTCGGTTTCAGACAATCATGACACAGCTTGAAACCACGCGGGCTGCGTGGCCGGCAGCATCTAATTTGTTTTCGGCGCGATACGCAGCGATTGACGCAGTCGGGCAACAGCCCGAGGAATGGAAAGAGCAGTTTCTGGACCTTCGCAAACAGTTTCTAGCCAGTACACAATTTGATTCTCAGAGCCAAGTCATCAATCGATTGGAGGAGCTGATTGCCAAGCATCGCGAGCAAGTTCCCAATATCGGGGATCTCGATTCACTTCAGCCGGAACTTGCAAAAGTGCGGCAACTGGAGAAGCAGAGACAGACGTTGCAATCGGACTTTGTAGGCAAATGTACGATATCAGGATTGAGGCTCAAACTGCCACCTGTCTTCTTGCTTCAGGATTGATCCATGGACTGGCAGTACTTTGTTGGCCATCACCTTCAGCGAGAGTGGTTCAAGAACGCGATCCTGCACGATCGCTTGGCGAGCACATTTCTTCTCGTCGGTCCTGAAGCGATTGGCAAACGAACGTTTGCCAAGATGATTGCAAAGACGTTGCTATGTACCAACTCCTCCCCGGCGGAATTTGCTCCGTGCGGAAAGTGCGAAGCGTGTATTCAGATCGAGGTGGGAACGCACCCAGATTTTATTCAGATTGCGAGAGACCAAGACAAAACGGCTTTGTCGATTGATCAGTTCATCGGACGCGAAGAGGCTCGAATGCGAGAAGGGCTCTGCTATGAGATCCGCATGAAACCCTATTCGGGGCGGCGAAAGATTGCGATTGTCGACGATGCCGATACGATTGGGGTAGAGGGGGCCAACAGTATTCTGAAAACGCTCGAAGAGCCCCCACCTGGTTCCGTCATCTTCCTGATAAGTACCAGTCTGCAACGACAGTTACCGACCATTCGCTCTCGATGCCAGGTGGTGCGTTTTCAAGGTCTATCGCAGGAGGGGCTGGCTACATTGGCAATGCGACAAGGTCTTACGAACGATGCCGATGAAGCCAATCAGATAGCCAGGAAAGCAAATGGGTCGATGGCCTCGTTTCATGTGTTGCTTGACGAAGAGCTTCGAGAGTTCCAAGGAGAGATGATTCGCCAATTGTCCGAAAGACCTATGGATTTTATCAAGTTCGCAAAGGCAATTCAGGCGAACGTGGAATCGGCGGGTTCAGAATCACAGGCAAAGCGAGAGCGACTGAAGCAATTGATCGAGTTTGCACAACAGCATTATCGGGCGGAGCTGCGTGATCTATTGCATCAAAGCGGGATATCTCCAGAGCCCAAATTGCAGTGTATCCAACGGTGCTTGGAGGCGAAAGAGCATGTAGATCGCATGGTGGCGCCCGCTGCACTGATCGAAGCATGGTCCGCGGATTTGGCCGCTATCTAGGAGTGGATCATTTGCCTCATCGACGACATTATGCTATCGCTGATCCTCACATTTCGACCGCGATTTGGTTGACGCAATTGCGTTGGGTGGCTGTCATCGGCCAGCTAACGGTTATTGGCATCGTTGAATTTCTTCTTCGAATTCATTTGGCTCTCCTGCCATTGCTCGTTCTTGTAGGTTGGACCGCGCTGACCAATATTGGAATGTGGTATTGGTCCAGGCGATTAACGCGTTGTGCGGCTTCACCCACGGCGAATCGAAATCAAACGCTCGCGGCAGCTTCACGTAATCGTTCCTTTAGTGACGATACCATCGGCAACCGTGCATTGACGGCAGTGCTTTCGATGGATGTTTTGACACTTACAGGGCTGCTCTACTTTACGGGTGGCGCTTCGAATCCGTTTTTGCTCTTCTATTTTGCAAACATCGCGATCGCTGGCATGATACTTCCAAAGTCGCTCGCATGGTGGATATCCACGATGTCGATTGGGGGGATCATTTTGTTATTAAATTCTGCAAATTCGGTTTCGGAGATAGAAAATTCTCCCTTGGCAGATGAATCGGCTTGGGGAGTGGCCAAGTTTGCATTCTTAGTCGCGTTCTCTATGTGTTGTTGCGTGATCACATACTTTGTGACGATGCTAGCAGGAGAGTTGCGGGAAAGGGAAAGTCAGTTAGCTATTGCGGAGAAAGAGCGAGAGAGAGCTCGGCGATTAGAAGCGATGGCAACATTAGCAGCGGGCGCTGGGCACGAACTGGCCAGTCCACTTTCAACGATTGCAGTCGTCGCGAAAGAGCTTTCGAGAAGCCTGGACAAGTACGATGTCTCGACGAGTGTTCGTAAAGATGTGGAGTTGATTCGAGAAGAGCTGAATCGTTGCCGTGAGATACTGCATCGCATGAAAAGTGGCGCAGGAGAAGCGGCTGCAGAGAATTTGAATTCGGTCTCTTTGCAAGAGATTGTGCAGACCACCATCGAGCCGATGCGAGAACCGCAACGAGTCATTGTCGAAATGCCTCCATCGCTTTCGAAACGTATGGCAATCTTACCGAAGCAAGCAGTCGCACAAGCGATACGGAATCTACTGCAAAACGGTTTAGACGCATCTCCTCCTTACGAGAAAGTAGTGCTCCGGATCAGCGAGGAAGCGGATTCGAACTATGGGGAGAGTACATGGAAGATGGAGGTTATCGATCGCGGAGTCGGGTTATCCGATGAAGTCTCAAGAAGAATTGGAGAGCCATTCTTCACCACCAAAGAAGTCGGCCAAGGGATGGGACTCGGTGTATTCCTCACGCGAAACGTGATTCACGGAGTGGGTGGCACAATCGAGTTCGACAGTCCAAATCCAGTGGGGACCATTTGTCGAATCACGATTCCCGCCAGGTCGACCACTTGAATTCACGAACACTACGGACACTTCAGTTCAATGCGTTTCCGCGTTGCATGGGCCGACGAATCCCGAGACAATCTAAACGCGATAGTATTCACGGTACCATTGGACAAATTGCTTGATACCAAACTCGATGGATGTCGAAGGAGAGAATTCGACAGCGGCCTTGAGTGCTTCGACATCAGCATAGGTGGAAACAACATCGCCAGGTTGCATCGGCAACATGTTCTTGATCGCGGTTTTTCCCAGAGCTCGCTCCAAAGTAGCGATAAAGTCCATCAAATTGGTGGGTTGGTGATTGCCGATGTTATAGATTCGGTACGGGGCTGAACTTGTGGCTGGGTCGGGATGGTAGGGATCGTACTCGCTAGCGGGTTCGGCAATTCGGTCAGTCACGCGGACGATCGCCGTGACGATGTCGTCGATATAGGTGAAATCCCGCTTCATCTCACCTCCGTTGTAAACATCGATAGGACGGTCCGCCATGATCGCATCGGTGAACTTGAAAACCGCCATATCGGGGCGCCCCCATGGTCCATACACCGTAAAGAATCGCAAACCTGTCGTGGAAACACCGTACAAATGCGAATAGGTATGGGCCATCAGTTCATTGGCTTTTTTGGTAGCAGCATAGAGGCTGATCGGATGATCGACCGAATCTTCTACCGAGAAAGGTTGTTTCGCATTGTGGCCGTACACACTCGAGCTGCTCGCGTAGACCAAATGAGGTACGTGATGGTGTCGGCAACCTTCGAGAATGGTCATCGTACCAGAAATATTGGAGTCAATATAACTATACGGATTGATAAGAGAGTATCGCACGCCGGCCTGCGCGCCCAAATGCACAACCCTGTCAAAGGAGTTTTCCGAGAACACTCGCTCGATCGCAGTTCGATCCTGAAGATCTACTCGGTGCATAGTAAAGTTCGGATCTTGAAGCAGTAAATCCAAGCGAGATTGCTTCAAACGGACATCGTAATAGTCATTCAAATTGTCGATGCCGACGACACGTTCCCCTTGAGCCAAGAATCGAAGCGCTGTATGGAATCCGATAAATCCAGCGGCTCCAGTGACCAAAATTGTTCTTGTCAAAGGTCAGCTCCGATTCGAGTGAGTGTTGGCAGTTCGATTTGAGATAGAATCGGATGAGGCTCTTCGAGACAACTCATTCCTCGTTGCACCGCGATTGTCGACCAGCTATGAAGCGTTGCAAGATCGTAAATGACCCCTGCGAATCCCATGCAGGTCGCCCAAGAAAGTGTTTCTTTTCCGAGCGTTGTCCAATCCCAAAGGAGAATGATACGTTCCTTTGATAGTGAGCGAGCGAACGGGCTTTCATACGATGAACTGATAGCGAGAAACGTTTCTTTGGTGATGACAATAACATGGGCACCTGAAATGAGCCTCGACAGTTCATGCTTTCCGATCGACGCAACCGCTTGCTGTTCGAACACATGAAACAGAGGACAGATGCCAAGTCCTGCTGCAACATCTGCGATGGATTGACGAAGCAAAACTCGATGCCATGGATTGAAGCCAAGGAGAGTCCAGTGTTGGATTCGCAACGGGGACAGGTTAGTTCTCATCTCAGAGCCAGCTCTCAAGAATTAGGAAGCGTCGAGAGCAATGCAATGGAGTCCGGTTGCAATTTCACAACAGCATCTTTGCATGCGGCGGGTACAAGGACGGTTTCTGCATGTTGGAGTTCTAGTGAGTGATCGCCGCAACGAAGCGTTGCAGAACCTTTCGGGATAGTCAGAATAGAAACGCGATTCGAGGGTAGTGGTAATGGCAAAGGCGATGTCGCTTCGCTCAATTTGAACTTATCACATTCTACTAGCGACCGCCAAAGAGTCGAATCTTTGGGTGCCACGAGAGAGTCACTTTCATTCCCTGATCCAACGAACGAGACTGGCCCTCGGTTGAAGTCGATCACTTCGACAGCTTGTTCGACATGAAGCGCTCGGGGTTTGCCATCTTTGTCGACTCGATTCCAGTCAAAGAGCCGGAACGTACAATCGCTCGCTTGTTGAATTTCAGCGACCAGTAGACCTGCCCCCAACGCGTGAACGGTTCCGGCGGGGATGAAAACGCAGTCGCCGGCTCTCGGGTAAAGGACGTGCAAACATTCCTCGGTTCGCCCTTCCTCGATCGCCCTGACTAGCGTCGGGCGGTCGATACCTTCCTTCAGCCCGGCGTACAGAACCGCGCCGGGTTCTGCATCGATGACGTACCAAGCTTCCGTTTTTCCTCGATCGGGCGTTTCCATTTTGGAGCCGTATTCGTCGTCTGGGTGCACTTGGACGCTGAGGACTCGTTGGCAGTCGAGATACTTGAGCAACAGGGGGAATCTTTCCCTGGGCGTGTCATAACCGGTAATTTCGACAGGAAAGGACTCAATTAATTGACGAATTGTCCAGCCCTGGAATGGCCCTTCGGACACGCAGGATTCCCCCTCGCGATGGTCGACGATCTCCCAACTTTCGGCCCAAACGCCGGAAGCGGGCGGTTTTTTGCCTAATTGGGATGCGAGTCTCTCTCCTCCCCAGATGTAGGAGCGAAAGATTGGGGCAAAACGAAGTGGATGATCTGGTAAAAACATGGATTGCCAAAAGTTGCTGTCGGAACAAAGCTAGAGAGCACCTTATATGTTATCGGAGAGATGAGACATGCTGAAAAGCACCCTGGGCCTAAAGAAATCGGACGATCTTTTTGAAAAAAGCTCCATGAGCTTCGGAGACCACCTCGAGGAACTGCGCGGTGCCTTGGTCAAGGCGTCCATGTGGCTTTTGGGAGGCCTATTCGTCGGCGTGCCCTTGGCTAGTTCCGTCGTCGATTATGTGCAGATTCCGTTAAGAGAGGCTATCGAGCAGTACACTATCGAACGCAACGTCGTCGATATGGAACAGGCAACGGGAGAGAAAGTCAGTCCCGAACTCAAGAATTGGATGACCGCCAACAAGAAATCGAGCATGATCTTTTACGTCGACCTGAGCCGACTGAGGGAATTGGTAGCGGCCCCTAAGAACGGAAGTGAGGCCGATGCTCCAAACCTGGAATTGGAGGCTCTGAAAGCTACGGAGAATACATCGAAGAATACGATGAACGCAAAGGATATCGCCAATTCGGATGCACACAGTCTCCCCACGCCGGATCTATTGGCACCGATTCGGCTGTTCCAACCCATCAAAGCCCAAGCCGAAGCGTTCAATATTCAGGAACCGATGTTTATCTGGTTCAAGGCGGCGTTGATGGTCGCGTTCATCGTTGCCAGTCCTGGGATCTTTTATCATGTGTGGGGATTTGTTGCGGCGGGCCTCTATCCGCATGAACGACGCTACGTTTATTTTTTCCTACCATCCAGTATCGCTCTCTTCCTTATTGGAGCTCTGTTTGCCTTCTTCGTGGTGTTCCAGTTGGTAATCAGCTTCTTATTGAATTTTAATTCGATGATGGGAGTAGGAACTACACCTCGACTTGAATACTACATGTCGTTTGCGTTGTTGCTCCCATTAGGCTTTGGTATTTCTTTTCAATTGCCGTTGGTAATGCTTGTCATCGAACGACTCGGAATCATGACGGTCAAAACCTACATCGAGCAATGGCGCATCGCCGCTTTTGCCATCGCGGCTGGTTCGATGGTTTTGACACCAGGCGGTGATTGGACCAGCATGGTCGCGATGGCCGTTCCACTTTTGTTTTTGTACTTCTTGGGGATATTGCTTTGCAAGTATCTGCCCCGTTCCCAAATGCTTGACGGTAGCGCATCGGACCCTCGCTAACGATGAAAGCTATTTCTGTCCCACATTTGCCCGATCGATTACCCGGCGATCACAAAGGTAGATTTGGGCACGCCCTCGTTGTCGGGGGTGCGACAGGTATGACGGGCGCAGCGATCATCGCAGGCCGTGCTGCATTGCGTTGCGGAGCAGGACTCGTTACGGTCGCAGTTCCAAATACGATGCAAATCGTGGCCGCGTCTGCTGACCCGTGTTACATGACGATTGGTTTGGATTGGAATCATGCAGACGAACAATTGCGAACTCTGTTGCATACCACTCGTTACCAACGATGTACCATTGCGATCGGACCAGGCTTAGGTCGATCGAACGCAACAGATTCGCTCGTTCGAAGCTTGTATCAAACATGGCCGAATACGCTCGTATGCGACGCGGATGCACTCAATGCGTTGAGCGAGAACAGACTAGAAGATGGGTTAAGACCGCGTACATCGTCGACCAAGCGAATCCTGACGCCACATCCTGGTGAATGGGAACGTCTCTGCGATGTGGATTCTCACGACCGGACTGGCCAAATCGAAAAAGCGAATGTCCGTGCTTCACAATGGAATGCGATTATTGTTCTCAAGGGGCAAAAGACTTGGGTTACCGACGGTGAACATTGCTATGAAAATAGCACAGGAAATCCAAGCCTCGCTGTCGGCGGAAGCGGGGATGCACTGACAGGCATCATTACGGCCCTGATATGCCAAGGAATGAACGCCATGGATGCGTCGGTTCTCGGCGTATATTGGCATGGATTGGCAGCCGACATCGCGCATCGAGAACTTGGGACTCCCAGCACCTTGGCGACAGATTTAATTCACTATTTGCCGCATGCTTTTCGTAGCATGTCGGATAAAGTTCTGTCCTAGGTCGGAACTACTTCTGTTCTTTCGCTTTTGGAAGGCCATAAAGCGATGACGTTCGCTGCTAAGATGAACAGACCACCGACGATCAACTGCCAAGTCGCTGATTCATTCTGATAGATCAATGGGATGAAGCTCGCGATCACGCCTGGCAGTATCATCGCCCAAAGCGAAGCAAACAATGGTTCTGTACTGTAGATCACCGACGCTTGGGATGCTGTGATGTAGGGTTGGTAGGTGTTCATACCAAGAAAAGAGACGAGCGAGCAAAACAGTGCCAAGAAAAAAACCAAGACAAGAAATGCAGGCTGCAAAATCAACGATGTCCACTTGGATAACTCAATGCTCGAACTATTCCCCTGCGGAAAAAACTGAATTCCAGTAAAAATAGCAGCAGCCACCAGCGTTGCGGTTGCAAACATCCCAGGCGTAAAGGATGCGGATCGATAGCGACTACCAAAGTGATCAATCAAGAGAACTTGGATACTAAAAAAGATCGCACCAAGCGTTGTCCACAAGTCTCCCCAATTGAGCGGGACGATGTTTGTTGTCTCTGTCACTGTTGTTTCGGACTGGGGTAATATCCATGTCAGTGCATTCGACAACGTCGCAACGCCAACCAAAGCGAGCAGGATGCCAATACATAATTGAAGCGACGGTAATCGCCTGGTCATGACTGCGTACATGAGAGGGGTATATACTGCAGTCAAGCTTGTCAAGAAACCACTTCGTGATGCTGGTATCGTAGATAACCCGATCACTTGAAGCACTAATCCAATACAGAAAAGTAGCCCGATCCAAAACCCTGCAACCCACTCTTCCCTCTTGGCGCCTAGCACCAGCTTGGGAAGAAGTATCGTGATCAACAACATCGCCATGGAAAACCGAACGGCGATCATCCCAGCAGAAGATGAAACCGAATACGTTATCGACACGGAATCGGACGATACGAGGCTTCGATCCATAATTTCGTTTAGGGACTTCATCACGGGAAATGACAGACCCCAAAGAGCATTCACTCCGATCAAGGCGAGGATGGCGAAACGAACGGAACGAGAATGGTTCAAGGTTTTGATTTCATGAGTGAGCATCGAAGTAGCAGGCCACAAGATTCATAGACTATCGGCCGGCCCGAAACGCGTCGACCGCACTTGCATTAGGTGGGTTAATTCTGGTTTTCTTTTTCTTTTTGCCTCCGAAAGATTTGCTGCGCAGAAAACTTGACCTAATTTTTGCTGTCGCGGAAATCCCCCTTCTACGGCAAACGGCGTTTGGCCGTCGCTCCAAACAAAACAAGAATCAACTGCTAAAAAAGATGAAGTCGGGATACCGGATTTCGCTGCGCACGAATTTACGTCTGCCGGATATTCCGACTTTTCTGAGCGGAGGTTCTTGTCCAATACTATTTTTTACTCTCGAACTTGGAAAGCCCCCTAACCATGTCGATCGTTCGTATTTCGAAGTATGTCTTGTTGTTGCCTTTTGCGTTCACTGCATCGGCCGCTTTCGCCCAGTCGGGCTCACAATCCTTCACGGTGACTGTACCGCAAAGTATCAGCATCACCGCTCCAACAGCTGCCGTCCTCACGCACGATGAAACGGATGGCAACCAGAATTTCCAGCCGCAGAACTGGGTCGTTCGTGGCAACGCGAGAAACGGTGTGAATGTCACCTTTAGTACCGCACAGCCATTCGTTCACGTAGATGATAACACATTCAAACGTGATGCGAGGCTTACGCTAGCATTGGGTACATCCCAAGGTCCGGCTGCTTGGGCTGTTGCAGGTACAGGAATTGATGCCACCGACTTTGCTAACGGAGACGGAGTAGCGTCAGTCGCTGCGAGCTCGAACGGCGTAGGCCGAACGAACTTGGCATTGTCTGTCTCTTTCTTGACTCAGGATTACGGTCTCGTCGCCGCAGGAAACTACGTGACGACAGTGACCGGAACCATTGCTGCGAAGTAACGCTCTTGCCTTGCGGGTTTCCGAACGGTAAAAGCAACACACATGTTTTTCCCGTTGCGGAGTGTTGGTTTGAATAAAACTTTTGCTCGATCTCACTTATGCCAGCATTGGATTGCATTTATGCTAGCGATAGTCGCGCCCACTATCGCTGGCTGCAAGAACCATGGTGAGATCAAGAAACGCTCTGTTCAGGATCTATATCACGAGGCACTGAGATCTGCGGCCGCGCGTCCTGGCATCATTCAGCCGGCGGTTTCGTCGTCGGGAGAGATGTTGGTTCCATTGCCCTACGGGTCGTCTACTGGCTCCAATGGCTCTAGAACTAATGCTTCTGGCGTCCATAGCGATAGCTCATGCGATGCAATGGTCCAAGTTCCTGTTTCCGATTCAGCGAATCTACTTGCTCAGGCATCATCTTCATCGGTGATCAACGCGGTTCACCTATCAGGACTACCACTTCCTAAAGATGTGAATAACGTCGCTACAGCGGCGTACTTTCAAGATCATCCTGAAAAATTGAATGATGATTTTTTTGATCAAACAGACATACGCGAGGCCATCCAGAATTTGGCTACGGCTGCGAATGTCTCAGTTATTGTCGATGAAGCGGTCGGAGGAGTCACTTCCGCGCAAATCAAAGACGACACCTTTGAGAGCGCATTGCAAAAGATCCTTATGCCGCTCGGATTGGTCTATGCGAAATCGGAAGAACGCTACATCATTGCTCTTCCAGATCCCGATTCTCCACTTTTTTCTTACATCTCGAGTCGCGTTCAATTCTCACCCAGTCACCACGAAGTTGCCGCGCTCGCATCGCTCTTGCCACTCAGGTTCAAGAAGTATGTTCAGACATCGCCCGAGCGCAATTTGCTAATGATCGATGCCCCAAAGGCCATTTTGGAGGAAATTCAAAGTCGCCTTCGTGAGCTAGATCAACCGATCCCTCAAGTGGAACTGGAAGCCATCGTATGTGTAGTATCTCCCGACAGTTCGTTTCGATTCGGTGTCGACTGGGGACATGTGGTGGGATCAGGCGATGATCAATCCTTTAAGGTAGGGGTCAGTGGTCTAACGCTTAACTCCTCGGCCAGCGGTCAAGGTGTACAGGAAGCTTTTTCGAATGTTGCGATCTCATCGGCTTTCGTAAGATTGCTTGCGGACGAAGGCTACGTAACGATACGAGCCGCACCACGGGTCACGGCCAAAGATGGTGAGAAAGCCAACATCTCGATCAATCGCGAGACGTTCTTTAGCGTTCAACCGTCGAACGCCAATGTGTTTTTCCGACAAGATCTCCAAAAGGTCGAGGCCGGTATCTCGCTGGAAATCACGCCACGTATTCACCATGACATGGTTTCTGTAGCCATTGGGAAAGCGGAAGTCAGTGAAGACATTCGATCGAGCACCAATAGCAATGACAACTCTGCGAACTCCTTTCCAATTATCAATAGACGCCAAGTCTCCACGGAAGTTATGGTTCGCGATGGCCATACAATCGTCATTGGCGGACTGGTTCAACGACAAACTGTGGATCGCATAACAAAAGTCCCTTATCTCAGCCGCATTCCATTGCTGGGTAAGCTATTTCAAACCATCGAAAAACAAGAGCAGGATGCCGAGGTTGCGATTTTTATCACGCCCCGAATTGTCCCAACAGAACCAGCATGCACTATCCAATCCGTACACTAGTATTCGCACTCATCACAGCTTTGCTTTGTTGCCAAGAGGTCTTGCTCGCTCAGAAGGCGAACCGAGAGATCCGTGTCCAAGAGACATTCGAGCCTTCGTTTCGGATCGAACCGCTGATGCATCGGATTAGCGGTCGCTCGGGTGACGTGATCCCTTTTGAATTTACGCTCGAATCTTCTAACCAATCTACGAACGTCGAAGTTTTTTCGGTCGGATTGAGGCAAGAGATCACGGGTGGAATTTTACACGACGAAGACTCGACTCAGGTTGATTGGGTACGACTCGTCACTCCTAACAAACTCAGTTTGGAAGCCAATAAGTCTACCAAAATCGAAGGGGTAGTTCGAATCCCAGCGGGGGAAGCAAAGCACTTTTCGATGGGGATCATGGTCCGCGATCTGGGAAACCAAGCTCCAAACAATGCCAGCGACCCGTCCAAGACCCAAGCGACAATTCGATTCATCACGCAGTACATGTTGCGACTCGATCTCGAAGTCGAAGGGGCGCGGGGTGACCAGATACAGAGAATCATTGTTGAAGACTTGAAAATCGTTTCGCATCAGGGACGACCTCTCATTCAAGCGATCCTATCAAACCCAACCGATACGACATTCGAATTTGAAATTCGTTCGAAGATTAGTACATCTCCCAACGAGCGTTCTGCAAAACCGATTCGACTTGCTATGCCGATTCGATGGGATGTGGAAGATGACTCACGCTTTGCAGGTCGTATCCTCCCCAAGAGCAAGATACGCATGGAAGAATTCGTAAGTGAAGCACTCGCGACCGGAACCTATGAAATAGAGACTGAGATCTTCTTCGAGAAGAAGGTTTCACTGAAGAAGACGTATTCCATCAAAGTCGCTGCGGAAGAGTTTCCTGCACAAGAAGTGTTGATCGCGCAGATTGCAGAAGGGCTTCAGGCGTCTCCGGCCCAACTTGAACTTTCGCAGGCCCGAGGAGGCAACCGCAGGCTGATTTTAGAATTCAAGAATCGAAGCAAAACGGAACGCACCGTCGCACTCAAAGCGATCGGTCTCGATGGACTCGCCATGACTGCGGCTATGATACAGCCATCGGATTTCTCGATTCCAGCAAACGCCACTCGCAAAGTCACACTAACATTGAAAGGGCAATCCAAGATCGAGCAAGCTGCAGATTACGGATTTCTTTCGGTGGAAACCCGCGCAGCGAACAAAGACTTTACAGAATCGCGCCAACTGCCGTTAGCATTGGTCTACAAGAAGGTTTCGAAAACAACACTAGCCGTCGCGCCGCTGGTTTGGGATCCAAATGGAAAATATCCAGGATTCCGTACCACGGTCGAAAACACTGGTGATAACCACATGCCCGTCGAAGCAAGACTCTCGCTGGTCAGCGAGGGTGGAGTGCGGTTGCAATCCTTAGCAGGCTTTGGCAAGTGGTTGATGCCAAAAGCCAAAGAATCGATGCTCTTTCGAATTGACCAACCGTTGCTTCCAGGAAAGTACACAATCAAGTGTGAGATTCAAACGGGCGAGAAACCGATTGTTTTCGATCAAGAGTTTACCGTAAGCGATGTGGAACTCGCCAAACCCTCCCCCAAGATATCTTCGGTTCGGCCGTAGCTCTAGGCTCGCGGGAAAATTCCTTGCTTCTCAAAGCTTCGAAGGATTAGCCAGTTGATACCGAAAAAGAGCACTAGGCTGCCGTAAGCATACCAGTCTGGTGCATCTTTTGGCGCAAACCGCTGTACCGCGTCGCTAACCATTCCATGTAGTACATAACCCAAGAGCGCATTGGTCCCCAGTGTTCGAAAGAACGGTATTTGAAGCCCACCGAGATCGCATACGATGAAAAAGACGATATAGATCAACAGAGACAATCCAGCAGAGAATACCAAATAGGATAATGTTCCTGCCCGTTGGCTCATCATCCAATAATTCCATTTTCGCTCCACATGGCTTGGTGGTTTCACGAATGGAGGTTCTGCAAGCAAATCCGCAAATGTTGCGTTGTCCAGCTTGCCTCGAACCCGAACTTCCATCGGCCAGACCGGATCTCGTGCCAGCTTTACAGACCGATACATTTCTACTTTATCGGCTGGCACATCATAAAAACGAGTACCGCAAGAAAATGCGTATCCGACAAGCATCAATAAAAGGCTGATTGCCGTCATCGACGCAATCCGTTGGAACACAGATGTTCCAGGTTGGTTCCAGTTCACAAACGCGTCGCAAGCAAACGAACCAACCAACGCAGGAATACTCCATGTCAAAAAGCCGAGCGGTCCACCGTCGATGCCATTCGGCGGAGAGTTCACCCATGTAAAGTTGAACCAATAAGACAAGATGACATGAGCCCCCGCGGAAAACAGCAACCAGTAAACACGGGTAGAGACTCGACCATGAATCACGGGTAGGATCCAAAGTGTCGTCACGGCGATATGCATCAATGTTTGGAACCATTCACGTTTGAGTGGCTCCTTGATCGCATTCCAAACACCCATCTCTTTCAATTGTTCCCAAGTCTGAGCTCTCGCGCCGACTTGATAGACAATCAAAGAAACAAGAATCAGACCTAGCATGCGGCGAAACATGCGCCAGTACGCGGACACTGACCCCTGAGTTTGCATGCGTCTACCGAACGATAGTCTCAATGCGAATCCCACGGCGAACAAGAAATGCGGCATGATGGTGTCAGCATAGCTACAGTAATCATGCGTATGCCGTAACACCTGAGGACAGACCGCAAAATGGGCAAAGTAGTTTACTAGGAACATTCCCGCCACGGTGTAGCCACGAAACTGGTCGAGAGACACAAGCCTTGAAGCAACAGGAGGGCTGGCGTTAGGTATCGATTTAGACATCTGTTCTATGGAGCGGCAGGGGGTGAATAGCGGAAGGAAATTTGTCGATATGCTGACGGAAAGACGTACTATAGTCAAACTGGATACCGTCGTCTGTCAGAGTAGCCCGCCCCTCATTGTTTTTTGAGCAGAATCCCATAGAACTTCGCCGCCATGAACTTACGGTGCCCGAGGATAAGAGCGAATTGCATCCCGAAGGATAAGTTCAATGTTGCTTCGATTTCTTGCACAATCGATCGTCGGTATCGAAGTCAGTGTTTACGATCCGCCTTCTTGGAGGCCGCCATTTGTTCGCGTTGAATAGACTTTGCCCGTCGAATCTTTATTCGGCAAGAATGGCATCTCCTTGCGATGGCATACAACGTTCCTTTTACCTCTTCGTAATACCATTTTTGCTGAGCTGCAGTCCAAGTTTCTCGCTCGCCACATTCGATGCAAACAAAGTCTTTGTCTACATACCAAAGGGGTGGCGGATCATACGAGTTGTTCGGAACTTGCTTGGAAAGATCGGCTACAATAGCTCCCTCTGGCATACCTTTTGGGAGCGTATCCTTTTTCTTCTTATGTTGTCGTGTCATGGTGCTATTGTTCCGCTACTTCCAATGATTGAATCATCCATTACGTTCCGTAATCGCCGTCAAATTGCCCACAGTCCACCGTTGCTGCTTGTTTTCGACTATATTGAGTAGACTTGAAATCAAGACTTGATCGATCCCACCCGGACTTTACCTGCCAATGAGTCCCCTTATCCCCTCCCTGCATTCTACACGACGTCAACCTATCTGTATCCAGTCGGTTACTTTCCATTGCGTCGTCGCAATCATCGGACTTACTGTCGCTTCCTTATGCTGTGGTACGTGTTTGGCCGATGCGAGTGATTATACGACGAAGATCGTTCCGCTGCTGCAAGAAAAGTGTGTTGCATGCCATGGTCCCGTGAAGAGCGAAGCGGGCCTTCGATTGGATGCTGCCAAGTTGATCCGCCAGGGAGCAGCCTCCGGCTCAGTCATCGATCCTAACGATCCGGACAAAAGCGAACTCCTCCAACGCGTTACTTCAGCGAACTTGGAAGAACGGATGCCGCCATCCGATGCGGGAGTCGCATTGAAGGCGGACGAGATCGATTTGCTTCGTCAGTGGATTGTTGCGGGAATGCCGGCCCCCGAACATGAAGAAATCATCGCGAGCCCTGCCGAGCATTGGGCCTTTCGCCCCTTGCTATCGTTCGCCACCGAACAGGACGCCCGCGAGTCGTCGCAATCGATGGGTACCATCGACAGAATTCTGGAACGCGCTCAGCGTACAAAGAGCATCGAGCCTCTTCCGCCAGCGGACAACTATACGTTGTTGCGTCGTGTAACGTTCGATTTGACAGGATTACCTCCTACACTGGACGAGATTCAATCGTTCGTCTCCGATAACCGTGCCGACACTTATGAACAACTTGTCGATCGGTTGCTTGACAAACCGGCTTATGGTGAACGTTGGGCGAGGCATTGGATGGATGTTTGGCGTTACAGCGATTGGGATGGATACAAAGAAGAGGTGCGTGGCAGTCAACGCAACATCTGGCACTGGCGCGACTGGATCGTCGAATCGTTGAACTCGAACAAGTCATACAAACAGATGGTGCTGGAGATGTTGGCGGCCGATGAACTGTACCCGCTCGATCCAAACGCGATTCGAGCGACAGGCTTTTTGGCTCGCAATTTCCATAGCTCGAATCGAAACATCTGGTTGGATGCTACTGTCGAGCATACGTCCAAAGCCTTGCTGGGCCTGACGGTGCAATGCGCGAAGTGTCACGACCATAAATACGATCCGATTTCTCAGGTCGATTACTACCGTTATCGCGCTTTGTTCGAGCCGCATCATGTACGCACCGAGAAACCAGAGATCGAATCGACTCCCGAGATTCCGCGTGTCTACGACTCCGATCTGCAAATAGCTACCTATCTGTTCCGTCGCGGAGACGATAAGCATCCCGACAAAGTGACCACGATCACACCAGGCATTCCTGCATCTATTCCGATTGAAAGTAACTTTGCGATCGAGTCCATTTCGCTCCCAACCGATGCCATCATGCCTGAGTTGATTGAGAGGAACGTACGACGCGCGATGGAGAATGCTTGGAAAAAATGCAGCACTGCGATGAACCAATTGAACGCAGCGTTTGACAAAAAGAAATTAGCAGCGCCGTCCGATCTATCGTCCAACGAGCATCTCGATCTAGCCCTGGAGATTGCGAAGCTTCGAGAAGCCCAGACAGCACTTGAATCGTTGCAAACGCGATATGCTGCGGAAAAAGCCAAGCACATGGGCAACGACGAAGCGTTAGCACAAACGACGAGCAAGACAGCCATCGAAGCCGAAGAGCGATGGATGGAAGCGAACGCGGAACTGCAGTGGCGAAATGCACAAAGCGCATTGGGAAAGGTTGAGAAATCGAATGCCAAAGACGAAGCGAAGAAGAAAGCGGCAATCGATAAGGCCAAAAAAGAACTGGATAAAACGGCCGAGACTTATCAAAAATGGCGAAGGCTCGATGAGTCCGTGCGGTTGAAAAACTACACCGCCATCGTCAAGGGATATCCGAAACAGTCCACGGGTCGACGGTCTGCATTGGCTCACTGGATTGTGGATCCTGCGAACCCGCTTACCGCACGAGTCGCAGTCAACCATATTTGGGCCAGGCACTTTGGTGCACCGTTGGTTGCTAACACCTTTGACTTCGGTCTCAAGGCTCCCAAGCCCGAGTTACTGGAGTTGCTAGATTATCTAGCGAAACGATTACTCGATAGCGACTGGGACATGAAGGCATTACACCGCGAGATCGTTTCTTCGCAGGTATATCGTCGCGCTTCCCATGGAGATGAAGCGTTGATGACTGCGTCGAAAGCAATCGACCCCGACAATCGGTATCATTGGCGATTCAATACGTTGCGATTGGAGGCCGAAGCGGTTCGCGATGGCGTTCTCTTGTCCAGTCGACTCTTGGATACCAAGGTCGGTGGCCCCGACATTAGTCACGATTCCGGTGAGACTGTGTACAGGCGGAGTCTTTACTTTAGAACAGCTTACGAAAAGCAGATGACAATGATGGTGCTCTTTGACGCAGCGAATCCATCGGAGTGCTATATCCGTCGCCCAAGTATTGTGCCGCAGCAAGCATTAGTTCTTGCCAACAGCACTTTGTGTCGCGTAGCATCTCGAACGTTAGCAGACCGACTTTGGAGCGAGACGAACCAAGATTCTAAAGAGTTTATACGACTCCTCTTTCTCTCGACGTTGAATAGGCTCCCTTCGGATACCGAGTATGCATCCTGTTCCGATTACTTGAACCAATCCAGTGTTAGCCTCTCTCATCAGAGTTTGGCTCATGTGCTGATGAACCACAATGACTTTGTCACCGTGCGATAGGATCCCTCAAACCATGAAACCAAAATCAAATACAACAAAACCGTTTTCGAGACGGCAGTTATTGGTAGATGCAGGTATGGGATTCGGATCGATTGCACTGACTTCGATGCTTGCCCAAGATCGCATTCTCGGCGCGGACGATACGGATCCTAAGTCGCTCATCAAGCGGTTCGCTCCAAAAGCAAAGAGTGTGATTTGGCTTTTTATGATTGGTGGAACGAGTCACATGGAGTCGTTTGATCCCAAGCCGAAACTTAACGAGTATGAAGGGAAGACGATTGCGGAGACTCCGTTTGCCGATGTACTCAAATCACCTTACATGGCCAACGAACGCGTGGTCGCATTCGACCCGAACAATGGATTTGTGCGGACGGAGATTTACCCCTTGCAGGTTGGCTACAAGAAATGGGGGCAAAGTGGATTGGAGATTAGCGAGTGGTGGCCTCATGTGGCCGAATGTGCAGACGACCTCTGCCTTATTCGATCCATGTGGACGGAGGATAGCAATCACGGGGCTCAGTTGCAGTTTCATACGGGGCGACATCGCGTGGATGGTTTCTTTCCCACGATAGGTTCGTGGGTCAACTATGGACTTGGCTCGCTGAATGAGAATCTTCCACAGTTCGTGGTCATGGGTGTTCCTACTGCTGATTGTTGTGGCGGCCAAGAAACGCATCGCGCGAATTATCTTGGACCGCAATACGATGGAATCCCGCTCAAGGTGGATCCCAAGGACCCTTTGCCTTATGCGAGACCGCCACAAGATGTGAAAGCAGAAGTGCAATCGAGCGAGTTTGAGTTCCTTCGCAAATTGAACCAAATCACCGCAGAAAAATTCCCTGACGATGAAGCCATCCGTGCACGCATGAAGTCTTACGAGTTGGCATTCCGCATGCAAATGGCGGTTCCCGAGGTCGTTTCGTTTGATCAAGAGTCGAAGAAGACACTCGACGACTATGGACTTGAGCAAAAGGAAACGCAAACCTTTGGCGGGCAACTATTGACTGCGCGCCGGTTGGTCGAACGAGGCGTTCGGTTTGTGCAGGTTTATCATGGTAGCAATGGAGGTGCAGGGAGTTGGGATGCGCACGCCAATCTAAAGTCAGGACATGCCAAGCTCTGCAAAGAGGTCGATCAGCCGATTGGTGCGTTATTGAAAGACCTGAAGCAGCGAGGGTTATTGGATGAAACGTTAGTCGTATGGGCTACTGAATTTGGTAGAACGCCTGGATCACAAAGCTCGAATGGTCGCGATCATCATCCTTACGGATTCTCCGTTTGGATGGCTGGTGGAGGGATTCGAGGTGGTATGGCGCACGGCAAAACAGACGAATTGGGGTTTCATGCGGTCGAGGACCGGCATTACGTCACGGACATTCATGCAACGGTTCTTCATCAATTGGGAATCGAACCACATTCGTTAGTGGTTCCAGGCCGAAAACGTCTCGAACGCGACTTCGGCCAACCCATTCGTGCTATCATGACTTAGTATCTAAACGTCACTCAATGTCGATCAAGTTTTTTAAGCGAGCTTTTGTCTCTGTATCCAGCGACTCGATGTATTCAGTTATCGCCATGACTACAAAGTTTTTCGCCAGGTCATTGGCCTCTTTGTCAATTCGATCTGCTTCCACGAGGAGCTCAGAAGTTGTTTGCGGATCATTCAGATACTTTTGAACTTCTTGGTTTGCAAAGAAAGACCGAACATTACTGCTTACAGATCCACTCATGCCAAATTGTGAAAACAAAACAAGCTGATCATGATTCAATACCCGCCGAATCGCAGTTGCCGACATTTCGTCGTTTTCGCTTAGGATCCGTTGTGTTTCAATAGCCCTTCCTTGAACAAATGCTTCTTCTTGCTCTTTTCGACTTCGTGAACTGCTACGTGCGTAAAGGTCGAGCATTAATTTATGCAATTCATCTGTGAGGCCGGGATTGTTGCCAAATATCTCTGGTGAGAATTCTTTTGCACACGCCGCCATTATCGTATGGTAGCGGAATGGTGCAGTAAGAATCGGCGGCGAACTCCCGCTAGGATGCTCGTCTGGCAACAACTTGGTCCCCACTAAGTCCACAACTCGGTTTCGAAAATCGGTTGGTGCTGTTTTGATTAATTGCTTGAACGCATTTCTTCGATAGAAAGCCGCATTACCTTCCGTAGCTAGGAATTTATCAATTCTTTGCTGAACATCTTTTAATGATTTCTCATCCAGTCTCAAATACTTCGCGGTTCCGGGTCTCAAAACAATTGACATTGGTATATGGGGTGATAGTCGATCCACAACGACGTATCTCGAGAACTTTTGGAATAGGTCTGGTGATAGTATCTCTTCCAATCTATTCTCTAGTTCTCGATCGAGTTGCTCAACGACCAACTCCCTCGAACCGGAAACCGATTTTCTGCCCTTAATCAATCCACGAACGGTCTGTCGGTCCAGCTCTTCAAATCGTTTTGTTGCTTTCTCGCCCAGGGCCTTCAATTCGTTTACCATTGTGTCATCCAATCCAATCTTGGCTTGGATACCCGGCACAGTATTGAGCAACTTGAGTGCTCCGAAACCACGCGCATCTGAGATAATGGTTTCGGCAGATGGAGGAAGCTGAGCAATGCCATGCCCAGCATACGTAAATGATACGAGAAACAAGCAAAAAACAGTCTGCCAAGGAATTGCCTTCATCATTCATCCTCTACAAAATGCATTTCCAAGGCCAGTTGTTGATCTTATTCACCAAATTCCAGATTGTACTTGCAGTGAATTCGACTGCCTGAATCGTGAAGGGCAATACGTAGTCGAAATCAGAATCGCAAGCATAGAATATTGAGGTTGCATCCTGCGTGATTTCAAGCCCCCAAGCGTTTTCGTCAAATCGAAAAGTAAGCTCCTTGTCTACGTCAATTACAAGCAGGCCACCTGCCTCATGTTGATGCATTGACAACAGCGAGAGTTTCGAACTGGTGTAGCAAAGATTCTGTGCATCATATGTCCGCTCAGCAGTTACGTAATTCAATTTGTGATCCCCTTCAAACATGGGAGTGGACCAAGTACTTGT
Organism: Pirellula sp.; assembly: GCA_021300155.1. Taxonomy (GTDB): domain Bacteria; phylum Planctomycetota; class Planctomycetia; order Pirellulales; family Pirellulaceae; genus JBKCUI01. The sequence continues at coordinate 37,438 of JAJTID010000167.1, forward strand.
GTTCTGGTTGTAAACGCTTGGTGTTACAACGGTTTGAGTGGTAATGTAGAGATAACGCTCGCCAAGTTTCAAATGCCTGTCGTACCAATCGCCAATGGAGTCAACATAAGCGTTAACATATTCCTCAGTTCTCGTAAAATGGTCATGAAATTCATCCTCCAAGATTCGAACCTCTTGATTTGGGCCAAACGCAGTAGTAACCGTTTTGGTGAAAAACTGATCCTGACAATCCGAAGATACGACATATTCTCCTTCTGCGAGACTGCCTTCATTCAATCCTTCAGGATAAACAGTTGACCATGGATTTGAATCATTCCATGAGGTGGTGACTTTCTCGACAATCCATAAATCGACGTAGAAAATTTCTGTTGTCACGCTCGGGCTGCCCTTTGTTCGTACGTGTTTACCGCGTAGCTTTTTCAGTTTAGTTGGTTTTGCGTTAAGAATTTATCTGGCAACAGAAGTTTTGGTAGGTACTTCGGACCAAAACCGATTATCCGTTCTTGGATCCAGTCTTTGAAATCGGCTCCGCGTTTTATGAATGTTGCGAACAGACTGGTTAAGGTTTCGAACG
>JAJTID010000151.1 GCA_021300155.1 Pirellula sp.
CATGTTCATGCGGCAACTAACGACATTCTTGTTCAAAGAAAAGAGAAGCAGAAAGCGTTGAAACGCAAAGCAGCGAAAGCCCTTTCAAAGAAAGCCAACTCGAAAAAGCCCAAGTAAAAATGACCTTCAAAGGGCTGGGACAATGGTCCCAAGCTACCTGTTTACGCTACGTTTTTTTGTTCGACTGAACCGCTAACCATAACGCTTGTGTGCCGGACGATCCGTGGCCCATGTCTTGAAGTTGATTGTAAAGCCGCTTCGCTAAATCCACTCCTGGCATTACGATGTTCATTCGAGCCGCTTCTTCCAGGACGATACCGAGGTCCTTTACAAAGTGGTCGACAAAAAAACCTGGCGAGTAGTCTTCCTTCAAAATCCTTGGAAGCAAATTCGATAACGACCAACTACCGGCCGCTCCACTCGATACCGATTCCAAAACCGTCGCCGGGTCCAGTCCGCTGTTCTTCGCGTACAACAACGCCTCACACAAACCGACCATACTCGAGGCGATCAATGTTTGATTGACCATCTTCGTGTGCTGCCCGCATCCCGCCGCACCTTGGTAAACGAACGTTTTCCCCAGCAGCTTCCAAATCGGTTCTAGCATCTCGAAAGCAGACCGATCCCCGCCGACCATGATCGACAATCGGGCTTCCTTGGCACCGATGTCACCACCGGAGACGGGCGCATCTAACGACGCGACACCTACCTCTTTGGCTCGGCGATAGATTTCTTGGGCAAGCATCGGTCGACTGGTGGTCATATCGACCATCACACAGCCAGGTCGTAAACCTGCCAGCACGCCATCACCGCCGAGAAGCACTTCTTCCACATCCGCCGGAAAGCCAACGATCGAAAAAACGATATCACTTTTCTGCGCGACCTCTTTGGGCGACGCACAGGGTTTGGCTCCCATCGCGACGAGGCTGTCCATCTTCTTCGGAGATCGATTGTAGATCGAAGCCGTGTATCCAGCCTTGAGCAAATGCGAACACATGCTCTTGCCCATAACACCGGTACCGATCCAACCAATACTTGTTGTCTCAGGATGAATGCTTTGCATGATCTACTTTCCAGCTCGCTTGCGTTCGTACTCCAAAACACCGGTGACCAAGGTAGTTAGCCGTGGCTCTGCATCGTTTGCAATAGCAATAATCTTTTGTACATCTGCGGCCTCCAACGCATCGGGCAAACACATGTCGGTAATCACCGAGAATCCGACACAGCGCATTCCTGCATGGACGGCCACAATAACTTCGGGGACCGTCGACATCCCAACAACATCTGCTCCGATCATTCGCAAGAATCGATATTCCGCGCGTGTTTCCAAATTGGGACCAGCGACCGCAACAAACACTCCTTGATGCGCAACGATGTCATTCTTGCGAGCGACTTGAAGGGCTGCTTTGATCAACTCCTGATCGTATGGAGCAGACATATCTGGAAAGCGAGGTCCGAGCCGATCATCGTTGATCCCGATGAGAGGGTTATCCCCGAGCAAATTGATTTGGTCATCGATCATCATGATGTCACCCGCTTTGTAGAACGGGTTCATTCCCCCGCAAGCGTTGGACACCATCAACAACTCCGCGCCGAGCGCCTTCATGATTCGCACCGGAAGTGTGATATCTTTGAGCGCGTATCCCTCGTACATGTGGAACCGACCTTCCATCGCCATCACAGGAAGCCCGCACAACATTCCGCAAACCAGCCGACCGCGGTGGGATGTGGCGGTCGACTTCAAGAAATGAGGGATGTCTGCATAATCAAGCGTCGCTTCAACTTCGATACGTTGCACGAGCGGCCCTAACCCCGTCCCCAAAATGATCCCGGCATGCGGAGTTTTATTCCACGCTTTTCGAATAAAGGTGGTCGCTTCCTGGATTTTATCGAACAGATCTAGCATGGCTTACAGAACTTTCAGGGGATAGGAGATTTCTTTGAAGCAGTGCATTTTACGGCAGCTTCTACAATCCGAAAGGCGAACAATGTTCAATCTTCCCCGCCAATCCTCGCTGTCCCGCCAATCCTAGAGGAAACGGTTCATTCCCGTGAACATTTCAGCCACTAGTGGCAATTCGACGCCAAAACAGTTAGGCTGAGGATGCTCGAAACCTGTGATCAGGTGGGCGGCAGATAGAAATATCCCGAAGCAGAATCGTGAGTCAGGAGTCTTCTCACTTGTTCTTCGACATCATCTCGGTACCGTTTCGTCAGCCTCTCGCGTTGTTTTCTCGTTGCTCAAATCTGGTTCGAACAATACGAATGCGATTGAAGACCGGCCCGATTATCTTGTTGCTCGCGACACTGTTCGTCTCGTTGGCCTATTCGATTTTTCATGGACAAGAACCAAAGAGCACCGCGACTATCACCGACGTCGAAAGCGCTCGTGCAGCACTCCGAGCAGGTCATTACGATGAATGCATCGAGTACGCCAAAGCCCAAGTGGAAAAGAAGGTTTGGAATGACAAGTGGCCCATCCTCCTCGTGGAAGCTTACCTGACGACTGGCAAATACGAACAAGCCCTGGTCGTCTACGAAGAATCACTCAGTCGATTCGGCGATAGTCTGCGTCTTCGTTTGCTGGGCGTAGATGTCTATCGGATGAACAACCAGCCTCTGAAGTCGAAAGAACAATTGGATGTCATCGATCGTCGCTTGAGTCGCGACACATGGCTCTACAGTGTGTCTAGCGAGTTCGTGAACATCGGTGACTACTTCTTGTTACGTAACGAGGATCCGAAACTGGTCCTCAAGAATTGCTACGACCTTGCAGTAAAAGCAGATCCGAAGTCCCCGGACCCGCATCTGGCAACGGCTCGCATGGCGCTCGATAAGAGCGATTCGAAAGTTGCCGCACAATCGCTTGCCAAAGCCCTCAAACTCGATGACAAGAATCCGGAGACTCACTATCTTTCGGCCAAGGCTTGGCAATCGACCGAGCCGGATCGCGCTACGGATCATCTCCAAAAGTCGCTGGCGTTGAATCCTAAGTATGTCCCGAGCCTATTGTTGGTCGTCGAACAGAAGATGAACGAAGAGCAATACGCGAAGGCGTTGCAATTGCTCGAAGAAGTGGGGAAGGTGAACCCGCGTTTGCCAAGGCTTTGGGCCTTGCGAGCGGCCATTGCACACCTAGAGGGTCGCTACGATGCCGAGGGAGAAGCTCGCAAGAAGGCATTGTCTCCTTGGTCGCTCAATCCCGAAGTCGATCATACGATCGGTCGACATTTGTCGATGCACTATCGCTTTACTGAAAGTGTGGAATATCAAAAACGCGCTCTGACGATGGACTCAAGTTATGTGGCAGCCCAATCGCAGCTTGCACAAGACCTTTTGCGATTAGGACAGACGGACCCTGGTTGGGACATGGTGGATCGCGTTCGAAAGAATGATCCTTACGATGTCACCATCTTCAATTTAAGACAACTGCAGAAAGAACTAGATCGGTTCGCAACCTTGGAAGCTCCAGGCTTTGTGATTCGAATGGATGCCCGCGAGTCCCGTATCTATGGTCGCGATGTTGTACAACTCTTGTCGGAAGCTCGCGACGTACTAACCTCTAAGTACAAAGTGCAACTCGAGGAGCCGATCTACGTCGAGATCTTTCCCAAGCAAAAAGACTTTGCCATTCGAACGTTCGGAATGCCAGGTGGACAAGGCTTCCTCGGCGTTTGCTTCGGTCGATTGATCACAGCCAATTCA
>JAJTID010000204.1 GCA_021300155.1 Pirellula sp.
CAAGAACGCGTTGGTTTTTGGGGAAGGACCCATCGTTTTGGGCTTGCGAGTGCCATAGTGGCAGACGCAACGTGGGGCCACTGTTGGCCCACTGACGCGATGGGTGCAAGAGGCGACGCGTTGGGCGACTTGCTACAGATCTCGCGTCAGTTCGCAACGTGTTGCGCGACTCGAATGCTGGTTGGTGTCGTGAAGTTCCGAATCGACTTCCGGCGTCGGTCGCTCGGTAGCATGAAGCGGTTCTAGACGACTCGTTCGTGGTGCGACCAGGTCTCGGAATCTGAGCCGCCGAAGAGTCGCTATTTAGACCGGTGCGCCAGATTGCGCCGGTTACTTTTGTTAATTCCCATGCGCGCACGCATATGGAAGATAATGAAATGACCCACCGCAATCTGGCGCAACTGGCAAAATCCCAATGTTTTTGAGGGTTTTTCCGAGTCGTTGAATTAAGCAATTTCGTCACTTTCTGACAAAGAAATGCCCTCGAAAACCTGCTTGTTTCGGAACCTTCCGAAGTTGCGTTTTGAGTGAGCAAAGCGGGTCTGCATTTGCTTCGAAAACCGAATCTGACTGAGGTCGCCTCCCCATGTCCTGTACGCGTCGAAAAGGTCAGACGAAGCCACTACTAGCTCTGGCGACACATCACAACAGTCGGATATGAAACGACCCAGTTCATCGGAACTTCCGCGATAAGATTGCGTCTCTTTGATGACCGACTGAGGCTCAATGAATCCATTTGCACGCCAGTCTTTGAATCCATCCATGAGCCAGTTGAGGATGCCTGGTCCTTCCTCGCGAACCAAAAGCTTGTGGTAGTCAGGGATGGGGTCTGTAACCTGGCGAAGGTCTACTCGAAACGGAATCAGCTTGATGCGTCGCCAGATGCCTTCATCGGTACCGTTGATCTGCGGGAGATGGTTGGTGCTAAGCCAGAATTTGTGCGTCCGACGAAAGCTCCAATAATCCTCACGCATTCGTCGTGCTGTAATCTGCTCGTCACCCGTCAACTCTTTGACCCGAGCCTCTCGCAGCTTTGAACCTTCATCGGGCTCACTGATGGCTACTAAACGCCGCTGGTAGAGCGACGCGATGACGGTGTCGTGTTCGTTCGTTGTGCCCAGAAGAAGCTTGCTAGGTGCGAGCATCGCATAGTCGCCAAGCAACTCGACGATTGCATTCCACAGGGTCGATTTCCCGTTGGCACCGGAGCCGTAGCAGATCGGCAGAATGTGTTCGCCGACATCGCCAGAGCACGAATACCCTAGCAACGCCTGGATGTATCGTTTGGCCTCATCGTCGCTACCAAAGATCAAATCGATGAAAGCTCGCCACTTGGGACATTGAGCCTTCGGATCAAACGCCACATTCGCAAGTTGCGTGATGGAGTCGGTTTGGCGATGGTCTCGAAAATCCCATGTGGACAGATCGAGAGTTCCGTTCTGCAAATTCAGAAAGTACGTGTTCTGATTCAACAACTCGTGATCAATCGTCGTTCTAGCGTCACATCGAGCGAGAGAGACAACGTTCTCGATCGTGGTCTTGCGATTTGCCCAGCGACAGAAGTCTGCCCATTCCTTCTGTTGCTTCTCAGTCTGAACGTGCTGTAGACGATCCCAGTAGTTGCGAACGAGCCTCCTAGCCAACCGTGTGGTTCTGCTCGTATCTACGTCGACTTTCCAACGTTTCCCATCCCAGGCGAGCCACTTTTTCCAAGACGGAACGTATCGCAGTTTGGCTTGGTTGCCGTCGATGAACTCAACGGCCATTGCGTTTTCGGTCTGATCGCTTTTGAAGTCCCAGTCGATAGCAGACTTTGGAAATCCGAGGTTCGCTGGTAGCTGGCTTCTCTGCGAACTAGGCCGCTTTTTCTTCGGTGTGTATTGCTTAGTGACCTTACTGAGCGCCTTCTCGATCGTTGTTGCACCGTAAGTCTCGCTGCCATGCAACTGATCCCATTTGGATCGCATGAGCTTTGATTGTCGAAAGATGCGATCGATCTGTGCCGCATCTTTGGTGTAATAAGCCAACGTGAACACGACCGACGAGTCTGCTTCGCTGGCCGAGTTGTAATGGTCATTCCAGTTGCCATCCCAGAGCGATCGAAACTTATCTCCGGTGCGAGGCTTCCTGGAAGCGAGTTCGATAATCTCGTTATCGCTCAGCGCGACCGAGGCTCTGTCGTCGGTTGGAGGTGATGGTCCACGATTGCTCGATACAGCAGCACCTGGTTCATCGCCTCCGAAGACTGATCCATAAACAAGGTCGAGCGACTGCTGGCGGAGATTGATGTCTGATGGATAGTTTGGAAGTCGTTCGCCCGTAACCGTGAAAAAGCGATCGCGATCGTAGATCTCGATGCCACCATCCTCGTACGACTTACGACAGCGAGAGCCTGGCTTGTTCGCTTTGATGAATACTTTCAAGCCCGAACCCGAAGGACTGATCTCCGTGTAGCTATCCAGACGATCCACGATCTGCTGAGCCCAGGGCTTCAATTGGCCAGTTGATTCATCGATCGAATCATCAAGATCGACACCGCAATACGGATCATCAGCGGTGAATACAAACCCGATGCCTGCCAGCGATCGATCTTTCCGACTCGCCTCGAGTGCCTGCTCGAATGTACCCCAGGTCGTCCGCGAAGTTGAATCGGCGAAGCCGCCACCATGCGGTTTGACCGGAGCCTTCGTTCTCTTACCATCGCGAGTGATATATCGCCAACAAACCCACTGTGGTGTGGCTCGCAACGAATCAGGTATATTGTCGACGGCAGCCACAGATCGTGCAGCATTCTGGTCCTTCCTGGCCATTAACTCAGCGGGCTCCTGTGCTTGAGAGCGGGGTTCGCTATTGTCCATCGGTTGGCTGCTCCTGTGACATGCCCACGCCTAGTGAATCACCGCGATCCTCTGCGATCCGTCGCAGCTCGCCGGCGATTCGGCCAAGGTCTGAGTCTGCAAAGACGCGAGCGTGACCTGCCCACCCAGCGGGCTGAATCTTGCGTGATAGAATCATGTACTCAATGCGATGAACGGGTTGCCCCAGCCTTCGAGCAATTTCGCCGACTGTGAGCAAAGGCTGATTCCTCACCATGTTTTCCTCCGCTTGCGGGATTCGTTGTGGTACGTGGCTTACTCCGAATCGGCCAATCGTCCCTCTATCCCTATAAGAGGGGGACTTTGTGAATGCTGGCTGGGAACACTGTGACCTTCTCGCGGGAATTCCATACATTCGTTCGAATACACGTATAGTGCGTTAAAATTCTGGTTTCTGGTTCGAGGCAGGAGGACGATCAAGCGGTGAGCGAGAACACCCAAAGACAATCGTCGACTGTAGCTGGCCGGGCATACATGGCGGCGATCGAGTCGGGTCCCATGTCGAAGCGGGCGCTCGCTCATGCGTTAACGAAGCTCCGAAGTTTTGCTGAAAGTGTGCGGCTTGCGAACAGCTTGCAGCCCAAGGCATTGAAGACATTCTTCGCGGTAGAGCACTGGGATGATTGCCTCAGGCTCGACGTCAAAGACCTGGGTTGTTTTTTGCGTAGTCACCGGTCGACAACCGTCGTATAGCGAGTTGAGTCGCGCGAGCAGTTGATGAACATTCGGCAGAGAACGAGTTAACGCGGATGTGCATCGGAGTTACTTTCGCATGTTTCCGTTTCCTCCACTTTTGCATAGTGCTCTTCTGCCTGCTTGACGATCTTGGCGTGCAGTCTGACGAGCGCTTTGGTCCAAGCCTCTGAGAGCTCTTCCGGCATATCGGTTTTTTTGGTGACTTCTTCGTTCTCTGTGTCCACGTTCCATAGCTTTCTAAAGTGTTGATCCAAGTCGCAGCACTGGTGAGAGCAAGCCTCTCCAGTACTATCTATGCAATTTGTCCGAACGAGGTCCCAAGAAAGGTTTTTAAGGTTTTCTTTGTTGCAGACGTTTTGAGCCGATGTGCCTCTCTTCTTGACCTACTCAGCGCGCGACTAAACTGGCGAAAGCAGAGGCAAAAAGCATCAAAATCGTTGACGATTCATGGTTCTGGTTTGCAGACGAAGCAAACCATGTATCCCTATCTGTAGGGTTACACGCAGAGTCTGCATGTGGACGAAAGTCCGCCCGAAAATTTTTGAGAATTGTTGGTTCGCGTTGCTCGCGGATCGCAAACGTTGCGAACAATAGTTCTCTATTGGTAGGAATACCCGAAGGCGGTTCCAAATGACGGAAACGACATCCGATTTTTCTCAAAATAAGCTCTGTTAAATCGCGAAGTTAGAGTATGCCTACGCCAACAAGAGTGGTCTGCTCGGCATTCATATGAGCCAGCTATGCTCGCTTCTACTGTTTGATGGGCTCGAACGCTTCTGCGGCGTCGGCATTGCGACCCCCATCGCGTCGCTGTAGAAAATCCTGGCGAAGCAAGAACCGGCTTGAGCGGGCCGTAACAGCAGGCTTCCTACCTGGGGCAGCGGCGTCTTGATAAAACTTTGATACTCTACGGCTCGCTTTTGATGCGCGCTTATTATCGAAATTGCGATACTTTTTTCTAGTCACTCGTACTGAAGGATTTCGCAGTGTTGACGCAAATGATCCCAAAATCCAGGTTTGTTGGTTGGGTAAAAAATCATCCATGCAAATCGTTTGCTCTGCAACCTGCGAGTGAGAAACGCCATCGAAGCGTGCGTACCTTGGGCGATCTGCTTTCCTCTGTGCATCTTCAGGTCGTGTCGCATTACGATGACCTGCTTAACATTTGGGGCTTGCGATTCGTCCATTGACTGTTTCTCCGCTTTGTTTCTAGTCATCAAATAACAACACCCGCGAGCCGGAAATGCGACCCTCGGGTGTTGAGTTTCAAGTATACCGCAGTTGGACCGGAGTCCAACGCACGTTTACAGTTCGATTGCTTCAACTTCAGCGACGAATCGCTGATTGTTGTCGGCGAGGAACGCACTGATCACGTTGAATACGGCGTCACTGAAGCCGCCGATGTTTATGATGTCAGCTCGCTCACATGCCTGAACCGTCTGGTACGGCTGCAGATCGATGTTGACTAACTTCGGGGCTGCATCCTTACCCGCCAGCTTTCGCTGGTTGGCAACGAAAGCTTCCCAAGCCGTCATCACACCGGTCGAACCGTGCCGTCCTGTTCCGACCCAGCTCTCGTTATCGCTAACGAGAACTACGCCGGCGAACTTGCGCTTCGCGTGCTTCTGGTTGGCAGCTACCAGCGGCAGCGAACAATCTGTTCCACCACCACCGTACTTTGCCAACCGCTCGGCAATGCTCAGGATCGAATCGTTTGGATCGATCTTGGCATCGTAAGCCGACGTATCGAACGGAATCACAACGCTGTCCGGGTTGCGTCGCAGGATCGCTGCGGCGAACAATGCAGCTACGTCGATGCATCGCATCTTCGAAGTTGCACCTCGTCCACGGTTACCTGTGACCGCGCTGCTCATCGATCCAGACGTATCCAGACCAATAACAACCGGTCCCGGCAACTCCGGTACGTTTCCACAAGCGATCTCGGCTGCCTTATGCAGTGCAGTCTTGATCTTCTGCGGAACATTGTCATCCGCGTTCAAGTACGCAGCAAAGTACTGGTACGGGAACTGCTTCGATCGTCGAATCTCCGACTCGTCAGCGATCCGGTCAGCAACGTAATCAACCATCGCACTTGTTGCCAAAACATCGTGTCGCAGCAAAGTGTTCAAGTTCATACGCAGTGCTTGTGGACCCATTTTGCGAGCCAGTGCAGCCCAAACCGTCGGCCCCTTGGCAGCATCCGACAACAAGTCCCATCGGACGTTGTCGAGTCCACCAGCGATCAACGCTTGTGCTTCTTCGCTTTCCGAGTTGCGGTACGCGATCAGCGACTGAATTTCGACCGGCAAGTCGGCTTCCGTCGCCGGTGCCCACTTCTCGATGCTCTTATCAGTCATCCAACCGAACATCGCTCGCCGAGCGTTATCCTTCGGCGTCGGTCGAGCCATACGCAGGATGTCCCGCAAGCTCGGGTCGTTACCGATCGACGCGCTCAGCAGCTTTCCGACCGTGGCAGTGTTTAACCAACGCTGGAATGCTCGCTGCACAGAGCTCGACAAACCAACGCGGCCCGTACCGGCCTTGTTCTTGAACTGGCCAGATCGGATCATCTGGAACACAGTGCGCAGAACGCGACCGTTGTCGACCACGCGATCGAATACTCGGTGCATCAGCTCAGTATCACGAACCGACAGCGCGACCAACAATGCGGCCGGCATATCCTTCATGAACGCCTTCTCACGGGCGTACAGAGCCAGCTTCGCCAAGTACTGGTTGTCGTCGACTTCATCGATCAACTTCAGGACTTCATCGAGCTGCGTCTCAGCCGTGCTGTAGAACGCGTTACCGAACGTACCCGTAGCGGCAACTTGAGCCAGGGCGTGCTTCGGCTCGAGCTTGTACGCTAGGCCACCTGCTTCGTTGACTGCATTGGCCTTCGGTAGTCGGCCAAGCATGCTTGCGAATAAAGACTTGTTTGCCATTGGAGAGATCTCCTCAATTTAAAACTGTTCGACGAAGGGTTGTTGAGAAAGGCTTTCGCCATCTTTAGCAAAGATGTAATCCCAACTGGCAGTCGAACGAGAATCGCAAAGCAGAATGAAGCACTAAGCTTGATCCGCTTCCCCTTGTTCATTCATTGATTGTTTGATTGCGACTAAGGACTCGCAGAGATAATTTAGGTTCGCAATCTTTTTAAAAAATTGCATCTCAGACCAGCATGGCGAAGTCTCGTGTATCAGTACAATGATGCTAGATTTGGAGAGTTGATTACGCCAGCAAAAGCATTCAATGAATCATTCGCATACTGCAATCCCTCTGTCAATTGATCTCATCCTTAGTGATGATGTCCCAATAGTTCCTGCTACTTCGCTTTTGGAACGCCTGAAAAAGCTACAGGCGTATGTTGAGATTGACGTCCAGGTTGACCAAGTGCGAGCAAGAAGCGAAATACTGGCGCGGCGCGATGAACTGCTTGCAAAGGGCGTTCCCAAGTGGCTCCTTACCGACTTACCATCGCAAGCTGAACGTACATTTGTAGTCAACATCCGCTGGGCTGAGTGGCCGGACAACTATGTTCATGGACAGATCTCCAATGTCAACCCGTGTTTGGATTATCCTTCGTTTGGTACCGCGTATCATGATTTTGAGTTTACCAAGTTTGCGGCAACTGAGCTTAAAGATGCATTGGGGGCGTGGGTGCGGCTAAAGTCCACATATGGCCGTTCGATTGAAACCGAGTTTTACGCCAAAACAAAAACGCCGATTAAGTGGATTCAAGATTACTATGCGACGCTTGATTCCAGCGGTGCTAGTTTTGATCCAATCACTCAATCTTCCATTCCATTCCCCATTCGGCATCCCGGCCTTAAAGAACTTGATTCATGGCAGGATACCATTGAGACTGCCGTTGTCGCCTTCCTTGAACAGTTGAGGAAAGACAACGCAGATGACATCGCGAAAGATTTTTCAACATATGCAGCGTACGCGAAACGGTTTGTCAATGAACTGAGTGAATTCGGTTCGATCAATCACTGTTGGTCTGTGGAGCTTGAAGAATCGTATCACAACGAAGCGATTGTTGAGTATAGCGATTGGTTGGCTTTGATTAGGCTCAGTGGCGTACCAAGAGGATTGTTGAAGTAGTGTAGGATTAAGTTCGATGCGGGTCCAAAAACGACCGACGAAGTGAAAATCAGACATTGCTCTACCATTGAGCTACAGCATCTTTGCAGACGCTGATGAGACTCGTTTGGCAGTCAGTCAAAAAGGCTCGCCGCAACGGTTTCCCATTGCGACGAGTCAGCAAATTGCAACTGAGCGAATTGGTTTGTTCAGATACTTTCGTTGTTGGTTGATGTAATCCAAACAGGCAGTTCAGTTGCCAGAGCCGATGACTGGATTCGCGCCAGCATGGACCTGTTTACAAGACAGGTGCCTTTCTCAGTCGAGCCACATCGGCAATTCAGCAGGAACGCAGTGATTCGAACACTGTCCATCGGTTTTGGAGGCCGAGTCCGCTCCCAGGCGAACATTCCTGTATGACAGAAGCCCAGCGAACTGAGCTTCTGCGTTGTTTAATCTTCGAGCTCTACTATCCAGTAGGCTTCGCTAATGAACTTGGACCAGCTCTTCACACGATTCATTCGATCGGCGTAGATCGGCTTCCAAGCTGGACGCACTGGCTCCTTGCGAAGCTTCATGTGTGCCTGTGCCGGAGTACGGTCAGCCTTCTTCGAATTGCAATCGATGCAAGCCAGAACACAGTTCGTCCAGGTCGATAAGCCACCTTGAGCACGAGGGACCACGTGGTCAATCGTGAGTTCTTCGCTGCCAGGCTGCTTTCCGCAGTATTGGCAGCACATCTTGTCACGCTTGAAAACGTTTCTGCGGCTGAAGGTAACCTTCTGCGTCGGCATAGCATCGAACTTGGTCAATGCAATGACTTCCGGAATACGGATACGCTGGCGTACCGACTGGATGAACGGCTCGTCGCGATCTGGTACAAGCCGGCTCCAGTCGCTCCAGTCATACAACTGGTAATCGATCGGGTCGACAATCTTGGCCGAATCGTTCCATAGCATGATCAAGGCACGCGCAACCGTCGCAACATTGATCGGCTGCCAGTTACGGTTCAGCACCAACGTTGGCCGCTGAAGTGTCGGGCTCAAGCCGATATGGTTTCTGTATGGATTGAGGGTTGCTGCGTTAGTGCTCATGCTTAGTCCATGGACGGTGTCCGTTAAAAAGGCTTTTCGAAACGTCAGTTACAAGAACAGCTCCAGCGTTCTTTGGTTCAGTGAAAATGAAAAAACACTTGACGAAGTTGTGACCAGAGATATTCCCCCGACAGACGCTACGCGACCGTCAAGGTTCCGGCCCATTGTTGAATCAACGATTGGACCGGGCGGGAATCGAACCTGCTAAGCCATGTACTCCAAATCGGCAGTCAAGTGTTGTTTCAAAACGATCAACGAAGTTATGTGTCAGAGGGTTTACGGCGTTCTACCACTGAACTACGGCGCAATGATCGAAATCAAAGTCGCGCCGGTGGGACTCGAACCCACGACTTCCGGCTTATAATGCTGTACTCCAACTCGGCAGTCGATCGTTGTATTGGTGGCGACGAGGTATTTGAGCAGATTCACTTCCAGGTAGGAGTCGAACCTACCAGCACCGAAGTGCCTTCATACTCATTGAATGGAAACCATGTAGTCCACTGCGTCAGTCGCCTAAGTAGCTCGACCAGGAATCGAACCTGGAACTTCTCGTTAGAAGCGAGAGATGATTTCCGCTTCACCATCGAGCCATGTTGTCTTCGACATTTGATTGAACCAACAGAGCGGAAGGCAAGGGAGTCGAACCCTCATCTCTATTCGAGAACCGCGTTAGCAGTGCAGCCCAGCAAACCGTATCTGGCTACCTTCCAAAGCAGGCTTCAGGGATCAGACTGCAGACGTCAGGAAGTTCCCTGAGACCTGACTCCTGAAACCTGACTCCTGACAAGTGATCGCGGAAGGAATCGAACCTTCGATTTCCTGCGTGTCATGCAGGTGTCTTAGCCGCTGGACCACGCGATCATCAAACAAGGTGGTTGAGACAGGAGTCGAACCTGCAAAATCACTTGGCTCTCGACCAAGTCGCTTTTCCGGTTTGCGTACTCAACCAATTTAGAAAATGGCGGGTCCAGGAGTCGCACCTGGCAGTCCGAGCTTATGAGACTCAGATGAGCACTAGCCCACCCGCAAGTTGCAAGCCCCGGAATCGAACCGGGTTACCGACCTTATGAAAGTCAGCTCAGTCCCAACTAGCCTGCAATAAAAGTCACGAAGAGGAGAATCGAACTCCTACGCCTTGTTGGCACGACGTTCTGAGCATCGCGTGTCTACCAGATCCACCA
>JAJTID010000073.1 GCA_021300155.1 Pirellula sp.
ACTTTCGTTCGATGCTGCGATTCGTATACAGCTTCCATCTCACACTTCCTCGCGGTCATGCAACTGCTTTCACTCACGGTTACCTCCGATAGGCCCCGTAAAGGACTCTCACCTTCAATCAATAAACCATGCCCAACGCACAGTCTCAATGCGCTCCGCTAGCGCTGCGCCAAGTGTGAAGACTCAATCATCTCCAAGCCCTACCGCTACCGTACCTGGCAAGTTTGAATGTTATTCCTTGCGGCTAGTCAACGTCGCTTGGCTGCCGATCAAGTTCACTAAGCAAGTCCGCTTCCGGCTATCGCGGGCGCTGCGATGAACGCTTCGAGCCGTGTTGGCAAGGCTACGCCGCTCGCAAGTCTCGGCCGTAATGATTCCAACCTCACTCGCAAGGTTTCGCTACATCGATTGATCGCTTGTTCGCAGAGCCTCACTGCGCCATCATCGATTTCGCTTGCCGTCAATGCGATCCAAGCGGGGAACGCTTCCAACTCAACTCGCAAGGTTGTTGGGGCATACACTTCGAGCGGGGCCGCTTCCGCCGATTCTCAACCGTGATCTGCGGGCGGAACTGCGCTTTTGATGTACGGCGATGAGGGCTGAACCCAGCTTACTTGCCTTATCGTTCTTTTGAAGCATGGTTTCATTCATTGGCCAATCGCCCTCCAGAATCGCCGAACATCAACGCTTCGCCGCCGCCTTGCAACAGGGCTGGCGTGTTCCGTTCGGGCCTTTGGGGGCCCTCACTGCGCCCCTCATAAAATCGGAATTCGACTTCCTGTCTCATCGGAACTCTCGCGGGCCTCCTGCCCTGGCTACGGCTACGCACGGTCCTACGGGCATCGTGCCCTCCAGACACGCGGGGGATGAATCGTCACCGCGAAGAGGATGCATTGGAACGGTCACTTATCCTTCGACCTTTCAAACTTCGGCATTCACCTTTTGCACTTCCGACGCGGTTCCTCATCATCCCCGCTCGTGCTCCGCCTTCGCTGGGCGGGACTCGCTACGCTCGGTCGGACACGATCCGGACGCCGCTGGGTTTTTTGCATTGGAGAATCACTTAGTGCGCTGGGTTGATTGGCTTCGATAAACGTTACTCGCACTTCGCCGCTTCGTGTCCGTATCGTCTCCGACTGGCATCCTTGCCATCCCGCCCGTCTTCAGCTCGACGTCCATGTCTCGCTATCTCAGTTCTATCATCTCTGGCCAACGCGAACGGCCCTAGTGATTCAAGCGGGGGACGCATCCTGCTAAGACCTTCCGATGGCATCGTGCCATCGGTCTTCAGTTCAAACGTTCTCGACAACGCAACGTATCATCGCGCTTTGAGCATCACGCATTGAGACATTTCATGAGGTTCCGCCGGGCTTGAAGCATTATTACTTCGGCTACGTCGCTTGCCCGGCGGTTTCGAGACGGGTCTCGCCACGGTTTAATATGTCTTACCCGTGAATCGAGCCATCTCTATTTCGCGGTTCGCTGCAAGATACGCTTCTTGATTTCCGCTTTCAATCGCGGTCGCAAGTGATTCGGTATCTCGAACTAGATTTTGCTCCCAATCGAAAAGTTCCTCTTTGCTCTTGGCAAGTTGCCTAACTATCGCGATTGATTCGTTTGCTTTTGCCAAGTTACCGCAGTACGCATACAAAGACGCAAGTGAACTTGCATCTAGTATCCGTTCCGTTGCTTGCGCAACGAACATTTGTATCGTTTCTGTTACGTCAAGAGGCTCTGTGATACTTGGGCGAAACTCGCCTTGCATCGCGTTCAATACGCTTTCGTGCTTTCGGTCGTGATCGCGAGGTAGTATGTCGCGATTCTTGATGTCCAAAAACTGATGCAGAGTCGCACCACCTTGCATGATAAGCATCGACACTGTCATTACGGGTCGATATGCACCTGAACGAAGATTCTCGAACCAAACCTGCTGAGCAAACGGACCACTCAACCGGAAGAAGCCTACTCCATCTTGCTTGCTCCAATCTTCGAATAGTAGTTCATACGAAGCAACGTAACGCCGAAGCTCGGCTTTCGTCATTGGTTTTATTTTGATTGCCATTATGGGCGCACCGGAAGTACGGGGACATTAGGACCAAGACCAGCACCATTCCGAATCTGATTTATACGATTTGGAGAAAGAATCGCATTCCCAAACTTATAGTCAAAAATCGCCGTTGGATTGTTGAGAGGGCCTTCAACAACATCAAGTCGAATTGTTCCCTTGAGCGGAACTCCCTCGCGCCAAGGAACGCCGTTCGCATAGCGAACTTCAGTCGAAAGACCGCGGCTGCCAAACATCTCTTGGTAGCGAGTTAAAAGGCGATCCGCGTAACCATGCTTCAACGTCCCTTCGACGCTCCCAGTCGTACTCAAACCTCGTCGTACGCCCCAAGCCTCTGCCCGTGTTGCGATATCCTGAACAAGCTGACCGTTTGTGCGTTGCACTGCACTACTTGGGGCATTGCAAGTCAATTTCGCATTATGCACCAACACCCCAAGTTCGCCGACTTGGTAGATGTGGTGGCCATGCACTTCCAGATTGTAGACGCTTTCGCCTGTAGTTAGCAAGCGCTTGGATTGTACCTCGACTGGCCCGTCTTCGGTCCACAAGTGCTCGCCAATTTCGAGATCGCCTAGCTCCACCCAGTCTTGCCGCTCTATCGACCAGATCGGGTGCTGCGGAGTGCCAGTTAGAAGCTCGTCATCGTCAAAACCGATCTCGACCAGTTCGGAGACTTGCCGTGTGACGATGCGAGCCGTGACCAAATTGCCGGAACCTTCGGCAATTGGCGGACATGGTTCGATCGAACGCACTTGCGCCATTCCCGATGCTTCTAGCTCCGGGAACTCCATGAAGATCAGGCTGCCAGGGGCCGCTTGCTGAGATTCCCAGTACTCCGCTGGGCGGATCATCTCGACGTCAACCCAATTGCCCGATTCCTTCTGCAACGAGAATTTGGCAAGCATCCAAGTCGACTGATCAGGAACTGCAAGTTCACCGTCGAAGTCCCACGGCCGTGGATTGTCTCCTGATACACGTGAGCCGATCGCAACCGACTCGATCGAGCGTTTGGTGATCGTCCGCGTTGGTGCAAGTGCAATTGATGCTACACCCTCCCATCGCTGCGCTCGACCCTCCCTGAGAGAGGGTAAGTCAACTGTCGCCGATAGCCAGACCTTTGTCCCAGCGACGAAGCAGCCAGTTCCCGTTACCTTGCATTTGATTTGACGTCCTAAGGCCATGACATCGTCAGCTTTATTGGCAATAAAACGAGCCGCTTTGCCACCCTTTCCAATGGCATCGCCGACGATTGGGATCATTGAGGTAAAGGACAGCGCTGCTCCGACATAGTCTCCTCTAGCCAGCGATATGACTCCATTGATGCCGTCGGCGATTTCGCCAAGACCTGGAACCAATCCGACTACGTCCAGTACTCCCTGAACACCATCGAGAATGTCGCTAGCGCTCAGATTGGACAACGTATCGACGGCTGAATGCAGCATTCCTGGTATGTCCACCATACTGCCGAGCGCCTCACCCACGCCTCGTGTGAAACCGGCAAGGAAAGACCCAGCGATTTCAAAGCCACTCCATCCAAACGTCTCGGTGGCCCAAACTCCCGCGTCCTCTATCCAACGAGCAGCGTTGTCAAACAATTGAGTGACTTGATCGCCCGCCCATGCGAACGCATCTTCGACTGCATCGACTCCATTCCAAAATGCTTCGGCCGTGGAAAGATCTTTCCAGATCTTTGCACCCAAGGTTTCGAATTCAGTGAGACCTCCTCTGCTAAGATCTGGGGCAGCAACGAAAGGCGGTGCCGCGTTTGGCAAAACTAATGGACTTCCCACTTCGACAATCATGTTCACAGCCGCCCAACGTGTCTTGCCATCTCCAATTGGTCCACCGCCTCCTGAACTTGGTGGATTTGCGGGTGTCGACCAATTCATTGGATAGGACCAACTCGTTCCGCTAGAACTGCCCGAGCTATACGTTCCGCTGCTTGTCCCACCTGTGCTCGAACCACCTCCATATCCTGAGCCAGAACCGCCTCCGTAACTCCAAGTCTCCCCCCAGGACATGTTAAAGCTCATGGACATGAACATGCTCCAGGTATGCGAGCCACCCGAGGTTCCAGTGTGCTCCGAGCTACCGTCATGTCGGATCGTCCAATTGGAGTTGCTCCAATCGACCCACTTGTCATAGTTGTCCGTGCTTACGGAAGAGTAACCAGTGCTAAAGCTGGTGTAGTTTGGACTCGTATAGTTGTTGTCCCAAGAGTAGATTCCATAACTATCCGAATCAACGATATGCTCACTGCTATAAGCTCCACTACCAGCACGAGTCCAAGTTAAACCAGTTGTTGCAGCCATCTTCTCAACGTAGGTTTCTCGGAAGTTCGATACGGATCGAGATTCTTCCTTTAAGTTTGCGTGCCCATACGAAGTGGACGTGTCGTTGTGGCCGTCTTGATTATAGGAGTAGGTGCTGCTGTACTCAGAGTAGCGAGTGTATACATTCTCATTGGCACTATCGCCCCACTTCACCCAGTTATAGTCCCAGGTGTTGTTGTTCCACACATCGCTTCCCGAGTAGTTGTAGTTGTTGTGCCCTGACTCAACTACGGTTGCAGAAGTTCGATTGTAGCCGTTGGCATGCGTTGTCGTTACGTCATAGCCGCCGCTACCTGCATAATCCCATTTACTGAATCCATCGAAATTGGTTCTACCGGAGGCCGAAAGAACCCAGTTCTTGCCACCACCGACTGCAGCTTCCAGCGATAGGTCTTGGTGGTAGGTGTAGTCCCAATGGTCCCGCTTCGATGCTTTTGCAAATCCAGTAATTGTGCCGGCACCGTAATCAAACGAAGAGCTATAGGCTCCGCTAGCGGAACCCGTGATGGTCTGGTGTCCATTGCCGTCTCCGCTGCCACCACCAGAAACCAATTCAAAGTAATCGTCTGTGGCACTTGGCGTCGAACCATTTCTTAAAATATAACCCGCATTCGAATTGTATTCGTAATCTTCAGAGTAATCAGTCGTTTGAGTACCAGAGATCAATGCACCGTGAACGACCGTTGACCAATTTTCAGTCTTGTTTAACTCAACTTTCCATGTGCCGTCTGCTGTGCCACTAGCCGTACCAGACATTGACCAATATCCGCCAGAAATCCCAATATTTGGCTCATGATTGCGTCTACCGCCAGCGCCTATCAACCCCCCACCACTTGGACGCCCCCCCCCCGCCTGGTCGACCCATTCTTCTTTGATTGTTTCGCTCGAAAACCAATTATCAACTAATTCCTCGGACCGAGTTCCTGAACCACCATTAGTTGCAAAACTCTCGCTCCCCTCATACTCATAGTGGGATTGAATCCAACTGTTTCGCGTACCAGAGCCAGTCGTATTCCAGCCACTGCCACTGCTAAAGGTTGAGGTTCGATTCGATGTATAGTCACTATGCGTGACAATCAGCTCATTGTAGGTCCCGTCAATAAGGTAAATGGGTGTAATGTAGGGGCCATCCGTATCGTCGAGGGTGTCAAAGTTTCCACTGCCTCCGTCGCTGAATGTCCCACCTGTCAAGTTCCATCCCAATTCACGACCATCTTCTGGAATATTGAAAATTGGCTGTTGAACGACAACGCTGTAGTTCTCGGTTGAATCTTCATGAAATGCATTGGCAAAGGAACGCACCATGAATGTTGTTCCACCGCCACTGGCAGACACAGTCGCATTTCCGACGAAATCGTTGGAACCATCAACATGGGTGATGTCTTTCGCGGTGCCTGATTTGGCAACCCACTGATCGTGATTTTCTCCAACGAGTTGTTCGTACCAGGTTTCGGGAAGACTGGTGTCCCAGTCGTAGTCAACAGTCCCGGAACTTGACCAATTGCTATTGCCCTTTTCGTTATATCTTCCCGTAACTCCTAAGAGGTCGTCTGTTCCGCTGGCTGAGTAGTTGCTATAGCCGCTCTTATCCCATTCTTCATCCCTGTCTGCAGTCGTTACCGCACCCGTCGAGGTCCACTCAAACGAATAAACATCCTTCGCGAACCCCTTGTCCCCTTCAAAGAATTTTCCGCTGATCGGGCCACGGTTATAAGAACCGCTGCCGTCCCATTTCCATCGCTGCTCTGCAAACCCGCTGGCTGTGAGACCCGAATCCGTAACGGCCCATTCGCCATTCTGAACTGCCGTCTCAACGAAGATGCCCGAATTGTCTTCTTGTTTACCTGATTGCGTGGCGAATGCGGAAAAACTCCAAGTCGCACCGCCGTTTGATGGATCGTTCGTACCACTCAACGTCTGTGTACCGCTTCCCGAATACTCCTTCCCACTACCAGAAGTCTCGTCGACTCGGCCGCTTCCTGATACCAGCTTCCAGCCGGGCGCAACAGTGACACTTCCATCCGGGTTTTCCGTTGCAACGGACTGAGACCACGTTGACTTCCAATCGGCGTCTTCAATGACTTCATTGAATCCGTAGGCTGACATGTGTCCAGTCATCCAGGAATTGCCCGAAACGACGTAGTTCGACGATGAATAGCCAAATTGATCTCGGTTGTCCATGTGAGATGTACCGGAGGAGCTTCCGCTATCAACTTTCCAGTTATCACCACCAGACGCTCCAGTATCTTGCCCCGAAGCATTTAGTTGCAATGTGGAGCTCGTCTTCCATTCGTCGGTATCTTTTTCAGACCCTTTCTGAGTGACGGTGCCACTGACTCGGTACGCGCCTGCCAGCATCGTAGCAGGGATGAGTGAATACAGTGGCCAAAGACTGCCATTGACGACCCACGCACTCCAACTGCCGCTTCCGCTGTGAGTCGTTTCTTTGAGCGAGTCACCCCAATCGGAAGCCGATCCACTAACGGTTACCCACTGTTTCTCCGTGCCCGAAGCTGGAAGCTGAACTACCGACGATTTGTCCCACTTATTGTTCTTGTTGTCGTGACCTTTGGATGTCGTCGTGCCGCTGACACTCCAAGTGCCCCAACGATTATCGCTGCCGCCACTCGCGTAGCTGCCCGTTCCATCCCAATCGATATGCGTTAGGCCATCACCCCAACTCGAACCTGCGCCGGATTGTAGCTTCCAGCCAGCTTCCGTTGGGCTTTGTCCGCTGCTCGGGTTCGTGTTTCCGCCATTCCATGTTGATACCGATGAATATTGACTATTGGAGTTGGTATGTCCGTTTTCATTCACGCTACCCATCAGCCCAGTCGTACCACTCGAACCATCGTACCCACTGGAGAGAGAGTTGATTGTATTCATCCTACCGCTGCCAGTGTAATCGTTGTGGTTTCGCGAATTACCTTCACCACTCGACGAACCGGTAGTTGTCCAACCAGAAGACGCAGACCAGGTCGATGAAGTCGAGTACTTGGTGGCATCTCTCGAATAGTTGTCTTCATTGACCGTTCCGGAAATGTGCGAATTGTAGGCCCCTCCGTTGTGTGAATAACTTCCAGTTCCACTGTTGCTACTAATGGTTTCGGTATCACCGCTTCCTGAACCGTTTCCAGCCGTTTGAACGAATACTCCTCCTGCCACTGTATTCGATTCTGACCAATCGCTATGATTCTCCGCTTTATTCGAATTCATGAACGCACCCGAATAAGTCGACTCGTTGTCGTTTGCGCCCGTGGTTGTCTTCACATACGATCCAGTCGTTTTGTTGAAGATATAGTCGAAATTGTTGCCGGAACTGCTACCCGAGCCTGATGTCCGAATCCAATTCCCTTGCGTATCTAGAGTGCTCTTGCTGCTGGCAGAGTAATTGCTCTTTACGTGTCCCTTTTCTTTCGTTTCTACAGAACCCGTAAATGTCGACGTCGCGTTGCCTTCACTCTTTGTCCAAGATTTCGAATAGTTCGCTTCGCCGGACCAATTGGTGTTTGCAAAACCATTCCCGTTTGCAGATGCACTGCCCGTAGTTGTTGACCAACCCGTTCCAATGCTACCTGAACCTGTTGTTTGTCCAAGTGCACCATACTCTTGATCGAACGAAACCGTTTGAGTATTCGCTACGCTAAAGTCATAGTCCTCGCGTTCTTCATTTTTACTGCCGCTAATTGTGCCAAGACCATCAGATGTTGGACGGGCGTATGCGGCTGAACCACTGAAATAGGTGTACGAATGAGTACTCGTCGTGCCGCTACCTTCGCCGTTCGTGGTAATCAATCCAGTTGCATCCAAGACGGAGCTCGTCTTCCAGTTTTGGTTGACCGTTGAATGTCCATCTTGTTTTTGAGTCCCGTTATAGGTGATCGTATTCGGTGCTGCGCCTTCGGTTCTTGAGTAATTCCCCGCTCCGTCATAGTCGGTATGATTCATCGAAGTGCCTTTAGCAGATCCAGAGCCAGTCGTTACCCAGCCCGTTGGCAACAGCGTCGACGAGTTCTTGAAGCTACCTTGAGTAAAGTGATCGTATTCCTCATTGGCACTCCCTGATACCGATCCTCCATGAATCTGACGGTAGTAGGAACCCGATCCCTCATAATGGAGGTGATCGTGGTTGTCTCCCGAACCACTCCCTGTGCCAGTATAAGACCACTGCATCGTTGAGACGTTTAGCGTTCCAGTTGTTCCGTAGTTGCTGCGATTAGTATTGTGACCATCTTCTGACATGCTTCCCGACAACGTTTGAGAGTAGCCCGACGACGATTGCGTGAAAGTGTAACCACCACTTCCTGCATAGTCGAAATGAGACAATGAATCGCCGCTGGCATGATTGCCACCGGAGATCAGACTCCAACCGTTATTGCCGAGACTATAGTCCACTCTAAAGTCACCGCTACTATCGTTGTGTCCATTGGTGTTCTGAGTTCCAATCATCGTCCCACCGTGGAATTCGCGAGAGTATGATCCGGTTCCAATGTACGAGTACTTTGAGAAATGATCGCCGAGCGTATAGCCAGTCCCAGTTAGCACCCAACCACCGATATTTGTGAAACTGCCACCTCCCATGTAACTGCTATTTTCGCTTTGCCCTCCGCTTTCCGTTACGGTAGTTGTCATGCTAGCATCGCCGTACGTTCCACCACCTGAGTACTCAAAGGACTTATTGCTATTGCCGTTCATAGACACGATACCTGCAACGTAAAACCCACCTGTCGTGAGCTGTGTGTAAGCGCGTGTCATCGTGATGCTATTGAATTCGTAACTGTCACTTTCCATTGTGCCCGAGATAATGCCACCAGGCATTGGTCTGGAATAACTCCCTCCACCGAGAGAGTTTGCAGTATCATTCTTGTGATAGTAGATGGAGCCGCTATCGAGAACAGCGTCTATATTGATCACGGTGATCGTCGTATTGATTTGTCCCCAGTAATGGGACGAGAACGACGAACCCGAGGTGTTCGTGGCAACATTGCCGTCGTAGTTGTCGGTTCCGACGTAAGCCAATGTTGTTGTGATAACGCCAGCTACGGATGCAGAGGTAAAGAGGTACGAGTAACCACCCCAAAGATGTTTCGAATTGCCAGCCCCATCGTTGGAATTGATGTTATAAGTCCATACCACCAACTCAGAATAGGACCAATTCGCGACACCGTTTGAAGTCGTCGTGATCGTGCTGGTCAATCCTTGAGTTCCGGAGGCACCATTTGCATTGTATGCTGCCCCAGCGACTCCGACCGTGTAGGTATAGTTTCCAGAAACTGTCGGAATATAGCTGCTCGTGGGAGTGGCGACGTGTCCATTTCCAGTTCCACCATTCACGGAAAGGGCGCCACCGCCGGAACTATTGATCGTCGTTCCTGGAGCAGACCCGACGCTAACCGTTGCGTTGGCGCTTGATTGCTGTCCACTCGCGTCTCTAATCGTGTACTGAACGGTAGCGTTCCCCGTAAAGTTAGAAGTAAGAGTTACCTGCACACGATCACGTGCCGCTGCGCCACTGGCGGCAGAGTTCCCTTCGACAATTATCACTGTACCGGAACCGCCAACGATCGAAGCGCTAACGATATCGAGTGCACCGTTGCCTGACACATCGTTCGACAGAACGTCGAGAGTGATAGGCACGCCGATTTGGTTGAGAACCGCTTGATCGTTGACCGCGGTCGTTCCGCTTAGCATCACTCGGTACTCTAGGTCTTCGAGTTGGCTAGCCAAACCGTCTTGCTTTCTTCGTGCACGACGCTGCATCTTGGCATAGCGTCGTTCCCGCTTCGAGGCATTAGCAAGGTTCCATTGAAGCTTAGAGAAGAATCGACCCAGCCAGAATGCAACAGCCATGAAAACCTCGACGGGAGAAATTGAGGAAACGGACCGAACTATGAATTTGAATCTCAATGTGCCTGGCTTTGAACAACGCACAAGTTTAATATCGATTTGAGTCTTTGTTTGATGCGAACCAATCGATGCACATCAACCTAGAGACTCGGCATTCGTATTTCAATCAGGGTTAGGGCAAAATCCAAAAATTTCTTTCTCGCAAAAATCGGCAGAATTTTGTCGCAGAGCTAGTCCGATGCGAAAGGGTCCGACAAAAGCATCCATCAAACAGAGGTCTTTAGAGCATTCATCGTGAGCCAACCGAACCCATGATCATTGCGTCGATCTGTGACTCTACGGCTTATCGACGAGCCCTCTTTTGTCCGCAACAGACTTTCCAAGTCCAGCTCGTTTCTTAGGGTCGATAATCTCGCTCGACAATTGTCACAGAACTTTAGGTTCTATGATTGTTAGCATCTTTGCTGATTTGCAAAGCATGACATTGCTCGCGACTACGGGAAACGAGAACGGACGTTCTTCGCGCCCCAAGCGGCGACTTACCTTCCTTTACTGCCAAATTGCTCAGAAAGTGCATGGCACTCCCTGAGCGAAGCGATCTACTAGCCAACACTCGGCAACGGCGAGCTACCCGTGCGATAGCGGGGACGCCCTCGAAGAATCGCTTCTTGTGCCAACAACTCTGGCTTGCCCGCTACGCGTTTAGAGATCTTACCGAATCGTTTCACCAAGTCGCACCATAGCTCTTCTGACAAACCAACTCGTTCTGTCAGGGAGCATTTAGAAATGACCCATTAGGGAGCATGTAGGAATTGACCCACCCGAAGGGTGGATGGGATTATCGCCAGGTGCTGCTGCGCAGCAGCATCTGGCGATCCAGATCACCCAGCTTACCACGGCTTCCAAGGTTGCTTGTATTGTGCATGCAACCATGACAGGAGGTCGGTCCCATGATCACGGTGGATCAATTTATGGATATCAAATCTCGCAATGAGAATGGTCAATCCAATCGCTCAATCGTAGCCGATACCGGCTCTTCAAGAAACACGGTTCGCCAAGTGCTTCGAGGTGAACATCCTATCGAAACTGGCAAAGCTCGGGCGGCTCCAAAACCGCGATCCTCCAGGCTAGATCCGTTCAAAGACTACATTCGAAAACGGGTCCAAGAGTTTGATTTGTCTGCCGTTCGCATCCTACCCGAAATCAAGTCTATGGGCTTTCAAGGAGGGCTTCATACCGTTCGTCGATTCATCTAATCACTCAATCAGGATCGCGTGCGAACATCAGTTGCTACGGTACGTTTCGAAACGCCACCTGGAAAGCAGGCCCAATGCGATTGGGAGCATATTGGAAAGTTTCCGGACTCGACTGGCAAACTGGTTGATGTCTATGTCTTCGTGATCGTGCTCGGCTACTCACGTCAGCAGTACATCCACTTCACCACAAGCATGGCCATCCCAACGCTTGTCGAGTGCCATCAAAAGGCATTCGAGTACTTTCAAGGGATTCCTCAAACAATCCTCTACGACAACATGTCGCAAGTTCGTACTGGCCCGGAGCGACTTAATGCTCAGTTTGGCGACTTCGCTTGTCATTATGGCTTTGAGGTGAAGACACATCGCCCCTATCGTCCTCGAACCAAAGGCAAGGTCGAACGGATGGTCGACTACGTAAAGAATAATTTCCTTAACGGAAAAGACTTTTCGGGATTGGCGGATCTCAATTCGCAAGCCATGCAGTGGCTCAACACGGTTGCCAACGTGCGCATTCACGCGACTACACTTGCTAAACCTCATGACCTTTGGCTGCAAGAGAAAGATCAACTCGTACCGTTGAGCCTAGTTCGACCCTACGTACCGGTCGTCCGAGTGGATCGCAAAGTTGCTAGCGATACGTTTGTCAGCTTTGAGAACAATCGCTACAGCGTTCCTCCGTCGCATATTGGGAAAACCATTGAAATCATTGCTCAAGGAGGAATTATCAAGATTCGATTGGGAGATGCGATCATTACCGAGCACGAGCAATCGAGCTCGACCGGACAATCGATCATGAAACCCGAGCACATTGAGGAGCTTTGGAAGTCGACACTCGATAGGGTGCCGCTCAAAGGCCCGCCCCGTTGCAATGTCAACATGACCGACTCGGTAAAGCAATGCTCACTCTCAAGCTACAACGAGGTGGGCTCGTGAGTACATTAGCTGCACATTCCAGAACAGATACTTCGGTCGTGTTCCAAGAGCGAGCATCCGAAGCGCTGACATTGCTGGACTTGCCTGTTGCTCGCGAGCATTTAGACTCTGCTGCTCAACGAGCATCAGCCGAGCATTGGTCCTACACGCATTTTCTTGGTTACTTGCTTGATGGTGAACTTCAAGAGCGCAACCGAAAGCGAGTTGAACTAAACATGCAGTTCGCGAAGTTTCCGATCGTGAAACGAATTGCGGACTTTGACTTTAACGCTCAGCCGAGCATCGATAGGCGACTGATCGACGAACTGAAGACCGGCCGCTATTTGAGCGAAGGTCGAAACATCATCTTTCTGGGGCCTCCGGGAGTCGGAAAGACCATGTTAGCCATTGGACTGGCGGTGCTTGTTGCAGAGATGGGTCATCGGGTTTACTTTACAACGGCCCTGGATCTGGCTGCAAAGCTTGGTAAGTCGATAGAACGGAACCAGCTTCATCGACAGCTTAACATGCTGATGCAACCGAAGGTCTTGGTGATCGATGAAGTAGGCTATTTGCAGTTGGATCGGGTGCATGCGAACCTGCTCTTTCAAGTGATCTGTAATCGCTATGAACGCAATCAAGCGATTATCCTAACGAGCAACAAAGCATTCGGAGAATGGGGCCAAGTTTTCGCTGAAGATTCGGTGATGGCAAGCGCTGCTTTGGACCGATTTCTTCACCGTAGCACGGTCATCAACATTCGACGCGAAAGCTACCGACTAAAAGAGAAACGACATGCTGGAGCATCGAGCAATTCGGTCTCGCAAATGGATTCAAGGTCAACGAGCAATAACCTCTAAAAACAAAAACTTACCTAGCTTAACGTCGAACCAAATGGGTGGGTCAATTTCAAATGCTCGCTAGTGGGTCAAAAAGTTCTGCTCCCTGACACGTTCCATGATCGGTGCTTAGTCAGCCGGAATTTGACCCTTCTTATGATCTCGGCGTATCTGCCTGCCGGTCCAATCCATCAGCTTTAAATACAACTCGAAACTCATTCCAAGAAACCCTTTGTCGCTAGCCCGCTTTCCGCTCTTGCTTGGCATTGCACCTTTGTACGCGGCCGATCGTTCGTTGAGCGTCAATGGTGTCAGCCAGGCGTCGCTTCGCACAAAGCTCGTCTGCCCTTGGCCAGCACCAGCAGAATGTGCTTGACCTCCACGCCTTTCGCGGAGCTTCGATCGAGCCCGTTCCTTTTCATTAGCCTTCTGCGCTGCAACACGTTCGTACACCGAAGTGTACTGGCTCTTCTCAGGCTCCAAAGCTCGCGGCGAGTACTTGAAGACGATTCTGGATCCAAGTCCGCCGATGTTCAAAGGATTTGCCGGAAACCGGATCGGAGCCACAAAGCCAAGCCCGACGTACGGTCCGCTGCACGGCATGGAAGCAAATAACTTCAATCGGATCAAAGATATCGCGACGATTCTGCCTAGCCATGGACAGAGACCCTTTCCGAATGTGCCTAACGAAAAATGCAACGCCAAAAACTAAGCTAGAGTTCTAGGAAAAACCCAATCGGTCGACAAGCATAGATGGATAGTCGCCTCAGGTTGATCAGCAACTTTGGTTCTTCTACGCATCTGTTGTGAACAGGACCGCTCGTCCAGCCTTTGCGGCCTTGCTGAAGAAGCCCCGTAAACCTTCAAAGATCTCCCAGGTGTAGTCGAAATCATCTGGGCTAACTGGACCATAGTCCGTTTTCGAGAGTGTGTTGTACCGCTGTTGCATCCATTTTTTTGTGACGCTCACCAGAGCGTTGCTGACCTCAACCACTTGGTCCGCGTCAACGAAGCATGCCGTATATTCGTCGCCAACATCGAGCGGCTTCCCTCCAAGAACTGCATAGGCGAGAGGAAATGGTCCAGATTCATATAGAAGTTTCCCGTCCGTCAGAGAACGATGGATGGCATCCCACGCCTTGTCGGACTGGAACGACCACTTATCGTTTTCAAGGTACTGCTCTTCGAGATCTTCCGTAATGAATTCGAAGAGCTCGTCTGGATCCTTGTACTTCAAAAGTCGAGTTGCATCCCGAGAAGAAAGCGCGAAGTGTATACCGAGGCTCATGTTTGACGTCTCCCGAAGGCGTAATCTGCCGAACATCAGCATTCATCAGGTCAGTATTGGCCACAGCTAAATGTGTGTAGCTGGAGCCGCTGATGCAATGCATTGTTCTGATTTATTATTGGTTTATCAGCCCTGTCGACCTTGTTTTGATCGTCTAAGGGGCCATTCGAAATGGTAACCCAAAAAACACAAGTCCGACAGCAGCAACCGTTGCCGCTACAAAAACCCCTTGACAAACCGCGACTACGCAATCCGAGGATCTCAAGAACTCGGTTCAAGTACTTTTCGACATGAGCTCGGCATCCGCCATCGCTAAAGTCGCGCCATCGTTACAATTTCTTGGGTTCGGCAATAAGCTCCAACTCGTCATCAACCAAATCGATAATCTTTACTCCGCTCTCCCACAATTGTTGTGCACCATCGGTAAATCGATGATATCGCCGGACGTTTTCGCTTCCTTTCAATCTAGCGCCTATCTTGGTTTTCCTCTTTATATACTTTTCCAACCGAAGGAACCCTCCAAAGGCGGATTCCTTAAGTCGTTTACGTGATTGACGCCCCACATCAATGTACGATCGATCGACATTAGAGTTGTAAAAAAAATCTAAATCGACTACCAGCGACTTAGGTACTGGTTTTTCCAAAAAAACTAAACGTAAATCCCTATCTTCCTCGAGCAGTGCCTTCAAGTCGGATGTCAAGCCTGCTTTTTTGTCGGAAATGGTCTGAGGGCACTCTCTCCATTCTACGCCAAAATCCTCCACCCACTCAGTGATCCAGGAAAATACCTCACCTCGAGTAACATGCATTTGTATTCCCACTCTGCTCTCACTTCCGCTTTTCTTGCTTCAATTGTATGGGACAAACGTCGTAGGAACCTTGCGATTGAGATCTCGAAGGGCCTCTCGCTCTCGCCGAACAGGTTTCCCCTTGGCGTTCTTCAATCCGACATTTACTGCTCGCATAACGCCGTTCTTGTCCGTGTAAAGAATGTCGGGCCTCCGAAATTTCCCTTTCGCGACTTCGATGATCGCTTCCGCCAACCTTTTCCCCTTAACTATTAATCTTCCGCCACCGATTATTTTTCCACCGGCCTTAATGATCTTTTCTCGTTCTTCAATAATCTTCGCATTGTGCGGCGCAGTATCACTTGTCTTTGGTCCACGCTTTGCCGCTGGCTTGGGCCTAGTCTTATATTTGAAGCCTGGATTGTGCACAAGCACACCAAGCTCACCGACCTGGTAGATATGGTGTCCGTGCACTTCCAGATTGTAGACGGACTCTGCAGTCGACAGCAACCTCTTTGATTGTACTTCAACGGGGCCATCTTCGGTCGACAAATGCTCGCCAACCTCGATTTCGCCAAGATCAATCCAATCCTGTCGCTCTATCGACCAAACGGGGTGTTGCGGTGTTCCAGTTAGAGACTCATTACCAAACTCGATTTCTACCAACTCGGAGACTTGTCGGGTGACGATTCGAGCCGTGACCACATTGCCAACTCCTTCCGCAATTGGAGGACAAGGTTCCATGGAGCGAACTTGTGCCATGCCAGACGCCTCTAGCTCGGGGAACTCCATGAAAATTAAGCTTCCAGGAGTTGCTTGCTTTGACTCCCAGTACTGGTTTGGGCGGATCATCTCCACGTCGACCCAATTCCCTGCTTCTTTCTGAAGCGAAAACTTGGCTAACTTCCACGTGGAGGAAGTTGGCTCGGGAAACTCGCCATCGTGCTCCCATGGTCGGGGGTTTTCACCTGAGACACGCGACCCGACCGCTACGGATTCTATCGCTTGTTTCGTAATGGTGCGCCGCATTTCTAACAATGTGGCGAAGGAAGACTGGGCGTATTGCGGTGAATACCGTTCGCTAAAGTGATCTGGTTGATTCACAGACGCAGAGAGCCAAACCTTTGTACCAGCAACGAAGCAACCAGTGCCCGTCACTTTGCACTTGATCAGGCGCCCAATTGCCATAACATCGTCAGCCTTATCGGCCACAAATCGAGCTGCTTTGCCGCCTTTGCCGATGGCATCCCCCACAACGGGAACCATCGAGACGAAAGAAAGAGCCGCTCCGACGTAATCGCCCCTGGCTAAAGAAACGACGCCGTTGATACCATCGGCAATTTCACCAACCACAGGAATAAATCCAACAACGTCCAACGCACCCTGCAATCCGTCTAGTAGATCGGAAGTTGTTAAGTTGGAAATGGCGTCGACGACTCCATGAATTGTGCCAGGAATGTCCACCATACTTCCAAGGACGTCGCCAGCAGCGCTTGTAAAACCTGCGAGGAACGATCCAGCGATCGCAAACCCATCCCACCCGTAGGTCTCCGCCGCCCAAATTCCGGCGTCCTCAATCCACTTCGCAGCATTGTCGAACAACTCTCGAACTTGATCGCCTGCCCATGCAAATGCATCTTCAACAGCGTCTACGGTGTCCCAAAATGCCTCAGCCTGTGAAAGAGCGTCCCATCGCTTCTCACCTAGTTTAGAAAAACCCTCGATAGATAGAATGCTCAAATCAGGTGCTTCTATTTCAGGAGGAGATGATTCTGGAAAGTTCAGTTCTCCACCTCCTAACTTGATCTTCTCTGAGTCCCAACGGAGTTTACCGTCGCCAAGGGCACCTGCAACAGGACCAGTACCTAAACTAGAATACTCGTAGGTGTATCCCCACGCATAAAAGCCGCTGTCGCTATAGCTGTAGCTATAACTGTAGGAACCACCTGTACTGTAGGAATAGCCTCCTCCAGTTCCGCTACCGCCTCCTCCCGAGGAACTGCTTCCTCCATCGTCAACCACTTCAATTTCCAAATCGCCATCGGACCCAGAAGATGAATCTGAGCTAGATGCCCCTGATTCGGACGTCCCAGAATCAGATGATCCGGAATAGGAACTACCAGCCAATGCCGTTAGCCCAATTGCCCCAAAGTTGGGTTTGGTCAACGAATCGTCCCAATCTTCACTTCTTGCATTCCCTGAACTGTAGTCACTGTTATTGCCTAAACCGCTTCCACCTCCGCTGGCACCTGATTCGGTCCAAGATGGAGCAAGACTCTCAAGGTATGAATCCGTACCAGATGTCGAGACGGAAGATGTGGTCGCGTTCGCGTACGATCCTGAGGGGCCATACTCGAACGCATATGCCCACCCGGACTCAGCTTCAATTTCAGGTTCTGTTGTCGACGAGCTATCCGAACTACCCGATCCAGAACCCGAACCGGAACCGGAACTGTCAGTATCAACGACTTCTGGCTCCTCCTCATCTGGTCCTCCACCACTTGAGCCGGGACCTCCATAGCTCCATGTGGAGCCCCACGATCCTGACCAGGAATAGGAATACCAATAATTCCAAGCGAACGTGTAATCGACGTCTGTTCGATAGTAGGAACTTCCATCATTTTTATAATACCATTCGGAACTCGATTCGGAAGTTGATTTTTGGTAGCTGCCGTAGTCGCCAGACGAATTTCCGTTGCTAAAGCCGGAGTATCCGGGACCAGAATAGCTGTAGCCCCATGACCCATCGTGATTGCCAGTCGAATCGGATATCCATTCACTATAGCTGTGGTCGTTTCCTGAGTGAATCACAATGTACTCCTCAGTCGTCATCTTCGATTCGTAGCTCTCCTCGAAATCGGACACTCCGTGAGCTTCGTAGGTGTATTCTCCTTCACTATTATAGTCCGAGTATGAATTGGAGTTTGCATCGCTATAGGAGTAAGAACCGCCGGACTCACTCTGACTTTCGTAGACGTAATCGTATGCAGAATCTCCCCACGAGTCTAAGAAATAGTCCCAGGTATTGTTCTCCCAGTCATCCACTCCAACGTAGAAGGTGTTGCTATGCCCAGACTCTTCCACGGAAGATGAAAAATCGCTGTACCAACTCCCGTATTCTGAGGAACCGCTATCGCTATAGCTATACTCGCCGCTTCCCTCGTAGTCAGTTTTGTAGAAACCGTCATAATTGGTTATGCCATCGGAAGAAAGAACCCACTGTTTGTCGCCCTCGTCCGATGTTTCCAAAGAGACATCCTGGTGATACGAATAGTCCATATGGTCCCGTTGAGAGGCGTTTGCTTCACCCTCGATTTCAATTCCTCCATAGCCGTACCCACCCCAATAGCCATAGCCGCCCCAAAAACCATATCCACCCCAATAACCGCCGTAGGATGTGTACTCGCCAGAGGCTTCTGAGGTCACAGTCAGATGACCACTCCCGTCACCAGTCTTGTTTCCTGATTCCACCTCGAAGAAGTCATCTTTGCTATTGCGATTGTCGCCTAGCGCAAGAACGTAGTCCACATCGACTTCGTATTCGAATGTTTCCATGTAATCTGTCGTACGTGTTCCCTCAAGCACAGCGTAGTGAACATAAGCGTACCAGTCTTCTGTCTGATTCAGCTTTACTTCCCACGAACCATTAGCATCATATTCTGCTGTTCCTTCGGACGACCAGTATCCAACTTCTGTATCGACAGGCTTGCCATTTAACAAACCCAGGTTGCTCACGCTCCCTGCAGCGCCGGGTCGCCATCCCGTCTCATCGTCGTTCCAGGTGTCGTCTATAGAGGTAAAGAAAGAGCTATGATCCGATTGTTTCTCAGAGCGGGTGCCTGTACCGCCATTCGTCTCAAATTCCTCGCTTTCGTCATACGAGTAGTCATATGTACTAAGGCTGATTGCCGTCCCTGTGCCATTGGTTGTCCATTTGCCGTTTTCAAATGAACCCGTTCTGCTAGAAGTGTACTCTGAGTTTCCCGTTGAAATCTCAGTATAAGTCCCCTCAATCGAAAAGATGGGAGTTGAGAAATCGCCTACGGTTGAATCTAGAGTGGCAAACGCTCCTGATCCTCCATCAGAAAAAGTCCCGCCAACGAGAAGCCATTCCTGTTTTCGGCCAGATTCAGGAATTACTGCGATAGCTACTTGTGGGACTGCTATATAATTTTCCGATATGTGCTCAAAGTATGAGTTTGAAAAACTTCTGTCTTTGACGATCAGTGAGCTTTCCGATAATTCGATATCAGATCCTGAAAAACTATTGCCGCCACTAACATGACTTTGTACGTTTGCATTTCCACCAATGGCAACCCATTGGTGTTTCTCTTGGTCCGCAAAACTGGTATCCCAGCGATAGTTCACATTGGTCGAACCTGAAGCAGAAACATTCGAAGTAATTCGGTACAAACCAGACACCCCCAACAGTTCCACCGTCCCTGATGCTGAATAATGGCTGTAAGAAGTGGCCAGCGTGCTTGCGGATCTAGAAGCAGACGTCATCCCCCCAATTTGATTGAAACCGAAAAGATAGGCGTCTCTGGAATAGGAGGAGTTACCTTCTCCAAATACTCCAGAAATTGGTCCGCGGTTATAAGTTCCTAATCCGTTCCAATTCCATCGTTCTTCAGAAAATCCACTGGCCTGAGCCCCGGAATCGACAATATTCCATTTTCCATTCTGCACTTGACTGACAACGAAAATACCAGAACTGTCTTCGATCCGTCCATACTGAGTCGCAAACGCTGCAAAATTCCAGGAACCTCCTCCGCCAGTTGTGCCCCCATAACTGGAACCGCTTTCTCCACCGGAATCAAAATCACCAGACCGATTGTCAAACCCTAGACCGTTGTACTCCTTCACCTTTCCTGAAGTCTCATCTAGCCGGCCGCTACCTGAAATCAATTGAAACCCCGGCGCTGTTGTGGTTGTTCCGTCTTCATTTTCAGTAACTGCTGTATTCGACCAGACCGAATTGTAATCGCCTTGGATAATGGACTGTTGGTAACCGTAAGCCGTCATCGACCCCGACATCCACGGAGCATCCTTTAGGGTGTATGTGTCTGAAGCATACTCGAATTCGGTTCGATCACTTTCGAAGTGGCTTCCCGAAGCATTTCCACTCACCACGCGAAAAGTTTCTTTCTGTGCGCCCGATGGGTCCATACTTAGGTCAAGGTTTGAACGAGTGTTCCATTCGTCTCTTTCCCATTCCACAGACGTTTGAGTTACTGTCCCAGAAACGGGTTTAGCCAAGGGGACTGGAATCAAGGAAACAACAATGGAATCTTCGAGGACCCAAGCACGCCAAGATCCACTGCCGTCATGAGTGGTAATGCTGTACGAATTTCCCCAATCCGAAGCCGAGCCACGGGTCGTCAACCACGCATTGCCCGAAGCTGATGGGAGTACCTTTGACGTTTTATCCCAGCCATTGAATTTGTCATCGTGACCATTGGATGTCACGATTCCGGAAGCACTCCAATTGCCCCATCGGTTATCAGCTCCTCCACTGGTATATCCTCCAGTTCCGGACCAATCAACATGGGTATATCCATCTCCCCAACTCGAACCACTACCGCTCCACAGCCTCCAACCAGATTGCGGTGCCGATGGGTTTGGAGTAGGGTCGTTGACATTGATCCACACTGAATCGGACGAATAGTCCGAAAAGGCATTCGTATGCCCCTTTTCATTTAATTTCCCCGTCAGGATCTTGATCTCATCCTGATCTTCGTATGCACTTGCTCCCGTGTCCAAGGAGTTCATGTCGCCACTACCTGAGTAGTTGCTATGGTCGACAGAATTCCCCTTTGATATCAACAAACCCGTTGATTGCCACCCGAGTGATTGCGACCAAGTCGAATTCTTATCATAGCTTGTGGTATCGGTTGACTCGTTCCATTCGTTGGTAGTGCCGTGGATGGTAGTGTTGAATTTGCCACCGTGGTGTGCGTAGTTTCCTGAACCGCTACTGCTGAAGAAACTCTTTGAGTTTCCAGAACCCGACGCAGTCCCGAACACTTGCCTAAATTCACCACCGATGACGTTTGTCTTCTCGGACCACTCTGTTCGATTTGTGTCCGTCTCAAGACTAGTAAACTCACCGGAGTTGAATGTCTCACGGTCATGCTCTCCGGTACTTCCCTTTGTGTAGGAGCCTGTCGTGTCCATTTTCATATAGTCATAGTCTTCACCCGAACTCCTTCCTGATCCGGAGGTGCGCACCCAATCGCCATTAACGTTCAAAGTGCTAATGCTGCTGGCGTAGTAGTTGCTCTTTGCATGTCCTTTCTCAGTCAGATCTGCTGCACCCGTGTAGGATGCCGAAGTCGTCCCCTGGTCTTTGGACCAGCTACGTTGATAGTTTGAGCCGCCATTCCAATTTACATTTGCGTATCCGCTGCCAACATTTGAAGCCGTACCGGTAGTGACGGACCAGCCAGTTTCAGGAATCTCCGTGCCCGTCGATTGCCCCAAATCGCCATAATATTGTTCGAATGATTGGGTTGAGGTCGAAATTTCTTTCCAGTTTTCATCGGTGCGATCCTCGTTCTTGGCACCCTTAATCACACCTTGTTGGTCGACTGTCACTCGATAATAGGAAGCTTGGCCACTAAAATTGGTATATTCATGGGAGTACGTTTTCCCTTTTCCGCTGGCGTTTGTTGAAACTATGCCATCCTCGGTCAAGGTCGATTGCGTTTGCCAATCATTGAACTTGGTCGTCGAACCATGTTCTTTTTGTGTTCCTTCGAACTCGATTCCTTCGACCGATTCCCCCTCCATTCGGGAGTAGCTTCCCGACCCGCTGTAGTCGGAGTAGTCAATCGATATTCCCTTTGCCGAGCCGTTGCCGCTAAGGATCCATCCAGAGGCAGACATTCTTGAGACGGTCTGAAAATTGCCGCTCGACTTTTGGTAAAAACTCTCGGAGGCATCTCCACTAACAAGTCCGTTGTTGGCAAGCCGATAGTAGCTTCCAGAGCCACTGTAAGACAACTCATCTTCATTGCTTCCTAGGGCATTGCCAGATCCACTCGTATTCCATTTCGATGTTGCAATATCCAGAGTTCCTGATGTTTGATAGTAACTATAGTTGGCTTTTTTCCCACTCTCTGCCATGAGCCCCGACAGTGTCTTCGAATAGCCTTCCTTTTGTTCGACGAACTCATAGTCTCCACCGCCAACATACTGTGATTTCGAGAGAGATTCACCTCCTCCGCTGTTTACTCCTCCGGAAAGCTTCCAGCCATTGGGAGTCAAGTTGTAATCAATTCTAAAGTCGCCACTGCTATTGTTGTAACCACTCGTGAGCTGGACCCCCTCGATAATGCCTCCGTGAAATTCCCTTTCGTAATCCCTCACACCATCATAGGAGTAACGCGATTCCTGGGTACCTTCCATATGACCGCTTCCGCTTAGAGTCCAACCGATCAGGGTATCAAAAGCTCCCCCACCTGAGTATTGGCTTGACTCCGTCTGGCCTCCACTCTCGTTCGCGGTTGTAAAAACGCCATGGTCATCGTAGGATCCACTCCCCGAATAGGAGTAATTGGAATCCGAATCTCCACTCATTGCGACAGAGCCAGTGACATGGAAGCCACCTGTTGTGAGCTGGGCGTACGATCGCGAAAGAGTTAACTGGTTGTTACTACTCCCGCTACTACTCATCGAACCAACGATTCCACCCCCGTAAAGAGACCGATTGTATATGCCATGTCCTGTGGAGTTGGCCGAATCTGTTTTGCGATAGTAGACAGATCCGAAATCGAAGACTGCATCGATGTTGACTACGGTAATAACCGTATCAACGCTACCCCGCGATCTTGAAGTGTAGGAAACAGCGGGCGTAGTTGTGACAGAGGTCACATCAAATTCATCGCCAGCAACATACGCAAACGTCGTTGTAATCACGCCATCGACGGATACAGCGGAAAAAGCGTAGCTGTACCCGCCCCAGTAATGCTTCGAATCTCCGTCTCCACTCTGACTGTCAATGTCGTAGTCCCAAACAACTTGCTCTGTGTAGGACCAATTCGCAACTCCGTCTGAGGTCGTGGTCACAACCGCCACAATGTCTTGATCCCCTGACGCTTCCGACGTAGAAAAGGATGCTCCCAAGACTCCGATCGTGAATGACATGTTGCCTGTGATTGTAGGAATGAATCCAGATGTCGGAGAAACAGAATGTCCTCCACCTGTTCCGCCAACGACGATTAGAGCGCCATTGGCGCCGCTTTGATAGAATCCGATCCCAGGATCGGCGCTCATGTTGATCGATGCGCTAGCAGTTGATTGATTTCCAGCTTCATCAACGACGGAGTACTGAACGGATGCTGATCCAGAAAAATTATTAGCTAGTGTTACTTCAATCTGATCTTGACCAGCCAATCCAGTCTCCAGTGGATTCCCCTGGACGACGCGCACAGACCCCGATCCGACGAGGAGCGATGCGTTCGTTATTTCCAGTTTGCCATTGGCCGAGTAGTCGTTCGCCAACACATTCAAAGTGATAGGAGTGTTGATTTGCTTCAGGACCGCTTGATCGTTGACCGCGGTCGTTCCACTCAGCATCACTCGGTACTCTAAGTCTTCGAGCTGGCTAGCCAAGCCGTCTTGCTTTCTTCGTGCACGACGTTGCATCTTGGCATAACGCCGTTCCCGCTTCGAGGCATTCGCTAGATTCCATTGAAGATTTGAAAGGAATCGACCTAACCAGAATGCCACAGCCATGAAAACCTCGACGGGTGAAATTGAGGAAACAGACGGAACTAATGAACTTGTTTTCAACCGCTACTAGGTGTTGAACATCAAGCAAGCATCTCGATTCCATTCCTCGGCTTAAGAAATTTTTCGAGCGGACCAGTAAACTACGAAGTTCCCCAACCCATTTCAACTAGGCTCATGCAGTTTTTTTGAAATTGTTTTCGAGTTTGGTTTACACTCGTAAGATCACTAAATCGGATGTCGGTAGATTAAACGCTATATGGTTTTGGTGTCGAACAATGGAAAACGCAAGTAACGACAACGAAACAGCGCTCCCGTTTGCTGCTCGACAAGATCTAGAATTTACGACGATTAGTTTCCGTGATGAAGAATGTGCGATTGCAAAGGACCCTGTTCGCCTGAAGTACTTTCGGCTCACCCCTGAACAATATCTTCTCCTGACTCTTCTTCGGGTTCCTCGATCCATCGAGCATCTCAAGCGAGAGATTCAAAGAGCTTTTCCTACCATCCACGTAGACGTTGTCGAAATTCAGAACTTGCTTCAAGACATGCACGAAAAAGGGCTTGTCGCCACAGCAAGGGTGGGGCAAGGAATACGACTAACCCTAAAGCGTTCAGAACAGTTGCGAAAATCGACAATCAAGGTAATTAGCAACCCTTTGTTCATTCGTTTGCCGGGCTGGGACCTCAATCATTTCTTGGGAGTTGTATTGAGCGTTTTTGGATGGCTTTTACATCCATGGATGATTCTGCTCACGCTGTTATTCGTTGGAGTGTGTGCTTCCTTTGCAGCCTCGCATTACGGCGAGATCCAAAGACGTCTGCCTGCACTCGAGCAGTTCTTTTCCGGAGAAAACATTTTCTACTTGTGGATTACGATTGCGATCACCAAATTCGTACACGAGTTGGGGCATGGACTGAGTTGCAGAAAGTTGGGTGGGGAGTGTCGGGAGATGGGGTTGGTTTTTCTTGTGTTTAGTCCAACGATGTTTTGTGACACCTCGGATTCTTGGCGATTCGACAACAAATGGCATCGAATGGCAGTAGGTGCGGCTGGAATGTATTTTGAACTGATCTTGTCTGCAATCTGCGTTGTAATT
This sequence comes from Pirellula sp., assembly GCA_021300155.1. Taxonomy (GTDB): domain Bacteria; phylum Planctomycetota; class Planctomycetia; order Pirellulales; family Pirellulaceae; genus JBKCUI01. Next base: position 25,162 of record JAJTID010000073.1, read on the forward strand.
TGGTGGAATGCTCCGATGGGAGCGATTCAAAACATGTGCCTGAACATCGCGTTTGTTTCGACCGTTTCCACGCTCATCTTCAACGCGAATCCGCTGCTGAAGTTTGACGGTTACTATATCCTGGCGGATTTCTTGGAAATTCCCAACATGCAGACCAAGGCCACGCAAGCACTACGCAATGCGATCGCTTGGGGGTGCCTCGGCATCAAAGTTCCGCAGAGCGCTTTCCTTCCCCGCACGGACAGGGGGCTATTTGTGCTCTATGCTATCTCCGCATCCCTTTATCGATGGGTCGTAATGATTGGCATCATGGGTTTCATGTATCAGATTCTGCGTCCCTATCGTCTGGAAACACTCGGACTGGGTTTGGCATCCATCAGTCTATTCACAGGGTTTGGGACTCAAGGAAAGCAGTGGTATGACATCTTGAGTGCTCCTCGAAAAACCCCCATGAGCAAGAAAAAGATGACGATTTCCTTGGTCATTCTTGCGGCGTTCCTTGGCTTTATCGCGTTTGTACCAATTCCTTGGTTTATCGAGGCTCCCTGTTATTCTCAACCTCATTTGGCACAAAACGTTTTCGCTACCGTGCCGGGTATTTTGGAAGAAATCCTGGTTAAGCCTGGTGAGCACGTTGAAGTCAATCAACCATTGTTGCGGCTAAAGAATGATGATCTTGTTGATCGCGTTCACACGTTGATTTCAGAGCTTGATATCGTGCGTAAGAAACAAGAAGCCGCCAGGAGCGTTTCCGACGAATCAGCTTCAAGACTTCATGAAGATCGCGAGAAGTCGATACTTGCGGAATTGACAAAAGCCGAAGGTTGGCTGGCCCAAACAACAATACTGGCTCCGATCGCTGGACGCATCGTGGAGCCGCCAGTACTCCAAATGCCAAACGAAGAAGATTCGAAAATTCTCGGACGTTGGGCTGGAACCCCACTGTCGACCAAAAATGTTGGTGCGTTCATTGATGTGCAAACTCATCTCTGCACCATAGCCCCAACCGAGAACTACGAGGTTGTATTGCTTGTAGATCAAGAAGATGCAAAACAGCTACGATCAAGCCGCGACGTTAGAATTAAAATCTACGGTACTCCCAACGTGGTTATACGAAGCAAGCTAGAAGTGGTTGCCGAGCGAGCCATTAGGAATTGCCCCCCCGAACTGTACGCTTCATTCGGGGGACCGATTGCAGCCACGCCAACTCCTGACGGACGATTTTTGCTGGATCGAGGTATGATCATGGCAAGTGCAAGGATAACGCTTACCGACGAACGACTGCAAACTGGCTTTCGTGGATCCGCTAGAATCATCGTCAGCGAGTACTCCATCGGCAATTGGCTATGGAGATGGGCCGTTACTAAAGTGTGGTTTCGACTATAGGATTGATGTGCGACATGCTTAGCTCATATGTGTCGACCATTCTTAAGAAACGTCAGCGACTTGCGGGTTGCTCCGATGGAGAGCTAGTTCGGTTCGCGAAAAAGCTGAAGTCGTATGCATTGAGTGGAAAGCCGCTCAGTCAGATCATGGTGGATACCTACTCACTAGCGAGCGAATCCACTCGTCGCGTAACGGGCAAGTCTCACTACCCGGTTCAGATCCATGCCGCAATTCAAATGTTTCACGGTCGGATTGTGGAAATGCAAACCGGGGAGGGTAAGACAATCACTGCGGTGTTGCCAGTTGTGCTACGAGCCTTTGCAGGATTAGGTTGCCATGTCTTGACGGCAAACGAGTACCTAGCCACCCGCGACGCAAAACTATTGACGAGCATCTACGAGTTGTTAGGGCTATCTGTTGGCTCAGTGACAACAGACATGGATGATCAAGCAAGGGAAATCGCGTACGCGAAAGATGTCACCTATACGACGAGCGGAGAAGTCGGGTTTGATTTCTTGAGGGATACCATGAAAAGAGGCACTCCTGATTCTGTGAACAACAGATCGGAGATGACAAGGCCTGTACATCGCGGTTTCTACTTTGCACTTATCGACGAAGCGGACAGCATTCTCATTGATGACGCAAGAACTCCGTTGATCATTGGTTCCGAACGATCCGATGAGCAAAACAAGGAAAACCTATGTCGTTGGGCTTGCGATTTTGCTGCCAATCTGAGCCCATCGCAGCATTTTATCCTAAATCCGAGACGCCGTACTGCAGATCTTTCGGAGTATGGCTGTCGACAAGTTTTACTTTCAGCAAAACCAAGCGTCCTGGCACAATTCAACAACGAGGAGATATTCAAACACATCGAACAAGCCATCGTAGCGAAGTACTTTTACTTGAAGGAACGGGACTACATTGTTATGGAGGATGATTCCATAGTGATCGTTGACGAGGGGTCTGGACGAGTAATGGAAGAACGAAAATGGCAGCAAGGTCTTCACCAAGCCATCGAGGCGAAAGAAAAGGTTCGTTTCTCTCCAGCCAATTCAACAGCGGCGAGAGTTACATTGCAGAGTCTTTTTCGAAAGTATGATCATCTGACGGGGATGACGGGAACGGCATACCACGCACGCGGTGAGTTGCGAAGCATTTATAAAATCGGGACACGTGTGGTGCCTACAAATCGGCCGTGTATCCGAGAACAATTACCGACGAGAATGTTCATCGATATCTCGTCAAAGCAAGATGCCATCGTTGATTCAATTCGCCAACTGATTGGACTGAATCGTTCTGTATTAATTGGTACACCGTCCGTTGAGGCTTCAGAATCATTGAGCAAGAAGCTTACTATGGCGGGAATTCTGCACCAGGTCTTGAATTGTCGATCACATGGACGTGAAGCTGAAATCGTCGCATTGGCGGGTCAAAGCAAAGCGGTTACCATTGCTACCAATATGGCAGGTCGAGGAACGGACATCTTGTTGGACGATGAAGTGCGTTCCGCGGGTGGGCTGCACGTAATCGCAACAGAAAGACACACATCCGTTCGCATCGATCGTCAACTCGTGGGGCGTTGTGCTAGACAGGGTGATCCAGGCAGTTTTCAATTTTTCCTAAGCATGGAAGATGAGCTGTTCCGTTCGATGAAAGCTGACTACCATGCAAAACTGATCGCAAAATGGAAGCGATTGGCTAGGAAGGAAGGTGAACTGCCAGCGAAAACTGAGAGAATACATGTCCAGTTACAGCGGACGATTGAAAAATTGCATACAAAAAGCAGGAAGGAACTTCTTAAGCATGAAAAACAACGCCTCAAGTCATTCATTCGAATGTCTCTCGATCCTTGCATCGAATTGCTGAACGAATAGATGACTCGGCAGCATCGTTAGATTATCCTACCCTAGGTACTCTAAAATCCCGCATCGCCCACTCAAAGATCTCAAGTGATATTCTCCTTCGAGCAGTTGATTTCGGACCTCGATTCGATCGGTACAGACTTCAGTTCCTATCGAGGCGATTTCGACGTCCTTTTGCGAAAACTCGTGGAATGTGCCTGCGGTCATCTCTCTAGTATAGCGATTGTTGTCTGGACAATTGAAGAAGGCGAGGCTCCTGCTGTCAGGCTAGATATCGGGCTAGATCAGTTCGCGCAGAACGGTCACTTCAGGGTCAATTCCACGCACCACGATCAATTGGTGAGTTGCTCGGAAAGCGGTGAGATCGCGACAGAACATATAGGGCAAGTCGTGACCGGATTGAATCTAATAGGTCGTATCTTTCCTTTTTCCGCTGGGACAAAGCGATTGATTCTCGAGATATTGTGCGACGATTCTTTTTTCAAGCACTCTCGCTCCTCGATTGACGCAGTTGGGCAAAAAATTTGCGATGTTGTCGATCTTCATTCGAAGAAGGCGGTAGAGCCGAGTTCTTCTGCCGAATCACAAGCGGCGATTAACAACAAACAGCTCGATCGATTTTTGCAGTTGCTCTATGAGCAGTTGAGTACCAGTAGAGTGGCTGCAGTTTCGGCAACAGATGGTCGAATCTTGGCAGGTTGTGATCGTCTGAGTGTCGTTTTGTTCCGTGGTAGCGGATGTAAGCTGCTTGCGATTAGCCACGTTGAAACGATTCAGAGGCGTGCTGGTTTGTCCAAAGCGATGCGAAAGCTTGCGAACTTGTCGAGGTGGTTACCTCAAAAGTTGATTTTGCAGGGCGGAGATGCAAATTGTCCAGACAATATGCTGGACGCCTTTGCGGACTTCATCGCGGAGAGTCGCTCGCAATGCGTGGCGTTGATTCCTTTGGTCCCAAGTGATGAACATGAGAGAACCAAACATGAAATGGCGCATCGAAAGATTCCCAAAAAGAAGTCGATTGGTTTGTTGTTGGTCGAACAGTTTACCGGAAGCCAAGACTTCCATTCTTGTGTGGAACGAGCCGAACTACTTCGTCCTCATATCGCGTCGGCGTTAAAGAATGCGAATTCATATGAATCTGTTCTGTTTTTGCCAATCTGGAGATGGATAGGTACGAAAATTCGATGGCTATTGGGGTACCCCAAAATAGCAATCGCCTCCGTGATAGCGGTTTTGGTGGCTACAGGTATCTGCTTAGCGTTTGTGCCTGCTACTTATCGGGTACACGCGGAGGGGCGAGCGATGCCTGAGATTCAACATGAGATATATGCCAAGGCTGATGGAATCGTTAAAGAAGTCCTGGTCGTTGGCGGTGGGCGCGTGAAGAAAGGACAAACGCTTCTGACTCTCGACAACAAAGAATTAGAATTAGACTTGGTTGCTAGCAAGAACAAAATTGTCGAATTGTCCTCACAGGTCGAATCGCTGGGAGTAAAACTGCAAGGCGCATTACAACTTGGCGACCGCGAACAGGAGCTTGCGATTGAAGGTGAAAGAGCGGCAGCGTCCATTGAACTTTCTGGGACAGAGACACGTGTCAGAATTTTGGAAGAGAGAATTAGCCGGTTGGTTGTCGTGTCGGAGTTTGATGGAGTAGTTGCAACGTTTCAGCCAGAGGAGTACTTGACAGGCCGTCCCGTGAAGCAAGGAGACCTTTTGCTTGAAGTGATGGAGGACGAAGGTCCATGGCGTCTAGAACTGAACATTTCTGAATACCGAATGGGACACGTTCTAAAGAGTCTAGAAAAATATGAGTCCCTGAAGGTTCGGTACATTGCTATGACCGAAGTTTCTCAGCCAAAATATGCTATGCTCTCGTCGGTTGCCACGCGCGCAGATCACAACGAGAGACTTGGAGCTTATGTTCGCGCATATGCAAAGATCGATCGATCAGAAGTGCCCGACCAACGCATTGGTGCTGAAGTTTCAGCAAAGATTCGCTGCCCTGACTACAGTCTTTTTTATAGTCTATGCGGCGACGTTGTTGAATTTGTAGAACGAAACGTGTGGTGGTAACGATAGCGAAATGGTGACCCAAATACTTCTTTAGGAAAGCAGGCTTTCGTCTAGATGGAAACAAATCTTTTGCTGGGATTGGGAGCTGGCCAATGTGGCTTTGGCGCTTTAAAGGAGCTCATTGCGCGTCAGCCTCAGACGGTGGCAACGATCGAAGATGCTCCAATTTTGCCCTGGGTTACCGATGACAAGGAGCGGCGAATCCGCGAACGCCTGTTGCGACTTCGCAATTCGGCGTCGGGAGCGAGACTGCGCTGCGATATTGCTGCATTCTACTTGCCGTTCGTTCCGTTGGTTTTGGAAACTGACCCAAGTGTTAGAATGCTGTGCCTCCGTGCATCCGTTGAGACCGTTGTGAAAGGGTTCGAGTCACAACTGGATAGTGTTGCTCGTGTGCCGACAAACAACTGGTCGGAGATTCTGCCAACCGGATGGTTCCGTGACCCAATTTGGTCCCGCTCTTTTCCGAAATACAATACGCCGTCGCGATCCGAGGCCATTGCACTCTATGTGAATGAGTATTACGAACAGGCAGAGAAGTTTGCGATCAATCACCCTGAAAATTTCTTGTTAGTCGATGACCATCAATTGAGCGATGAGAATACTGTCAAAAGAATCCTCGAATTTGTGCAGATCCCGTCAACGCTGCAAAATTTGTGGATGTGCCCACCTGATAGACTTCATCCGAAGGCCGGAATTGCACGAAAGTATAGCGACGATCCTATGGACCCTCGCAAATGTGTTGTGTTGGTGCCTTTTGGCATGTTCATTCATCAAGAATGCGACTATGCGCTCAAAGAACTGGAACGAAGAGGTTACGAGGTTCGTCGTGTCGGAGGCTATGCAGCGATCGATCAGGGAAGAAATCAGATGGCCACAGATGCGTTGCTAAACGGGTTTGAAGAGACTTTTTGGATTGATTCCGATGTTGGTTTCCATCCTGACGACGTTGAGAAAGTCAGAAGGCATAACCTGCCAATCGTTTGTGGTATTTATCCACAAAAAGGTAAGCGTGCATTAGCTTGTCATGTGGCGCCAACGATGCCAGCGGTAACGTTCGGAAAAGAAGGGGCATTGATTGAGATCCTATATGCTGGTGCGGGATTCTTGAATATACGCCGCGCGGCATATCAGAAGGTTCAGGACGATTTAAATCTTCGCGTTTGCAATGAACGATTTGGTGCGCCAATGATTCCTTTCTTTCAGCCCATGATTAGGGAGATCGAAGAAGCCCATTGGTATTTGGCAGAAGACTATGCTTTTTGCGAACGGGCTAGAAGTTGCGGATTGGTTACTTACGCTGATACCTCGGTACGGTTATGGCACATCGGAAACTATCGATACGGATGGGAGGACGCAGGCATGGATCGTCCTCGATTTAATAGCTTCACGATGAATTTTAAGGACACCAAGACGCCTCGCACGGAAACTTCGCAAAACGACAAAAGTACTTTAATGAACTTTGCTGCAAGGTATCCTTGGCCAGAAACGCGGCCTGAGGATATAGCGGCAGCCGATCGAATTTGGATTCTGCCCTCGGTGCGCCAAGCATTGGCAGATACCGTAAAAGTTGACGACACTTGTGTTGTGGAGTTGGGGTGTTGGATAGGACGAACCAGCAGGCTGATTTCTGAATTGGCTGGACATTCAAAGATCATTTGCCTTGATCCATGGAAAGGATATCCGTTTGCCCAGAAAGACCCAGAAACGGAATCACTCGAATCAAACCTATTCGAGAAGTTTGTTCACGAGAATTGGGACATGCAAAACAGGATAATACCTGTACGCAAGGAGTTTATGGATGGGCTTATAGAAATTGCAGACAGCGGTGTTCAACCAGATGTGTTGTTCTTTAATGCAATTTCTGATTGTCCCGAGCTCTTGGTTGCGATTAAAGCGGCGATTGATTTGTTTCCACGAGCCACGCTTGTCGGACATTGCTTCGATCGACCTCCAATTGCTCAAGAGCTTGAGAGTCTTCGCGAACAAAGGAAATTTCGGCTGGATACACTTTCGACAGCCTGGAGAATTTGGCCCCGCAGTTAAAGAGCCAGCACCATGAGAATTGTTCACCGATTTTACGACTTGTTCGTCGGCGGAGCAGAAGTTGTTGTATTGAATACGGTAAAGGCGCTTCCTGACCACGAACATGTATTGCTCTTTTCAAGAGCCGCAAAGAGCTGGATTTCTGAAGAGTTGTCAGAATTGCAGAACGTGTCTTTGTTGCAAGTCGAGCCCGGCAAAGAGACAGGGATGATTGGCAGCCAGAATGCCGATCTGAATTGTTTCCATTACTATCCGCCAATGAGTGAGTCCGACTTTCGAGATCTGCCACCTCGTGTCTTGAATCGGTCGCTGATAATCAACCATTGGTTCAAAGAGGTTCCCCTCGTACATGGTATGAGGTATATCTTTCTTTCCAAAGAGTCGAGAGCTCGAACAGGTGCGAGTGTACCTAACAGGCTAAGTCGAGTCTTGATCAACCCTGTCGCCGAAAAGTTCTTTCGAGTTCAAAGACAAGAAATCCCGTTTTCTGTGGGAAGACACTCTCGCGATGCCGAATTCAAGTTTCCTACTGATTTTTTCGGATTGCACGAGTCGATTCGTATCGGCGATCTTAATGCGATGATATTAGGAGCCCCAATCGAAATGCAGCAGTACGTCAAAACAAACTTGTTTCGATTGAAGAACAACTATCTCTTGCTCGGATTTGGATCGATGAGAGTTCCCGACTTTCTCAAATTTCCACAAATATACTTGTATCAGACGCGGGAGGACTTTGCCGAAACATGTCCAATGAATATTCTCGAAGCAATGGCTGCTGGCATCCCCGTCGTTGCGGAATCCAAAGGTGGTATTTGTAGTCTCTTGACCCACAACGAGACAGGAATTTTGTGCACTTCTACGGACCAGTACGTCGATTCTTGCCACCTTCTTTTTGATAGTGCTCAAGAGAGGAGACGCATCGGTGATGCCGCGCAGCAATGGGCTAGAGAGAATGCTTCGCTTGAGCGGTTCGGTGAGCATTTTTTGCAGGCGACGAGCCAGCTCCTATCAATCGCGATCTGAAAATGGAATGCACATTTGACTTTCTTTCGAGGTTCGCTTCAGAAATTCCCCCCATTAGCCCATTAAAGGAGTGCTTGAACGGTGTCATTCCATGAGTCGATCAAAGTAGAATCGGAGGTCGCAGAGGTGGCCGAGAATTGGTTCAATGACGAGGCCTACTACGAGTATGCAGAGAAGAACGTTGACGATTTTTGGAAACCGTCATCAGCATTTCGATTGAAATTTGCTCATCTGGACGTTCGGAATGTTTTGGAGCTTGCATGTGGTCGCGGTCGACACAGTTGGGTCATGCGAGATTGGGGAAATCGCAAAACGTTGGTCGACATTGTGCCTGCGAACATTGATTTCTGCCGAAACAGATTTCGAGATCACAACGATGTAAGCTTTCTTGCGAATGATGGCAAGTCCCTGGATCCACTACCAAATGAAGTATTCACATCTGTGTTTAGTTATGATGCAATGGTTCATTTCGATCACTTAGTAATTTACAGTTACTTACTTGAAATCCACAGAGTATTGAGACCTGGGGGAATGGCGCTTTTGCATCACTCGAACTATGCCGCGAATCCTGGGGGAAAATACACGCTAAATTCTCACTGGAGGAATTTCATGCCGCCAGGATTGTTTTATGACTATTGCCTCAAAGCGGGATTAAACATAGTTGAGCAAACAGTGATTCCTTGGGGTGAGCATCAGCAAATCGATTGTCTTTCTCTAATAGTTAAGCCTGCTTAGAATGCTATTAACCCGAAAGGGTTTGAAAACACATCCAATTGCAATAGAGTTCCGTTGTAGTTGCACTAAAATCTAACGGATAGATTGTTGTCTTCGACAATTCGTCCTTGACGGTAAAGAAGTTCACATAGAGCGTTGTAGTATTCAGCTCTAGAACGTTTTAATTCCGCGTCATCGTTCACATTCGTCTGGATTGCGTTTGCCAAAAGAACGCTGTTTTCGATTTGAAAGTCAGCCAGTTGCCTAGCCTCGAGTGAACGAATGACTGCCATCGATCGTTCAAATTGGTCTTTTCGAATCTGACAAGTTTGATAAATCAAGTCGATGTCGTTTGTTATTTGCCGGAGTTCAAAAAGCAATTCGTTACAGCGATCTCGGCGGACGATCGCAAGCTTGTGGAGCTGGGCTGCAATATTCTTCTCTCTCGTACGTGCTAGTCGACGTCCTGCTACCGACGCTAACTCAAATCTGGCATCCCATCCAGTATTCTGCCCGTCGAATAGGTTCCTGTAAACGCTCGCTGTTGCGCTATCTGGTCCAGGAATGTCTGGGGCGAACATATTATCACCAAACCCGTTGACATTGTATCCAGTCACAAAGTCCAGTTGAGGTCTGTTGAGATTCCTAGTCGCCAAGTATTGTGCTCTCAAACTCCGTTCTCTTAGTTCTAGAATTCGGAAGTCGGACCTTGAATGAATGGCGGATTGGTGCGCATGATCGACATCTGCCATAAACGGAACAGGATCTCCAAGGCCTCGCAACTGGAGTCCTTCGATTGTATTCGGGTAGCCGATTAGTCGCTGCAGTCTTGCTGAAATAGTCCGGTTGTTCCGGAGCTCATTCATTCTACTAAGCAAAATCCCGTCCCGGGCTTGTTTTGCCTGAAGCAGATCAAAAATTCCACCCTTTGCTTTGCTCTCTACGGCTGCTTCCGATCTAGAAATCAACTCCTCAAGTGATCGGGTCGCGCCATCGTAGATGTCTATGATCTCGTTTGATGTAGACAGTTGATTGTAGAGAATTTCAACGTCTCTCAAGAGTTGTGAAACTGCTAAGTTCAGCTGTTCTCGTGCTTCCTCCGTTTGAAGCTTTGCAATCAAGACGCCTTGCGATACTCCAGTTACGCCATCTATCGTTCCGTTCAATGGACCAGCCACTGATGTAACCTGCCTCCCAGCACCTGCAAGCAAAGGTTGTCGAATTTCCCCGCGAATTCGTCCATTGAACGAGGAGGGATAAAAGGCGTCTTGAATGTTACTTGCCAAATAGTCCAATTCGTGCGACAAGCGTATTTGTCCACCCCATTGAGTATTCTTGGTTGCACTGGTCAAGTACTGACCGGTCCTGTTTTGTAGCGTCCCCCCCGGCGGTATTCCCCCGGAAAGGAATCGGTTGTTTTGAATCAAGTCATTTTCACCGACTGCGATTTGCTTGTTCCACCGCCAATCAAAATCGGAATTCGCCGCATTTACTCCGCGTTGCCCGAAGAGAAAACCTGATTGGGCGATATCGTAATCCGCAAGGGTTGTAGTGGACTCAACGACACTACCGTTTATCGGAGATAGGAAGTCCGCATCCCGCCTGATGACTTCGTTGTTTGACAAAGCAAAGAGTTTGACATCATCAAGGCTAAAGTACCGTTCTCCGAATGTTTCATACAAATCTCCAAGAATTGGATCCGGACCATTCGCCAAGTCTACGTTTGTTGAATCTACGCGGAAGTCCGATAGACGATTGGGATCGTACTCGACTTCCTTTACAGCAGATGCCTGCTGAATGGCGCCAGAGCTTGGATTGAGACTATCGAGGTCATTAACCAATGCGGGCTCGATTCTTGTCGGACTACACTGCTCATGACGGTCGGATGTATTTGTCGGCTTCCGTCTTGGAATCCCTCCACAGCCGGGGGACAACAAGATCAATGCGATTGAGAAAAATCGAAAATAGCTGAGCGACATGGTTTGATCTACCGTTTAGGCGAAGGTAGTTTGATAGCATAAGCGGTTTAGTCGAATTACTCAAAACAATTGTACTGAGTGTTTCGAACCCACTTCGCGGCGTCGGTGAGCATTACTCCATTGGCTGGATCATTAGCAAAATTCCCTAGAACACGCGTTTTCCTGTCGATCCTCACAAACAGTAGATTTTGCCATGAGTACGATGGCCCACTTCCGTTTTGAGCACGATGTGTCCTCGATATTCGTCAAATTCTCTTGTCAATTCGAGCCAAACAGAATTGCAGTAACTGCTTCCCCTTCCACTAGCCCCTGCGTATCTGTAGTCTCCCCCCATATTCGTATAAGCTTTTGGACCTGTTGCGCTCCTACATCAATGAATTTTAGGTCAAACGCAACTTCTTTTCCTGATTTCTGACGAACCATTATTTTGTCACCGACTCGAAGATTTCGCGACTCGTCTAAACTAACAAAACCCTCGACTCGGAGTTTGTTCTTACTGACAATTTGTCCAATCGGTTTCAAACCATCGACCGACGAGCCCTTCGAAAGTAATCGGCGAGTTATCGTCCCAGTAAATGGCGAAGTTAGAATCGTCGCCTCGTACGATGCCTTTGCGATCTCGGCCTCAAGCGCTGCAAGTTCCTTCTCACGATTTTTCTCGTTGAGTTCAGCAACCGCCAAATCCAAATCCAGTTCCAGACGGCGAATCTCCTGTGACGGGATGGCATGGAGCACTAATTGATTGGCATCAGTTGCCCTGGACTTCGCTGTTTTGGAGGCAGCGATTCTTGCCTTGGCTGTCTCCAGAGTTTCTGATGCGTCTGCTTTTGCTTTTCGAAAGGCATATTCTGCTTTTTCGCGATCATTCTCAAGTGTAGCTAGTACCTCACCAGCTTCAACGACCTGCCCTTCCTCAAAGAGCACGGATTTCAGCCGCCCAGCTATTGAAAAACTCAAGTCAACGCGATCTGCATAGCGTACCAAGGGTTGCTTGACCTCGATGGAAACTGTTCGATTTTTCGCATCACTTGGTTGTGCAGAAGGATCTTCTGAACTTGCAAAGGGAAGAATCGCCAAGAGTAAACAACCAGACATGAACGAAGGAGTCATCAGGAATTCTCAATAATTCGCGAAATGAATTGATTTTACACTTCTAGATTAAGCCGAGAAAGAATTGCTGCAAGCATCTAATTGGGATTGAAACTTCAAGAAGAATATCCTCGATGCGTCATCTTTAAGGAACGAAAACCTGGAAATAGCTACCAAACGTTCGAGACTCCGAAGCCAGCCCCATTGCTGCTTTTAAGTCCCTGGTACAGATTCGTCGCTTCAAGTTTCTGGGGATTGACTCGACCTTGTCGGGGGTATTTGTAAGATGGTCTTGAGTCATCTTCGAAATCGATTGGCGTTCTTCGTTTTGATGTCTAGGTCTGTACTGATTCCGGGTGATGTGTCTTCCAGACATCCAGACGCAATTCCTCAATCTTCACCGTTCCTCGAAGCATGTGCGTGATCACACTCTCCCCAGATACGTCGTTACAACCAAATCGTTACGATATGAGCTGGTCACCAAAGTCATCAATCTCGCATTGCTCACACCTTCTCGCGCGCTACCTACAAAGAGCCAACTCTTGCGACCGACCCCTTTGCGACGCATCAAGCCATACGAGAGTCGGTGTAACGCTTGCCGATTACTTCTTTGCGTCAACATTCATGTTGAAGAAATCGCCAAGCTCTTCGATTTGGCGAACTTTATTGTTTGATGTTGGCGAATCATTCGCAGATGCTGACATCGCTCCATCCGCTTTTTTCCGTTCGTTTGCTAACCTGATTCGTTCTTCTCGCGTTTTCCATGACTCTTGGATTCTCCAAATGTCATAGGGTGACAATTTCCAAGACAACGGCGGCGACTCAAGCTTGTTGGCCAGTGGATCGAACCGGAGCTCAAGTGAGTGAATTGCAATTGGCTTGAACCCGTCGATGGTGGCGGGACTGGCTTTTTCCAGTGTAGATTCTACGATTTCCTTCGATGCGTTTTTTACGCGAGCAATCGCATCTTTGACTTCGAGAGTCAAATCTGCGTCTTGTGCTTTGCCCCAAAAACTTGGTTCGAGAACTTGACCTGCTGTGGACTGGATTTGCGCTGCTTGTCCTGGACTAAGAACTCGCTTTTGCGAATCGGTAGACTCGGTTCCTAAAGTAGCTTGCTTTACCAAAGCACCAAGTCGACGCTCGATGTCTTTCCTTGATTGAACATCGAGCTTGGCTTCCGGGATTTCCTTGACAATGGTCAGTGCATCGCTGGCACTCTTGCCTAGGGTATTCAAAAGTCTCGTATCGAACGAAGCAAGGACGTCGTCGTCTGGACCCTTGCGGAAAGTGCTATCACGTCCCATAAGCCGATGTTCGATTTGTGCACGTTCCGATTGACTTGAAACTCTGGCATTGACCATAGAATGGATGGGGCCGAGAAATCCACTTTTTAATCCCGTCGTGTCGTTTTCGATAGAGACTGCTGTATTCGGAAACGACTCCAAAGAAACAAACAATATCTGCTCAAAGGGTGCAGCCACATTTTCGCGTTTGTATTCATCGATCAGATCGGAGATCACTTGTATCGCAGCCACGATACCTGTGTTGTCTGCATATCCTCCATCACAAAAATGGTAATTGAGTCGATGCGAATGTTCGGCGAAATTCTCCGACTTTACGTCATCAGAAATATGTGCTCTGGCCACTGGTGTGATATAGGAAAAAGAGGCTGAAAGTCGAACCGCTGTCGAAACTCGTATGTCAATGAGTTGTTCATCCCTGACAAGTGGCTTGTAGAATTCGAGCAAATCGATTGGAGTCATGACTCGCTCAAAATCTATTTCGGGTTCACCGGTCTTGGCATTTCCAGAACGTTCCTTGTTGGAAATGAAGGTTGAGATCATGGCTCGTTGTCCTGTTTCCACGGCCGTAGCGTTGAATATGACTGGAGGGATCTTCCCCTCGTTCGTTAAATGCACCAGATCACTCATATGCAAATCCCTCATGCTCTTCCAGTCAGAGTCGTTTGCACCCATTCGCGTCCACCATGACGACTCAATTGCAAGCCCACGATCCTCGAAGGAGACTTTCCTGCTAAATGGAAATGCGCTACGAATGGTGTCGGAAAAGGCTAATCCCCAACTGACTGCTTCGAGACTTGAGGCTGTCGCTGAGCTTTGTATTTTCCCTCTTTGATTATCGGTCAGTTTAAGCAATGGCAGACCTTTTTCTTTGCTGTCATCGCTTTTTGGATTAAGGCGAAGACCACGATGGCCTAGGTAGTACATGACCCCCACGCTTCCTCCCGAGACTCCGCTTATCAAACCGATTGACTCACTGAATGCGGGGCATACCTTGTGGTTGCCCAGCGGCACCCGGTTTCAGCGAGCAGGCCGATCGCCATCGCGCGAAGCTCTTCGCCTGCATGAACCGCTTGATCCCGAAGAAATGGAACTCCATGCTTTCCAAGTCGTTTGATGATCGCGCAGCTGTCCGAAACTAGCGGGGCCTTGTCATGAAGTGTCAATTCAAAGAGCGCGGGCAAAGCGGACACCGCACCTTTGCCATACGCAAGCACTTTTTTTATCGCAACTCCGGCTTCCAGCCAGTTATCGGAACGCAGTTCGGCAATGATTGCTTCGAGCGACTGGGTTTGCATTGCGACGCCTTGAAATATGCCCCTGCCAGCTAACGCCACGATTCACCGATGTCGCGGCCAGAAAACGCTCCATCAGGAAGCGGCCGATCCGCGACTTCGGTGCAAGTACGCCCAGCATGGGCGTGATCTTATCGGGTGAAAGTCCCGTGTGTTTAGTTCCAGTCCTTTTGACAAGGGGGCATTATACCAAAGCAACACGAGGTGAGGGCAACTGCGTGTGGGTGACCGAGCTTGCTCATCTACGTTGAACTGCCGTATGCGGACCCGCACGTACGGTGGTGTGGGCAGGGTGGTCAGCAATGACCACCCTTACCCGATTTACCCCACGTCCTGCAGTAGGTCAGGATACAGTTCACGTGGATCGTTGCCCTTCAGTAGTTGCTCCACCACAGATTCAATGCGATGTATCCAGAAACGCAATTTCGCGACATCTTTATCTGAAATCAATCGGTTGCGTCTCAGCATTCCTGTGTCATCGACGCCCCAGCAATGAGCCATTCGCGTGATGCCCATTATACCGGCAACAAGTTCAATGGGCCAAGCGTCACGCCCCGCAAGCGATTGACTTAGGGAGAGGATTGCTGCCATTAGATCCAGATAGTTTTCGTCACGCAGGCCAGACCAAGGACGAAGGCAACCAATAAAGCCATGCTCGTGACGTGCTTCCGATAACGGCACATCACTACGTCCAATTCCATGCATCAGAATGGTGTTCAGCGCATCGCGGTATTCCATAGGTTTCTCTACTACCACTGAAGCATCATCGAAAACATCTTTGTCGGGTAACGGCACGCGTCACCGGGTACGCGCGAAAGATTTTCCATTTCAAATCGGCTGGCTCGCGTACTCCGGTGCACGCGATGGTTACCCGCGTTTTGGCAGGAACTCGGAAGCGAAGGCAAGCGCGGCCCAATGTGCAGCCCCAGTGTCGAGCCCAAGCAACGCCAGCATCAGTATACCAGCCAGCGTGTTTGGCGGCAAAGTCACAATTGCAGCAAACAAGAAGAGTAAATGAACGATCGGAATACCCGAGACATGTTTATATTCCCCTTTGTCTCGTCGGGTGTGCAGCCACGGACGAACCACAGACAGGTAGAAATTGAAGAGGGCCGCAAGTCCGTAGATGGCAAGGCACGCCCAACCGACGTACGCATAAAATGAAGTAGCATAGACGTTGGCTTGAAGCAGATGTCGGCCAACAATCGCCAGAGGGAGAAACGCGGCGAGTGCGAACACGCAGAGAACGCAGCCTAAATCGTTGAGCGTCCATGAGCTTCGCATGTTGTGTGCAGTTCATCTCTCCGAGCGGGTAACTTGTAATTATCCCCGGTTGGGACCATTATCCCAGCCCTTTGAAGGTGAATCGACCTTTCCTGTTTTAGCTATTTTTGCCATTCTGTTGAAATGGAAGTCACCTAAGGAAGGTGGATTAGCTAGAAAAGCGTTAGAACGTAGGAGTCAGCAAGATGTCAGGGAAGATGTCCGATGAAGTGTTCGAGAAGTTCGCGATAGCAAGTCCAATGGCTACGCTTGGCATGATCGCCGCGCGAGCCATCTTTTCCAATCGGCAATTGGACAAAATCTTTCAGGACGCGTCTTCTCGACAATATACAAAAAACGTCGCGTTCTCCACTTGCGCCAAACTACTTGGTGAGGTTGCCTTGCTAGGCACCCCTTCGGTCAATAACGCTTACAATCGCATCAATGCCGAGATCCCGGTCAGTATTTCGGCTATTTATCAAAA
>JAJTID010000173.1 GCA_021300155.1 Pirellula sp.
CGCACGTGCTAATCTAGCCATGATTCAAACTCCCCAGTAGGGACCAAACGCCATCAATTCAGATCGCAGAATTAGAAAATTCTAAATGCCCTTCGTCAAGTCGCGAAACACAAAAAAGGTGTGTCCCTAAGATGCTTTCCGTTTACAACCAACTCGGGTTACCTATCGTTGAACAATCCTATTTCATAAGAAATGGACTTAAGTCGGCTGTTAGTCGCCAGGAATCCACCTACGACTTCTTTGGCTCCATTCGATCTACCGTGATGCGAGATTCCTATCTCTCCCATGATTCCAATGGGCTCTACAAAACCAATCGAATACTGGAGGATGAGCAGGGACGTGGCTGGACGTACACCTCGTACGACTATGACACACCACTTGGATACTCCAAACCGAACAAGTCGGACACGAATGCAAGCGATACCGACTTTGACAACACGAACGACCATACATTGGACAACACGACTGACACGAATCTCTACGACCCTACCGACTTCCGGGGGAACCCCATACGAATCGTTAGTGTCACGGGTGTCACTTCTATCCTTTATGAGACCGATAACGAGGCCGGATATTTCAAAGGATTACCATATTTGATAACCGATGTCTCAGGTGCTAAGACGGAGTTCTCATACGATACTAAGGGTCGCATTCGACGCAAACAGCAGATTCGCGGAGCAGAGGACCCCGCAACTGGAACGACCACAACCTTACCGGATGCTATCGAACGCTGGAGTTATTACCCTTCCAGCAGTCCTCTTGGTGCTAATGGGGATCAGCTTCAAACTTACACCAATGCTCTTGGGCTCGTGACGGAATATGAATACAACGATGAACGTCGCCTTTCTCGAGTAGACATTACAGACGCCTATTTGGACAACGGCACACAAGATAACGCGGTCCAGACATACACCTACGATGCTTTCGGTTTCCTCTCTGCGGTCACTACTGCCGACAAAGTAGGCAACAACCCTGGTCAAACCGTTTCCGTTGCTCGCACCATCTACGATGCCGTTGGTTTTCTACGACAGTCGTCCACGGAAAATGCGAATGGAACCATAGAGTCGATGACTCAGTTCGACTACGACTCTGACGGCTCAGTCAACGCCAAGCGTCGATTTATCGATGCCAATACCACCATCGTCGATCGCTTTGCTTATGATTCTCGCGGTCTTGTCATTTCAGAACGACGTGCAGACGGTGCGCAATTCTTGGATAGCTACACGGGAGCCGTTCGATCGATTACCCAAGAAACCAAGTACGAATATTACAAAGACGGCACACTGAGAAAGGTAATCCATCCGCAAAAACTGATCGGCAATGCGACCACAACCGAAGTGGCAACGCACTACTTCGCAGCACCTGCGTCACGTGAGTCTTGGGCGGTTCAAACTCAAGTTGCCGCAGTGCCCACCATTGCATCCATTCTCGCAACGCCCAATTTGGCGTTCACCAATTCCGTCGATTACGCCAAGTCGGATTCTTGGGGACGCGCAATCGAAACTCAAAATCTACTTAGCGGTGCACTTTCGAAGTACCACTACGATGACTACCGATTCGACGATCCCACGCGAACTCTGGAATCGGTAACCTTTGGTACTCCCAATGCTGGTGCCTGGGAGGGAACTTGGATCAAGGGCGAACGAGGTACTCGCGTCGATTTCGATCAACGCGGTTTGGTGATCCGATCGAAGCCCATTCAGTCCGCCACTGCCAAGAACGAAACCAACCAAGTCCCCCCTGTCTTCCACGAATACGACGAACTTGGATTTACCAAGTCGATCAGATTCCCATCGCTCAGCGGTGGCACATGGACATACATTACCGACCCCGTGGGGAACGTCATCGAGTCTAAGGAAGAACGGGCTGCGGAATCACAAGCCAAGCAAACCTTCACGAATAGATACAAATTTGACCAACGAGGTCGCGTGCGTGAAGCAGACATGGCAGTAACCGCAGATACTGTCACTCCTGTGCAAAGGCAAATCACTCGGACGACCTACGTGATTGCCGATACAACTGTCGATCAAGATCCAATGATGGGCGCGACTCCGCGTTCAGTTCAAACCACCAACACCGAAGGGCTAATCACCACAACTGCGGTCGACTCTGCTGGTCGCACTATCGTTACGGTCAATCCGCTTGGTGGAGCAGCACGACATGTCTTCGATACTGCAGGTCGAATGATTTCAGAGCAGTTCACGCCAGCCAATGGCGATACGTTGCCAGCTCGCGTCACCAACCACGAATATGACCAGCTCGATCGGCTACGGCGTACTGACAGAATGGATAACTCCAGTATCTTCTCAAGCGATTTCGTCGACTACTACGACGACCAATATTGGTCGATGATCACTTATTCCAATGTGCCGGGGAATGCCACGACGGCAGAACGACAAATTCGCGGCGCTAAATCCAAAGTCGATTCCCTCGGACAGCCGATCCTCGTGCAGCAGCCGTTTGCTGGAACCCTTGCCGAGTTCAACGCGCTGGCGGCGACCGCTCGCAATACTGGAATCACGCTGTTTTCCTACAACTATCTGCCGAACGATCGACTCACCGCGACGACCAGCCGTCTCTCGCAAGCTTCCTTTACTGGTGGAATCGCTGTTGTTCCATCGATCCAACGCGATCACGTCAACGCAAGGGTGCAACGTGTTGTTACGAACACGAATGGCAACACGGTCTTGAGCATGGACCGACTCAGCGGATTCGATGGCACCGACGGGATCGTTAATGCTACTACCTATCTCGATACCGGTTTCCGAGTCCTCGGCCGAGCGCTTTATGACGAATCGGGGGCGGCAACACGGCAATTCGATACTTTGGGCAAGATGACCGAAACGGTTTACGACTACGCAAGTAGCGGAACGGCACAACCTAAACAAATCATCTCGCCCGCTGGGGATCGAACCGTGTTCTCGTATGACACGGCAGGCAATCTGCTCTCGCAGCAAAACGTCAAAGCAGCGGGTGCTAACAACGATACCTCGCCGCCAGTTGTGTGGACCTACGACGGACTGGGCCGCAAAACGAGCGAAAAGACAAGAGTCTCCACAACCTCCGCATCGTCGTCCGTCGAAGTTGAACGGAAATGGAGTTATCCATCGTCTCTCGTTACCGAATATACAAATCGTAACGGAATCCGGCAGACGACGACGTTGGACCCAACCGCTCGAACAAGCACTACATCAACGACAGGAGCCGCAAACGCCGCGATCAACACTGCAATCACGCAGCTCTATTCTGACGGTTCGGTTTCATCAACCAACGACCAATGGTCAAACAACAATGCAGTTCCGACCGCCAGACGAGATTTCCAATCAACCTTGAACTTCACCTATGACACCCTCGGGTTTCAGACCAACGAAACGGCGACAGCTTCGCGGTCGGGTCTCATTTTGGCGAACCCAGCTTTTGCTCGAACACGTCCTACTGCTGACAGCACACAGTCGACGCTAGCGATAGATTTTGAGCAGCTTACAACGATAACGCATCAACGCGACAATCTTGGTCGTATCAAGTCCATTGGGCAACAAACACCAAATACGTTTTTGGGAATGTTTCCTGATGAAAATCCAGGCGCGAAGTCCGTCACTTACACTCGAAACGTCGATTCCGCACTTGCGACCATGTTCATTGATGAACGGGTGATCAGGACTGGACCAGAAGTTGGGGTTAGTCGCAGCACCTTTGCGTATCATTCCGATGGGCGAATGAAGTCGGTAGACCATTTGCGTCCAGGTGGGCTTGCAATTGCAGTTTATGAAAGTGAGTACGATTCGCGAGGTTTCTTACAGAGTAGCGTTCGTAAACTCCCTCCCACGGAACGCTCCAAAGGCAACGACGAGTTCCAACGATTCAACTATGACGAAGAAGGGCGACTTTTGTCGGTAACTTATGGCGTTGGAAATGATCCTTTGACCAAGAACACGCACACAATCCCAATTGATCCGAAAGATGGCGGTGGAAACTCGTCGTCCGATAAAATCGGATCTGGTGAACGATTAATCTCGGATCTCTTGCATACGTATGAATATGACGAGGAAGGAAATGTCGTCAAAAAGACAAGTGCGGAAAACAATCGCTGGATTGTCGATGAAGGGGTTGGAAAGAGTGTTGGTGGCTCCGTTTCATTCCCGGCAACTTCCCGTTCAGGTTGGCCGAGACAACCAGGTAATGTCAATGGATCTCAGCTACTATTGACCGGAACAGCTCTCTCCATCATCGGTGGGGGAATGAAAGATACCGTCGTATTGTTCAAGGATGTTGCACCGGGGGATTATGATGTAATTACAACATGGAAGCCCGTTACCGGGACAATTCCTGGTATCGAGGGTACATACTCAATTCAGCCAGCTACGGGAACGCGAGTATCAACGGCTACTATTAACTTCGCGAACGCACCTGACGCCAATGCTCCTGGCGCATTCACCGATGCAGCCAGTGTCACGTGGCAACTACTTGCAACTGTGACAGTTGAGCAATTGGATAGCGTTATGGTCAAGTTCAACAAAGCAGATCGATTTCAAGAGGGAGCGATCGTATTCGATGCGATACGATTGATACCGAAGGTGTTTCGTGAGAACTATACATGGGACCATCGCAATCAACTGGTCGACGTTAAGCAATACGCTTTTGGCAACGCCCAGGTATCTACGATTGAGTATCAATACGACGGAGCATCGCGGCACGTTCTGACGACTCGGACCGATATCAATCGTCAAAACTCAACCACGACGTCCACGGCTCTACAGCATGTCTATGATGGTTCGCAGCGGGTCATGGACTTAGACGTTTATGAATCGACCGCCCCAACCGTTAACCAGACCTATTTCTATGGCGAGGATGGCAACATTCTCGGTGTCAACTCGACATTGATACCGCGTAACCAAAATGCTTTTACCGAAAAGACGTCCTGGTACTTCAGCGACCTCAACGGTGTCCCTCAAGTAGTGGCCGGCTTCTCCAAAGATCGACCAACCCATTTCTCGGCCAAGATCCAGTACTTTGACGCCTATGGAAATGTTCAACGAACGGAAGGCGAGTACCGTTTCTTGGCCCCTATCGTTTGGAAAGGGGCTATCCAAGACCAAACGCTAGATCTGTACGAGTTTGGTAATCGACTCTACGATCCAACATCGAACCGATTCAATACCGAGGACTTGCGAGTAGGTCAAACGAATCCGTATTTGTTCTCTGGCGGCAATCCTCTGGCCAGCGGAGCGATGTCGGACGGACTTCGCATGGGGTTGCGAGCCGGAGAAGCCGCGGCTAGGGAGCAAATAGATCGACCACGCGAATTTTCGTACGAGGAACTGCCACAGATCTACGGGCGAAACTGGTTAACTGGAACTTGGAACTATGCGATTGGCGAAAATGTTCGGTGGGCAACTGGCGACAAGTGGCTATCACAAGCAAACGATGCTGAGTTGCTTGGATTGTCGACCGTAATGGCAGGAGGAATAGTCCTTGGTGGCTGGGCTGGAGGAACAATTGCAGGAGCTGCTGAACTTACAGGAACAAGTTACTTCGCCTTGAGTGGCGCTGTAGCAGGTAGTGTCGAGTATGTTGCTCTGGCTGGTGCCGCTAATGCTATGGACTTGGCAGATGGAGGAGGACACAGCGCCAACGGCTTATCTGCATCGAAGCTTGGAACGAGCATTGCTTTTGGAGCTCTAGGCGGTGGGGCTGGAAACATCATTGGTCGCGGAGTTGGTCGATACATAGCAAGCCCAGCCATTTCGTATGTCTCGAAAACAGCTCGACCGTACGTGCTTGGGACATCCATTTACGTAAATGCCAACGTGAGACCAGGGATTGCTAAATTCTTATCTTCAGCCCCATGGGGGACAGGATCGCTTTATGTTCATCTTACTGAAGCGCAGTACGAAGCAGTCAAGGCAAGTGGATATCTGGGTAAAGGATACCAAGGGCTATCCGAAATCTTATTGCCACCTATACCGTTCATTAGGAAGACCGGATTTGATGAAGGTAGGATTTGGGCTACTGCATATTCTCGCGAGCAGTTGAGCGGAGTCAACGGAGTATTCCGGCTTCTAAGCGACGGAATAAACCCTATCACCTTTAGAGCCAGAACCAAAACAATTGAGTTGACGGGTGAGGCAGCGAACGAATTTGCTCGCCCATATGGACGTACCTTCAGCCATAACGTTTTCGGGTGGCTGAAAGGCGTTTCAGGAACGCAGCAGCAGTTCCGTGGAAGGCTGAAGTATGTTGGCAACGACGTTATCTCATCACTTGACGGATCTGTTCTTTACACCGGCCACCAAATGAGATCCTTCCGAATGGGTGAATGGCAGCGAATGGCATTGTACGGCGGAACAGCCGGTGGATTGGTTTGGTGGGGACTGAGAAATGAGTAAATACCGAGCCTCTGACATGTCGGAGTTTCTGGATCGTATTTTTTCAAGTTTGTGTTTCGGGAGCCTTTTCGGTGTGTGGCTACTTAGTACGATTATTGTGTCGTTCAAAAGGGGTTGGCAATTTGCGATCCTTTCCATTGCAGGTTACATCCTACTTTTGGTTATCGTAGCAATGAGTTCTTGGCTCTGTTCATCGTTTCAGCCGAAAGATCGCCAATAACGTCATGCCCCAAAGGGAAGAGACAGTTTGGCGACAGATGGGAATTTATGGGACGAGCCAAGTTTGGATGCAACATTTCAGCCTGAGATCCAGAACGTTCTCGAGGAGGTTCAACAATCAAAGGTACCCATTCAATGCAAACTAGGTTTGTCGGTTTTACTAACGTGATTAACCGTTCGCGAGCGACTGCAAAAAAAGCATTCACACTCGTCGAACTTTTGGTCGTAATCGCAATCATTGGAATGTTGATTGGTCTGTTACTTCCTGCGGTTCAAGCGGCTCGTGAAGCGGCTAGGCGAACGCAATGTGCGAACAATTTGAAGCAACTTGGGCTAGCGTTGATTTCTTACGAATCGGCTCACCGAAGATTGCCGCCTGGCATTACTGCCGCGAGGGCTTCGTCCTCTGCTGAATTTTGGTCCAAGGTACGTGGCCATGGCTGGGGGGCGAGTGTTCTACCCTACATGGAACAGTCCGAACTCCAGAGCCGAATCAATTACAGTATCCCTCTCATTGCCGTCGGAACCATCGCAGCGACCAATGAGAACGAAGAGAATCTACGAGGAATTGCATTGCCCATGTTCCGCTGTCCGTCCGACGTGCGTCCTCCCCTCGAGGATGGAATCGGAACGGCAGCGAGATGGATGAATAACTTTGGCATGTCCAGCTACTTGGGGAACTTCGGCACAAACGGCTACCAACCCAATTGGTATCCACAATGGTTGACTGTGATCACGAAGAATAGGGATTTCGTTCCCGTCGCGAATACCTATCCCGCCTTCGCCAGCAGTCCGACGTACTATTATGGCTGGCTGGGCACGGGTACATTGCACCACTATTCAACGGTGGCATTTCGTGAGATCACCGATGGACTTTCGTCAACCGCATTGTTGTTTGAGACACGTGGCGATCATAACGCACGCGAATCCTATTGGGCTGGGGGAAATCTAGTTGGTCAAGCCGTTGGTTCGACACTCCACAAGCCAAACCACTGTCGTGCACGAGCCAATCAAGGATGCTTAGGGAACTTTGGCAGTTTGCATCCGGGGGGACTGCAGTCCGTTTTCGTCGATGGCTCGGTTCACTTCATCTCTGAGACGATTGAGTCAGGAGATGCGGGTAGGATCAATCTGCTGCCCGATATTCTTCAGCCCGGAAGTGCCTATCGACCTTGGCAGCAAATCAGCGTCCGAAACGACGGTGCTCCGTCTCCCGATTTTTGACGATCAGTTCCGAAGCGATTCGGGAGGTACGGAACGGATAAGTCGTCGGTGGTGGAGCTAAGATGGTGCCACCCACCTATTGCATTGATAGCCATGGTTTGATACGATTGGCTGAATCGAGAAAATGCTATGCCACGACCGTTGCGTTCGGATATTTATCGTCGGCAGGAAATTGACATACTACACTGTTGCAAGAGATGGGTGCGGCTTGCGCAATTGAGTGATGGCGATAGCGTTTCTTGTGCAGATTACTCCTACCGAAAAGAATGGATTCGACAACGCATCGAGACATTGGCTTCGGTATTTGGGATCGATGTTCTGGCACATGCCGTTACGTCAAAGCACCTTCATGTGATTTTGAGATATCAGATGTCGTTGCCACTTGGTCCGATCGACAAGTTGCGCTGCGTTGGTTGCAGATTTTCCCAAGGAAACGGACCGATGAACAGTTAGTGGATCCGACCACTACCGATGCCGATGTATTGGCAAATGACCCGGAACGCTCGAATGGCCAATCAGCAAGACAAATGCAAGGGAAGCTTTTGGGAGGGAAGCTTCAAAGCGCAACGGCTGCTGGATGAAGATGCTTTGTTGGCTTGCTGTATGTACGTGGATTTGAATCCTGTTCGCGCAGCGATAGATGAAAATCGAAAAGAAGCCTCCAAGATCCTGAGGAGGCAACTATAAAGGAGAGGCATGTTGTTGCGGGTGGTCTGGATTTTAGGTATGCTCCTGGTTGTTCGAACGATTGGTGGCTGTGCAGTTTGGGAGACGAATCCGTGACTACCTCTCGATTTCTGCTTGGTTCGAGGAAATGAGATGCGAGCGATAGCATTGAGCGCTGCATTTGATGGTCCCCATCGAACTATGTCTCTCGATGAATCTAAGGAAGAGTACGAGCGTCGTCGACGCGAGGAGAATGCTTTCTGGAAAGGACCAGAGGTCGACGCAATAGTCTTGATTGAGTTACCGTTTTGGTTGCTCATGGATGGGGGGCAGATCGAAGTCGACTTCAACAAAACGAATCTGATTGCGACAATCAATCAGGACTTTCTTCAGGTTTCTGACGGAATTACATTTCTGGATTCTCAGAACAACGTGATTTGGATTGGAAAGCAATCCGATTTTCGTGAGTTACCTTCGGAGAAAGTCCTTGAGATGAGTCGCAGTCCGACTTTTCGGACGATGAGAACAGTCATTACGTTGCCAGTCTGCGTGAAGGAGTCGATATTTTCAGTACCAAGATGGCCTTCACAGATTTCCCGTGAAGACAAGCCCTTAGTTAGATCCTTTCAGCGAGCAAGGCAATACCTTCAGTCATTGGCGTTTGCGCACGTTCCGTTCATAAACCGTATCATCGACTGGTACCGGCAAGCATCTCATGATCCATTCGCGACGGAGTTGAGCGAGTTTGACCTAACGGCGTGTTGGATTCAAAAGGGAATGGACGTTCGGCAGGTCTGTCTTATGCCCTATTGGAACATGGATTCTTTTCCAACCATGTACGACGGAGATCAGCCACAGCCCGTCGTAACAACGAAGGTCGACGACTTAAAGTCCCAAGCCAAGCGATTCTCGCCTGGACAACGAGAGATTCACGAAGCGGTTAGCAACATGTTTCGCGGTCGCTTTAGCGAAGCTATCCGCTATTCGGTCACGGCGATCGAAGTGCTTGTCGAAGCGGAGCTACGGCGTCTTCATAGTACCGACGGTTTATCGGCGGAGCAGATCGAAGCTGAATTGGAACGTACAAAGAACAGTTTTGACTCGAGACTTGATCTGTACGAACGACTTTCGGGGAGACGCATTCCTGGACCGGTGCCATCCCCCATACACTATATTAATGGAATTCGACTTCGGGCAGCTTTGGCTTCGTCTCGCAAGTTACGCCACGCGATCGTGCATCATGGAAAAAGGGTAAGTATTCTCGACCGGGGACCGACGCTAAAGGCGGTCGAAACAGCCACCTGGCTCTATCAAGACATAACCGGAGACGCTCGGTTTAACGTGACCTCGAATGAAACGTACGCGACTTACAATGCGTTTCGGGGTCAAAGGACCTACGGGTTCGATTACTTGCCAACGCGTGTGGTGGTATTGCCAAATGACACGCAAGACGAGTCTACCGGTTCAGTTGTCATTCATCGTGAGATCGTATTTCGTCAGTATTGTCATTCTTTTCTTGGAAGGAAACGAGATGCAGAGTTAATTGTCGCTATGACTCTTGCTTATCTCGGACTGGACGTGGTGGATGGACCATATGAAGCAACACCCACCGCATTCGAACGATTTGTCGGGCTCGGTCCAAATGGTGCAATAGCGGCTACGATTATTGAAAACGTATCGCTGCTTACGGTCGAGCTAATCGAAAGCCTTAAGAATCGGGCTGCAACCATAGCCTCTAAGAATTCCATCGCATGTTCCCCACTTATCGTCGTTGCCGATCCCGCCATTCGTGTCTGCCTGTCGGAATGTATCCAAGTTGACCAATCCGTGTTTGCGTTTGCCAAGCAATCCATGGTAAGTATCCTCTCGCTTCAAGAGATGTTTCGCATAGGGCATGGAATTGAACAACTAAAATGGAGCCAGACTCAATGCCTGCATGCAATCACTAATTCAGTGGGTTTCTTTCCAGGATTTTATGAGTGCGTTGGCGAAGTCCTAAGAGTATTTCCTAAGCAGAACTCCATTGGTTTTGTGATCCCCGCACTTCAGTTACAGCGAGACGATTTACTATCTATAGACTGCGCCCCGTGGTTGATCGAGTTTCCCATCAAATCGCTGCACAGTTCAATGGTCCCTACGGATTTAGCGGTTGGTCCCTGCGAAGTCGGAGTAAAGTTGCCTGACGGCTTATCGGCCCGTAAGGTCAAAATCGGAAGCAAACTTTTTCGCCGCACAGACAATCGATCCCTTGTCGAGAACGAGCATCTCTACAGCCGCGACCTGTTTGCAGAATTCATCAGAAGTGAGGTCGAGTCAAATACCGGCGAGTAACTCCAAGATGATGGGATTAACAACTGCAACGATTCGATCGATCAACGGTTCTGGGAGCTTGAGCAGGGGACACTTCAAGGATCGGGATCCTCCGCTACAGTTCGATCGAGATCCATCTGTTTGGCACCGACGCAAAGCGTTCAGCTACTGGTGCCTTGGTTGTCGAGGTAATCCGTCCGGCGTGACACGATTTTTTTCATTTTGCGATCGACCGTCTTGGCCACGATCCCAAGTCTCGAGCCTATCTCGCGTTTAGAAAGTCCCTGAAGTTTGAGCGAAGCAATCTCTTTGCTCGTCGGATCCTTGACCATGGCAACCAAATCCTCCATTTGATCTAATATTGCTTGGAGACTTCCATATTTGTTGCCTTTGCTGAGCATTAGCTCCAAGTCTTGATCGCAACTAGTCAGTAAGTGACAACTCTTGAGGACAAAAATCGTCGTCTTGTTGTCGACTATCTCGATGGCGAACGACATACTCTTCGACAATTGAAATCAAGAGGACCCATAGATCGTTGCGATTCTGAAGCTCCTGGTGTTTGCCCGCTGATAACTCCCGAGAAATTTTCATGAGAATGTCGGCCGAGACATCCTTGCCGCTTTTCAGCTGTCGTTCCTCCACGTCTTGCATGGAGTGAACAGATCTTGCTAAACGGGCGAAATACCTAGATACGATCTGTTCGATGGCAACAGGTTCCCCTTGTCGAGCACCGAGTATTCATTTTGAAACCGATCCGATCGTGTTGTTTGCCATGCTTTAGCCTGCTGCCAACGTCTTCGTCATTACCGTAAAGATAGTTGCTGGCGTGCGCCTTGCAATCGCCCAACAATGTTCAGCGAATACTGGAGTGGTCAAAATATTATCCGAAAAGCCGGCACTAGGCATGCGACATAAATATGGAAAGTTTCCAAAAAAAATTTTCCGGTGAGGATGGTGCCAGGGACCTAAACTGGGGCCGAATAGAAGCTAATATGGTGTTGATTGCCTACGTTCCGTTCATCCAAATCTATGCACAGCCCGATGACTCCCGACCGAATCCTCTCTTGCTCTGTCGAAGAGCTGCGCAGCTACGACAGTATTGAGCAAGTGGACATAATATGTTCTGCGTTCGAACTGTTTTGGAAGAAAGGGACTCAGCTGAATATCCGAGAGTGCGTTAGTTGGGTGGATCCCGCTTGCCAGAAAGAAGTTCTGCATGAACTCATGCTGGTCGAGAAGGAATGTCGTGAGTTTCATCCGCCGGTCCAAGTCGAGGCGCCTAACGAATTTTTGTTGTTCGATTCAAAGCTTGCCTCCGCCGGTACTATCGACAATTTCTCCAACGATACCATACGAACGGAATCAAAGCCGAACCAGTTACCGCTCTACATTGATCGCTTTGCCATCCTCCGATTCCTTGGTCGGGGAAGCTACGGCGATGTCTATGAAGCTGAGGATGTCAGTATTCATAGGCGGGTTGCGGTCAAGGTCGCGACGAACACAAACAGGATGTTGCGATCCTTTGCCAAAGAAGCCGAGAACGCGAACAAAGTTGGACATCCGAGTATCGTCCGAATCTATGAGGTCGGTACCTGGAGAGGTCTCGATTATCTAGTTTCCGAGTTGATCGATGGCAGGCCGCTTGGGGAATTCCAAGAAACGGCGAATCTCGATCCAATTGGTTGCGCTCGGATCGTTTCTGAAATTGCCGATGCGATCGCTGCTGCTCATGCCGAAGGAGTTATCCATCGCGACTTGAAGCCATCGAACATCATGATCGAGGTCACGGAGCGCATCCCGAGCGATACGATCGTGCCGGATCCGTTATTTGATCGCCACCGAGTTCGTGTACTCGATTTTGGAATCTCCAAACTCGATGGCCGCGAGACCAAACTTACAAGGATCGGCGATATTCTCGGTACGCCACAATACATGAGCCCGGAACAAGCAGCAGGTCGTGCTGATTCGGTCGATGGCCGTTCTGACATTTATTCGATGGGTGTCATACTCTTTGAGCTGCTAACCGGAAAACTGCCATTTGAAGGGTCTGAGAGTGTCGTCATCAACTCGATCCGCACGATCAAGCCTCCGCGAGTCCGTTCGATACGGTCGGACATCCCATTGGCACTTGATTCGATTGTGAGCCGATGCCTTGAGATCGATCCAGCAAATCGATACAAAAATGCAACGGAGCTTGCAAGTGACCTCGAAGCATGGATCGATGGTCGCAAGCCTCGATCGATTGCGATTGACGAACGACGAAGATTTGCAACGGGAGTTACTTGGGCGGTTGCCGTTTGCGTTTTGATCGCCGTTGGTATTGCAGCGATGCGGCTTCTTCCAGCGAGTAGCAGCCCAAACACATTGGTCAGCAAAGCGCCATCCGCAACGAACACGGCTTCTGTATCGCCCACCAATGCATTATCGAGTTGGGTGCGACAAGGTAACCTTTCAGAACTATCGAATTGGCTGGCAGACGCAAAAGAGACAACGGATGGTCTCATTTTTTCGAATGTAGACGATTTGAAATTTGGCGGAGAACTAGCCAAGGCCGAAGCCAAGCGATTGGAATTCGCTAATGTTTGTATTGCAGACAAGAGCCCAAGCGAGACAGAGAGCCAAGATGTGTTGTTGAGTTTTATGAGCGATCTCGAATTGTCGCAAGTCGATTCGTTGGGAAGGTTTCTCACCGAAGCACCGAAATGGATGGTTGGCTCGATTCAGTCACTACCCAAGACGGAGCTTGAAGATACCAAACGGCAGTTCCTGTACCGCGGGCTTTGTAAACGATTGCAATCGGATGGTGACGGGGGGCAGTTGATGGAGTTGCTGCGATTGAGCGAAACTGCTGAGTTACCGTACGTTTTGTCTGCCATGATTGTATCGGCAAGAAACAGCCCAGAATGGAATTCGACGATCCGCGAGAAATTCGATCATGCCAAGATGGATCCTCGTCAGGCAACGGCTGAGCTCGACAGCGTGGGGCGTTGGAAAGCGAAGTGTGCATTGGTCGCTTATGGTCTGGGCGAAATGAGCATCGTTGATGATATACTTGGTTTCTCGCAAGTACCGCAGGCTCGCAATTACTTTATTTATTGGTTGAGCCAATCCGGATTATCACTGGATCCTCTGTTGGAACGCATGGGCCAATACGACGACGACTGGCGATCGACAGGTGTTGTCGCGACGATGGGGCTGGTTCCAAAAGCCAGTATTGACCCTGCCACTCTTGATTCCTGGGCCGAGCAATTTCGAATGTGGTACCGTGCGCATCGTTCGGCAGGTGCGCACACAGGAATACGATTGATGCTTCAGAAATGGGGGCACGACAAGTATGTAAACGAGGTGGATGCTTTACCTGAATTTCGGAATAGTGCTGATAATCGTAATTGGTTCATGAATTCCCAGGGCATGCAGATGAACATTGTACGAGGCCCAGTAGAGTTCTGGTTTGGCAGCAGTCCAACTGCGCGTGATCCAGGTTCAGTGCATCGAATCGACTATTCGTTTGCCTACTCGGATCAGATAGTGAGTGAAGTGCAATATGCTCGATTCCGTCCCGATCGATTCGCTGACCCGAAGCACCAACCGGCAATCGGTATCAATTTTTTCGACTCCATTGCCTATTGTGATTGGCTTTCAGCACAAGAGGGACTTGCTACCGGAGAATCTGTAAGATGGATTGACGAGAAGAAATATGAATTGAATTTCCTGGATGGAGGCTACCGCCCGCCAACCGTTTGGGAGTGGGAGTGTTTTGCAAGAGCCGGAACCTCAGGTAGTTTCGAATTTGGCGAGCCCGATTCAGAGTATACGAAGTCACTTTATATTCCGCAGCAAAATGTTGACTATTGTTTCGGCCCAATCTATTGGGAACAAACAGATTTGCCTTTCAGCGAATGGTCATCGACCAATGCAGGATCGATCGCACGTCGCACCGTTTTCGATGCCCTATTTCACCCAATGTTCCAAAAATCGGGATCGATAATCCGGTCAGAATACCATCCGTTGATTCCGACACAAAATGCTAAATCTTCGTTCCGATTGTGTTTCCCATTTGTGAATAAGTAGAGTTCTATTGATGCAAATTTCTGAGGATGAGCTTGATTTGACTTGCGAGTACATATGCTTCAGTGGCAAGTACGTACTTGCAGGAGGCAGTGCACCAGAGGGTTATTACTGCCCGTTAGAATTTGGGAATTGCAGCACAGAGGGTGGAATCATCAATGGCCCGCCATATCCGATTGAGGAGGAACCGATACCAGATCCAGAACCTCCGATTGGCGAAGGACTGCGTACACTTTCGACAGCTTCCAGCGAATCTAATTCAGCCTCCTATGTGTATCACTTAAGTTCAGGGAAACTTTATTTTTCCTCGGGCAAAGCGGACAAAGGAAACGGGTTTTTCTCCTCGCTCACGCTGGATCAACTTGCTTCCTATTATCCGTCGATCGCCGAGGATATGTCCGTCTTGTTAGCCGTAAGGTCTCTTGCGTCGTTCAAGTTGACACTCCCTGCGCTCCCCGTCTCCGTAGTCGCCCGCAGCGAAGAATAAGCGTCTGATCGGGTCGTTGAGCTAATGTAAAGAGTCTTGAAGGTGCTGTCGCTATTGGCAGCAGCACAGATCCCATTTCTGCGGAGGCGAACTGTGTTAATGTTTACTATTAGCCGGCAATCATCTTTGGTCGTTACTCGGTCAGAATACGCCTGCTGTTCGCCTCCGTAATTACGCTTGCATCGTTCGCTTCTGCTCGTCTGCTAATCGTTTCAGTCTCTGATTCGGAATGCTCACTCTTGGTTAACTCTCAATCGTCTTGCGTTCTATGCCGGTGTAATGACGCAGCCAACAACCAATCGACATTTCTATTGCTAGCGCTGCGACAAAATTCTCGAAAGAATACCGAAATTCTTTTCGTGATAATATTGGTAGAGAGCATGGATGGGTTGCTTGCAATTCAAACCTAATGCGCTATCTTGCGAAGAAGTTGAACCGAATCGATTCTGTCTTCTTGGAGCGCCATCATGCCACAAGTCTTCTACGGTAAGAGAACAGAACCTAGTTTTGAACTCAAGTTAAGCAAGGATCTCATCGCAATACGAACTCGAAGCAGGAGATCACTGTCGACTTCGCGAGGGCCTGTTCCTGAACTGTATTCATCCGAACTGCAATCGTGCGAACTCGTCGCGGAGTATCCAGAATCCGGTGTCGAAGTGTATCGCGTTCCTTCCGGACGAGAGCAGCGCACGATGAGTGAACGAAAGAACGTTCTTCGCTCCTCGCCAGATATTCAGTTTGTCGGTGGTGTCTTGATAGACCCCAAGACCAAAGAGCCTGTGCTCTACACGGAGAATCTCTTCATCAAGTTTGCAGACGATCAAGATCCAGACGAATGCGAAGAGCAGATTCGACAAGCAGGTCTTTCAATCAAGCAACAAGTTACGAGAAAGCCTCAAAGGGACACACCATTTTATTGCTAATTCAATAAATCAAGCAACCAAACCACTCATCAGTCCAAATACGCATTGCGGCGGCAAAAAAAGAGGCGGCCGACCTCTGACACGTATCAATTTTCTGGCTTAGCTTATAGCAAGCGCAAAAGGGAAGCATCGCGACCTGCCGCCGAGGTCGCCATCGAAAGGTCAACTAAGGGACACACCACTTTATTGATAATTCAATCAATCAATCAAGCAACCAAACCACTCATCAGTCCAAATACGCAATGCGGCGGCAAAAAAAGAGGCGGCTGACCTCGAACCCGTATTAATTTTCTGGTTCAGCTTATAGCAAGCGCAAAAGGGAAGCATCGCGA
>JAJTID010000103.1 GCA_021300155.1 Pirellula sp.
GCGTGAGTTGATTGAGCGCCATGATCTGGCTCATGCGAGGTTGAGTAACGTGACCTCGCCGTGCCAGTTCGATCGTGTCCGACACTTCACCAGTACGGAGCATTTCGTCGAAGCGGATCGCGAGTGCCATCAACTTAGAGAAGCGTGCCAGCAAGATCCGAATCCGCAGGCAGTCAATGTTGTGACGCTCGGAATGGCCATCGTTCATCGAAAGCGACTCGGCAAGCCCATCGCCGAACTTCGCCAGTTAATGAACGAGTACATGCCGACAGGTGAAGAGCCTGTCAGCTTTCGAATCAACGACTTTCGCCCAGGACCCGGAAATGAGCTCAAAAAAATGCTCGCGTGGTTCGCTCGCCCCAGTGATTCGTGCAAGTGCGAAACACGCGCCGACACGATGAACGATTGGGGGCCAGAAGGTTGCCGACAGAATCTCGACACGATCGTGGAATGGTTACTAGAAGAAGCCGAATTGAGAGGATTACCAAGTGGGAAGTTTACTCGCATCATCGCAAAGTCACTCGTCATCACCGCCATCCGTCGCTTCGAACGCAAGTTCCCAGACGGTGCACCCGAGCCAAACGACGACGACACTGACGACACCGACATCGAACAAGATCGTTGAACGATGTTTCTTAGTGAATCTAGATCGACGTGAAGATCGCCTTCGCGAGTGGCTGGATCAATTGCCAGATCCGTGGCCATTCCCAAAACCCGAGCGTTTTGCAGCCATT
This sequence comes from Pirellula sp., assembly GCA_021300155.1. GTDB lineage: Bacteria > Planctomycetota > Planctomycetia > Pirellulales > Pirellulaceae > JBKCUI01. The sequence goes on from JAJTID010000103.1 coordinate 735, forward strand.
GACGGCAGGCGACTTTCAACACCTCCGCAGTGGCGAGCCGGAAATGGTGCCTGGGGATGCTATCGATCACACTTGCTGATCCTTGAAAAGTGTTTGCTCGAAGGGATCGATTCGTACGTTGTCTTCGAAGACGACGCTGGGTTTGGCTCAGAATTCACCGAGCAGCTTCAACAGTACGTTGCCGAACTGCCGGACGATTGGGGATTGGCTTATCTCGGCGGACAGCATCTCTACGCCGGCAAGCATCCGCCACAAAAAGTCAGCGAGCGCGTTTATCGTCCGTTCAATGTCAATCGAACGCATGCATTCATGGTACGAGGTAGGTTGGCAATGAAGACCCTCTATCGCCATTTGAACTGGAATGAGTGGCATGTAAAGCATCACATCGATCATCACGTTGGTCGCCTCACCCAGCGTCGATACGAGATGATGGTCCAGTCGAAAACGGTCGATAAAGAATCGCTTGCAGTTTATACGCCGGATCGATGGCTGGTGGGCCAGCTCCCGACCAAGTCGAACATTTGCGGCCGCAAGTGAGAGCAAACCCGATTCTTCAACGACGCTCGCAATGCGGACCATTCTGACGCTCCGTTCTTCGCTGTGCTCGGTCCGCATCGATCAGGCAGTTGCCCAGCAATGGTCACACATGATTTTGACGTTCGCTCCTTAACGCCACATGCCAGCACTGCGAAATTTTACCCTTTGAATCAAGTCGATAATCCCCAATGCGAAGAACATCGGCTTGTTCCGTCGTTGAGGACAATTTTGGACTCAACCTAAAACAGAAACTCGAAGAGGAACGAAAACGTTAGGGTATGGCTGTGAAAATCGTTATCTAAATCTAGGTCGATCGAGCTGTTCGGCGTAAGAGGAATATCAACACCTATTCCGATCTCTCCGTCGAGCAGTCCGTCAAAATCAAGATCTATTGGGAAAACGGGGTCCAATAAGTCATCTAGACTTTCCTCCGAGAAATCCTCTAGGATCGGAATGACGGTGAACGTCAATGGTTCCTTCAGGCGATCAAGGAGATCACTCCAGTCGTCAGCTCTCGACTGGGAGGACGCCAAGGCAACTACGATAGCAAACAATCCAATACCAATTAAATTACGGATACGTCGAATGATCATTACAAAAAACTCCTGCGAAGTGAAAGCTAAATCAACCACAGTCCGTAACGATAGCTTTTCGGCTCGCTTTAGCAAGCATTTGCGATTGATTGTTTGCTGTTTGTTCCTTTTGTGGATCGCTACATGGGGGCCTCACGCAATCGCCCAGACCAGCGGAGACTCTGCGAGATTACCATCCCAGACTGCTTTTTTGCGAAGTGTTATGAGGGAGGAAGTTTCAAAACAAACATTGATCGCGAATCGTCGAGAGCTTGAGGCACTTATCGCTGTTGCTGATCAAGAATCGGTTGAAAACCAATCCGCGTCGGCAATTTTGGCCTATTTGGATGGAGCTTTTCAGAAAGGAGCCGCAGGTTTTGCGAGTGTTTTCGAACGAACTCAAAACCGAGAAGCCCTAGCTTGGCAAGTGCGATGCCAACTTGCTTTTGGAGATCAGGATGGACTGACGCAGATTTTAGATACGTACGCGCAGCTTCCTGGTTATGAAAATCTTAGGTTTCTGCAACTCTTGCACATGCTTCAATCAAACAAAGACCTAGACGTGGTAAATGCCCTGAAAAGCTACCCATCTCCTTCTCGATTTGATTTGGTTCTCGCATCACTGTATTTCAAGTTAAAGAACTTTGCTGATTGTGACGAACTCTTGACCGACTTATCATTACGCGAAGCTTATATTCCGTTTGGCTTTGAGATTCCATCGCTTGTAATGCATTCGCACTGTGCCTTCGAGTTGGATCGGCGAAGTGATGGCTTTGCGTTAGCATTGCGGGCCCTATCGCTTGATGCTGAAAACGAGCCTGCCATTCGGGCCTATCTTGGGCGAATATCAGAAGATGAATTTCTTGATTCTCTAAAGGAATTGAGGCGCAAGTTTCCAAATTCCAAACGAATTGCTCTTTTCGCACTCGTTGCTGAGTCAAACGAACCAAAGTTTTTCGAACGGTGCAACTTGATTGAACTTGATCAGCAACTCGAACGATTGGGCGTAAATGCAGAAATCGATGACTTTCGAGTTCTTTTGCTGCAAGCAAAGATTCGAGCGCGTTTGGGGGATCTCGACAACGCTTTGTTATACCTAAATAAGTCTCGCGAAAAATGCGCGGAATCCGCGGTGCACATTCGCTGGGACGAGGAGTCCGTCTCAGTGTATGAGCAAGCTTGCGTTTGCCATCGAACACAACGAACGTTCGTTCAACTACACCGTGTCGCAAAAGCATTTGTTGACAGTGCCCCAAACAACTCGAATTCACATTTTTTCCTCGGAATTGCTCAGAGAAAATGCGGAAAGCGTAATGAAGCGAAAGAATCCCTCAAAAATTCTCTGTCACAAAAGTCAACTCTCGCGGCTCAATTTGAGCTTCTCGATTTACTAGCGGAGAGTGAGCACTCAGTTGATTGGGAGGAAGGTTATAAGCTTTCAGACGAGTTTAAAGGAAAATCCGTTAAGAGATCCAGCACGTTTACAGCAATGAAGTCCCTCTTTGCGCGCAAGATGGGTAAGGTCAACGAGGCGGATCAGTTAATGGAACACGCGAAAAAGAGCATCTCATCAGAAGTCGAAAAAACAGCAATAAATTCGATTGAGATCCGCGTCTCGTCGAACAATGGATCGACTAACAAATTCAGGTAGTTTTTCCGGGTTCGACACACAACCAAACTCACTTTTAGTGAGACCGCATGCAAGGGCAACGAGCAGCTGCTCAGTGGATCTTTGGGATGCTCACCAAGACGCTAATTCCAATATCTGGATCGAAGCTCTCGGCAATATCTGGACAATTCGCTTCAATCTGCAATCCCTAAATTCCGATGAACGTCCGACTATGCCTCGGAGATTGGAACAGCCTTTCGTAGTGAGCTATCGATAATGCCTTGGCAACGTCTGCTGGAGCTTGAGAAGATTTCGTAGTTTGCCGCCATGACCCAACTAATTCGTCGAACGATAAAACGTCATCCCCGGTCTGCAATCGAATCGGTCGGCCCACAGACTCTGCTGAATGATCTTGTTCGTAAGTTCGAATCGATTCGTCTCGATTAATTAGCACCACTCGGCAAGCAGTCCCATCGTCCTCTTCCAGATGGAACGCCCCAGACTGCTCAATTCGTCCAGACGAGTACTTCACATTCCTAGTGAGTACGGCGCATCGGTGACATTGCCGAGTGCGCATTCGTCGGCAACTGTTTCGTTGCCTACCGCGATATCTTGCAAGCGATTCGTTGGGATGAAGAGCTCAAGGTCGAAGAGCATTGGGACTTCTTTTGGCGAGCCAAGCTTGCAGGCATGAAGGTCGGCGTCGCTACCGATCATGTCTTCAAACACGTTCACGTTGATCCACCAGGCTATGTGCGCCATCGCCCGGAGTACTTAAGGCTTGGCACCAAGAAACACGGACTTCGCAAAGTCATGTGGCGTTGATTTGTTTTGAATCCCCTTCTCAAAGGAGTGTGAAAGATGACCATTCCCAATGGCCCAATCGGCCCTGACGGACAACGACCACCCTGGTGGCCGCCTCCTCCGTTCGATCCACCTGGAGAGCCGCTTCCGTATGTGCCTGAGCCGCGTCCGGTTTGGTGGCCTCCCCATCTTGCTTGGCCACCGGTATCCGAACCTCCGGTCGAAGTCCTTTATCCTCCGCCGATTTACACTTGGCCGAGGCTACCACCGGATCACCCCTATCATTTGCCACCTGGTTACTCGTATCCGAATAACCTACCGCCCGGCCATCCCGGGCGCAATGTTCCACTGCCACCTGGATGGCCTCGTCGTAAAGTTCGTCCCGAAGACATCGTAGATACGGGCAACGATTCGGACGTGGTCATTTAACACGGGCAGTTAGTCTTCTCGCGAGCCGACACGTTACTCGTGTCGGCTGTTTTTTGTTTCACTTCAAGACTCAAGGCTCAAGACCATTATGATCGAGATTCCCAACCTTGAGTTTCATGCAGCACATGCTTGTAATCTCTATTGTGCGCAATGCTCGCATTACTCCAACTTCCACGCAGGTGGAATCGTAAGCGTTGAAGATGCACGTGCAAACTTTGAAGCTTGGCAAGGGAGACTTGGACCGAAGCAAATCGCAATCCTTGGTGGAGAACCAACGCTCAATCCTGATTTGATTCAAATCATCGAGCTTGCTCGTAGCGCGTTCCCCGATTCGTCTGGTCTTTTTGTAACTAACGGTTTCTTCCTCGATCGCCATCCCGATCTGCCACGAGCACTACTCGACAACGGCTTTCGGATGGATGTGTCGCAACATGGCAATTCACCAGCATATCGAAAGCAATTCACCGAAGTGCTTCAGCGCCTCGCAGAATGGCGAGCTGCCTATTCCGCATTGAAAATCACTGTTCGAGAATCCCACAAAGGCTGGCGACAGCAGTATCGCATGATCGATGGCAAACCAATGCCATTCGACAGCAGCCCCAGAGCGGCCTGGAAGATCTGCCTGCAACGATCGTGTACGCAACTATTCAAAGGCCACCTTTGGAAATGCCCAGCTCTGGCATACTTCGCCACTATGGAGCGAAAACTTCGACTGGAAGCGATCCCAGCGTGGCAGCTCTTTCGTGACTACAAGGCTTGTCCACCAACCGCATCCGACAACGAGGTCCGGGAGTTCTTTGCGACTCGGGAGATTCTCCAGTGTGGTCTATGTCCAGCATGCAAGATCCCGTTCCATCACCAGGATCCTACCAACAAGGAGCTACAACGATGAAGCGAGTGATTGCAGTACTCGACTTGCCACCGCGCCGAAGCTTGCCGAACGTTCGAGCCAGCTTTCAAGCCGCCGCGACAAGGTGGAATGCGGAAGTACTCTGGATTACCAACCCGCTGCATTCCTGTCACCCGTTCTGGCAGAAGATGTTTGTTTGCGATCACGTACAATCGCGTTTCGGCTCAAGTCACGTTCTCCAACTCGACAACGACATGGTCATCCGTAGCGACTGCCCATCGCCCTTCGACCTCGTCGCACCAACTGACTTCGCGATGGTCTCCGGTCGCCA
>JAJTID010000214.1 GCA_021300155.1 Pirellula sp.
CAATGGTGTTGAGCCATTTGCGTGGCTAAAGGATTTGATAGAGAGGCTTCCGTATTACCGAGCAGGGGAAGCGTTTTCTCAATCAGCTGCAGATCGATCTGTAACGAGTGAGGAGGTGGATGGTTTACTTCCGGACCGCTGGCTTCTGGCGCATCCGGAGTGCAAATGGGAGATCGATGCAATCCGCCGCGAGGAGCGCCGCCGCAAGGAACTTCGTAAACGCCAACTCCGAAACAAAAAGAAACCAAAGTAGCCCCACGTCCCCTGTCAAGATGCGGTTGGCCGGACGCTCACTGATCGACGAGAAGTGATAGATGTTGCGGGCCGATTTGTCGTGTGTTTCCAACTTGATCAAGAAGCCAAAAGGTGGCGGAAATGCTAGAAATCGCCGTTGTGGGAGTTGCTCAAATTGCAGCCCGGACAAAAAATACGAGAGTGTTTTGATTCATAGTTTTTTGAATGCATCGCTAATTCCCTTTTGATTCACAAGGATGATATTGGTTTCGAAAAGCGATCATTGAGGAAAGAGGAATTAGATTTGGCGGATACGAGTTGTGTTGTTCGCTTGCAACAATCGGCAGTTTACGTTATCGATAGTTGAATGATTTATTTGGATAATAATGCGACCAGTCGAATCGATCTGCGAATAGCCTCGCGGATGCACGAAATCATTTGCCAGCGGCTAGGAAATCCCAGCAGTCAGCACTCTTTCGGCCGAACAGCGCGAGCGATCGTTGAGGATGCCCGTGAGCGATTGTTGCGTTCCGTCGGTGCAATGACTCAAGGGATGCGGAGCGATCAACTGTTGTTTACAAGCGGTGGAACTGAGTCAAACAATCTTGCGATCTTTGGATTGAGCGAAGGGAAGCCAGGCGCGTTGTTGGTGTCCGCGATCGAGCACCCGAGCGTTTTGGCCGCAGCGGAGCGAGCAGCAACGGCGGGTCGACAAGTGATCAAGATTCCGGTGAACCGAGATGGGGTGATTGACATAGATTCGTTGCGACAACGGGTTGCGAATCATTCCCGCGAACCGATAGCTTTGGTTTCGATCATGTCAGCCAACAACGAAACTGGAGTTCTGCAACCGATAGAAATCGCCAGCAAAATTTGCAGAGAACAAGGAATTTGCGTTCATACAGATGCCGTTCAAGTTTTGGGCAAACGCGAACTCAGTTTTGCTTCGTTGGGAGTGGACGCCATGACGATCACCGCTCACAAACTACATGGGCCTGTCGGAGTCGGAGCACTGGTGTTGCGGCATGGTGTTTCCGTTGCACCTCAGGCTTTCGGAGGATTTCAGCAATTGGGACTTCGGCCTGGAACGGAGACAGCGGCTCTCTGCGATGGCTTTGCCATGGCCGCAGAGCTCGCTAGCAATATAGAAATGCGAGTTTCCGCAATGCTGCCATTGCGGGACAAACTCGAGCAAGGCATACGGAAAGTGATTCCGGATGCCGTTGTCAATGGCTGCAATGCCCAAAGACTACCCCATACGACGAGCGTTTCGTTTCCGGGAGTCGATCGTCAAGCGTTGCAACTGGCGCTGGATATGCGAGGGATCGCTTGCAGTACGGGTTCCGCATGCGCAAGCGGATCCAGCCAGCCAAGCCATGTTTTGGCTGCAATGGGACTGGACGAATCACAGATCAAGGGTGGGATTCGATTCAGTTTGTCGTATGAAACTCGTGCAGAAGAAATCGATCAAGTGATTGAAGTTCTCCGCTCGATTATTCCCGCGTTGCTGAAAAGGCCAAGTGTTTTGGCCAAGTCGAGTCGTGAGCAAGAAGAAAACTGATACAATTGGGGGAGGTAGAGCAGGCTGGAGTACTCGCCGGAGCATTCTAGCCATTTCCTTTGTATCGGTTTTTTTGAAAGTTCGGCATGACGAATGTAGATTCCGCACGCGCGGATTTGGAACGACTTCAGAAGGCACGGGATCAGATCCTTTCACAGCTTTCTCGAACGATTGTTGGGCAAACCGACGTCGTCGAGCAGTTGCTCATCAGCATCTTTGCCAAAGGGCATTGTTTGCTCGAAGGCGTGCCGGGACTCGCGAAAACCTTGATGATCAGCTCTCTCGCACAGACGATGAGTTTGTCCTTTAGTCGGATACAGTTCACACCGGACTTGATGCCTGCGGACATTACGGGTACAGAAATCATCGAAGAGAACAGATCGACTGGTTCGCGTGAACGTCGCTTCATGGAGGGGCCATTGTTCGCCAATGTCGTTCTTGCGGACGAAATCAATCGTACGCCTCCGAAAACGCAAGCAGCACTTTTGGAAGCGATGCAAGAGCGTCAAATCACTGTCGGACGCGTTCGTCATCAGCTATCCGATCCATTCTTTGTGTTAGCGACGCAGAACCCCATCGAACAGGAGGGGACTTATCCACTACCTGAAGCACAACAAGACCGCTTCATGTTCAAGGTGCATGTTTCGTATCCTTCGTTTGCGGACGAATTTGAAGTAGCCAGACGAACGACGGGTCAGAACAAAACCACGATTGAACCAGTCCTTTCGGGCGAAGAGATTCTTTCACTGCAAGAATTCATTCGAAGCATCGAAGTCAGTGAGAACGTCATTCGCTATGCATTGGCGATCGTGAGACAGACGCGTGTGGGGCAGGATGGGGTCCCAGACTTCGTGCGAGATCAAGTTGCATGGGGGGCAGGGCCGCGAGCAGTTCAGTTCTTGATCCTCGGGGCTAAAGCGAGGGCTGCAATGTTGGGTCGTTCGTACGTGGATACATCCGATATACAGTTTTGTGCAAAGCCAGTGCTTCGACATCGCATGGTTGTGAACTTCGCTGCCGAGAGCGATGGTGTCACCAGCGACGCGGTTGTCGATAAAATCATTTCAGTTACGCCCACAGCTCAAGACGAATTGTTGCGCGATGCCCGATTCCAAAGAATACTTGCATCCTGAAGCAATCCGTCGAATTCATTCGATGGAGTTGCGAGCCCGAAACATTGTGGAGGGCTTTCTTTCAGGCATGCACCGCAGTCCGTACTTCGGGCAATCGGTCGAGTTCGTGCAGCATCGCCAGTATGCGCCTGGTGATGATCTACGTCATATCGACTGGAAAGTGTTTGGTCGGCAGGATCGACTTTACATTAAGCAATACGAAGAAGACACCAATCTTCGTTGCACATTGCTCATGGACGCATCGAAGAGTATGCAGTACGGTCGAGGTCCTCTCAATAAGTTTGACTACGGTGCCACCCTCTGTGCTTGTTTGGCCTATTTGACACTTCGACAGCAGGATTCCGTTGGCTTGACGGTGTTTGACCAAAAGATTCGCACCCGTTTGCCTTGGAGATCCAGCAGGTCGCATTTGCAAAGTATTTACAAATCTCTGCAAAACGCACCCACGACCGACAAGACTGATATTAAGGGTGTGTTTCGTGAAATCAACGACACGTATCCCAAGCGATCCTTGATGGTAATCGCGACGGATTTTTTGGGGGCAGAGGCCGAAGCGTTGAAGGGGCTAGGTCAACTGCGCAAATCTGGCCACGATGTGCTAGTGTTTCATATCCTCGATGATGATGAATTAGACTTTCCCTTTAATGATCCTACTCGATTCGAAGGGATGGAATCGTTAGACTCGTTGACGTGCAATCCGCGAGCGTTGCGCGATGGTTATCTCGAAGCGTTGAATCGTTTTTTAGACCGCGTTCGACATACTTGCGCTACCTATCAGATCGACTATCAGCTTGTTCGTACGAGTCGTAGTCTGGATGCAGCGTTGAGTTCGTACCTTTCTTCACGCATGGCCCATATGAGGAAGAGGTAACCGAAGTGCAATTTGTATTCCAGTCTTTGGCTTGGGGTTTTCTATTGGTTCTGTTGCCGTTGCTCATCCACTTGATCAACCTGGTTCGGCATCGACGGACGGAATGGGCTGCGATGGAGTTTCTGCTCGAGAGCTATCGCAAACATCGACGATGGGTCTGGCTCAAGCAAGCGTTATTGATTGCCTCGCGCATGCTGGCTGTTGCGATCGTAGTTGCGATGTTGGCGCAATGGGTGAGTGGCTCGCGATGGCTTTCGATGGTTAGCCAATCGACGACCCATCATTACTTTATTATCGACGATTCCGCATCGATGGGTGATATGGCTAGCGGTGGGAGTGCGTATCAGGCTGCCCTTGGAGCGGTTCAAACCATCGTGAGTGCTGCACCGTCGCGGGAGGGAAATCACCTCATCAGCGTCCTTCGAGCCTCGAAGGCGAGTAAGGCCAATGATCCCACATCGAAAGGTCAGAATGGTTCTTTGACGCTGGAGCCAACTAGTGGCACCCCCGTCGTAAGCAAGTCTGCAGACTCGGTTGCGGATTTATTAGCGAGGTCCATTCCTTCCGATCCAACAAGATTGCTTGACAAACTAATGGGCACTCAGCCCAGCGCGATGGACTGTGCCTTGTCGGACTCTGTTACCCTACTTGGCCCAGTGATGCAGCAATCGCCTAGCGAAAAGGCTGTCGTATACATCCTGAGCGATTTTCGGCGCAAAGACTGGCAGAATGCGACGCTTTTGAAGCAACAGATTCAGTCCCTTCCAAATTCAGATTTGGAATTGCAAATGATTGATTGCATGCCGGCTCGTCATGAAAACTTGACTATTACCTCGGTAAGCCCTCAGCAGGAAGTGTTGGTCGCAGGCGTTCCTTCGCTCATCAACATCACAGTTCGAAATAATGGAACAGCTCCAGCCCGCAACATTTCCGTCCGAGTGAATGCAATCGATTATGGTGACAAACAATTGGAGCAGAAGCCTGGGGAGGCATACTCAGGGCTTTCGACGGAATTGCCACTTTTGTTGATTGATCGCATCGAACCTGGAGAGTCGGTGACGCGGCACACTCAAGTATTGTTCCCTCGGAGCGGATCGCACGTGATCACTGCACAGTTGCCTCCTGATTCTTTGCAAGCGGACAACCGAGCGAATTGTGTTCTAGATCTTCAGGAGGGTTTGCAGGTACTTTTGATCGATGGCGATGCGGCTGGAAAGCACTCCTTTTATTTCGAGTCCGCATTGTCACCGGGCGGGACTACGAAGACAGGACTCGTGCTGACGCGAGAGGGGCCGGAGTACCTGCGCGATGCCGATCCAGAGGCGTTGAATCGATTCGCGTGTGTTATCATGCAAGCGGTCCCAGGTCTTGATATGCGGGCCGTTGAAAACTTGCATGGTTATGTTGCAGGCGGCGGTGGGCTCGCGATTTTCTTTGGCGAATTGATGACAGCGGCAGAGTATGCTCGCTACAACGCTTCGCTTACCAAAATTCCGAGCGTTTCCGAAGTCAAGACGCCATTGATGCCCTTTTCACTGAAAGGCCCTGCGGAATTGGCTCGTTCAGCCGAAGACACGGCCCCTGACGTGATCGCAGACAATCATCCGATTTTTGAGTCTCTTCTCAAGCTAAGCAATTCGCCATTTCAAGGTGTTCGTATGCAACGCTATGTCGAACTCGACGAGTCGCTGTTCGCGGAATCTGCGACGGAGAGCCGAGAAGCAGCCAGGACGAAAACATGGAAACCGGTTCTAACGATGAGAAACAAAAGACCTCTTCTCATCGATCATTCTGTAGGGGAAGGTCGTGTGCTCTTTGGACTCACCGCCTTTGATCGCCAATGGACCAATTGGCACTTGGATCCGACCTTCGTCGTGGCTGCGTTAAAGACTGTAGGGTACCTTTCTTCCTTCAGAGGCATGGAGACTGCGAAACAAGTAGGTGCGCCGATGCGTTGGGATTTTTCATCCCAAGAGATGTTACCGGAAATAGAAGTACTCTGCCCTAGTCAGCCAGGTTCAACCATTCGTACTTTACTTCGTGTCAATGCGAGACCGTCGGGAGAGAATTCTCTATCAGCATTCGTCGATCCGGATTCGGAACAGGGCAATGAAGAATCGTTTCGATCCATACTTAACGCGGGTGTTTTTGAATGGTGGGGGACTTCCACCCAGGGGGAAAGACTGGTTCGCAATTTGGCGAGGAATGTATCGCCGCTAGAAGGAGAACTTGACAAAATTGGAGCGACGGACTTGACTCTTTCTTTGGATGGGGTCCGGTATTCCTACAAGAATGCGGATTCCGTCGGATCGAGTCTTGCGCTTGCTGGATTTGCCAATCGCAACATGTTGCTCATGTGTTTGCTGCTAGGTCTGCTTTTGTTTGAGCAGTGGCTAGCTTGGAGTGCTTCGTACCACTTACCCTCGAAATAGTTGACGCATGCACTCGATCGCTAATTCACTTCCATTTCATCTCGCTCAAGAAAATTCGCGAGTATTTTATCAATGGATGCGCATCGAGCAGATGGACCAATGGGTTCACTGGTTTGCTTTGGCATGTGTGCTCGTGTTGCTGGCCAGTTATGTAGTATTCTGGTACCGGCGAGACTGGAAAGAATTGCCGCGTGGCATTGGCTGGACATTATTGATGCTTCGGCTGTTTGCTCTGTTGGGTATTCTCTTTTTCTTTTTGGATTTGCAGAAACGTACTGAGCAGCAAGTGACCCGCCCTTCGCGGCTTGCTGTTCTTGTAGATACATCACTTAGCATGACTATGCCTCAAGCGGACAACGATGCCGCGGATGGGCAGATGAGCCGCATCGGTGCAATCCAGCAGTTCTTTAAGTCCTCAACGGTACTGAAACAATTGCAGCAGAATCATGATGTGACGGTGTATCGGTTCGATCAGAGTGTTCGACCTGCTGTCGTGGCAACGTTTGCGAAGCCGCGTGTTGAAACGGGGGGCAGTGTCGATGATAGGCTTTCGATTTGGAAGACTGCCAGTCGCGTCGTTTGGATTGGTACAGTCTTGACTGCAATTGGGGCATTTTTGGTTTTTCTGGGGCTGGTCTTGCGAGTTCGAGGCAATCGAGGAGTGGCTTGGCCTTATGTGTTGATGGCCTCAGTCCTAGGAGTACTGAGTGGGTTCGTATTGATCGCAACCGCTATCCTCCGAGCTGATGGAGTTCCATGGCAAAGTTTGTGGCAACTTGAGGAGCCCATTTTTGCGTCCATGGAACAGACCAAGGATTCGACGGCAACCAGTTCGAAACCAGTAGAGCCCAAAGATGTCGCATGGGATACTTCACTCGCAGCAACAGGGACGGAATCGCGGGTGGGGGATGCGATTCATTCGGTCCTCGAGCAAGAAAGAGGTTCACCCTTGGCAGGTATTGTTGTTATGACTGATGGTCGCAGCAATGCGGGGCTGGATCCACTCACCACGATTTCAGAAGCCACAGTCCAGGGTGTGCCTATCCATACGGTTGGGCTTGGGACAGCCAAAAATCCGATCAATGTTCGCGTACTTGATGTGGAGACTCCGAAGCGAGTATTTCCGGGCGATCGATTTCGGCTCAACGCATTGGTTCAAGCCTCTGGCTTAGAAGGCAAACAGATATCTTTGCAGCTACGTCGCAGGCCAGGAAACCAACAGTCGGCAACTATGACGATCGATGAGGAGAGAACCATTACCCTTGCAGGGGATGATACGATTACAAGCGTTATCTTTGACATTGTCCCTCGCGAGGTGGGAACATGGACGTATGAAGTTCGTTCCCTTCCACCCACGCAGGATGCCAACCCCACGGATAACTCCCTCGAACGTGAAGTTCGCGTTGTGGAACCAAAGGCTACGGTATTAGTGATCGCGGGCGGCCCGACGCGCGAGTATCAGTTCGTGCGAAACCTATTATTTCGTGACCCCACGGTGCAGTCCCATGTGTATTTGCAAACGAGTGGTGCTGGCGTTTCACAAGAAGCGAAAAAGTTGTTGACGGAGTTTCCGCGAACTCGGGCCGAGATGAGCCAATACGATTGCGTGATCGCATTCGATGCGGCTTGGATGGATCTAGACAAGGAACAAATTGAAACATTGGAAAAATGGATTGGCGAGCAGGCCGGAGGTCTGGTCATGGTTGCGGGATCCGTGGCAACTCCGAAATGGGCTGGCGCTGCGGGCAACGGAAATCCCAAGGCAGATACCATTCGCAACCTAGCGCCCGTCGTATTGAATTCTCGTGGAGCTAGGCTTGTATCGATAGGGCGATTCGAATCCGAAACAGCCTATCCTCTGCTGCTTTCTAACGATGCACTGCAGACAGATTTTTTGCAAATCGGAAAAACAGTCGAGGAGAGCAAGCGGGTGTGGGACGATTTCGCTGGGGTCTATAGCTACTATGCGTGTTACGAGCCAAAACCAGGAGCCACACCGTTAGCGATGTTTTCCGACCCAACGACATCGATGAATGGTTCTTTTCCAATTTTCCTCGCAACGCAGTTTTACGGTTCCGGACGTGTTGCATTTCAAGGGAGTGGAGAAATGTGGCGATTGCGTGACCTTGGAGAAGAGTATTTCGATACGTACTACACAAAGCTCGTTCGATGGGCAGGCCAAGGCCGGTTGCTTCGCGATTCCGATCGTGGCATGTTGCTTTTAGACAAAGAGCAAGCCATCGTCGGTGAACAGATTATGGTGCGAGCAGTGCTTCGTGACGCCCAGTTTCAACCGCTTATCTTGACCGATGTTGCTGCAAAACTTGTTGATCCGTCGGGTCGGTCCTCCTCATTACCTTTGGTTCCCATTCCTGATCCATCTCAACCCGGAGTGTATGTAGGACAGTTCTTCGCGAAAGCGACCGGCAACTACGAAGTGCAACTTCCTGTCGGAGGGTTAGCTGATCAAGTATTACTGACTCAGCAGGTCGTCGTTCGGGTTCCTGCGGTCGAGATTCAACGTCCCCAACGCAACGATCCTGTTCTGACAGAATTGGCGAGCAGGACAGGAGGTCGCTATTGGATTGGCGTTGATTCGCTTGTAGGAGATGGAGCCGGCTCCACAACCTCCAGTCGGCCTGAGGCGAGTAAAGATGATGCGTCCAAAAGAGCCTCAACAATCAATGGACTTGCGAACGCAATCTCGTCACGAGATCAAACGAACTTTCTGCCGGGAACCCCGGACCGTGAGTTTCAACAGCGTTTGATGGGGCTTTTGATGGCTTGGATGGTGGGCTGCTTATCGCTGGAATGGCTCATTCGTCGGATGAGTAAACTGGCTTAGGATTTGGGCTGAGCCAACCTTTTGCAAAAGACGAATCGACCCGAAGTGCAAGTCTTGAAGTTGTGCGTTTGGGGCTTCGTCACGCGTCGTTCTTCGGTTTTTCGTTGCTCGTTCTCCTGCTCAGTCGACGACGGTGCTCGATGGCGAGGTGTGCGTCAAATCGTGATGCCGTCGCAAAACGGTCCGAAGGCAATCGTGCAGTCGAGCTCTTGCTCCCGGCAGATGCAAGAGCGATTCCCATAACCAAGCACTTGCCGGTACTTGTTATCCTTTTGACAGCAATTGCCATAACCGTTCACTTCGTTTTACCCCAGACAATCAGCGTTAAGCAATCTTCTGCCACCTCCCTGTTTTTCGGACGGAACGAACCGGTGAGTAGAATCGCCTTTCGATGTCCTCAGAATCATCACAACCAGTCAGAGCGCCGGTAGTTAGTTCCGGCCACTGGGTTCCCAGAAAGGATCGCTTTCTTGGAGCGGTTCAACCACGTCGATGGCCTGACTTCTCCAAAAGGGCTGACTTCCACGAAGGGGCTGACTCTGCCACTGACGGGTGTTAGGTGTTGATACGACAAGCGGTGTGGTGTTGGCGAGGATTACAGAAAGGGTTGGTTGCTCAGGTTCGCCATCGCCAATGCGCTAGATCATGGGATCGGGATTAATCTTTACCTTCACTAACTCATCGACGATTGGCATCGGAGCTTCGTACACTGATACATTCTGTCGTTGGTAGTAACTTCCTTGCGTCCTGGGAGGTTGGGACACTCGGACAACCCAAGTCCGGATTTCCGCGATCTCGGTTCCTCCACCCGATTTCACGAATGTTATCAATGCTTTGTCGCTTTTGCCAAATGGTGGGCAATGTTATGCTTTAGATATGAGCGTAGCGACACCACCGACAGTCACGGATCGATTGCCTTCGAGAGGCGAGACTTCTTTATCAGAAGTGTTTTCTCGTGCTTATGGCGCACAACTGACCTGGAGTCAGTTGCCAATCAAAGAACGTATCTCAAAAATTCGTTCTGTCCGCAATTTGCTTGTTGAGTACCGTCGAGACTTAGCGAAGTCTATAAATTTGCCATGCCGTGAAGGCTACCGTGAGACGTTGACCTCGGAAATCTTACCACTAGCGGATGCAGTGCAATGGGTGACGAGACACGCTCGCAGAGTCCTCGAACCTAGGTATTGTCGCAAAAGGCATACACCCTTCTGGCTCGGCATTCTGCAATCGACAGTGTATCGAGTTCCTCATGGGCTCGTATTGATTATAGGGGCAGGCAACTATCCCCTTTTTCTTACAGGTGTCCAACTATTGCAAGCGATCGTTGCTGGGAACGCCGTTGCGATCAAGCCCGCACCGGGCGCGGAGCAGGTAACGGAACAACTGGTCGATTTGTTTGTCAAATCAGGAGTGCCAGAAGAGTTGATTGTATTGCTGGACAGCTCGGTGGAGTCGGCACAGAAAGCAATGGAAACGGGTGTTGATAAAGTCATTTTGACAGGTAGCAGCAGGTCCGGGCGAGCTATTCTCAAGCAATTGGCTGACACGTTGACTCCCGCGACACTAGAACTGAGTGGTTGCGACGCAGTATACGTCCTACCAGGGGCGGACTTGCATCGCGTTTGTGATGTTCTCATGTTTGGCATGCGACTCAATGGTGGTGCAACCTGTATGGCGCCGAGAAGAGTCTTCATCCCCAAGAAGTACAGCGAGGTGTTTCATCGATTGCTGTCGCAAAGATTGACCTCTGAGTTTCAAAGAGCATGGAGGACGAAAGTTCCGCGCGCGACGCACCAAAGACTCTGGGATGGAATAGAATCGGCGATTCGATCCGGGGCGCGCATTTTCGAAAGCGAAACGAAAGCGACCTATCCCGATCTTCGCCAAATTGCAAACAACGACGCTCATGAACATGCATGGGTCTCCATGGGTCACATGGTCTTGACGGACGTGAAGACGGATATGTCTCTATGCTCGGCGGATATATTTGCCCCACTTATCATGGTAATACCTGTCGAGGACTGGGCTGACATCCTTCACTCGGATTCGAAGTGTCCGTACGCATTAACAGTCTCCATCTTTGGGCCCGTCGAAGATGCGCTTCGAATGACGGCCTATGTTTCCGCGGGCACGATTACGATCAATGATTCAATCGTTCCAACAGCCGATCCCCAGTTACCCTTTGGTGGTCGAGGCGAAAGTGGTTTTGGTGTTACGCGTGGCGATGAAGGGCTTTTGGAAATGACAGTGCCTCGCGTAGTTTCGATTCGAAAAGGGAGTTGGCTACCTCATGCGACGCCCCCGACTGCCACAGACGAATCCCTGCTAGACGGTTTGCTACAATGGAAACACTCGGAAACTTGGATGGAAAGATGGAGAGGAATACGTCAAACCATTCTGGCTGCCATCTCGTCTCGGAAATCGAATTGAAACAACTCTCGAAAATTGGAATTTGAGGTCGACATGATCGAAAGCTCGTCGCGATGCCTAAACATCGGTGTAATCGGCGGAGGATTAGCCGGGCTAGCAGCAGCCTGTACTGCGGCCGCTCGCGGGCACAAAGTAACTCTCTTCGAAAAAAACGAGTGGGTCGGAGGAAAAGCGGCCGTACACCAACAGGACGGATTTCGTTTCGATATGGGACCTACCATTCTGACGCTCCCCTCGGTCTTGAAACGCATTTTTCGTGAAGCGAACCGCAACCTTAAAGATTACATGGAGTTGGTGGCACTTGATCCGCAGTGGCGATGCTTCTTCGAAGACGGGAGCGTGCTCGACTTGGTCGCGAATATCCAAAAAATGCGCGATAGCCTGAACAAATTTTCGAACTCTCCTAACGCAGGAGCGGGTTATGAAAAGTTCATGCAAATATCCAAGCAACTGCATAGTGTCTCAGACAAGTTTTTCTTTTGGAAAAGTGTTGGCGGAATCGGAGATACAATGGAGGTTGGTGGCGCCTTTTCTCCGAGCGTGTTAAAGGATGTATTGAGTTTGAGGATGGGCCGTTCGGTTGCTGGACTTGTTCGTTCCTGTGTGCCAGATCAACGGGCCGCCCAAATGATCGATCACTTTACGCAATATGTAGGTTCTTCTCCCGAAGCATCCCCAGCTGTGCTTTGCGGTATCGCACACATGCAAACCGAAGAAGGAGTGTGGTACCCCATCGGTGGAACGCGGGCGGTACCTCTTGCGTTGGAAAAACTAGCTCGCGAACTAGGAGTCGAGTTCCGTACACAAACCGACGTTGCCTCTATCGAAACGACGGGGCAATCCATCTGCGGACTAACTACAACTTCCGGTGAAAAATTCCAATTCGATGCGATCGTTTCCAACTGCGATTCCGTCCGAACGCACAGAGAGCTTCTAAAAGGCTCTGCTTCGGAAAAGAAATTTGAACGTCGTCGCAAATATGAACCGGCTTGTTCAGGTGTTGTGTTGTATCTGGGCCTCAATAAGAAGTACGACCACCTCCTGCACCACAATTTTGTATTCTCCAAAGATCCACATCAAGAATTTGATTATATCTACAAACAAGGGAAGCCAGCACCTGACCCAACTGCCTATGTGTGCGCTCCCTCGATCAGCGAACCACAGGTTGCACCGGTGGGAGGCGAGGCGTTGTATATCCTTGTGCATACTCCGTACTTGAGACCTGATCATGACTGGTCGAAGATGCTTCCTGAGTACAGAGAAGTAATCTTGGACAAACTGGAACGTACCGCTGGAATGAAGGGCATCCGAGACCGTATCGTTTCCGAAGCTTCTTTGACACCCGAGGGAATTCACAAACGTTATAGAGTCCTCAATGGTGCGATCTACGGGCTCGCAAGCCACGGTCGTTATCTCGGAGCATTCAAACCTGCAAACCGCTCCAAAGATCTAAAGGGACTTTATCTAGCGGGTGGCGCAGCTCATCCAGGACCTGGCATGCCGATGGTAATGATGAGCGGTTGGATCGCTGGCGACACAATTGATATCGATGCGCAGTCCGGAAAACTTGAGTCGTCGGCGTCACACCGTTAGGCAGACGATCGAAGGCGATAAAACAAAGGTGATCGAATTCTTCCAGAAAGCGTTATCGCCCTCTATCCCTGAAGTTCAACGCCTCGCAATCGCGCAGCTTTCAAAAACGCTTGCACAGGATGCTGGATTCGGTATTCCCTAGTTTTGGCAGATTGGCTGCAGTTGGGTTTTCGCCCAGATTCTTAAATGCGAAGCAAAACTCGATTCTCTTGGATGAGACATGAAAGAAATCAAAAACCTTTTTCATTTTGAGGCTTGGGCCAACGGTGCTCCCGAGCGTGAACCGGCAGCGATCCAAGCACTTGATCTGAGAACGTATGGGGAGTTGATTCGAAGCAAAACGTTTCCTCACTCTATTTTTCTTGGCTGCAAGATGGAAGCTTCGATCGCAGGGCAAATCGTGCAGACCGGTGGAGTGGTAATACCTGATTTGAAGGGCTTCAAGTTTAAAGTCCACTTGAATGCACTTTACTCAGTGAATGATCTATTTGATGGATTCGACATTAATGATCCAAAAGGCTACGAAGCATCTTACGACTACGCCGTCTACAAAGAATACTGCTGCCAAGGTAAATCACCATCGCTCATTAGCACGAGTCTGGCTCGACAGCTTCATGACCACTCCATTACAGAAGCTCTGGAGGTCGTGCTCCAAGGTCGCAAGGTTGTTGCTGTGATGGGGGGACATGGCATGGAACGCCAAGATCCGTTCTACACCAAAGTTGCGATGCTTTCGTGTCTATTGACCAAAGCTGGCTTCTTGATGGTGAGTGGGGGCGGGCCTGGAGCGATGGAAGCCACCCATTTAGGCGCCTACTTTGCGACTAGGACCTTGGATGATTTAGCAACGGCCATCGACATACTCAAACGGCGGCCTATCGATGGCAAACCCGGCAAGGAGTATGCCGATCCAGATTGGCTTCACCGCGCCTGGCGAGTGATGGAAAGGTTTCCGATCCCAAGCGGGCAAGAAGAGCTTTGCAAAAGTGTAGGGATTCCTACATGGCTATATGGCCATGAACCACCCGCCGTCTTCGCAACACACATTGCGAAGTACTTCGCCAACAGTATTCGAGAGGATGGACTATTGGCGATAGCGAATCACGGAGTCATTTTTGCTCCAGGAAGTGCAGGAACGACGCAAGAGATTTTCCAGGACGCCGCCCAAAATCATTATGCAGTTCAAGAGGTCTTCACACCCATGATCCTATTTGGAGAGGAGCATTGGACGAAGAAGATCCCCGTGTGGCCCTTATTGCAGGCAGTATCGAAAGGAAGGGAGTATGGAGAATTGGTTGCCATTACAGATTCCGAGGAGGAGATCATTCGCAGGATACGGATGTTCGACCCGGGGATTTATTCGAAGAGGGAGACGCTACCATTCTCCTGCGACTTGATATAGACGAGCTTGTGGAATTTGTGCGGAATTCTTTGGCTCGGCGAGTTCAGCCATTCCTGGCCGATCGATTCAATTCAGCTGAGAAAGTTTTGAAAGTGGGCTTTAATTAGGCGTGCAATTCGTTAACATCTTATAGGTGATGCGTCCGTGGCGCAATTGGATAGCGCATCGGTCTTCGGAACCGAGGGTTGAAGGTTCGAATCCTTCCGGGCGTACTCGTCTCATCCTGCGAACTTTAGGCTACCCGCCTGTTCGTGGATTGAGAGGTTTTCTTACGCGACGCATCAGTCGCTGAAATTCCCAATGTTTTGGGCCTTTTCGATTTTCTGGCCCCTGCTTGCCGCGCTCTCGCTTTTCTTACCGCGAGCAGATTTTCCGAATGTTGCTTCCGTCTGAACGGTATTTTCTCCCGCGAACTATCGCGCTCTCTAGTTGATAAGGGGTTGCTTGTTACAACGCCGATTGCTTCCGACCCACCGAACCCGACCCCAAACTACCCGACCGCCGCGTTAACAGCCGATAGTCCTCATGCGTTTCCGCCGATCACTGGTAGTTAAGCCGCTTCGTCTTTTGCCACTCCGCGATTGACTTGGTCGTGGCCCCCGAGATTCTAAATTGGGCCACCTGCAAATGTTCCTTGGCGGCGATACGATCCTAGACAAGGTGCTTTGTGGGCTGTGGGAGGATCACTTCCGGATGTTGCTCTCCAAACTCGCTAAATCGAAATCCCCCCATTTCACCGAAGCCAGTTTCCCGTGATTTGAAGAGGTCATCCTAGTGTGGCCATTCCACGGTCGGAACAGATCATGCCGTTCGAGAGGCAAAGGGAGTTGTGATTCTACAGAACGCCCTTCTTAGTGGCAGCGCACACACGAGGGCGTTCCTGAGAGCACAACCGAATAACGGTAAATAGCTTCGTTCAGCTCATGGAATGCCGTGTTTCAATGCACGGAGTACCCAACCCGGCGTGCCAAACCGGTGCGAGTTGGCCCCCCCATCGTAGGCCGTAACAAATTCCACCGGAAACTCAGTTAAGGCAACGCACCCCAGCGACCACATCAATACTTGGGCGAGATCGGCTACAACCTCTTGTAGCCTATTTGAAACTTTGCAATCGCTTAACAAGTCCGATAGACTAAAAAGAGAGAGCATTTGGGTTGGAGCTTCATGGTGCAGCAATGGACAAACAATCGATTCGGTCAAATTCATCAAACCGAGTCATTTCTTCTAACGAAGCTTTTCAGTTATTGGTACGCAATGCGACGAATCGATCGCTGATCGAGATTCCCAACTCCGAAGGAATCCCCGGTCAATTTGAGGATCACATAAAGACCTCTCAAGGTGAGTTTCTAGAACTCGCTCGTTCTCATATCGCCAGCAAGCCTGACTCATTTCAACTGGCCGATAAGTTGCTGGAGTATGTAGTTCAGCAATTCCAAACACCTGCCGATTTTGAAAACCTCATTCGCTTGCTTGAGCCGTCCCCAACTATACCGGCTTCTCCGACCCTGCGGTTGATTGCGTTCTGTCAGTTGGCAAGATCTGCACACTGCCTCAGCGAACATGTCGCCCGAGTTAGTCTCGGTTACTCTCA
This sequence comes from Pirellula sp., assembly GCA_021300155.1. Classification (GTDB taxonomy): domain Bacteria; phylum Planctomycetota; class Planctomycetia; order Pirellulales; family Pirellulaceae; genus JBKCUI01. The sequence goes on from JAJTID010000214.1 coordinate 16,093, forward strand.
AGTTTTGGAGAGTTTAATCACCGCTGACACGGCACAAAGATCGTCAGTATACGTCTCGCTCTTTTCCCATTTCGCAAAAATAGGTAGCGAAGTCAAACCATGGATGAAGGCTCTCGATCTTTACTGCATGTTGCTGGTGGCCGAGTCCAAGTGTGCTAATGAAAAGACACTGGCTCTCGATCTGTTCTCGGACTCCTTGGAAACCGTAATCGAGTATACTCGAACCTGTGACGTTGATGTAGTGCACCAGGTTGTCTGCGACTTGGTCGCATCGGCCATTGTGCACCGGAAGGACTCGTTAGATTGCTTAAAGGCTTTCATGCAGCTTCAACCAATGCATTCGGCATTACCGGAACTGTCCTTAGCTGAATCGAGTCGATTCTTGAAAGGGTTGATCGAAAGCTCCAAGGTACCTGCGGACGATATCTCGGCTGCGTCATATTGGTGTCGCCGTCTTAGACAAAGAGATCCATCAGCCCATGCATCCAGGCTCTTTGAGACAGCCATGATTGAAGTGAGCCAAGCGTTGTATCATCGCCCGACAAAGCTAACAGATAGGCTCGGAGCAGTCATAGAATCGCTTCTCGATGAGAGTGTGGAAACAACACGGCTTCAGAGCATCTCAGCATCAATACTTCGTGGGGACTATCAAACGATAGACGATGTAATTAACGGAATCCAACGAATCTGTGAATTGGCGAATGTCGAATCTGTAGCTGGCTCAGTTGTGCTGACAGGAACGGATTTACAACGCATAGAACGACGGCAAACGAAACGCGGTTCGCAGCTCGTTTCGCCCGAGCTGTTGAGAATGCGGCTTGATCGGTGGCAAAAGCTGAACGATATCCATCGCGGATTTACTTCCTGGTTAATTGCCGCCAAACGTGGGCCGTTTAGGGAGCCACCAGATTTGGTTCAGTTCGCGATTGATGTCGGCGATGAAACCTCCGTTCGTTACCTAAACGCGCAAGATCCCAATGTCTTTCCGGGAAAGGGTTACTTTCTCACACGACTTAAAGTTGAGCGATGCTTTGCTCCTGAGTCCCCAAACGATTTTCAACGACGAAAAGGTCGCAATACATTCGACCCATTTCGCATTTATAAATCCGCTTGGCCAGAACTAGCCGAAGCGATCGATCATTTCAATAAGGCGGAGTTTGTCTTTCTTCGTGGTTTTGTTCTCGTGTCGTGCAAACATCGAGACTTCTTGTTACCCAATTCTCAAGGGGAACACTACTCGCTCTTGATTTTTAACGATCACTTTCGCAATCCCTTTCAAGAGATCGCTTACCTTGTGCCTAATCGGGGCATCGCAGGTCTCCTTGCACAAACGCAGATTCCTTACTCAGATTTTGTTGGGTTCGATTCAAGGCGTCCTGATCTCAACAAAGTCATGGGGAGTCAGCAAGCCTTCTTAAGTCATGAGTCGATTGGTCCGAATGCCATAGATGTTGGTAGCGTTTCCGCGATCTTGAACGGTTTTTCCTCCCATAATTTTCAATGGACCGAAACGCTGCGTCCTAAGTCCGAATTGGCTAGATTCCGAGAAATAGAAGAACGGATCACGCAACACAACCATGACGTCAAGGAATGGGAGTCGCGGTCGCATCTCTACCATGTTAGCCCGAAAGGGTTGATGGCAATGGCACGGCTCATGAACAAGGGACATGTTCTGGAGCGAGAACAATCCAAACTGGCGACTGTCCAGGCAGAACTCGAAGACCATGTTGAGAAGAGGATTTGGAAGTTGGTGGATCGTTACCTTTCGCTCCATCAACTGTTTCACATTGCCCATGCATATTGGCATAAAGGGTATACGGCAGGTCGACCTGTAACCACGCAGGCTGTGAGCGAGTCCAGTGAGTGGCTCGATGGGCCTGCTTTGCAGGAGCAAAGGGATTTGAAGATGGAGCGTGGGGAGGATTCCATTACCAATCGGAATTCGATTCGCATGCTCGTTCAAGCGTACGAATGGCATGCCATGCGAGAGAACCCGCATTCTAAACGCGAGGATTTCCCTGTCCTGGTTAAATGTGATGCTTTGCAACTCGGTTCACAACCGGAGCTCGATTGGCATTTGGATACTTTTGACATGACGGCCACAGTACGTGGGCATCGGGTCGCGTTAACCCAAGGTAAAATGACAGGCGAAGACGAGTTGTTTTGGCTAACCCAGATGTTTCCTCTCGTGCGTGATGAAGCTGGTCGAATCATCGATTTGAGGTTTTATCCACGAAGCAGTTTAGGGATCCCCTGATAACGCAGTAAGGATTTTAAGTATGATGACTGTAGCGATTCCTTTCAGGTGCATAGAGTTCTCGGGTTCAGAATCGCCTGCAGTGGAGCCTGCCTCTCCAACCAGACCCGCGAGATCGGTGCCTCCGCCAGTTGAGCCTGTACGAGTTCCACCTCCTGTACCATTGCCTTCACGTAAGCCAACCGTCGTGCCCGGTGAAACCCAACCGTTGCACGCTCCGCAACGCCGAATCAAGCCACTTCAGCCATATTGCCCAGCCCCTGACTAACTACCAGTAAACATGGTCTTTGAAAGTACTGCATTGATATGCTAACACCATTTCACCTTGCAAAGTGATAGCGATCACAAAAATCTGTGAGCGAATGGTTGGTTTGACGAGAAATACTGTACTGATTTTTGCTTCCTTCGGAACCTGATGCTGTAATGCCGTTGGGGAAATACTCAGGGCAGTCCATCAGTACCTTAACCGACAGCTACGTTGACTGGGTTGTTAAAAGCGTATCGCGCGGAGATGTTCTGCTACTATGCGAAGCATTGGTTGATCATAGGCGCATGGAGAAAATTGGATCTTTGGTGCGTTGATTGAGGCGTGAACGCTCGCCTATGTCGACTGTTTGCCTAAGGGGGATCCACGGTATCTTGAGGCTGTTGCGTCAGTTGTCGTCCGATACGGTTGGCTCTCCCTACTACTTACCCCCGGGCTACTCCTGGCCCAACAATCTTCCCCCTGGCCAGACCGGTCACAACGTTCTGCAACCACCAAAACCGATTCAGGCTTGAGCCCTGTACTTATTAGTGCAATCTAGCAATCAACCGAGGAGGTTGTTTATCGCCCGGTTGTGTCAAACCGAGATAATAGCCACCCAAACCGGGATAACTAAATTGACTCGTCATGGACAATTGACCAAAATTCAGGGATAACGCCCCCAACCGGAGATAATTACAAGTTACTTGGTAGAAGACATGTATGATGCGACCACCGAATCGTTGCTCGACGGAAAAGCGACTCGATACAGAGTTCTTTCTAATAGGCGTCCGCTAACATACGCCGACGCTCTCGAATTGCTCCGGAACGACTCTAACTTTCGCACGTTCATGACTGGCCAATTGAAGCAGTCGGTACACACTGCGTTTCGATGGGAAACACCGCATATTCAGACGGCTACCAGTTCTCGCGACTTCGAATTCGTCTTGCTTGACAATCCCTCATTCACAAAGCGAAGAGCTGATGCGGAAACATATAAATCGTATTTTGCGCCTGCGAATGATGAAAATGGAATCGTGTCGTTTACCAACCTCGGTGGCGACGCAACCTTGATCGTGCCATCACCGCGAACAAACGAGGATGCCTACGGACATTTTGCCTGCTTTTTGCGAAAGGCTCCTGTATTGCAAGTGGATGCTTTGTGGCAGAAAATCGCAGGTACGGTTCTTGGAATGGTTTCCGATCGCCCAATCTGGCTGAGTACCGCTGGCGGAGGCGTGGCTTGGTTACATGTCCGAATCGACTCAACCCCAAAGTATTACGGCTACGCGCCATACCGAAGTACCAAATAACCAGCCTTTGCACGTGCGTACTGGAAATGGTTTGAAAACAAGTGGGTGCGATTCCCACCTGAGTAGCTCTTAGCCACGGGCCCGGTATCGAGTGTTGCAGCGTGTCTGGTAACTCACGTTCGAAGGCGATAAAGGTCTGAGGCAGCTACGCTGCCACGCAGTCAAAACCGTGATCATGGGACGGACTATTCATCAACTACGGATTGGTAGCCTAACAATCAACTTGTTGCAACCGTCCCACCGCATCGGTTAGACTGGATTCCAGAAATGCGGAACGTGTAGAATTCGCAGAAGCCCGACAATGGGTGGAAGCAACGGTAACTCAACATAGCCCAACGGACAATCTATGCCTCCGTTCCGCTTCGCTCCAGTTGGGATAGATTGTTATTCGTTCGTCATTAAAGTAAGCGCGTCGAGAGAGCATCGGAACAACTTCCATGTCATCAATTGTTGAATGCACGCATTGTTACACAAAAGTTCTACCGCCTCTAAGTGGAGAGTGTCCAGCATGTGGCAAGAACACCAAAGATATCTCCGGAACCGATCCAACTCGAACATCTCTGTCGATTGGTCATGGCGAGGAACTTCCGCCGTTTTGCTGTGATTGCGGGAACAAAACGGATAGGTTCGTAAAGGTCATTCGATCTGTATCTCAAAAAGATGGTGGAGTAGATTCGCTACGCCTCATTTACTTCCTGCTGGGCTGGTTCTTAAACGTGATATTCTTCATACTTGCAGCACGTAATAGGAGTAGTGACGTGGTCGTTGTGAGAGTACCGCAATGCCGGGATTGTAGGAAGAACGGATCCCCAAAACCGATTTCAGTAAACTCCGAGAAACTTCGAATGACGATTCTGGTGAACCGACATTTCAAACAGTTGGTCGATGAAGGCACAGTTCCTTCTGCTCCTTCTGCAGCGGAGTTTGATCCAAATCCATATTCCCCTCCAAAATCCTCGTAACTACCTGACGAACATATTAAGGATTAGATTCTTCGTTGTTGTTCTAGCGACGGATGCGGACTGGAATGTGGGTGATTGCCCCTTCTATCGTGGCGTTATCGCACAGTCATCGCAAACCAACGTGTTGCAACCCTCCTACCGCATCGGTTACACTGGTTTTCAAAGATGAGGAACATGTAGAATCCGCATAAGTCCGACAGCGGGTGGAAGCAACGGCAAATCGTCATAGCCCAACGCACAATCAATCCCTCCGATCCGATTCACTCCAGTTGAGATAGATTGTTATTCGTTAGCGATCACAGTAAACAACTATGGACTTTCTAAAAAAACTACTTTCTACCATCGGCATTGGCCGCTCCAAAGCTAGTAGCGACTTCAATGCGTCGGAAGTCGCAGAAGCATATGCCGGTGTATCTGCCGGTGTTGAAATCAACAGGAACTGCTCAATCTTATCCGACGAAGAAACAATGGCACTCGAAAAAGCTTTAGATGAGTTCACTAAAGCGATTGGCGAAAAGCTGCGTCCCGAATTTATTTCTATGCTACGGAAGTCCGCCAAAGAGATGGCCGATGATCCACCCTACATTGATTGCGCAAAAGAGGCGTGCGACTCCGTCAAGGAGGCTCAAGAGGTGGCTCGCTACTGGATTAGTGCGCTCGAGGCTGGGAATGATCGCTAACCAGTCGTTGAAGTGAACCGCCTATCCCCTCCGTTGGACGATTTCCGGATTCATACGTCAGCTCCCATCTCCCAGACAACTTCTTCCCACCCAAAGGCCGTCCTCAGCAATCGCTTGCGGTTCTCAAGCGTAATGGGCTGCTTTTGATAGGAACACTAATCCATTCTAATCTTCACTATTGAACCCAATCCGCAGGCTGTCGACTCACCAGATTAGTGGGAATCAGTGGGAATTAGTGTTCCAAAATGGCGGCTTTGCAGTTTGCTTCTTCGACGATATCCCGCGATGGAACTTAGTGACACAGGACCATCACTCCATTTATTGCTTTACAGTTGTGCAAACGAGTTGGTCATTTGCTACACTAGACTCTGAGTTAGAGGAGTTCTTTGGCTCGTACATTTGCTCATGCACTTCTGAACCGAACCAGGGATCGAACCTTTCTGGCAAGAACAAGAAGTAGAATGCGATAACATATAAAGGTTTAGATTCTGCGTGGTTGTTTTAGGGAATGTAGCGGGCTGGAATGTGGCTGATTGCCGGAACCTGTAGAATCCGCACAAGCTCGACAGCGGGTGGAAGCAACGGCAAACCGACATATCACAACGCAGGACCATCCCTCCGTTCCGATTCAATCCAGTTGGGTTAGATTGTTAGTCGTTCGTCATTTTGAGGTTGATCCATGACACTCCGCAAGAAGGGAAAACAGTGGTACGGTGACGACCATGCAGACCTGCGCCAGGAACTGGTACGCTATTCCCAATGCGGCGAATACTCTATCGACAATTTGATTGACGTGAAATGCCGGTGTGGACATCAGCAATTCAAACTGCGTACAGACGAGACAGAAGGTGTTGCAATTAGGGAATGCGTTGAATGCAAAACCGAACGCTTTATGGGGGACAGCGCTGAGTTTGCGGAAGATGCAGAGGTTCAGCTTCACGAGTGCATGTGCAGGAAGAGAATCTTTGAATTGTCTGTTGGTGTCCATAGATATCGCGATGTCGATGACTCAATTTCCGACGATGTGCGATGGATCTACATTGGATGTCGATGTGTTTCATGCGGTCTCGTAGGTTGCTACGCGGACTGGAAGAATGAGTTTCAGGGATATCGTAAACTGCTTCGAAAAATGTAGAATTCGGACGAACAAAAAATTGCAGTCAAGTGCACGGCCAGCCGCATTGACTTGCGTTGAGTCAACCACTCGCACTGCTGAATTTTGCCTTTACCCGATTGATGCCATGCAATACGTTTCAAGCCTGGGCGGTCCCCGCGTCCTATTGCCGACCAAACATATCGCACGTTGGATTGCTGAACTTGGTGACGCACCAACACCGGACGGTGGCCTCTACCGACTGGCATGCTCCGTTGATGACTACTGTGGTGTCATTGCACCGTGGGGGACACCGCTATTGATTTTCGGTGACGACCCAGCAGACATCTACTACAGTCCTGATGAATTTGATGGACTGTTTTTTCGCTGGGTCGCAGCGAATTCGCTGAACGAACTGACCGAATTCGCAGTGGTGCAAGCACAGTCTGAATCATGGGATCAAATAACGATCTTTCATGCCACTGATTCAGATATGACGTTAATGGACACATGCACATTTGATGGAGATAGCCAACCCCGGATTCGACTTCAGCTTCGGTTAGGCTCTTATGCATTTAAGTCGCGATACACTGAAAAATCAGACGTGGCGGCAATAGTGCACAGACTAGAGTACATCGGGTAACCAACCGTTGCGCCCACTCGGTAGAGTGGGCCAAAACAGGAATTCAGGCAGGACAGTGGAAACTAGCAGGCTTACCCGGGACAACTGAATTGACTCATCTGGGAAAATATACCAGAATTCATCGGTAACGCCTCAGGCGTTTCATGATGATATGCTTCTTTGCCGCGAGCTCGGTTATCGCAGTTCGCTATTGCTGAGCTTGCAACGCAGCCCAATCACCCCGAATTTAGACTTCACATGCGAAACAGAACTACATGCATCTTGATCGCATCGACCATTGCTTTTCTGGTGTATTGCTTCGCTCTTGGCCCACTCAGAAATGCCTTTGATGACCGCTGGCCGTACATCAACGTTTTTCTGAATTCGCCCGGCGGTGCCGCAAGAACAGTAGCCGTGACCGCGGGCTTCGTTTTGGCAATCCGCGCAGCAAGAAATGGAATCAGAGCGGCCGCACTTTTCGCGACTGGCTTCGCTCTCATCTTGCTAGCGGACTTTATGAACGCAATGTACTCAGCATGGTCTATCGAACATCGAACCGAGTTGCAATCCTTCATTTTCGATCATCCGTTCCGCCTTGCGTTGTGGACATGGTATTTTCGTATTGACATCAACCAGTGCATCAGTGCCATTGGTATGGTACTGGTTGTGTTGGCTATGGTACACTCACTGCAAACTCCAAATCAAACACGCAAATGACTTAGAATTGATTAGATTCTGCGTCGTTCCTATAGGGACGAATGCGGGCTGGACTGTGGGTGATTGCCCGATCAATGGTGGGTGGCTTAGGAGGTTAGCCAGAATCTAAACCCATGTTCGAGAGACCTGAGCGGAGACCTTTGGGACCTTGATTCAACTTACAGCCAGTCATTTCAAATCAACATGTTGCAGCAGCCCCGTTGCATCGGTTAGACCGGTTTCCAGGGATGCGGAACGCGCAGAATCCGCCTAAGCCCGACAGTGGGGGAAGCAACAACAAACCGACATAGCCCAACGCACTATCTCCGATCCGATTCACTCCAGTTGGGATAGATTGCTATTCGTTCGCCTTTCTAATCATGACATCAACTACGTGTACTTCCTGTAGCGTATCAATCCAAAATTGGGTTGCCCAAGAAACGGGCGGACTATGCCGTCCGTGCGCGGCAGGTGCGGTGAAATGTGCCCAGTGCGGCAAACCGATGATGCGACAACCCGTCTTAACGGACGCTGAGCATATCTGCATGCCCTGCTGGAAGAACAAACCATCGACAGCTGAAGAGGTTGAGTATAACGGCGTGATGATGGTGAAAGGGTGGCCTGAGAAGATTATAGCGGCACAAAAAATTAAGACTTTGGTAATAAACGGAAGGCGGCGATCTCGAATACGATATGGCTCTGAGAAAAACTGCGAGCAGGATTATGCATTACCCTGTGGAGAATGTGCGGTAATTTTTGGGCAGCTTCACGTTCCGCTGTGCGATTTAGAGCAATGCCCGAAATGCCTCGGACAACTGTTGTCTTGCGGCTGTGTTGATGACACGTAGGCGAACATATAGAGGTTTAGATTCTGCGTCGTTGTTCTAGGGGCGATTGTGGGCTGGACTGCGGGTGATTGCCCAATCTGTGGTGGACGCTTTCACACTGTCATCACTAACCAACACGTTGCAACCGTCACACCGCATCGATTAGATTGGTTTCCTCAAATGCGGAACGTATAGAATCCGAATAAGCCCGACAGTGGGTGGAAGCAACGGCAAACCGTCATAGCGCAACGCACAATCTACCCCTCCGTTCCGCTGCACTCCAGTTGGGATAGATTGTTATTCGTTCACCAGTTGAAGGCAGGCCAGAGAGTAGGACTCGATGACAACTCTTCCCGGACACTTTCATCACGATGCCAGCAATCGATTGACGTACGAAGTGGATGCTCTTGAGTCTGTCAGGTACGCTACCATTTGCGATCGCATCGTCAATAAGTTCGACTTGAGCCCTGCGGGCGAGATGGTTATCGGCCTCGATGAGATGATGCGCGAATATACAGACGGCCGGAACATGATCGGGCTAGAATGGGACAACTGGTCGGGTTTCATTGTTGTGGCCAAGAATGCAGGCGCCGAGACCTTAGTTCGGGCAATCGCAGAGTTCCTCGCTCGCGAATAAAGTAAATCTGACGAATATACCAATAACTAGATTCTGCGTCATGGTTCTAGGGACGGGTGTAGTAAGGACTACGCGGGATCGCCTGGTTTATGATGGGTGGCTTAAGAGGTTAGCCGGAATTTGATGCTTCTTGACCACAGTCTTGAGGTAGTCGCGATCCGTTGGGGCGTTGAGGAAGGAGTGTTGTCGAGTTTTTTGTGTCGAAGAAGAATTACATGGTATTGAACTTACCAAGGTCAAGAGCGAGAATTTTCATTAGTTGTTCCATGGGTTTGGGGTTGGAATGTTGTGACGTTTCTGCGTCGCAATCGCAGAACAAGATCACGGGTTAGGGTCGCCAGATTTTATTCAAATGGCCTCCGCCCCGAACTCAGGACTTACATGGTTTCTTTATTTGCTTGGGTTGTTCATGACTACGTATCTAATTTTCGGCGCGATTGCCTTAGCCGTCTTGATGATCGGGTCGCAACTACTCGTTCTACAGTCACTTTCGAGATCCCGATGTACGTTTTGTGATCGCCCATTTGGATGGATCGCAGCCTCCAGGAACAAGATCGTTTTCCGTGTGTTTTCTGTGACCTGGAATGAATCAACGCCGCTTTTATCTCGAAACATCGATTTCGCTCACATTCGAGAGCTTCCTTGCAGATACTGCTTAAAACAGTCTACAATAGACGCCAGAGGTAACGAGGGATCTGCGTTGCTCGAATGTCGCGAGGATGTGGATCCTAGTTCGTAGGCCGTATCCCAGCACTTGAACGCAAATAACATATAAAGGTTTAGATTCTGCGTCGTTGTTCTAGGGACGAATGCGGGCTGGACTACGGGTGATTGCCCGATCTATGGCGGGTGGCTTCGTCATTGCAAACCAACTTGTTGCAACCGTCCCACCGCATCGGTTAGACTGGTTTCCAGGGATGCGGAACGCGCAGAATCCGCCTAAGCCCGACAGTGGGGGAAGCAACAACAAACCGACATAGCCCAACGCACAATCTATCCCTCCGTTCCGCTTCACTCCAGTTGGGATAGATTGTTATTCATTCTGCCTAATATGCGATTCGCCAAATCTCTATTCGAAGAATCCCGCGAGCAACATCGGTTCCCCTATCGATTCGACGGATCGTTTGGCTGGCTCGCCGGGCAAACATCGCACAGACATAACATTGGTAAGAAAACCAAACGTACGCTATCGAAGCAATGGGCGAATATCCTCAAGGAATCGAGACGAAAAGATATCCTAATTCCACAAACGTACGTGGACTTTATCACCACACCGAGTTTGCACTCCAAGATTCGATTGATCTCTGATTGCTATCTGGGTCTCGCTCGGACATTCATACCGTTTGGTAAGGGGCATCTATTACGATTCCTGAATGACTCGCAGGGATGTGCGTTCTGGTATGTGTACATCGACGGCAAAACCCATAATCATTGTGTAGTCATTTCCTACGATTACTTTGACGCGGACTCTGAAGACTCTAAGGAATAGTCTGCGAATAACTTCCAGATTTCATTTTGGCTGAGGAATTGCGGTGTAGTTGAATTTCGGGAGTACTGCATCGAATTGGATCTTCATCGTTTCTTTGAAATCCTCGGCAACCTTACGGCCCGTTGAGAAG
>JAJTID010000240.1 GCA_021300155.1 Pirellula sp.
GCCAGTCACGCTGCGGATTTGAAGTTTGTTCACCAAGAAGGTCAGAAGCTTGCGAAGCTGGTGGAAGCACAAACAGCCGATCGACCGATTCCGGTCGTTAGCTTTATCGCTCGTCAGCGTGACTTGAGCGAACTGATCGGCGACTCGGTACCGGGGGCCGACCGTTTGAACTTTGGTGACGCTCTCAAGCATTGGGAAGGTCGATTTCACAAGATCACGTTAGAAGACCGCAACCTGCCAGCAATTGCTGAGCGTCGTGTTCTGAAGTGCCATACTCCTTCGGCGCGACAGGAGTTGAACGCTGCGTTTGAACAGACAGCGAAGATCCGCGAGTCGGTGATGACGACGTTGCTGACTGGTGAAGGCGACCGGGAGATGTTCCGCAAGGTCTATCCGTTTAGCCCAGCTCTGGTGCAGACACTGATCGCGGTGTCGAGCGTTTTGCAACGCGAGCGTACGGCGCTCAAAGTGATGATGCAGTTGCTGGTCGAGCAACGCGATGTGCTCACTGTTGGCGACATTGTTCCTGTTGGCGATCTGTTCGATGTGATCGCGCATGGTGACGAGGCGTTCAGCCAAGAGATGGCGATCCACTTCGACAATGCCAAGCGTCTGTATCATCAGAAGCTGCTGCCGATGCTGGAGAAGACACATGGACGCCGGGAGGAACTTGAGAAGTTGCCAGCTGACGATCCGCGTCGTGTCGGCTTTCGCAATGACGATCGACTTGTGAAGACATTATTACTGTCTGCTTTGGTTCCCGAAGTAGAGACGCTGCGTGGATTGAACGCAGAACGCCTAGCGGCCCTCAACCACGGCACGATTAAGACTCCGATCGCCGGACGCGAGGGACAAGAAGTCTTGCGACGCGTACGTAACTGGGCGGCGAGTGTGGGCGAGATTCGTATCGGCGAAGAAACCAACCCGTCGATCTCGATTCAGCTATCCGGAGTTGATACCGAAGGGATCATTAAGCAGGCAGAACGAGAAGACAATCAAGGCAACCGTATTCGTCGTGTTCGGCAGATGCTGTTCGAACAGTTGGGCGTCTCGGGCGAAGACGAATTCCAGCAGCACTATGATTTCAATTGGAAGAACACAAGTCGATCCTGTACGGTTCTCTTTAAGAACATTCGTGAGTTGCCAGACGCATCATTTGAGAACAACGATCCAGACTGGAAATTGGTGATCGACTTCCCATTTGATGAGGCTGGCCACGGACCAAAGGACGATATCAGTCGTCTGCAACAGTTCAAGACTGTGAATCCGTTGGGCGCAAAGACCATTTGCTGGATTCCTCAGTTCTTCAGCGCAGACGCATTGAAGGACCTTGGGATGCTCGTGATCCTTGAACACATTCTCACCGGTGAGCGCTTTGGACAGTACTCGAATCATTTGTCACCGCAAGATCGACAAGCGGCGAAATCGCTGCTTGAGAACCAACGGAGCGTATTGCGGACCCGAGTCCAGAATCATCTAGATGCGGCCTATGGTCTGGATGCGATCACACAAGGTTCTCTCGATACAACTCACGAGCTCGAACAGCATGAGCAGTTTGTCTCATTAGACGATGGCTTCGATCCACAGCCTCCTGTTGCGGCTAACCTTGGCGGCGCGATGAACCATTTGCTAAGCCAGGCCTTAATGAGTGAGTTCCCTGGGGCACCGAATTTTGAGGCCGAAATCAAGATTGGCAATCTTCGCAAGGTTCAAGCAGTGCTAAGCGAAGCGGCTCAGTCACAGGACGGACGCGTCGCAGTCGAGAAGACCATTCGATCCTTGGTACGTCACATCGCCAATCCGCTTCAACTGGGCGAGATGGGGCACGATGCAACGCACTTTGTGTTGGGGCATCACTGGCGTAATCACTTCAATAAGAAGGCCGCTGAAGCGTCCAGCACCATCAGCGTGGGTCAACTCCGTAAGTGGATTGATCAACCTCGGCCGATGGGTTTACCCAAGGAAGCACAGAACCTGGTGATTCTGACGTATGCAGAGCAGACCAACCGGACTTTCTACCATCACAACACACCCGATGATGTGTCGCTTACGAAACTGCCGGATGACTACACACTGCGAGAGGAAAAACTGCCAGATGCAGCTCATTGGGCTATAGCGGTCGACCGCGCCGCAAGGATTTTTGGCGAAGCTGTCTCGCCGCTCATGAAAGCCACGACGGTTGCGAACCTTTCAGCCGCACTGAAGAAGAAGTCTTCTGAGGTTCGTTCATCGTGCGTTACGCTCCAAGAGCGACTGAAGGATAGACTATCGAAGCTCGGAGTTGAACCTGCAGACAGTTCGCGACTGTCGACAGCCGCAGCGACAGCCAGCTTGGTGGAGAAACTCCATGTCACCGAAGCTGGCCAGGTTGTTTCAGCGATTGCCTCGGCTGCAGTCGCAACGACCGAGGCGGCTATGGGAGAATGCTTAAGCAAAGCATCACAATTGTTGGCAACGATCGAGAGCACTAACTGGGAGATCTTCGATGCGATCGCCAAGCTGGCTGACGAGAGACAAGCTGTCGCTCAATCGATCCGTTCGTCGATCGCTCAAGCGTTGCAATCCGACGAACACGTGACATCGCTTGGTCCAACGCTGAAGGAAGCCCAACACAAAGCGGTTCGTCTGCTTACGCAAACGCCTCAACCCAACCCGCCTGTGGTGCCACCGGTTGTAACTCCAGTCGCTAGTGTTACCAGCGTTGCATTGCCAGGAGTGACGACGCCACCTGTAAGTAAGTCGACAACTACAAAGAAGATTTTTGAATCGGAGACGAGGTCGGATTTGTCGATCAGCGAGCTAAAGAAGATCATTGGTGACCTTGAGCAGAGATACACTGGCAAGCAAGTGATCAAGTTCAACGCGAGCTGGATCGTGGAAGAGAATGGAGGCACTCAATGAAAGACGCATCTCCAACATTTGCTCAAATCAAAGCTCAGGTTGCAGCAATCAGAAAGAAGTTACCCGGAACCAAGAGCATCGCTATTCGTTCGAAGTCGAAGTGGTCCGGGAACAGTAGCTACGAAGACAATGGGGAAGTCTTTCAGATTCATCAATGCGATTCTCCGCTTGCGATGCGATTGGCATTGCGAGAGTCGGGAAATGAAAGAACGACCGTTCTCATAACGGACTTGGATGATCACGATATCAGCGACGACATTCTGGTCCGTTTAAAGCCTCGCAAGTTGATTCCATTGGATAGCTGGCAGATTGTCAAAGCACTGTTTCAGGTTCGAGCCGTTGATCCGCGTGTGACTCGACACGGATGGATGGCAGATGTACTGATGGATTTGATTCCGCCGAATGGCTATCCTCCTGTGGCGACTGGGTTTCTGGATGCGGAAACCGTCTGGGGAATTGTGCTCGATCACTACCTTGGTCTTTCCGGATATTCGCTGGACCTATTGGCCGTTCTGAAATGGTCGATCGACACCAAGAATGTTGAGCGATTCTGCAGCGCCCCGCAAATGATCCAAGAAGCCACCAGCGAGTGGCTTGTATCGACGGCAGGTCCAACGGTTGCCGCCGTCTTGGATTGTGCGGCGCGAAGTTCGAAGAGCAATGGTCTCGCCGAGGCGTTGCCGCTGGGTCTAGCCGCCGGCGTTGTATTCAGCAAGTCGGCCAAGGGGAAGCTGGAGCGAGCCATTGGCAAGTTAGAATCAAAATACTTTGATGGTCATGCGCCGGAGTACTCCATCATCGAGCGTTGGTCCGCAGCGGCTACCGAAGTTGTTCGATTGCAACTGAATGATGTTCGCGTCAAGCAAACGTTGCTTCAACGAGCTGACGAAATCCTACGGGAAGTTGGTGCAGAGCCTTTTGCTTACCTTAGTGACACATCTCCCATCGGCTTTGATCTGCGTTTGGCAGATTTTGGTAAGCAATTGTCGCTGTCGATCGCTGGATCGAAATTCGATTTCGAAACGCTCATTGAAGCGAGGAACTCGATTTCTCAACACGATCGACATAGCCGAGAACGCCGACGGCTCGAACGCGTCGATATGGCGATGCGGCTTGTTCGTTGGCTAGGTGAGAGCCAGTCAAGGGATGATGTGAAGTCGCTGGCTGACGCTGCGTGTCGCCACTTAAGCGAAGGTGGCTACATCGACTGGGCCCGGTTGACGCTGAGATCCGGCGATCCCGTTCGGGAGCTGTCGGAAGCGTATGCTCAGTTGTTCGAAAAGGTAACGACGGCGAGGGAGGTTGATTCACTTCGCTTTGCAGAATTGCTTCGTGACTGGACAGCGGCTAAGTCGACTGACGAGACAATTGTTCCCGTTGAGCAGGTGCTCGAACGAATGGTTGCTCCGATCGCTGCCGCGAAGCCGGTGCTCGTCGTCGTGATTGACGGCATGAGTGTCGCTGTCTTCCGCGAATTAATGGCAGATGTACTCGGGCACGATTGGGTGTTGCTGGCCGAAGAAGGCGTAGGTTTGCGTCCAGCTCTTGCGACAGTTCCAAGTGTGACCGAGGTCTCACGCACCAGTCTGATGACTGGCAAGCTTGCCCAGGGACACGCGCCTAATGAAAAGGTGGGTTTCGCTGAACACCCCGCACTTTTGAAAACTTGTCGCAGTGGTTTCCCTCCCGTGCTCTTCCACAAAGCGTCCCTGCAGGAGACGGATGATTCGAGCTTGGCAGCTGACATTCGCAAAGAGATCGGCTCGGCCCATCGCAAGATCGTCGGCGTGGTGGTCAATGCCGTGGATGATCACCTGCTGAAAGGCGAGCAGATTGATACTCGTTGGTCTCGCGACGAGATCAAAGTCCTGCCTGTACTGCTTCACGAAGCGAAAATGGCTGGCCGAACGGTGATCTTGTTGAGCGACCATGGTCACATTCTCGACTGCAATGCAAAAGGCAAACAGTATGAAGGTGGCGAGCGTTGGCGATTCGACGAGACCAACGTCAGCGAAGGCGAACTCAAGATTACAGGCGAGCGCGTTGTCATTCCAGAGACTCACAAGCTAATCGCTCCGTGGACAGAGAAGATTCGGTACGGAATCAAGAAGAACGGTTATCACGGCGGGGTCTCTCCGCAAGAGATGGTCATTCCCATTGCGGTGCTCAATTCGTCCAACGCTTTTCCTGTAGGCTGGAGCGAAGCCCCGGTCGATACGCCGCTGTGGTGGGACATTGCGACGAGTCCGGCTGCGTCGGAGCCTGAGACCGTTATCAACCTGAAGCCGGCTGAACCCAAGCCAGTTCCTTCAGGCATGCTGTTCAATGTCGATGAGCTGGTTCAACAGGCGGAGAACGCTGCTTCAGCAGTCGCAATCCCAGAATCAGCCGCGACACCTCCAAAAGCTCAGGCTGAATGGATTAGCAGGTTGCTTCTTTCCCACGTTTACGAAGAGCAGAAGAGGCTTGGTGGCCGATCGGTGCCAGCGGATGCGGTGATCACGCGACTGTTACAAGCGATCGATGAACGTGGCGGCAAGATCACATCCGCGGCACTCGCTCGCGCAATCCAAATGCCACCGCTACGTCTTCGTGGACTACTAGCGATTGCACAACGTGTCTTCAACGTCGATGGCTATGAAGTACTCTCTCGCGACGACGTTTCCGACACGATTCAGTTAGACCGTGCATTGCTACTCAAGCAATTTGATTTGGTGGAGTAAAGGTTCATGATAAGCCCACAACGTCGGCAAGAAATCATTGATGCCCTTCGGCGCGGTACCGTTCCGAAGAGTAGTTTGGACGCGTTTGCCGTCGGGCTTGAGCGTTTCGAATCAGCGCTGGATGAAGAGCTTCAGAAGGTCGCTTCCGGTGGGAGTGTGTTCAAAGCGGTTCGCGGCGAATACGGCTGTGGTAAGACCTTCTTTGCGAGGTGGCTGGTCGAGCGAGCAAAGAAACTTGGCTTTGCAACTTCTGAAGTTCAAGTCTCCGAGACGGAGACGCCACTTCATCGATTGGAGACGGTTTATCGGCGTTTGAATGAACGATTATCGACAGCCGACACAGCACAGGGTGCACTTCGGAATATCGTCGATGGCTGGTTCTACACTCTTGAAGAGGACGTGCTGGCCGAAGGTGCGATTGATGCAAACGACGAAGCGAAACTGGTCGCTCGAACTGCAGAACTTTTGGAGCAACGACTCACCAAGGTGACCGAGGCGGCCCCTATGTTCAGCGCTGCGCTGCGTGGATATCGGCTCGCACAGGGAAGTGGCGACCAAGCGATGGCGGACGGGATTCTTGCATGGCTATCGGGGCAACCAAACGTATCAGCCAACGCTAAACGCTTTGCTGGAGTAAAGGGAGACATCGACCACTTCGGAGCGTTGGGGTTCCTACAAGGCTTGCTAACCGTCCTCCGCGACTCTGGTCACCCAGGGTTACTTGTTGTCCTTGACGAAGTCGAAACTATTCAGCGGGTGCGTAGCGACGTCCGCGACAAGAGCCTTAATGCATTGCGTCAGTTGATCGATGAAGTTGACTCCGGTCGATTCCCTGGTTTGTATCTGCTTATTACGGGAACGCCAGCCTTCTTCGACAGCCATCAGGGTATAGGCCGACTCGAACCGCTCGCCCAGCGGTTGCATGTCGATTTCACCACAGACGCGAAGTTCGACAATCCACGAGCTATTCAGCTTCGATTGCCCGCGTTCGATTTAGATCGGCTCTGTTTGGTTGGTACTCGCATTCGCGACATCTACCTTCAGCATGCAAAGTCCAGTGCACGTATCGCTGATCGTTGCGATGATCACTACGTGCGAAGTCTCGCGGAAGCCGTGACTGGCAAGCTGGGCGGCAAAGTAGGCGTCGCTCCTCGTATCTTCCTAAAGAAGTTGGTGGCGGACGTTCTTGATCGCGTCGATCTCCACGAGGGGTTCAATCCTCGGGCAGACTATCAGTTAACGATTGGAGACGTTGAGCTCACAACGATTGAACGACACGCAGCGGCTGGCACATCAGTTGATGACATTGAGTTGGAACTGTGAAAGGATTCGATCATCTCC
>JAJTID010000088.1 GCA_021300155.1 Pirellula sp.
AAGCCGGCTTGCATGCAAGCCAAACGTCAGCTCGGCGTGTCGTGTTTTCGGGTAGGCCGCTCGACGCGCCGAGCAATCGGCGCGCTAGATAAATGATTGCAGCGCAAGCAACAGAACCCGGCTTACGAGCTTCCCCAGGGCGCTTTAGAGGAAGCCGTACTGCAATGGAGACCGAAACCGCCAGACCAAGCCGATGCCTACGACTTACGAAAAGTCGTCAGTGGCTTCAGGCTCATTACCTTTAGTTGCAACAGTCCCTGGCCGACGCCCACGTCGCTTTTGGCTGGACGTCGGGATCATGCTCTTGTCCACTTTCTGAAGAAGCCTGGAGATGCAGAGCTTGTTCACACTGACCGCGAGTTCATTCGCCTCATCGCAGATCGAGTCATGCAGGCTCTTCGGAATTCGAACCGTGATCATGCGTTGCTGCTCATGCGGATCGTTTTCAGGCAGATCTCGCGAACGCAGAACGGTAAGCATTTCGAGCAGCTTGCTATGCTCAGCGGAGCACTCGAAATTAGCCATCTCAGGACCGGCGCAAACACACTTCTTCATCACGCCATCCGCGCCGAGAATTTCGCGATAGAAGGCAGTCCAAGTTGGGGCGAGCCCAAACAGCTCGGCAGCGGCAATCGTGAGCGATTGTACTCGGGCCTCATACTTAGCACTTAAATCCATCGAGGCCTTTAGCTCGGCCGCAACATCATTGAAAACTTTCATTTCTGCGGCTAGCTTCTCGCCAGCCTCATCGAGTGGCTTGCTCGCCATCTTCTTCGTGGTTGGGGATTCCGTTCTCGCGTCGGCAGGTGCTGCTGTCCAGCTAGCCGTTGTATTTCCGTCAAAGTTCATCAATCTCTCCTCGGTTCCATTCGTGCCCGTTTGAATAAGCTTAGGGTCCACTACCCTCTCATCGCGTTTCCTGCGATCGCCCTACATCTTCGAATAGCTGGCAATACCCAAGCCGCAAGATGAATGTCAGCAAGGCCTTAGGGTAAAATGCATGCAATGCCCAAAATGCAGGCATTGCACCACAAGAGGGGTATTCTGGGAGGGTGCACTGTTTTTGTGCAGCAATTGCATTCGCAAATACCAAGTGTCTATTCGGGGCTTGGTTTTGGATTTTCTGTTTTTGTGGACTTGAGAAAGGGAATTCGAAAACTCATCTTGGCCCTGCCAGTTCTCTTTTGTTAGCCTTCGACCTGACTCGAATGAAGACTAATGATTGAGTCAGCCGTCGGGCGCTAGTCCCAATTTAGTGGCTTCGCCACCTGCGACAACCGGGGCTACCGCCCGACGACTCACCATGAACCCATACGCCGGGCCTGAATCAGCAGCCTCCAATGCAGAGTTGGAGCCAGTCCAAACCACTTAGTAGCCACCGAATCGCAAGGAATTCATTTATTATGCCAAGCATTGAGTCCGACCAAACTTGTCATATCCGCTGGATGATTCGGCGAGACATGCCATCGGTCATGCAGATCGAGCAGGCCAGCTTTGAATTCCCGTGGACGGAGGAAGAGTTCATTCGATGCCTAAGACAGCGAGATTGCATCGGAATGGTTGCCGAGCGAAGCGAAGAGGTCGTCGGTTTCATGATTTATGAACTTCACAAGAGCCGCATTCATATCCTGTCGTTCGCGGTTCATCCAGAGTTTCGCCGGCAAGGGGTCGGCAGAGCGATGACGGACAAGCTGATATCAAAGCTAGCATATCAACGTCGCAATCGGATTGTTCTGGAGGTCCGTGAAACCAATCTCGACGCTCAATTGTTTTTTAGGCAATTGGGTTTCCGAGCCACGAGTGTATTGCGATCGTTTTACGAAGACACACCCGAAGATGCGTTTCTCATGCAGTTTAAACCTGTCATGAATGCCGAAGAGTCAGCAACGAGACGACTGGCCGGTTGAGATGCCATCTCGAAAGGTGCTGTATCAAGCGAAGAGGTTTGCTGTCGAGGAAGTACACGAGAAGCTTGCGGATGGCAGTTCACTGGTCCGCAATGTCGTGCGTCATCCCGGTGCTGTGGTCGTGCTTCCATTGATCGATGCCGACCGAGTATGCCTGATCCATACATACCGAGTTGCGATCGATCGCTGGAATTTGGAGTTGCCGGCAGGAACCCTCGACAAAAATTTGCCTCCCCTGGAAGTAGCCCACCTGGAGCTTCAAGAAGAGACGGGCTATCGCGCGGAGAGCATGATTCCCGTCCACACGTTTGCCATGTCCCCTGGCATCCTAGATGAGAAAATGCACTTCTTCGCCGCCTCAAGACTTTCGCCCGGTGAGACAGCTCGCGAGGCAGGGGAGCAGATGACCAACGTCATCGTTACTTGGTCCGAAATCGATAAGCTTCTTCGAGATCGTCAGATCATCGACGCGAAAACGCTTGTTGGTTTGCTTTGGTATATGCGTTATCGAACGCATTGAATTGGGATTGTTGAGGTTAGGGGAAATCTGCTAATCCAATCTTAAGTTGTCCTAGCAAATCATTGTTCAGGCAAATTGCCGATTGCTGCTGTGGCATATTGCAAGAGCCGCCGAAAGTTAAAGTAGGCTGGGACCATTGTCCCGGCCGTCAATGACTCCATGGAAAATCCATCCGCTCGGGACAATGGTCCCAAGCTACGGTCCCAAGCTACGGTCAAAACCGCACTTTTGTCGGCCGTGTACATATTGCTATCCTGGCAGATTGAACCCCTAGCTTTTCAAGAGCGAACGAGATGCGATCCATCGCTAACATCATGATGGCCATAACCGGCATACTACTTTTTCCGTGGTTCGGATTCGGCCAAACAGACCCGGCCCCAACAGAACGACCACCAGTGATCCCTTCATTGGAGTCACCTAGTCGTAATGCATCTGCCGCAGAACCTCGTGCAATTGGAAACTATCAGCTTCCCCAAAATGCGGGGCAGCAATGGGTTGAATATGATTTGCGGCCCTACACCAACACCCTGAAGAACGTTGAACGACCGCAGCAAGCCGTCATTGATTGGATTATTCGAGAGACGGGTACGGATGTTTGGTTCAATGAGCCCGTCGGTATCTTGACGGCAGACAAAACGACGCTGCGAGTTTACCACACCGCATCGATGCAAAAACGAGTGGCTCAGATTTACGAACGGTTTGTCAATGGAGTCTCGGAGCCCCAAGTCTTTGGGCTTCGAATGCTTACTGTTTCGAACCCTCAATGGCGTTCGCGAGCTGTTGGCTTGATGCGATCGGTTCCCTCGCAATCGGCCGGAGTCCAAGCTTGGTTGATGCCAAAAGAGAACGGTGCCATTTTTCTCTCGCAGCTCCGCGAGCGTGGTGATGCGAGAGAATTGCAAGCCGCCGAGATCCCCTTATTCAACGGACAATTGCAACACTTGGAGCAGCTTCGATCGCGAAACTATCTCAAAGAATATGCCAGAAACACAGCCTCACCATTCCCGCCTTACACACCGGTTTCCGACACGATCCAAGAAGGCTTCAGGCTTCAGATCAGCTCGCTAATGAACCTGGACGGCAAGTCGGCGGATCTGATGCTGAAGTGTGAAATTGACCAAGTGGAGCGATTGAACCCAGTCAAGATTGATCTCCCTATGGGCGCGAATCAAACGCAACCCGTTCAAATCGAAGTCCCGCAACTCGTGTCATGGAGATTGAATGAAAGATTTCAATGGCCCACCAATCAGGTTCTATTGTTGTCCTGTGGAGTCGTCGCGGCTCCTGGAGGTCCCGTTGACAACAGCCTCATTGGCAACCCGCCGACGCTGTTGGGACTGAATCGTATTTTGCCGACGGCGGGACAACGAACCGATGCATTGCTCTGGATAGAATACAAAGGTCCCATTTCAAGTCAAATCACACCCTCGGGTCCGAACGCGCCTGCACCTGGAACTGCGTCGGCTCCAACCACAGGTACGATCTCTCGCGGCCGGTACTAAGGCATGAACCCATGAGCAGCAATCCCTACGAAACGAACTTTTCCGCAACCCCTTCATCGACTGAAATCAGCTCGGATATCGATCCCGAAGCGAAGGAAGCGATGCTATCTTTGGCACGTTGGCAAACGTTCTTCGCGGTATTGGGAGCGATTCTCTCTGGATTGATCATTTTGTTGATGTTTGGGCAATTGTTGGTCGTCTTCCTAGATGGATCAGCAGCGGTACCCACGTTGGGAGCGTCTGCATTTATGCTGGTCCTCATGGGACTATTCTATGTCCTGCCAACGATAAGGCTCTTTCAGGCGTCTGCTGCGATTCGCAAGTTCCGGATTGACCAAGGATCGTTGCGAACCGTCATGGAGACGCAAAGAGCTTTTTGGAGAACGATTGGAGTACTCGCGATCATTGGTATCTCGCTGTATGTAGTCGTGATTTTCTTCATGTTTTCGTTAGCCGCATTTGGCACGAGTTTCTGACATCCATGAATTCAATCTTCAAAGCTTCCACCACGACGATTCTATGGTTCTGTTGCCTTGTCGCTGTCGGCTGCAAGATGACAGCACCGATACACACATGGAAAGCAGCCAAAGTGGACCATGCTCCTGCAATGCGAATTGCTGTCGGGCCCATCGGTGTTGCCTCACGTGCAACCAACACGCAAGTGTCCTCGGTACCTGAATTGCAAGCGGCCGCAACGAGTTTGCAAGAGGCTATGCAATCGACCAATCCGAGTACGAATCCGAACTTGTTAGCAATTCACCCGCAGGACCTAGAACGAGCAAGTCCCATCCAGCTCGTATCCTATGATCAACAACCAAACGATTCAGCTATGCTCGGCGCAGCTAGAAACTCAAACGCGCAATTGATTCTGCAGGGAAACGTCGTGAACGCTTACCTAGAACCACCCGATCCTATCGAGCGTCCGACCATCAGATCGATGATTTTTGGTAAGAAGAAACCACCACAATTCATCACAACCCACTGGACGATCATCGACGTTTCTACAGGGCAAAGGATCGCCGAAGAAACGCGAACCATGGATAGCGTCCGAGCTGACAAGTATTTCAAACAAAACGGATTTCAAGGTGGCAAGAGCGACGGAAGCTTAATGGCCGCTGCTGCAAAAGATGCATGGGGAATCGTCGCTTCAACCACCCAAAAATCCGATGTTGAACTGGAACTTCCCTGGTTTTGGGCGGGCTCCGCACGTGTTCGCAAAGGGAACGGGTTTGCGAGACAAGGTCGCTGGGACTTGGCCGAACAGGAGTGGCAGGATGCAGCCGAAAACCATCCATGGAACAAAGCGGCGTGGAAGAATCTCAGTATTTCAGCCGTGGCGAGAGAGGACTTTGAACTCGCTCGAAGCAGATTAAAGCATGCAGACACCTTTTGGCCCGGCGATTCAACGTTCAAGACGCAACTCTGGTTGGAGCAGCAACAGCGGCAGTATCATAAGGCAATGGGAGTAGGGCCACCTGAAAATGGCTGGACATTCCCTGATGCAACGATTGCTGTGATTGAGTCGAACCAAAAATAATCTCGGCTAAGGCTTGTCTTGGAACAGACTAGTCTTAGAACAATCCTGGGATTAACCGGAATCGAACGCGATCCATATAGCTCTTGTAATTTGCATCTTGTCCCAGCAATCGTTCTTCAGCGAGGATGCGTGGAATCTTGAGCGAGTAGAGGATCGCGAAGACTGCGAAGTTCCATAGGGTCGGATTCAGCAGGAAGAATCCTAAGTGAAGCATTACGTATCCGCAGTAGATGGGATGTCGAACGAACCGATAAGGACCCACTACACAGATACCTCGGTTGGCTGCAACGATTCCAAATCGTCGGCCAAGAGTCAGCTTGGCATACAATTGCGTCCCCAAACCAGTCATCGTCAAGAGGACGGCGATCGAATCCCACGCATGCCCTGGCCCGTCATGTGGTCGAGCGAGAAGCGACATACATGTTGCCGAGAAAGCCAATCCCCAATCCACTGGACGCATCGACAGGTTGTTCGCATTGCGACGAATCAACACCATGACGACCATGATGGATTCTGTCGCTAACAACATCAGCTCGCCGATAAAAACCGATCGCCCTAGGTATAACGAAGTGAGCATCGAGCTCCCCATAGCAACCACAAAACTCGAAAAGAGCAGAACGATTACAATCTTTTCAGTAGTGTCGAGGATCTTGGCTCGAAGGGCTGGCTCTTTCCACCATTGCTTCCAAGCATCGGAGCAAGCGAAGGTGGGTTCGTTCATGGTTGGCATCGGAATCTCCCGTGGTTTATGGACACGGAAGAGTACCTCTTGAAAACCGACAAAGTCGACGCCATGAGAGAACTTTGCCAGATTGCTACTTCTCGAACACAATCTATATCGGTTCTAGCGATTGTTATCTTTTCATCTTCTTGATGTTCTTCACCAGAACGAGGGAACGGTCTGGACCTTCCCTTTGATCTCGTTCAAACGTCGGCAATGTCCGTGCCAGATACCCAGCAATATCCGACGTTCGTTCATGGATCATATCTCGCACGATTTGCAGCAGAGAGTTTTGATCCAGCATCGAATAAGCAATCGATCTCCGGGTTTTGGACTTTCGCATATTGTTCTGGCCCAATTGCTGCGAAACGATATCCGAAGTGTAAGCCAACAATAGCTCATTGGGTTGAAGAACAAAACGCTGAGCGGTGAAAGCAGTGTCTGGTTGCGATCCTATGGCAAGCCACGAACTACCGATGGGTCGGAAGCCCCGTTCCGAGACGATAAAGCACTCAACCTTGCCAGCAGTGCAGATGGATCCATAGCCAGTCTCAGGATTGATTTGCAACAATCCTATTGACGCCGACCAATCGGCATCAGGCATACCCCAATGGATATCGTTAATGGCACGCATGGTGGAGGTCAACGAAGCTTGTTGATTCCATTGCACTTTGCAGATCGATTGAATACTCGTCGCAACCAGTGCCCCTTCTGGCCCAAGTTGATTCGCATTGCCAACGAGAACACTCATCATCTTGTTGGGAGTTATGTCCCATTGATGAAATCCACCACCCAGACTGCCGTTCTGAAAGGTCCAGCCATGCACATCAAAATCTTTATGCAGCCTCTGAGTGTCGGGCAACATACTCGCTTGTGTGGCGCTAGCGGTATCGATCTGCTTCTTCATTTCTCGTGAGAGCTGCAGTTCTTCTCCGAGGATAGACTGCTCAATCTCGTTCATCACGCGACCTGAAGACAGGTTTGCCACCTCAACTTGGGTAGCGCTGTAATTGCGACTTTCTTCGGACCAAAACCACATCGTTCCATGAGGCATCGACTGCGAACCGATAGGAACAACGATGGCCGATCCAAAGTTCTCAGGGCTAGGCCAATCGGGCATCATTTCGATATCGCTTAGCAACACCGCATTGCCGAGCAACGCCTCCAAATCACCGAGCGACCCCTTGAGCGGGCGGGCTGGCAATGTCAGCCTGCTCTTGGGCAATCCGATACACGCTCGCATCTTGAGAGAAGTCGTCTCTTCGTCCAATAGGTAGATAGCGGCTGCAGTCGCTCCGATCGCACGCGCTGTGCTTTCGAGAATCGACTCTAATCGGTCGGCTGTTTCTCGGTTGCGATCTTGATTCGCACTCAGACCCACCGACGTTGCAAGCTCACCCTCTTGCCGCCGTACCGTCTCCTCCGCGCTTTCGAGTCGATCCACCAATCGCTCGATTGCTGCCAACAGTTGCTGAGCGCGATCCATGGGAACAGACGGCAACTCCAGCAAATCGGATGTTTCTAACAGTCCATCTTGGACGATCGATTCCACCAGTCGCCACCTTTGTCCTCGCAACCCAGTCATGACATGGGGGGATCGGGCGGACGTCTTGGTATCCGCCGAAGGGGACTTGGCGGCGACTGTCCAACATGTAGCTTCCGAAAAAGCGCTAAGGACGTCTCGAATTTCGTCTTGCTCCATGCCCGAATAACTTCGGGATCTCTGGATAGCTAGCGTTTCGCTGGACGAATCTTCAGAATGCAATTTCAAATGCGAAGGATACCTGCGTTTCACGGTGGACACTTCTTCGGGAGGAGACGGTATTGGATTTCCATGACAATCGACTCACATTTTGGGAGCGGAAGTCGAATGCCCTTGCTCAACGTGTATCGGAGAATCCAGCCGATGCGCGCAGTGAGAAGATGGCAAGAATGTGAATTATGGGTAAATGACGGCAAAACTAACGAATGTCCGGATCCTAAGGCCCTCGAAGTGCGACGTTGACCGCGAACGACGGAAACAAGTAAACTCCGTTTCCACTATTCCGTTCGGAGAGCGAATGAAAATCAATGGTTTCTTGATCGCAACAGCCCTGTTTGCAAACCTGGCAATCCATGCGGATCGATCGGTTTTGTCTCAAGACCAAACCACCTTCCAAATGGACGGTACAAAAGGAAGCTTCGATTCCGCCAATTTTAGTCCTAACGGGTTGAATCTCAACGGATTGCCATGCCGATTCGAAGCCAGCTATGAACTAGAAGAAGGGTCGAATCGAGGTGCAGTGCGAATCACTGCGACCCCAGATCCTGGCTTTCATGTTTTCTCGATCACACAGCCAGATAAAGGTCCGACGAAAACAACGATTGCGTTCTCAAGTCCAAACGTACGGATCGTCGGTAAATTAGAGGCCGATTCAAAACCTGAGATATCCCTTAACGAAGTCGGATTTGAAGGGAAACAAGTCGAGATGCACTCGGAGCCAGTCACGTGGATGGCCTCGATCGAGTTGGAGGCTCCCCCCGTAAAGGAGCCGGCAGGTATACAACTCATCATCAATGGCCAACTATGCAAGACCGGACAATGCATCGGGATCCGCAATCACTCAGTGGAAGCCCAATTTATCGGATACTACACATCCGCAAAGGATGATGATCGTAACGGTCCGTTTCGCGAACCAGACTCGCTCAGTGAATGGACAATCCAATTGTCGAAAAGCAAGGCGACGCCAGGTGAAACGGTCGAATTGATCGTTCGAGGCAAACCGGATGATACATACCATCTCTACGTGTATGATCCGAGCGATGAAGTATCCGAGTGGCGAACCCTCTTCTATTTGAAACAAAAGGGTGGACTAAAGGCAGGCCATCCAATCGCGAACAAGAGTAGCAAGCGTAAGGATTTTGGAACTGGCGAAGAAGTCGGCTACTACGAAGGAGAAGTCGAATGGAAAATTCCGCTTCGTATTCCAGCCGATGCGATCCCGAACACCTATCCGATTGTTGGCTTGGTGGGGTACCAAGCTTGCAACGAAGGATCGTGCGATCAACCACGTGGCATTGAGTTCCGAACCGAGATCGAGATTACCGATGGCATCGCCAACGCGACTCCAATCATAGCTTCCATGCAGGCAATTGCATTCAAGACGATTGCAGAGCTTCCGAAGCGAAATCGTTGGATCGATGAATCGCGTCTAGCGAAGACATTAAGCATGAAGGATCTACTTAGCAAGTTCTGCTTGGCTATGCTCGGGGGATTGATTCTCAACGTCATGCCTTGCGTGCTTCCCGTGATCGGTCTGAAGATACTAGGGTTCGTATCGGAAGCAGCCGGAGACAGAAAGTCGGCTTCTCGACTAACGTTAGTCTACGCCTCGGGGATCATCTCGCTGATTTTGGCGTTGGGCATTGTGAGCGTTACCGTGCGTGCGATCACCGGGCAAGCGTATGGCTGGGGCGAACAATTTGGATCGGTTGCATTTCGGATCGCTTCGACTTCGTTTATGTTTGCGTTGGCATTGAGTTTTCTTGGAGTCTGGGAGATTCCCATACCAGGATTCGCAACAGGTGGCAAAAGTGCAGAGCTTGCGAGTCGCGAAGGCTACTTGGGAGCGTTTTTCAAGGGAGTCATTACAACCATCCTTGCGACTCCATGCAGTGCCTCTTTTCTAGGAGGCGTGTTCGTTGTCGCGATTAGTCAACCTAGTTGGGTTGTATTGATTATCTTCACTGGAGTTGGGCTAGGGATGGCTCTGCCCTATCTTTTGATCGCGGCCCAGCCATCGCTCTTGTCGTTTATTCCCAAACCAGGACCATGGATGGAAACATTCAAAGAGTTTTTGGCCTTCCCGATGTTGCTGGCCGTGGTCATGTTTGTCAACGGTTTCACGGGCGATCAAAAGATTGCTATGTTGGCTTCGCTGATTTTTGTGTGGTTTTCCTGCTGGATCGTTGGCCGAGTCGCACCCTGGTCCGAAACCATGGTGAAATTGCGTGCGTGGGGAATCGCAGCCATTATTGCTCTATCTGGAACCTGGGGGGCATTTCACTGGATGCAACCCTCACCGTATCGTCTCGCATGGAAATCCTACAACGAAGAAAACCTTGACCATCTCGTCGGTGGCGGACGGACTGTTTTGATCGACTTCACAGCAGAGTGGTGTCAAAATTGCAAGCTAAATTTGAATCGCGCGATTCATACAAAGAAAGTCAAAGAATGGATCGAGAAAAACAATGTCGTTGCCATGGAAGCAGACTTGACAGAGTATCCAACGCACATCAAAGACAAACTTAACGAACTAGAGAGCATCTCAATTCCTGTTTTGGCCATTTATCGCCCGGGAGATACAGAAACACCCATTGTGCTCCGCGACATTGTCAGCGAAAACGATGTTCTCAAAGCACTGGAGCAAGCAGGTCCGAGCAGATCAGTAACGGACGGGACTATCCCCAAGACTGCGTCCGTCGGCGCCTCCTACGACAAGCGTTGACTTGACAGCACTATTGCTCGAAAATACATCCAGGAAGGTACGTCATGGAAAATCCATCATCACTGACAACTTTGGAAGTTGCTCAAACTCAAATTATCGAACACCTGAAAAAAATCGTGGGTGGATTTCCCAAACCCGACGATTCGCTTGCTATTTTAGGCGTAGACTCCGTCGCGATGGCTGAGCTGACGTTCGAACTCGAGAAACGATTCTCCATCCAGATCGGTGACGACATCTTAGACGTGGATACTATTAGAGATCTCACCCAATATGTAGTGTCTCGTCAGCAAAAGTGATTCCACCAAGTGATTGCACCGGACGAGCTTCTCGCAAAAGCAAAGCGGTTGTACCCAAGCGTTGTTTCCGATTGGATTCGGGATGAATGCAAGTCCTTTTTCCCCAAGCGAATCCCTGCCAATCTTGAATTGAAGTCGAGTGGAACGGAACGAAAGAAGCAATCGGAATTGCTTCGCGAAGTTCAAGAGTTGCGTAACCATTCCAAACAAACGCGAGGTTATGGCTATTCTGTCCACTGGGAAGAAATTGCGAATCGATCGCATGGTCTCAACGAATTCCCGAAACAGATTTGGATTGATACGCTAGAGGATTACCTCGGCTGGACGAGATTGAAATCCGATTTTGAACGGATCACATCGCGTATTCGCGTGTTGCGAGAGGAATTCCCGACCCTGGAATCATGGGTTGCCAGTTCCTGGAACAAACTGCAAGACCTTGACGACGATTTTCAAGATCTCGTAACGGTGACTCGCTATCTTCGCGATCATCCACGGCCCGATTGCTTTCCAAGAGAGCTTCCACTCGCCGTACCAACCAAGCTCGTGGAGAGACAACAAAAGATATTGGGGGAATGGCTAGATTTCGTGCTCGCATCGGAGAGTATCGATTTCGGATGTGATCGCAAAGATTTTGCGGCACGCTATGGATTCAAGTCCTTTCGCAAACATTTGCTCCTGCGATTCTTGGATAGCGACTGGTGTGCAAGTCTTGGGCTACACTTTGAAGAACTATCGCTACCACCGTCATCGATCGACGCTTTGAATGTGAATGATTGTCGCGTCATCATTGTAGAGAACAAAACAAATCTGCTGACACTTCCTACTATCCCACGAACGCTCGGAATCTTTGGTGAGGGGAAAGGAGTCTCTCAGCTTCTCCGTATTGGTTGGCTAGATCGATCGGAGATCTACTACTGGGGAGACCTCGATGTCGAGGGATTCGAAATATACGCCCATCTCAAGTTTCGATTTCCACAAACCAAAAGCATTCTGATGGATTTAACCACGATCCAACGTTTCGAAAATTTAGGTACCGTTGGAAATGGCAGCGAAAGGGAAGTACCAGTCGAACTCAACTCGGCGGAAACTGAAGCGTTTCGGTATCTCCGAAAAAACAACCTTCGGATCGAACAAGAGCATATTCTTCAAAGCTACGTGAACGAAGCGTTCCGAGCCATTCTTCCATCGATGGATGATTCGGTCAGACGAGTTCCTTGATCGGTTGGTAACCGTCGTCCACGAGATAATGCGGTCTGCCTGTCAAATCGGGAACAGTCACAGTGGACGCATTGATACCGAGGTTGTGGTAAAGCGTAGCAATCACTTCTTGAAAGGTCACAGGACGTTGGATCGCTTCGCCTCCCAAACGATCGGTTGCACCGATGACTTGTCCTGTCTTCATGCGACCTCCCGCCAACACGGCGCAGGAAACGTTGGGCCAGTGATCGCGACCTCCATCTTTATTGATCGTCGGCGTTCGACCGAATTCGCCCCACGCGACAACGGTTGTCGTTTCTAGCAATCCACGCTGGTCGAGATCTTCGATGAGAGCACTTAATGCTTGATCAAAGTCAGGAAAGTTTTGCTTTGCAATTTTGAAATTGCTACCATGCCAATCCCAAAACGAATAGCTCAGTGTAACCACTCGAACACCAGCTTCTACCAAACGTCGAGCCAACAGAAACTGCTCGTTCAATCGTGGAGCCGCATCCCCCTGTTCTTTGTCTGTTCCTTTACCATAACGTGCGAGCACCTTGGGATCTTCTTTTGACAAGTCGAGTGCGTCGAGCATGCGACTCGATGTCAGTATTTCAAAGGCTCGCGATTGAAATGCATCGAGTCCATCCATCGATCCCGTGTTGTCCAACTCTCGACGAAACGAATCCATGCTGACCAATAGCCGTTTACGATCCGCTAATCGTTCGGTCGTAATCCCGTTCAGCACCATATCTTTTTTGATATCCCCCAACGGATTGAAAGGGGCATGAGCCAGTCCCAGAAAACTTGGCCGGCCAAAGTTGTACGGCATGTGCCTCATTTTCGGAGACAAATTCACGTACGAGGATAGCGTCGGATCGACAGTCCCTTGCAGCTTCGAAACCACGGAGCCGAACTCTGGCCAACCACCTGGCGGGAGCCGTTCGTTCAGTCGGCCCGTCATGCATTGAAACGACTCATGTCGATCTTTGGCTCCCACGATCGATCGAATGATGGCGAGCTTGTCAGTGATTTTGGCCAATTGAGGAAGATGCTCGCAGATTTGGATTCCCGGAACATTAGTCGCAATCGGTTGAAACTCGCCGCGAATCTCCGATGGCGCATCCATCTTCAAGTCGTACATATCCTGATGGGGGGGGCCACCGGGAAGATAGACCATGATTACCGATTTGTTTTTGTCGGAGTTGCTTTTCCCTACGCGTTGCTGATCTTCTTGTGCCTGCAGCAGTTGTGACAACGTGAGGCCGCCAAATCCGAGTGCACCAATCTTGAGAAAATTGCGGCGTTGCGCGCCATCGCAGAAACGGCCGCTGGTGCTGTTTAAAGTGGAGTTGCTGCCAAATAACGTGAGCATAGAGAACATCCAGAGGCGAGGGGCAGGAACAAAGGAAGGAAAGGTTCGAAGACCGGCAGGTTAAGCGTTCTGAGTATAAGCGAATTTCAGCCTCAGTGTTATCGCGAAATCCACGGAAAAGGGTGCGACTTCTTGCGGGCGAAGCCGTTGGGGGATCTTCGTTCTGTTTGTTATCGGAACAATGTTTGTGGATCGACCAGTGGCTGTCGAGGTACCAAAAAGTTCGAAAACGAGCTTTGTGATCGTTTGAAGAACACAGGAGCCTGCAAATGCTATCCCTGCCCAACTATCAACGATGTAAGCTGGCGAATTTTGGTTCATGATAGCAGCCCGTTTCCGCGTTTTCTGGTATATCTATTAACTCAGGCTTGCCGCATAGGAGCAGAATTGATATCAGCGTAAGCATGAACGCGTGGTACTTCGTTTTCAATGCTAGCAAAAAGAACGCGAAAGCCAGTTGGATCTCAACATGGTGGATGCTTGGCGTTGCGATGTTGCTGCCACTCTCTATCGGTTGCAACAGAAGCAATCCGTACCTAACCCCTAGCCCTTCTGGCTTTACGCTGGCCAATCCGACGGGTGCTCCGGATTTACAACAACAATTCAACGCGCAGTTAGCCGAAGTCGAGAGACGTGCCAAACTGCTCGATGACAACAACCGACAGTTGACGACCCAGTTGGCACAATCCCAACAGCAAATGCAGTTGTTCAAAGAACGATCCGAATTGATGCAACGTCAACTCGCGGAAGTCAATAACCAACTCCAAGGATCACGGCTAGCAGCAGCCCAGTCTACACAGCAACTTCGCAGTATGGCGGAACGGGTTCAAGGAATCGAAACCGCAACTCAACGCCGCGGTGGTGCAAAGCTTACTGCCAATACCAGCAGTCGAGTCAATGCAGGCTCCATTCGTGAGCTAGGCTTTACGGTCGAAGACGACGATGGAGTGCTTCGTGTTCGAGTTCCCGCCGATCAGTTGTTCCAAACAGGTACTGCACAACTAACCCCTTCTGCTTCTAACATCCTCGATCGAATCGCGTCAACGATTACAGCAGACTACCGGCGCCAACGAATTTCTATCGAAGGACACACCGACAATAGCCCTCTCTATGGCGGAACCTATACGACGAGCCATCAATTGGCGGCTGCACAATCCAACGCGGTATTGGATCATCTTACTCGTCGCAATCAGTTACCAATCGCCCAATTGTTCACGTTGGCGCATGGTGAAAACTATCCGATCGGCGACAACCAATCACCTGCGGGACGATCTGCCAATCGTCGCATCGAATTCGTCATTTATCCAGAGACTTGGTAGTTCGACTACTCTGTTTGCCAAGAGTCGCCCTGCCACGTTTGCACTTGGATATCACCATTCTTGAAGATGTGGATACGAACTGCATGGTCTCTGGCTGTCACATATAGTTTTCTATCTTTGGCAGAAAAGACATCGAGCACTTTCGGAGTGACCGCTCGTTGAGATCCGCTAATCACAACAAAGTCGGGGTCGCACCATTCCAGGACCTTATCCGCTTGCGCATGCAACGAACCATGATGTGGAGCCAGCAACACATCTACGTCCAGCGATGGTTGAGCCAACACCATCGCCGTTCCCGGTGGTTCGAGATCGCCAGGCAAGAACACTTTACGACCTGCATACTCAAGCACGAGGCACAGGCTGTTCGAGTTGTCGTTTCGGCCAACGTCCATCGGAGGAGGATGGAGAACCATCACTTGCCATTGCGGGTACTCCTCGAAGTCGCCACGTTTCCATTCCGTGGTTGGGACAGAAAGCGATTGAAGCTTTGTTGTTAACGTGGCTAACAATGGATCCAGGTGCGATCGCACTTGTGGTGTGGTTACGAACCTGCGAGCAGAAAATCGATGAACTATGCCAGGCATCGCATTGAAGTGATCAGCGTCCGCGTGAGACAGTAGCAATGTATCGATTTGCGAATGGCCGCTCGCCCAAAGGGCATCCACCATCGTTCGATAGCTTCGTTCGTGGTCCCCCATTCTGCCAGCGTCGTAGCACCATAGTTTGTTGTCGGGTGTTTCGATCCAGAGATGCGCTCCGTGCCCTACATCGAGAAAGGTGAGGGTCATTCGCTCCGCATCGATCGAGTGAAAGCGAACGAAATTGCGAATCGGGTTATAGCTCAGCCCCAAAAGGAACCATAGCACCAGCGACCGGAGAAGAATTCGACGGCCTCGGATTTTGCGAATTCCGAACACCGCAACGCATACGATGCCAATGCTGTAGAATCCGTAAAGCCATAGCATCGGTGGTGCTGGGGACCAAAAATGCCCGAAAGGGACTCGTTCGCCGAACTCTACGATTTGGTCAACGATCCAAAGTTGCATTCCGCAGATCAATCCGAGCAATACACCTACAGGCCAAATCCAACCAGCGAAGATCATTCCGAGCCCAGTGATCAAAGCGATGAGCATGGGAATCCACAAGAATAGATTCAATACGATGGCAATCGGGCTGATCACATGAAAACCTGTCCAGACCAACGGAGCAGTGATGAACCAAACCCAAAAGCTCATGCGTATCATCTCCCAAAGAACGCGACAAATCATCGCGAACCATTTTTGGGGCTTCGCAGCTCGCTTGGCAATCAACGATCGCAACGGTGACTGACTTTTGATCAATCGCTCGCTGGTCACGATCAGCACGGCGACCGCCATGAATGACAGTTGCGTACCGATCTCGAAGAGTACGCTTGGACGGTCCATCATCAAAACCAAACCGGCCAAAGCCAGATTATTTAAGCTAGAGTATTGCCATCGCATACATTGCGCGATGAATGCCGCAGTCAACATAATCGCGGCCCGTATCACCGGTGGATTGGCGCCACATAACAGTGCGTAACACCAAATGATGACGCAGACGCTCGGCAAAACCCACGTGCGTTTCATACCCGCGACTACACCAAAAACCAATAATGCCGAAGAGATCATCTCGATATGCATCCCCGAGATCGAAAGCATATGGATCGAACCGGTCGCAAGCAGTTCTTCTTGCAGTTGCCAAGCTGCCATGTCGCGTTGCCCAACAATCAGCGCGCAGGCGAGAGTAGATTGCCCAAATGGAACATGTCGTTCGATCGAGTTTAACGCCGTTCCAGAAATCCTTGCGAGAACTCGATCGATTCGGAATACATCGGGTTTATCGACTGAAACGATCTGTTCCGAGCGTTCCGTTTTCGCTTGTGCCGCATATCCGAGATCTGCAAAGTATCGTGTCGTATCGCGTTGCCCTGGATTGGATGGCTCGCTGGGTAGTCGCCATTGGCAGTAGACTTCGACACGATTTCCTGGCAGCAGACTGGGGACTCGTTCGTCGATCGTGAGCGGGACTTGCATGGAAACAGGCTTCCAAATGGCTCCAGTCCGGACTTCGGTAACGTCCAGGAGTGTCAAGGTTTGCCAAGCGAGTTGCTGAGCTGCGGTTGGTGTCAGATCAACGGTTGACGCGTGGTCTGCAGCCATTCGATTGGCTGGATCATGGAGAACTGTTGCTCGCCGATACTTTACCGCTTGTTCGATGGTGCCCCGAAGTGCCACAGGTTGCCATTGGCCGCTAGAAAGGCCAGGGCCAATTCGGTCGAGGGTGGACTGCCAATTCTGAACTTGGGCCTCAATTCTTTTGCGTTGCCGTCCTTGGTAAAAGCTGAAGCAACTTGCGAGGGCTAAGGATAGGAGCAGCAACGGCATCGCGGGTCGCTGTTCACTTCCCGGCGATAGAACAGTCCATAGGGCCAGGGACAAAAACGCAAACAGGAATGCAAGAGTGGAGAAGTCACCGCATACCGGCTCGATCCCCACCGAGACTGCGGCGATCGCCAACAGGCCAACCATGGGAAATCGGTCTCGGGCGATTCGGACCTGGGAGCGGATTTTGTGTGGGAGCGTGGTGAGAAATGAGTGGCGTTCGGGCAACATGTTGAATTACGGGGACGATTTATGTTCAAAAAAAACAACACCATAAAAATACTTGAAATCAAAAAAAATCGGATTAGGGCCCAGCAAACCAAGCAAATCGCAGGGATCAAACGAAAACTCTGCGTTTTGCCGGTGACTATGGCACACCAACTGCTTTTTCACTTCTCATCGACAACGGAACCAGACGCTCAAAACGAGCATCTCAGTCACTTACCCCGATGAGCCAAAAATGACCCGACGAATCAAACCACGTTCTACTTCCCAAAAAAGCAAGGCTGGCTATTCGTATGGTAACAGCGAACGAGACTACGGTGGGTCGTATGAAGGCCTCTACGATTCAGGAATTACCGAAGAAGAAGAGGAAGAAGACGTCGACGGTGAAGGGGATTTCGACATCGAGATCGACGGCGATTTGGACGACGAGCACTCACTCATGGATGACGAAGACAATGAGTCCGTCGATGCAACGGAAGATCCCGTTCGCATGTACCTGATGCAAATGGGCGAGATTCCATTGTTGACTCGCCAAGAAGAAGTGACGGCAGCTCGGTTGATCGAAGTCACTCGAACCTCCTACCGCCAATGGATGCTCGCTACCGACTTTATGCTCCAAGGCGCAACCAAGTTGTTGGAGCAAGTACGCGACAGCAAACTGCGTCTCGATCGCACGATCGAAGTTAGCGTCACCAATGCAACCGAAAAAGTCGCCATCATGCGACGTATCGGGCCAAACGTAAAGACACTTCGCCACCTGCTGCTTCGCAACCACGGTGACTACTATATCGCCATCAACCGATCCAAACCAATGACTGAGCGACGCGCCGCTTGGAAGCGTTTGGTTTGCCGAAGAAACAAAGCCGTTCGATTGATCGAGGAAATGAACCTTCGAACCAATCGATTGGAGCCGATGTTCACCAAGCTCATCGCGATTCAAGCACAAATGCAGAACTTGCGTGATGGCATCGAAGAAGCAAAGAAGAACGGACAGAGCAACGGTAAGACAGTAGAGGTCCTCAATGCCGAGCTCCGATACCTGATGCGAATCACCTACGAAACCCCAGCCACTTTGGAACGCCGTGTCAGCCGAGTCAAGACCTATCGCTTCGCCTACGATGCAGCGAAACGAGACTTGTCCGCAGGCAATCTTCGATTGGTTGTTTCAATTGCGAAGAAGTACCGCAACCGTGGATTAAGCTTCCTGGATCTGATCCAAGAAGGCAACACAGGGTTGATGCGAGCTGTCGACAAATTCGAATGCGAGCGTGGTTTCAAGTTCTCCACATACGCAACCTGGTGGATTCGCCAAGCGATTACTCGAGCCATTGCAGATCAAAGCCGCACCATTCGAGTACCGGTGCACATGATCGACACGATGAGCAAAGTGCGACAAGTGACACGCGACTTGATCCAAGAGCTCGGACGTGAGCCAAGTGTTGAAGAAACGGCAGAACGAGCAGGTCTTTCGATGGATGACGCTCGAGTCGTGATCAAAATGGCTCGTCAGCCATTGTCCCTAGATCAACCTGTCGGTGATCATGAAGATAGTTTCTTTGGTGAATTCCTCGAAGATTATCGCGATGACGATCCGTTGTATGAAACCAACCAAGAAACACTGAAGCAGCAGATCCACGATGCGATGCAAACACTGAACTACCGAGAGCGAGAGATCCTCAAGCTACGATACGGTTTGGCAGACGGTTACGCTTACACACTCGAAGAAGTTGGTAAAATTTTCCAAGTGACTCGCGAACGAGTTCGTCAAATCGAGAGCAAGGCAGTGAAGAAACTACAACATCCACAACGAAGCAAGTCGCTTTCGAGCTTCGTCGATGGTATCGATATTCCAGCTTTCGTCGATAGCAATCTGGGAGAGTAGCAACACGAAGTGTGATGGGCCATTGATTTCATCCCAACCCAACGCGTAAGCGAGGGACGGAGAATCTCGCCGAATCCCTCGCTTACGCGTCGGGTCGGGATCAATAAATCAGGGCTGAGTGCGGAGTCAAAACGAAAAAACGGCTGGTACCTTTGCGATACCAGCCGTTCGTTTCTTGATTCGCGTTGCGAAGTCTTTACTTGAAGTTTATCTGGCATACAGAACCAGCATCGCTTCGTTCTCTCCTTCGTTCAGCTCGCGATGACTAGCATCCACAAGCTGGAGCTGCACTGCAACCGCAATCAGCTGATGTACAGCTGTTGCAGCCACCGTGTGCTCGAAGTCCGCGGAGCAGGTTCAAAAGTCGACCGTTGAACAAACCGCTACCGATTCGGCCTCCGCTGCATGGATCGCAGCTGGCAGCTGCACCGCAGGAAACAGTCACAGGAACTTCTTCGCACACTTGCTTTGCTACACATCGAGTGTAGGTGTAAGGAACGCATGTCTTAACACACTTTGCAACCTTGATGGTTTCTTGGTAGCAAACTGGCTTGCAGACAGTGTAAGGTACCATCTTGGTGCGGCACTCTTGAACCATCTTGCAGGTTGTGTAGGTGTAAGGAACGCTCTTTTGCTCGCAAACCATTGTGCAGGTGGTGTGGCAAACGTCTTTAGTACGTTGCTCGCAAACCATACGGCATGTCTTGTAGCAAACGGTTTTTTGACGGCATTCTGGAACCATTCGGCAAGTTGTGTAGGTGCAAACTTTGCTTCGTGGCTCGCAAACCATTGTGCATGTGGTGTAGTTAACCGTCTTTTGGCGGCATTCTGGAACCATCTTGCATGTGGTGTACGTAACCGTCTTTTGTCGGCACTCTGGAACTAGCTTGCAAACGTTGTGAGTAACCGTCTTGGTTCGGCACTCAGGAACACACTTGGTAACTGTGTAAGGAACAACCTTGGTCAAGCACTGTGTTTCGTAACGGACACAGTTGATTTCCTTGGTTTCGCAGCTTGGGACCCAAACTTTTTTGCAAACAGTCTTTGGTGGGCATTGAACGCATTCAACTCGGCAAGCGCCTGGGCAATAGACGTTTTTGCAAGTTGCTGGATCGAATGTCCATGTGCCTGGCTCACGAACTGTACGACGAACGACAGGGCCTGGAACTTCTTCCGTTGTTGTTTGCCAGCTTCCACCTTTGACGGTAACCGTCTTGGTGTAGTTTACTGGGTTTGTAACGGTGTAGTTGACAGTTCGTTCTTTCTTTTCGGTAACAGGAACCATGACCGTGTAGTTAATTACTTGCTCACGGGCTTCCATTACCTTGTTCATGACCGTATAGTTCACGACCTTTTCGTGTGTTTCACGAACAGGAGTCATGACCGTATAGTTCACAACCTTGCTGTGTGTTTCGTACACAGGCTTCTTGACAGTGTAGTTGATAACCTTTTCGTGTGTTTCACGAACAGGCACCATCACCGTATAGTTTACAACCTTGCTGTGTGTTTCGTACACTGGGCGAGAAACGTTATACGTTACTTGCTTGGTGTGCGTTTCGTAAACAGGGCGGCGAACAGTATAGTTTCGAACACCTTGATGTGTTTCGCGAACAGGTACGTTGACCGTGTACGAAACTTCTCGTTGGTGTGTTTCTCTTTCGTATCGAGTTCGGTTTACGACTTTATCTTCGTAAACAACTTGATTGACCATTTTTGTACCAGTCACTGTTTCTGGTTCGTAGACGGTCTTCATTACTTTCTTCATCACGGTGTATGTCGATGGACCGCAAGTGTCCACAACATTGCTTCCGCAATTTTCATAGCTAACACAGCCACCGCAGTCGGCTTGTGCAGCACCAGCGAACGCAGACAACATAGCTGCGACCGCTGGAATAGCCCAAAACTTTTTCATTCCCATTCTCCTTGAATGTTGCAATACCACGCAGGACACATGTATCGAACGAGGCGAGCTAACGATCGCCATTCCGTTGTCGTATTGAGTCCTAATTCCCTATTACTCGCGTTGTCTCTGATTCCAAAAGGACAGCCAACAAATTGCTCGGGCTGATCCCGTCCATGGACGCCCTCGTGCATGGTTGCGTTGCGATTAGTTGCGGCTATTCGCATTGCACTGTATCACTCGGGGCGACTCGTCCCCCCGCGGAACGAGGGCGTACTTGACGAGACCGGAGCAGTCAGTCTTTCGGGTTAGTGACTCTGTAAGTCGTTGGAAACTATTTCCCAACAGGCGACATAAATCGACTGGTCAAGAAGGATGGAATACAAAAAATGCTCAGGCTTGGTAATTTATGAAGGAGAGGGAAAGATGTCGTACCGCGAGTTACGACTGTAACGATTGCAACGGCGAAACACTTTTTTCTCAGCCGTGATTCTAGAAAATTCTCGACCCTCCGACCGAGAATGAACTACGGCCACCGAAGACTTTGAAGGGATGAGAACCACGACGATGCAATGATACAAATCGATACAACTGATACCGTACGAAGAGCAGATCGCGAGTGGTTAGGCTGTCGCTATCGAGCACATCGATTTCGGTCCACCCAAGGAGAACGACACAGAACTATCTAGCGTTAGAATCTAGCGTTAGAATTTGTCGAAGTGGGCAAACAAAGGAATGATGAATTCTGGGATAGTGATTCTGAATGAGGCGTTGCTTTCAGCACCCAGACATTCGCTTCGCAATTTACATTCGCTGCGCAATTAAAACGAGTACCCATCGGTGCGCGATTGTGTTTCAGCGCGGGGCGATGCCCACGCGGTAAACGTCGATATCTTGATTTACTGATGCATCCGTGTTTGCAAGCGATGAAGGGTGGATGCAATGATTAGCCTAGGCGATCGAGCATGATCTCAAAGGCTGCGTTCAGTTTCTCATCGGTGTCATAATTGCCAGAAGCAATCGCTTCACGTAGGCTTGCGACTTTGTCTGCTCGAAAGGTTTCTCCGACGGCAGATTGTTCCGATTGATTGCTGATTGCCAGTGCTTCAGGAGAGAGATCTAATTGATCCACCGGTAGCGATAATGACGCCTTGGTTTCTGCGTGCGCGGATGTAATCGCATTCGCCCGCGAAGTACTGCGAGTGGCATCAACGCCAGCCACTGAAAAATTGCCTGAAATCTGCATCGTGGTCTTCTCCCCCGTAGTGAACAAAAACGCAGGGTGATCGTTGTCGATCATGGAACGCCTAACTGCTAGAGAATGGACTGCAACCGTGCCAACCAGTGGAATCAGATGATCCCACGCTCGATCCCTAATCTTCGCAGTCCGTGTCGTTGAAACCGATTCCATAACGGATGGTGTTTCGACTTTGCGTAGACAACGCTTTCGAGCGAAAGCAAGGCACTTATCGTCCAATCAACAGTAAGCGATCAGCGTTTCTATTCTCCTTCCTTGAAATACGTTTGTCGAAACTAATCCAACGATAAGGATTGTGCCGCGTTGGCACAGGCCCATCGAACGATTCAATCTAGTAAGCAACCCATATACCAAAACGTTGGTTTGTAGTCGCTTGCACAGCTTTATACTCCGATTGCCCCCTGCAGTACAAGCCAATCTTCTCTATCCTTCGCAATCGATCACGGGAACCGTGGCGGGACATGATCAACAGGACGTTTGCGCCGGGTTGCGTAAAACGTTCGAGAAAAAACTACAATCGATGACAATTCTAGAAAACAAAATTCAAGAAAATGGAGAATCGTGAAAATCGGAATTGACTCGACCGAAACCTAGCCCCTATCCTACGCACATCGCAGAGAACGCGACGACGAAACAAATGCTTGTTGAAACGTGCGAAAGCACCATCCGCTACTCCCAATGCAAGATGCGGCGGGAACCAAGATGAATCGACAGGTTGATGCGAGCTGAGCCACGGATGAGTCGAAGCTCGCACTTAAAAATAGCTCCCGGAAAAAGCTTGAAGTCCTCAACCCCCCTAGGACTCGTTCACTTCCGGGAGCTTTTTTCGTTTCTACAGTGCATGTCGTCGATTGCTGATCTACAATAGTGCCTTCCGTTTGGCACATCTTCGCATTCATTATTGCAGTCATTGCTGGATGTCCAATAGACGTATGGCATCCCACCTCAGAGCCGCTGCTCCATGACTCAACCTCGATTGATCTCAGCCACTTTTGTTCTTTCCACAGCGCTGTCATTCGCAGCAACACACGCTGAGGAACCGGCGGCCTCCGATTCGGGTGCCCAAGCACCCGGCCACTCGATGCACTCTCAGACCTTTAACGAGGGTCCGCGTCAGGCTGGTTATCTTATGGCCGGGATGGGGAACACTCGTTTTCCTATTTCGACAAAGAACCCCATGGCTCAACGATTCTTTGACCAGGGGATCGCTCAACTACACGGATTCTGGTACTTCGAAGCGGAACGATCCTTTCGCCAAGCGGCCGCATTCGATCCAGACCACCCCATGCACTATTGGGGAATGGCTCGCGCAAATATTGAAAATCGCGAACGATCTCTCGGCTTTATCGAATTGGCAATGAAGCGATTGGAAAAAGCCAACACCAAAGAAAAGAAACTGATCGAAAGTTGGAACAAACGAGTGCAACCGCTCGACGCAGACAAAAAAGAAAAAGAAAAACAAGCCGACGGAGCACAGTCCGGTGGCAAACCAGAATCGAACGCCGCCAAACGTGCTCGACTCCGCAATGATTCGCAACGAAAGAAGCAAGAACAAGAACGTCTCAAGGAGTACGTTGCGAGCCTCGAGCAATTAGCCAGCGATTACCCAGAAGACACCGAATTAAAGGCGATGTTAGTCCTGCAAATTTGGCAGAACAATGGAGCAGGCATCGAGATCCAAAGCCACATGGCGGTTGACTCGATGCTCTCGGACATCTTTCGAACTAACACGCGACATCCGGCTCATCACTTTCGTATCCACTTGTGGGATTACAAGAAAGAAAAGCTAGCTTTGGATGCCGCCGCGAATTGTGGCCCGAGTGCGCCTGGTATCGCTCACATGTGGCACATGCCTGGCCATACTTATACTCGGCTTCATCGCTATGCCGATGCGGCTTGGCAACAAGAAGCGTCCGCTCGAGTCGATCACGCCCACATGATGCGAGATCATTTGTTGCCTGACCAAATCCACAACTATGCCCACAACAATGAATGGCTCATCCGAAGCCTCAACTTGATCGGCCGCGTGGATCAAGCGATCGAAGTCGCGAAAAATATGATCGAACTTCCTCGCCATCCTGGTTTTAACATGCTGGGCGAATCCGGCAGTGCCAACTATGGCCGAGAACGGCTGATCCAAACGTTAACGAACTATGAACGTTGGCAACAATTGCTGGACCTATGTGCGACGCAATATTTGAACGCGACGGGCAAGCCGAATCTAGACGACGAACGTCTCGCGTGGATGACTATTGCTGCAGTACACACAGGGAAAACCGACATTGCTAGCAAACACAAGCAAGCGTTGTTGGCACTCAAAGCTTCGTTACTGGCGGCGACGAAAACGGACGGAACCGTGTTGGCAGGTATGGAAGCGAGCGATCGAACGAGCGATGACGATGCAAAGCGTCCACAACCACCCACGTTGTTGGAGCCATATTCGGTGCAAGAGGATCCGTTCGGAGACGAGAATGACCCTTCCCTCCCAAAGCCCATGTCGAAAGACTGGAAGGAACCCGCAGATAAGAAATGGTCTCAAGAGCGAAAGGATTTGGAAAAGAAGCAACATGAAAACCTCTATCGTCTGCAACGCATCGGTTTTTGGCTCAACGCGATCGAAGCCCACGAACTCGCCGCCAAGGGAGATTTCGGCGGTGCGCTTCGGGTATCGCATTTAGCGAGGCCCGTGGTTCCGCCTCTCGTTCGGATGGAGTGGTTAGCTCGCTCGAGCCCCACCGAAAAGGCATTGGAGCGACTCGTAAAGAAAGCGAAAGATGGATCCGGTGAGTTATTGCCCATAGCACTCGCGGCATATTATGCTAGCCAAATCCCATCCAAAGAAAAAATTGCTAAGGAGTTGCTCGAATCATTAGCACCCATAGCATTCGGAGCAGACAAGGGACTCAAGATCTTGGAGCGACTTGCTCCTGCGATCGATCGTTTAGGAATGCGATCGAAGTGGGATGAGAAGCCAGCCAAGCCCACGGATACCGGAGATCGCCCGCCACTCGATTCGTTGGGACCATTGCGTTGGACTCCATGGTCAGTACCGATGTGGTACGGGACCGATGCCAATGGCAA
The DNA here is from genome assembly GCA_021300155.1 of Pirellula sp. Lineage (GTDB taxonomy): Bacteria > Planctomycetota > Planctomycetia > Pirellulales > Pirellulaceae > JBKCUI01. The sequence continues at coordinate 25,610 of JAJTID010000088.1, forward strand.
TACGGTTGCGGATAAACAGTTTTCGGGCAAGCCTTACATTGCGATTCTGTATCTTGGTTTTGGGTGTTTGCATTGTGCGGAACAACTGGCCGAGTTCTCACCCAAGGTGGAGCAGTTTGACAAGCTGGATATCGAAGTGATCGGGATCAGCACGGAGAACCAAATTCAATTGCGAGATGGTTTGAAGGCATATGACAAGCCGATGAACATAAGATTGCTATCAAACGCAGACCACGATGTTTTCAGGTCGTTTCGAGCGTACGATGATTTCGAGGGTCAGCCGTTGCATGGGACGTATTTGATCGACGGCTCAGGAAAAATTCGATGGCAAGACATTGGTCACGAGCCCTTCAAGGATGTCGATTTTTTGCTAGAAGAATCAAAACGCCTTTTGGGTTTGTGAAATAGCGTAGCAAAAGTTGTTCGGAACGCCGGAGGTGCGCATGATTTGAATCGCCGTCGGCGAATAGCCAAAGACGGACATGGTTCGGAACGCCGGAGGCGTGCATGGTTCGAAACGCGGGAGGCGTGGCATGCAATAGCCTGGGGTGTAAACCATCATCTTTACCCACATCTTTTTGACTTTGCTCCCCTCGCCCCTTTTAGGGGAGAGGGGCTGGGGGTGAGGGGTTTTGCCTGCGTTCTGATTGGGTTCTTGGCTTCGCCAGCAATGCCTTACCATGCTTAGAAGGTCTAAACAAATCACTGAACCGGAGATTTGTAGCTGACAACTCTACCCCTCACCCCCCCGTCCCCCTCTCCCCGAAACGGGGCGAGGGGGAGAAAATCGCAGGGTTTTCGTTTGATTTCAAGGGAGTCAGAATTCTAGATTGAATCAAAATGTGGGTAATGATGAGGGTTTGCCCGTCAGGCTATTGCATAACGCCCCTCCGGGGATCAATACCACGCACCTCTTGCCTCCAGGGTAATGCCCACGAATCCCGCCTCTCCGGCGCTCTGGCCTCCATACCAAGTATCGTAAATCGCGATACCACCGCGATTCATCCGACTTCTACACCATGCTCCTTGCCCCTCCAGGGCTCTAACCCAAACCCTTCACAGTTTCACCATTGTTCGATATCATTCGCGAACCTAATTCAGGTGAAATATCAGCGAACTGGACAGTTGTCATGTCGGAATCATCTCAAGAAATCACAGATCAAAAGACCAAGCATCTCTATATCGAGACGGTTGGTTGCCAAATGAATGTGCTTGATAGCGAGATGGTCGTCGCGGCACTTCGAAAGAAAGGGTACGCCATTACCCAAGATCCGGCTCTCGCAGATACGATCTTGTTTAACACCTGTTCCGTGCGGGAACACGCCGAGGAAAAGGCCTATCACAACCTCCACCATCTAAAGCAACTGAAGCTTCAGAACCCGAGCAAGATTATCGGAGTGATGGGATGCATGGCCCAAAAGGATCAGAACGGGATTTTCGCCCGTGTCCCGTTTGTCGACCTCGTTGTCGGGCCAGGCCAACTTCATCAAATCCCCGACATGATCGAGCGAGCCGAACAAGGGGAAAAACAACAGTTAGCGGTCAGCTTGAGCCGCCGAGACGGTACGCTTGAAGAGATCAAGCGTTCGCATGAAACGTTCGATCCACTGCGCGATCCGGAGATGCGTCCGACTCCATTCCAGGCTTATCTTCGTATCCAAATCGGTTGCGACAAGTTCTGCACCTATTGCATCGTTCCGATGACGCGTGGTCCCGAGCAAGGCCGTTCGCCGGAACAGATCGTTTCTGAAGCTCGGTTACTTGCCGAACAAGGTGCAAAAGAGATAACCCTTCTCGGCCAAACCGTGAACTCGTACAAACATAAAGACGGCGACAAGACAACAAGGCTCGCAGATCTGCTCCAAATGATTCACCCGATCGAAGGAATCGAGCGGATCAAGTTCGTGACAAACTATCCGAAAGACATGACTCGCGAGTTGCTGGAAACGGTTCGAGATCTTCCGAAATGTTCCCCGTACCTACATGTCCCTGCCCAAAGCGGTAGCGACAATGTATTGAAACGGATGAAGCGAGGTTATACCGTTTCAGACTATTACGCGATGATGGATCGCATTAACGAGATATTGCCATCGGCTGCCGTTTCCAGCGACTTCATCGTAGGTTTCTGCGGCGAGACGGACGAAGAGTTTCAAATGACTGTCGACATGGTCCGACGGTGTCGCTTCAAAAACAGCTTTATCTACAAGTATAGTGTTCGCCCTGGAACCAAAGGGGCGGATATCTATCAGGACGACATCCCTGAGGAAGTGAAGCATCAACGCAATCTAGATCTGTTGGCTGTGCAGAACAAGATATCGCTCGAAGACAACATGAAGTTCCTCGGGAAAACCGTCGAGGTGTTGGTCGAGGGGCCGAGCAAATGGTCAGTGAGAAAACACCAAGAAGGTGACTTGCGTCAAATGACCGGTCGAACCGCTTGTGATCGAATCATTGTCTGGGATGGTAACATGCGGCAAGTCGGAGCGATCATGCCGATTCGAGTAACGGATGTATTCGCTTTCACCATGTTGGGTGAAGTGGAGACGACCGAAGTGTTGCCAGAAGTGTTTCAGTTGAGTGTGTAGCCTCGGCCCGTCTCAACCTCCTAAAATGCATCATCCATTCGGAAAGCATCCGGTTTACCCACCCTCCCGCTGGGAGGGTCGAGCGAGGGGAGGGTGCATTACCATTTGCAATAGCACACATCAGTTCTCCCTCCCCGGCCTAAAGGCCGACCCTCCCCGAGGGAGGGTTTCTGAGGAGTCCCTCGCTCACGCTTCGGGTTGGGCCCATTTGCCTTGCTACGTCGACACTAGTTCTTTTCGACACTGATATTGTCGATGAAATACTCAGCGTCGGTCGAATCACCGATGATGCCGGGGCTGCCAATCGTGTTGGGCATATCGTCGGTTCCTTCTAGAGTCCAAGCTTCTGGCTCTGCCTCATCCTTTTTCCAAACTTTGCCCTTCACGATCGCCTTACCGTTACTGTTTTCCACGCGGAACTTCAGGACGTACCATGTCTTCGCTGTCCACTCATATGGCATCTTCACGTGAAATCGGAAATCATGCGATCCCCATGTATTGATGACGAGCGACTGTGCACCATTCAAAACAAAGGCATATCTTTGAGCAACCAATCCCATGTCAGGCAGCTTTGTCGTCGGTACTTTGTTCTTGGTATCGAGAGCATAGAACTCACCCTGGATGGTGTAGTCACTCATCTTGGGCATGCCAATGAAGCCTTGGCTTTTCGTTCCCTTTGGAATAGTGCTGACCTTGACTAGTCCATTCCCGCCGGTTGGGAGTTCGATAGGTTGATGTCGGTAGGAAGAACCAATCCAGTGCGCGGGCACCTTCTTGTCTTCGAAATCGTATTTCCAAGGCAACGGGGGGATCACCCGTACGCGAGCCACACTGCTTAGTTCACCGGACTTGGCGGTCATGACGACAGGCATCCCTGTACCTGCTTCTGTAGGTGCTATAAAGACCTGGCCATCGCCAACGGAACCAGCACCGTCAATCGTGATCTCCGCATCTTCTAGCAGTTTCAGGTATTGGCCAGCAGCGTTATAGGCTCGTACTTGAAGCTTTGCTTTCTGCCCGGGAACTAGGTTCATTTCCACGGGGCACAGTTGAATTCTCGCAACCGTTTTATCCGTCAACGCCGGTTCAGCCAACGGTTCTGGCAACGGGTCAGCCGTTACCTTGGCGTCTTTCGAGCCAAAGCAGTAAAGCGCCTTAGTGGTTGGCAAATAGAGTCTTCCGTTGGATGCAACAAAGGAACCGAAAACCTCACCTCCATCGTTGAGCCGAGCCTTGGAAACGACCTCCAGACCTGAATCCGCGTGCTTCAACACTTGGATGTTCGCGGAATTGTCTGCAACAAAGAGTTTGCCGTCGCTAACGATGGGAGAACCATACATGTTGGGTCGAAGCTTTCCTTTGCCAACAAGTTCGCCCGTTTTCGAGTTTACACCGAAAATCGCTCCACCGTCGTCCGTGTAATAGATGCGGTCGCCGATCTTCACGGGGCAGCTTCTAGAAACGGCTTTGGCTGGAAGCTTCCAAAGCAGTTTGTCTTCCGTAATGTCTCCACTAGTGTTTCCGTCAAAGGCAAACACGGCACCCAAAACCGTCCGATCGCTTTCGTTCTGTTCCCCATGTCCCGAATAGACGATTCCATCAACGATCAACGGAGAAACATTAAGACCTCGCGGAGACACTTGGTACTTCCATATAACTTTGCCTGTTCGAGGTTGCACTGCATACAGCGCTCCATCTGCGGCCCCGAAAACCATGGCAGCTTGTCCATTCAGCACGGTCAAAACCGGAGTACTATATGTCGTGTCCTCTGGACGCGGCTTGGTTGCAAGGTACCAAACAGGTGCACCGGTCGATTTGTCCAATGCCAACATTCGGTGTGCCGGTACCGCATTCTCTCCCCAAGCGACAATCACTCCACTTATGAACACTAGGTCTTCAAAGACAACTGGAAAATTAGTTCGACCTCCGTAGGCAGAGACCATCCCGAATTCTTCCAGAAGAGATCGTTCCCAAATAACTTTCCCTGTTTTGCCGTCCAAGCATTGGAAAAGGCAACCAAGTCCCAAAACATAAACTCGATCCGTTTCAGGATCGCCGCACACGCTCGACCAACCGATCCGCTCCGACGGTGCCACGGTCATGTAGATATTGTGGATACTTTCCCAAATCAATTCGCCGGTCTCTGCGTTCAAGCAGACCGTCTTTTCGGCTTCTTCCGGTGTGTCTGGTTTGTGGCGACAAATGATATAGAGTCGACCATTCATGACGATCGGCGTGGATCGTGAGCCGTACTCTTCCTTTTTCCAAAGCGTTGTTTCGCCGTCAGCCTTGAAAGTCTCGGGAAGCCCTTTTTCAACGGTCGTCCCATTTTGTTGGGGGCCTCTCCACGAGTACCAATCGGTCGGCTTCGCTTTGTTGGTGGCGTCTTCCGCAAAAGATGAGGATGCGAATCCTAGGTACACACTGAGTGCCGCAGCAGAGAGTTTGGTAATTTTCTGGAGTGTCATAGTTTCGAGCACACGTTCACGAAGGTGGGATTTGTCCTATGCCCAAAAAGCTTCTGGGACAGGTTCTGAGTATTTGAGACAAAAGATTATAGCAGCATGAACTATCTTTCGTAACCGGCACATGTTTTGCGTGGAACTCCCCCTTTTGGCTGAAAGCATTCCCCTTGTTTTGCTGGCCAATCTCAGCAGGAAACGGCCGCTAGGCATCGAGGTAGGCTAGGAACATTGTTGCTATCAAACGCAGATCCATGAGCTCGGGACATTGGTCCCAAGCTACTTTCCCAGCGTCATTCTTGGCTTCGCCAATAATGCCATTTCCACGAAGTGGCATTTCCATGACGGAGTGAATTTGCGTAATCTCCAAATTCAAAATGTTTCCGAAGTCTCGAAAGGTGGTCCACAGCGATGGCAAGAATCTTTTGCGTTGCAAACCAAAAGGGAGGAGTTGGCAAAACGACCACGGCCATCAATCTCGCATGGGCCATGGCTACCTCCGGACAGAAAACGCTGGTCGTAGATTTAGATCCTCAATGCAACGCTACATCGGGTTTAGGCCTCAAACCTGCGGAGCGACACCCATTGTTGGTCGACGCTCCGTTGAGAGAAAGCATCCTTTCGACGGCCATCGACAACCTGCATTTGATGCCTGGATGTCGCTCCTTTCAAGATGTCGATCGACTGGCCAAAACGAGCACGAATCAAGTCTCATTGCTGAGGCGCCATCTCGAAGTCGGCCTCGGCTTGTATGACGCTGTCTTTATCGATTGCCCGCCATCCTTGGGAGAACTCACCCAAGCAGCTTTGGCCTGCAGCACAGAAGTCTTGATGCCAATCCAATGCGAGTATTACGCCATGGAAGGGCTAACTCAGATGATTCACGTGATTCGGGATGTCATGCAACAAAGTCCCGGTCGACTGACCTTTGGAGGCATATTGCTAACAATGGTGGATCCGAGATTTGAGCTAACTCATGAAGTAGATTCTGAAGTTCGGGATTTCTTTGGCGACATAGTTTTTGATACAGTCATTCCACGTGACATCGCTATTAGCGAAGCACCCAGCCATGGGCTAAGTGTGCTAGCATATGCACCCCGCTCGCACGGAACGCGAGCTTACATCGAACTTTGCATGGAGGTATTGGATCGTGACTAAAGATCGCAGACTTGGTCGTGGCTTGGCGGCACTTTTGGGAACTCCCGTCGAAGAGGGGCACGCGGCGACGATTCCGATGACTCCAGATATCGCCGCAAATGCTAGCAATGCCGGCAACGCCGTATCACCGACATCTGCACCGGTTAGCGTGAATGAGCCCACGCCTCGGGCCGATATCATCAAGCAGTTTGCTTCCGAAGCGAGAGCCAGCGCGGGTGCCTCGATCAGTCCGATTAGTATTCCTGTACAACCGTCTGCAACTTCAGCGGCTGCATCGAGTGGGGGCAGTCAAGAGCTACCCACCCGATTGATCGATCCGAACCCATTTCAACCGCGTCGACAATTCAACCAAGCAGAAATTGAATCGCTTGCTGAATCGATCAAGCAACATCAGCAATTGCAACCAGTACTTGTTCGCAAAGTTGGCGAACGTTATCAGCTGATCAGTGGCGAACGAAGACTTCGTGCGACTATTCATGCTGGTCTGCTAACCATTCGTGCAGAGATTCGCGAAGCTGACGATCGTATGGTTGCAGAGCTTGCGATCATTGAGAACCTTCAACGAAAAGATCTTAACGCGGTTGAAAAGGCTCTTTCGTTCAAGCGGTACATTACAGAGCACAAATGCACGCAAGAAGAACTTGCCAACCGACTAAAGATCGATCGCAGTACGATCGCTAACATGATGCGATTGCTGGAACTGCCAGAGGCGATTACCGATTCATTACAACGTGAAGAGATCACTGCCGGCCACGCCAAGGCGTTGTTGAGTTTGGGTAGCATCAAGGAACAACACAACTACCTAAAGCGCATCTTGGACAACGGATGGAGTGTTCGAGAAACCGAACGGCAAGTTGCTGAAGCGATTGCAGCCGCAGCAGCTTCTGAAGACGGGATCTTGGGAATCGTGCCTCGCCGCAGAGCTTCGAAGACCAGTCAGCTTCAATCGTTAGAGTCTGAACTCAAGATGAAACTCGGGACTCGTGTTGACATTTCTCAATCCGGTCGAGGTAAAGGGCGAATCACGATTCACTTCACCAGTGTTGAAGAATTTGATCGTCTTCGAGAGTTGCTATCGAACGATACCAAGAAACGAGCCGCTGCGTAGGCTGCATGACCATGGAAACCATACCTTGGGTTTGGTTGATTTGGGGATTGTTGGTGTACATTGCGACACAAACGATCTTTGGCTTGACCGTTCGGCGACGAGAGCATCTCAATGGTTTGCTCTCGCAGTACATCGAGACCCAAAAAGAAAGCCTTCGCCGGAAGATTCGAATCGCTAATCTCCAGCAGAAGATTAAAAAGCTAAAGGCAGAGGCGAAGGCAAATGCAGCCAAAGATATGGCGGAACGGGAACGCGAAGCATTGGCGGCCGAGGCCGAACGCCGAGCCGCTTAGCTTGTCGTCGTTACTGCTGCGAGGATAACCATTGCCAAAGTTCTTGCAATGGTGCTAACTCTTGCGACGCAACTTTGCCGCGGGCATATGCGAGTCGACCGTAAAGCGAACCCAGGCTGACAAGGTTTTGCATCTGCTCTGGATATCGTCGCCCCAACCGACGAACATATTCATCCGGGGTCTCTTCGACGCTGCGGATTACCCGTCGTTCATAGCCCCAAGACTGTAACGCTCGAAACATCTGCCGAACGATTTGCTCGGTCGACATGGCTCGGTTTGCAAACGGGTTCTGAAAAGATAAAAATGGCGGAAGCAACTCTGCAGTCTCTTCATTATTCTGGTTAAGAACCACCGAAGTGTCTGCTTCGGCTCCACCCAAGAGATTGCGGAAGAAGTCAACTATCGCTTTCCGGTATTTGATTCCAAAGATGACAGCTAGGATCAACAATACCAAGACGACAAGCCACTGAAGCAATGGACCAGGGTTCCACTCCATAGACCAACTTTCGGGCCGGGGTGTAGGGGGAGGTTGATTCTGCGGAGGCTCTTGAGCCTGTTGAGCTTGACCAGTGTCCTGCTTATCGGGCTGCTCGCCTCCCTTGTTTTGCTCGGCCTGCTGGGTCTGTTTCTTTGGTGCGTCGCCTGGTTGGCCGTTGTTCGAGTTTTTTTGCTCTGAGCTACTGTTCTGGTTTGGTTCTTTACGACGTTCGCTTGAGTTATCGTCATTGTTTCGGTCCGACTTCTTTCCCTGTTGCTGGTCGTTTTGGCCTTGCTTGGCTTCTCCTCCTTTGGCCCCTTGTTCGCTGTTCTCCTGTTCGTCGTTGGTCGGTTTACCTTCACCTGGATTTCCTTCTGCGTTGTTTTGTTCTTTGACAGGCTTACCGTCATCTCCGTTCGGTGCATCGGGTTGTTCTCCGTTTTGTGCTCCTGGCGGAACAGCATTCTTATCCTCGACTCCTTCGTTGCCCCAACCCATTTTTTGAGCTTGCAAGTCGTCACGGTTAGTGATCTTTAGAGGCAAGTCCCAGTTCCATAAGGATTGGTCCGGGATTGGCAACAATGCAAAAACAATCAAAAGAGCAGAGATTGCTGCAATTCCGATCGATAGCCATCGGATAGCGAACGGGATCTCCATTTCAATCTCGCGTTCACGCAGGTACTTGCGCAAACTCAACAGTGAAATCAAGACCAAGAGCGATAACGTACAGAACAGATAAACGAACAATAAACGGTGCGAAAACGTTCGGCTCGCAGCATCTCGAATAAAGAATTGACCTATCCCGAACAGAGGCAGCACCATCAATGCAAAGTAGAGAACCCAAACGCCAGGATTGTGTTTCTTTCGGCGTTTGAGGTAAGCACCAGGACGGGATTGTAGCTCTTTGCTTTTCTGATAAGTCTCCGCCTTGTTGAGCCCGAGAGATTGAAGCAATCCGACGCCAGAGCTCGCGTCTGCTTCGTTGATCGACGTGCAATCAAACGTGATGCGGTCGGCGAGAAACGCGATCAGCACCAAAAAGAAAACCAGCAACGGCAACGTGAGCCATCCCATCGGACCTTGGATGGCAATAAATCGAGGAGCCACCAAAAGGGTCGCCAATCCCAAGCAGACCATATAGCCCATGGCATAGGTTCGCGTTTGCTCCATCGCAATACGCGCAATCAGGACCGATGCGAAAGTGTACAGCCCGAGAATCCACATGAGCCTGGCTGGATATTCACCACGGTAGAAGACCGTAATCAGAAAAAACGTGAGCGATCCGATCATTCCAATGATGAAGAACGGCGCGATGCCCGCTAAAGCATAGTCCACGTTGCTAGGTCGCAGCGTCTTTGAATCTTCGATGGGTGGTTCGGTCAATTTTTCCATTACGCCATTGTAGCTAGAACATCGGCATTCGTCCCAAATCTGGCATCACGGGCAGAGGTTGGGAGATACAAGCACACCAAGCACAATTATCATTCGGGACCATTCTCCGGAGGATAATGCCACCAGACATAACCTCGTTGTAGTTCGAGACCTCCGGGCAATTCACGAAATCGGGTATTTCGAAACTTCCAAACCGGATCCATTCTGACAAAAGCACCCAACAATCCCAACAACGCTCCGCATGACAGTCCAATCAACCAACACCGGAAATCCCAAATAGGAAAAATCACAACCGTGAGTATGGCCCAAACTACCAGGGCGATAAAACTCAAAACAGCAACGAAAATCAGTCCTGCCCAGCGTTCCACTACAATGCTATCTGGATGCAATTGTTCGAAAGGAATCTGCTGCACATCGGCAAACTGCTGCACATCGGTAAACTGTTGCGCAGGCATGACTGGTTGAGGAGGCACGTCCAGTTGCTCAAGTGTCGTCATTTGTTCCGTGGTGACAGGCTACTCCACAAAAGTGGTCGGTGTGGGCTCGGACAAATCGTTGGTTTCACATTCGTTCATGGATGGGATTGGCGTGGTCGATTCGTTGGGAATCGTTCGATCTTGGGAATGAACGGATGGTTATTCTACTTTGACCCACCGCTCGAGCATGGACGCATAGGCCCGGATCCCATCTTCCGTAAGTCTCAGGTAGAGATCCGGTTCAATCAATTCGACCTCCATCATCAAGAACGGCGGACCATTCGATTGGCTGTTGCTGAGGGAGTTACGCACCCAATCCACTCTGGCGTATAACGTCCGAGGGGCATATTCCTTCAGGATGGTCTGGGAAGCAGAAACTAACCAATCCTCGGGCTCCCGTTTTGTATATACACCACCATGCTGCACCTGAACTCGAAAATCCCCTGCTTTCGGAACCTTTCGAACGGAATGATGCAGTGTCCCATCCAAAAACACCAGCGAGTACTCTCCGTCGGACTGTACCGAGGAAACAAAAGGTTGCACCATCATCATCCGTTCTCGGAACGCTTGAACGGCGATGGCCGGAGCCTCATCGGTGGATTTTTCATGCAATCGAAATGTCTTTTCCGATCCCGCGCTCACGACGGGTTTGACGACAACGGAATCACAACTGAATTCGCGACACCAAAACTGAATGGAATCGCGGTTGAGTTCAACGGTATTGGCAGGCACGAATCGTGTCGGAACAACGGGATACCCCGCAGCGATTAATTGGGCCAAGTAGCTTTTGTCGATATTCTTTTCGATCGTTGATCTCGGATGCAATAATCGAACTCCGCTTTGTTCAATCCTGGCGATGGCCGCTCGAAACTCGGATGGAAAGAGATAGTAGTTCCATGGGGATCGTACGAGCACGACATCAAAATCAGCCCAATCCACAGACTCGTTCCGCCAATCCACGGCTTCTATGGTCCAGCCTCGTGATTGAAGTTCAGTCGCGAGCAGCGGATCGTCTTGCCCTGCAAATTCAGCGTCCTTTTTAGTCAAGAAAGCACAACGCAATTGGGTCATGAAGAGCTCGAACTTAATTCTTGTGGAGGAGATGCGAGGGTCCAACCTTGGTCTGTCATACGAAAGACTCCAAGGGAACCCAAGTCTCGGATTGCATCGTCTACGTCAAAGTCGATAGGAAAACCAGTGAGCGATTCGAGGATGAATTCTGCACGAAGGTCAATCTCCTTGATTGAAAGAGGACCTTGTGCTTGTGAGAGAACATAATAGGCCAAGATGGCTTCGCAGAGTTCTTGTTGTTCGGCTTCTGTTTCTAAACGCAGTAGTGCACCGAGGTTGTTGTCTAGATTTTGGAAGTACAAACTGCGCGTGATGTTCAATTGGTAACGGCGTTTGGTGGACGTGTACGACAAGATCGATTTGACTCCATAGAAAATAGTGGCCAACACGATCGCAATCGCAAACAGAAATGAGGACAAGACTTTCAACGTTCCGATGAGGGCGATAATCCATAGGCTCTTAGCCAATTTGCTGGACATAATGAAGATGCCCCATAGTGTTGGGATTCCAATCTTGCCCGTATCGAGCCAGGAGAGTCGAATCGTGGATCCTGGGAGCATCATGTCGATGTCTGCCTTCGGAATATTCTTGAACATCCGAAGATGAACGCGCGTTGGATCGAGTGGGTCGTTCAGGGATTGCATTTCCTTCGGACGGAAGACGACTACCAATCGTTGATAGATTGGCACATCGACTTCGCGCATTCGAAAAAAGGATCGCCAATCCCGCTTCATCCTTTTCGTAACGATGTCGCCTCGACCGTAAACTTCCAATCGACGAAACGAAGAGAAGCGGATCTGCAACCGGACTCCCCAATGGCTCGCTGCACCAATAGCGGCTTGAATCTCCCTGGGCGATAGTCGTCGATAGTTCGCGTGGTGAAGAGAGTCGGCGATCTCTGCGAACAAAGAACGGCAAATGGATTCATCGACAGAGATTAAAGAGCCACTTCCCTCAGCGGCCACCTCCAACGCACGGTCGCTTAAGTCGCGATCGGGGTCGAACTGAGAATAGAGATCGATAAGATACTCATGATGGTGCTGATACTGAAGTCGGATCTTCCGTTTGAAATCATCAATCGCTGGTCGTAGTTTGTCAAACTCTTCAGGACGATTGCACTGCGATGCGAGCCGCTCGATCAATTGGTTGGGGCGAAAGGGAAGAAAATGTTCTCGTTTCCAATGTTCAATCGGAAGCTCAACTTTCGCCGTTATCCAACGCTTAGGGACCCAAAACCCCACAAGCCATTGCATTATGTTGCATCCATGTTCGGACTAATTTGCAATGTGCAAAGCTCGACGTCGGCGTTCTTTGCGGCGAGCATCATCGATGAGCCCTGAGACTCGGTTCACATCATCGATACCCACCAAATTTAGTTGTGGATGCGATCGATCGCTGCTGGCAAGCTTGATAGCTCCGACATTGAGCACTCGTTGCACTGGCCCTTGGGTGAATGCGACATCATCGATCTCTATCAGTTCAATTCGATCGGTCGTTCGGACCAGGATTCCATGCTTGTGAATAAATCGCTGGGTTGTGAGTTCATAGAAAACGCCCAATCTTCGGTAGGCATACGTCGCGGCTGCAATCAACCAAATTGCGATAACAATCCCCGTGCCAACGCTCCAAATGATCTTCTTCTCGACTTGTTCCCCCAAGATCCCAGGGAGCATGACCATTCCAACAATCAATGCGATGCTCAGGATCAAGCAAAGGATCCATGAACCGATCATCGCTTTCGGCGAATACCCACCCGACCAGAGTGTTTCCTCAGGCTCAGCATTGGTGTTTGCGCCTTTGACGGCCATGGTGGCCAAACGCTGTGCTGGACTGGGTTCTTCGGATTGGCTCATTTTGTTTTCCAAGATTGAATCGTAGGCATTGAGTAACGACTGGCCATATGGGCCATCGCAAAACCGTGATCAGTATACAGTTTCGCTGTCTGTACTCCAACAGCCCGAATTACGTCGGCATTCCACCCATTGGCTGAAACAACAGAGACTTTAGGCGCAATCACGGCCTGGTCGGGCGTGATACTGGGTACAAACAACAATTGGCAGGGCAAAGATCATGGCTCGCGCCGTAAGTGCCAAGAAACGGTCGTTCTGTTCCTTCGTTGATTCGTTCCTCTAGCAAATCCACAACCATGGAGACGTATTCGGGATGAACCCCAACGGTAGCCCCACGAACGAACTGGATACCTTTCTCGCGGCATAGCGCAGCCGCTTCTTCATCCAAGTCGTACAATACCTCCATGTGATCGGAGATAAAACCGATTGGCATCAGAACAATGTGCTGAATCGATTCTTCGGTGTGCAGTTGTTCGATCCGGTCGCAAACGTCAGGCTCCAGCCAAGGTTGTTGCGGCGGACCCGATCGACTTTGAAAAACCAACTCCCAAGGGCCATGCCCCACGGCGGCACAAATCAGCTTCGCACATTCACGAAGTTGAATCTCATATTTGGAATGGTCCGCCATTGCGTTCGGAATACTGTGTGCACAAAACAACACCTTCGTCGTCGATCGATGCTCTTCTGGGATTTGAGCGAGTGCATTGTTCAAGCAATCGGTCTGTGCCGCAATGAATTTTGGGTGATTGAATCCTTTGCGGACCTTTTCCACCAACGGGGCCTTTTCTCCGACGGTCTGTTGGGCAGCGGCGATATCTTCGCGGTATTGGCGGCAACCACTGTAGCAGCTAAACATCGAGGTAAAGAAAGCGATCGCACGTTTGCGACCATCGTCGGCCATTTGCTGCATTGTTCCCGGCAATAGCGGGTGCCAATTCCTATTCCCCCAGTAGATTGGCAAATCGACTCCGCGTCGTTTGCATTCTTGTTGGACGGCATCGATCAGAAGACGGCAT
>JAJTID010000165.1 GCA_021300155.1 Pirellula sp.
CTCGTGAGTGGTATCGAAGTTGGCTTCGGCGGTTTGTGGGTTGGAGCTGCACCGTATCTATTGTTCATTCCAGATAAAGATGGAAACGATGTTGCCGACGGGCCCGCTATCAAAAAACTGGAAGGCTGGGGATACCAGGATACGCACGAAACGCTCAATAGTTTTATCTGGGGGCCAGACGGCTGGCTTTATGGATGCCACGGGGTCTTTACACACTCCGATGTGCGTGTGGTCAAATCTTCTCCTGAGGAAACCAAGGCAGGACCCGTTACGAAAATCAATGCAGGTATCTGGCGTTATCATCCGCAATCGGAATCCTTTGAAGTCTTCGCGCATGGCACCAGCAACCCGTGGGGCGTCGACTTTAATGATACCGGCGATGCCTTCTTGACCGCTTGTGTGATACCACACCTTTACCACATCATTCCGCAAGCTCGATACCAACGCCAAGCGGGACAACACTTCAATCCATTCACCTATTCAGACATTCAAACGATTGCGTTGCATCGCCATTGGATCGGAGATACACCACACTCAGGCAATAATCGAAGCGATAGCGCCGGTGGTGGGCATGCCCATAGCGGTGCCATGTTTTACTTGGGTGGGAGCTGGCCTGAAAAGTACCGTAACCAACTGTTCATGAACAATATTCATGGCGCACGCATCAACCAGGATAAGATAGCACGGCGTGGAAGCGGTTACGTTGGCGATCGGGCACCCGACTTTTTGTTGGCTAATGATCTAAGTAGCCAGATTTTGTACTTTCGATCAGGACCGGATGGACAAGTGATTGCGATCGATTGGTACGATGCTCAACAGTGTCACGTCAAAGACCCGAGCAAACATGACCAGAGCAATGGCCGAGTCTATCGAATCACTTACAACAACGCGAAACCAGTCCAAGTGGATTTATCAAAGGCATCCGATCTTCAATTGGTCGAGCATCAAACCAACAAAAATGATTGGTATGTTCGTACAGCCCGTCGCCTCTTGATGGAGCGACAACATCTTGGAACGCTATCTACAAACGCATTAAGTGAGTTAGGAAAATTGCTCAAGCATGCTGAGCCACGTATTCGATTGCGTGGACTATGGGCACTAGCAGCTTGCAGCAGTATGAGCCAAGCGGACATCGACTTAGCAATCCATGACCAGGACGAACATGTGCGAGGATGGGGAGTTCGATTGCTTAGCCAGCCAGCAACCAGCTTTCAGAAACAACACACTCCTGACTCAAGCGTGGGCGAATTAGCATCGATGGCGGCCAACGATCCATCCGCTCTGGTCCGATGCGAGTTGGCGGCGGCGTCACACCGGCTGCCTATTGAAACGGCTAACAAAATAGTCGAACAGTTGGTCACCCACACGGAGGACAATAGTGATCACAATCTTCCATGGATGGTTTGGTATGCAACTTCGCGGGTGATTGAAGAGACACCGAAAGCGTCGATCGATTTGCTGGGTCGAAGTAAAATCGAGAAAGTATCTGAGTATATCGCTCGCCAGGTTTCTCAAGCCTACGTGGCAAAGCCAGACGAACGGAATTCGGAGACCTTTGTTTCGCTACTACGCAAAGTTGCGAGCCATCCAGCACCGAATACAGCAACGAAGTGGATGGACTCGATTCTCGTGGCTTTGGAGTCCAAGAGAACGCTCAATGCACCGTCGGGTTGGGCACAAGTTTCGAAAGAGTTGTTGTTGCACCAGAATGCCGCGATGCGACTGCGTGGTGCGCAACTGGCTAGCAAACTCAACGACAAAGACGCCCTTCAATTGCTCCGCGATTTGGTGGCACAATCCTCAGCCAAGGACGATGATCGAATCGCCGCGTTGAATATTCTTAAGCAAGTGAAAGCAGATGGGGTATCTCCACTCGCATTTGGACTACTGAACAAACCGGCGATGCGCTCTGCTGCATTGTCCGCGATCGCAGATTCGCTTGACGTCGAAGGTGCGAAGCGAGTTCTAGACATTGCAATCCAATGGCCAGAAACTACAGAACGTCGTTTGGCATGGTTCGCGATGTTGCGCCGAGTCCCAACGGCAGAAGTTCTTTTGAAGGCGTTGGAAAGCAAGAAGCTTCCGTCTGGCGACTTAACTGCCGATATGGTGCAACAAATTCAACGATTGAATTCGGAACCGTTGATGAGTTTGGTAACACAGGTTTGGGGCAACGTTCGCGGGTTGGAAGAAGACAAACAGAGAGCAGTCGCGAAAATCCGAGCCTTGGTTGAAAAAGACTCGAAGGACTTGGATCCGATGGCCGGCAAAGCAGTTTTCACAAAGATCTGCGGACAATGCCACGTGTTGTTCGGCGAAGGCGGAAAGATCGGTCCGGAGCTAACTGGTTCCAATCGACGGGATGTAAATTACCTACTCGAAAATATTTTGGATCCAAGTGCTGTGATGTCAAAAGAGTACCAGCCCATCATTGTGCGAACCAAAGATGAACAGACGGTAACGGGACTGCTTAAACAAAGCACACCTGATTCCATCCGATTGCAGACAGCCACGGACGAAGTGGTAATTTATACCTCGGAGATCGAGGAACGAAAGCAAAGCAAAACATCGATGATGCCAAGCGATCTGCTGACGCCGCTGTCCGATTCCGAGATTCAATCTCTCTTTGCCTATCTGCGTTCCAAGTAGATTCAAATTTTCTAATCAACCAAGCGATGAAACTGGATACAGAATAAATACAAAATAAGAGGTACAAACTCATGCGAGCTGCGATCACCGGATTGGCTGTTCTATGTTGCATAATGCTCGGTGAACTCATGGGACAAGAGCAGGTGGCAGTCAATCCCTATGTCATCTCGCTGCCTGCGGATCCGCCTTACTATCGCGTTCGATACGAAGCGTCATCGACTTCTGGCGAATTGGTTTATCCAGTCAGCTTTTCCCTGTGGTTGCCTCCCAATGTCACGACAATACGAGGAATCGTCGTACATCAACATGGATGCGGCGAAGGTTCCTGCAAATCGGGGCAAACAGGTGCCCATGATTTGCATTGGCAAGCGCTCGCCAGTAAACACGATTGCGCGTTGATAAGTCCTTCGTATGAACAACCGGAGAAAGCGGATTGCCAACTCTGGTGCGATCCTAGAAACGGATCAGACCGAGCGTTTCGCAAGTCACTGTCAGATCTTGCTGTCTTGACGGGGCATCCAGAGTTGTCGACCGCCCCATGGGCACTTTGGGGACACAGCGGTGGAGGGCATTGGGCTGGAGGGATGGCATTTCTTCATCCGGATCGTGTCATTGCAGCGTGGCTGCGTTCGGGTGTGCCACCGCTCAAGGTTGGGGAGAATAAACCAAACCCATGGACCATACCGGAAGCGGCCTGCCATATACCTATCCTTTGTAATCTCGGTACGAAAGAGGGCGTCACTGTACGGGACGGTCGGTTCGCGAAAGTTTGGGAAGGCGTTGAATCGTTCGTACGAGAGATGCGATCGAAAAATGCATTGATCGGGATCGCGGTCGACCCACGCTCAAGTCACGATTGTGGAAACCAACGATACCTCGCGATACCGTGGCTCGATGCATGCTTGACAGCACGATTGCCGAAATCCCCAAGTGGTCCGCTTCGAAAGATGAAAATCGACGACGGATGGTTTGGCGGATTGGCGGCAGATTCGTTCGCTCCACTCGAGCCCAAATCGGCCATGGATTGGCAAGGCCCCAAGGAGTCGGCTTTGTGGTTTCCCAATGAAACGATCGCGAAAGCGTGGATGCAATATTCTATCGACACGATGGTAAGCGACACGACACCTCCGCCAGCACCCACGAATGTACGACTCGTTGGGAACGAGATTACTTGGGAATCCCTTGCAGATTTAGAAAGCGGAATTGCCAAGTTTATTATCGAGCGAGATGGTATCGAGATTGGTGTGCTCGACGGAAAGAATGCATTCGGTCGTCCGATCTTTCAGAATAATTCCTACAGCGACACACCGACGCAACCGCTAGCTACGATGAAGTATGTGGATGATAAAGCGCGCGTTGGCGAGGTGTATCGATACAATGTCATTGCAGTAAACACGGTGGGGCTCAAGTCAAACTAGAGTTCGAAATCATGGACCCGAAACCAACTCCGAACCGTTCCGATTCGTCGCATGGTCGCGACTTGATGATTCGACGCGAACGAACGATTCCACGCCCTTTTTACACGCGATGGTCGGACCATCGAGCGTGGATTTCTAGTTGTGTCCTTCATACCTGTCTGTTCGTATCGATCGCGATTTTATGGCGCCCCATTGCGAAAGGGACCAACGGTGAAAAGGATCGTCCCATAGGCATTGCTGTCGTTCATCAGACCAGCAACGGAACCGAGTACTTCATTGCGGGAGGTTCCTCTGGGGCTAATGCTTCGAGCAACAAAGCCAACGAAAATGTGGCCACTGTTCCTGTGGCAACTCCAGGTGCAATGTCCGTTGAGCAGATCTTATCCGAATTGATGCCAGATACTTCTACCAACATCGGTACTGGAGCAGAGTCGATCGGTTCAGGACTAGCGGGTGGCGGGACATCCGGACTGAGCGGTGCAGACAAGGGAGAAGGAAAAATACTCAATCAAACCAAGACATCGTTTCTCGGCTTGGAGGGTGTTGGAGCCTCGTTTGTTTACGTGTTGGACCGATCTGATTCGATGAACACTCAATCGGGTGCCCCCATGTATTTGGCAAAACGAGAGTTGATGCAGAGCATTGAAAGTCTGGGAGAGAATCACCAGTTTCAAATTGTCTTTTACAATGATTCTCCAAGCCCATTGTCGTCCTCAAGAGGGGGCAACAACCGATTGCTCTTTGCTAAGCCTATTGAAAAATCCCGCGCAACCCAGTTCATCCGAGGGATGGTAGCCAACGGATCCACGGAGCATGCTAGAGCTTTGAAGAAAGGTCTGGACTACGCGCCGGACGTACTATTCTTTATGACCGATGGAGATCTTCCTGGATTGTCTGGCAATCAACTTGCTGAAGTCCAAGAGACTGCGACTCGAAGCGGTACGACGATTCACACAATCCAATTTCGAGGTGGGCCCCAAGAAGGAGATGGAGGCTGGATCCGAATGTTGGCCGAAATGAATCGCGGCAAGTACCGCTATGTGAATGTTGAAGAAATGCGAATAGCCGAGTAGTTTTCTATTCTCGATCGGCTTGCTTTGTTGCAACATCAGATTGGTGCGGATACTATTTTTGATTCGCGAGCGTATCGGGCATGGTGACTGTAGTTCCGTCCCCCGTAATGACACGATGGCCCAACCAGAGCCATTCGATTGGTAAAGATGCTTCAATAGCATCGATTGTCTTGCACATCTCGAGCGAAACTGGCTTGATAGGAACCAAAAGACCAGAGGCCTCAGCAGAGTGACTTCAGGTACACCGTTTCGCCAGTTCGTTGCCCTCATCCCCCGGGCTCCCTAGTATCTATCAGCTGACAGTTTTGAGCTATTTGAAAGTCTCAGGATGTTGATGCTGCCGAGTTGCCTGTTGCCAGAAGCCTACAAACGGCTCCTGACATGTTCCTGAAACGTGTCGGAACCGTCTCCGGAATTTATGGCCCTATTTCACGGGGAAACCTGTTCGATTCCGAGCTTCTTCATTTTCTTGTAGAGAGTCGTTCGATTGATTCCCAATAGATCTGCGGTTACGTTCCGGTTCCAATCGTTTTGCCGAAGAGCTGCAAGAATGATTTCTCGCTCAGGTCCCTCCAGGGCCTCGCTCAACGGTCGCGTACCTGATCGAGCCTGTGAGTAGCTATCGATATTGTTCACAGGCGAATTGCCCGCGGACGCCGTTATAGTCTGTATTGGCGAAGAGGAGTTTTTCGTCAAACTAAATGGTAATGACGCGACATCGATGTAATTGGACTTCGTAAGCAATACAGCGCGTTGAATGGTATTCTCCAACTCGCGAATGTTTCCTGGCCATGTGTGTTCAACCATCACACGCATTGCATCCTCCGAAAAACCCTCCATGCTGCGACCAAACTCTTTGCACGCAGTTTGAAGGAAGTGTTGCGAAAGCAAGGGTATGTCATCACGTCGCTCTCGCAATGCGGGTAACTCGATGTGAATTACATGAATACGATAGTACAAATCTTGCCGAAAACGTCCTTCCGAGACAGCCTTTTCCAGGTTCTCGTTCGTGGCCAAAATTACACGTGAGTCCACCGTTATCGTTTCGGTACCACCCAACGGTTCAAATTCAAACTCTTGCAACGCGCGCAGCATCTTGATCTGCAATGCAGGAGTTGCTGTACCGATTTCGTCCAGGAACAATGTACCGCTGTCCGCTTGCTGGAACTTGCCAATTTTGTTGCCGGTCGCACCGGTGAACGAACCAGCAACGTGTCCAAACAACTCACTTTCTAAAAGTGTATCGGGTAGCGCGCCGCAAGCAACTTCTACGAAAGGATTCTTTCGCCGTGTCGACTTTTTGTGGATAGCGCGAGCAATCATGCTCTTGCCCGTACCGTTCTCACCCGTAATCAGTATGGTGGCTTTGGTGTCGGCTACTTGGTCGATCATGTCAAAAATCCTAAGCATTCTAAGATCATGACTAACGATGCTTTCTAATCCGAAACGCTTATCCAGTTCGGCTTTCAACCGAGCGTTTTCGTCGATGATGTTCTTTTGATTGACAGCGCGTTCGATGGCAGTACGCAATTCTTCATCAATAATCGGTTTGGTAAGCAATTCAAACGCGCCGCTGGCGATGGCTTCACGAGCCGCATCGGGGCCCGCGTAACCGGACATCATGAGAACGGGAAGCTCGGGATGCTTCCGTTTGGTTTGTTTGAGAAACTTTAAACCATCGCCCTCATCGAACCGAACATCACATAGCATTAGATCCGGTGCTGAATGTTGAAGCTTTTTGGCAGCCTTCTCCAACGAGTCCGCAGTCTCTACGTGAAACCCTTCTCCCTTTAGCCAGTCAGCCATGGATTCGAGTAGCCATCGATCATCGTCTGCAATTAAGAGTCGTATTGGGGCCGTCATGTTTTGTTCGACAACGAAATAGCGTTCAGAAAGTGACAGTGATTTTCTCTACAGATTCAACGGTAGGTTGATTTTTCGCAACGTGGCGGGCTCGATGCTGTTGTTTCCTGGCGTCATACCTTTTCCGCAACCGAAGAATCGTCAAATCCGTTAAAAGTCCTCCCCAAAAGGCTGCTTGTGTGCGACTATAGTGTGTATGTTTCTGTCGAGTCGTCCGTTCCTCACGCAGCGATAAAGTTATTACTGTCATGCAACGAGTTTGGAAAAAACTTACTGAGGGAGAAGCCTTACCCTCGTCCCGTTGGTTCGCCATGGGATTAGGAACCATCTCCGCATTCTTAATGCCGGTACTCTTGACGTTGATTGGTTGGTTCGTGCAGCTTCTTTTTGTTGTTCAAACTACTGAAAGCGGAAAACGGGTCCTGCCGGAAGCACTCCACGTCGGAAGTTGGCTTCGAATCACAACAAGCTCTCTATCGACGGACAAGAACATTCTCCGGTGTGCCATTACCCTACTGATGTTGATTACCGTCGTGTTTGTCATCGAGAGACTAACATTGCTTTTAGCACGACGCGCATCCTTACAAGCGGCACTTCAATGGACTTCACTTCTATTACGTCGATTGTTCCACCAATCGCGAAACTTGTCGGTCGACCAAGGACTGTCGGGGCAACGCAAGCGTCTTCGTGACTTGATACAGAGCGACGTTCCACGCGTTCGCGATGCATTGACCGAATGGTATCGAGTATTCCCGCGTAACCTTATTCAGACGAGCGCGGTATTAGCACTAGCAAGCCTCATCCATCCATGGCTAACGCTCTTGGCTATTCTAGCCCTTGTCGTAACGTGGGGACTTTTTATTACACTCGAAGCCGCACAACGTAAACATCGTCCGGTGATTTTGGAACGGCGTCGAAATGCTCACGAGCAACTCATCTACTTGTGCGAATCCTCTGCGATGTGGGAGTCGGTCGATCCGCGAGTCGATGTCGAACATATGTACGACACACATGCACAACATTTCAACCATTCTCAGCTTCGACTCGCTGACGACAGCGCGTTTCGATCCCCCAGTCTATTGATCACTATCACTTTGCTGACCGCACTCTTTTTATTCGTTTTGTCGATTCGAGTGCTCGAGCCAGAGTCAACATTGCACATCGGCGATATTGTGGTGCTCCTGGGATGTGTGATCGTCGCGGTCAATGGCATTTTTCGACTCCGACGAGGACTTCGAAAGCGAAGCAATGCGATTACATCAGCAGACAACTTAGAAAACTATCTCTCCATCCAAGGAGTCCAAGCAGGCACAATCGGAAAAGGCATCCAAGCGAGAATCACAACGAGCATCGAATTCGAGCATGTTTGCTTTCGCGATAGCTCTAAGATCCGAATTCTGGACGATGTCAGTCTATCCTTAATACCCAAACAGATCACCGCGATCGTCTCTCTCGAGCCGGCCACGGCCGATGCATTGGGAGAAATGGTTCTAGGATTCGGATTGCCAACCAGCGGTCGGGCTTTGGTCGATGGTATCAATCTGATCGATTTGGATCCGATGAGCGTTCGGCGACAATCATTGCTCGTGAATGAACATGGTCCATTGCTCGACGGAACCGTTGAAGAAAATCTTTGGTCAGGGCGCCCCAAAGACGCAATGATCGACGTGATGGATCTCGCGAGAAATGCGTGTGTTTCCGAATCTATTCTGAATCTACCAGACGGTCTTGGTACTGTCCTTTCCAGCAACGATGATCGACTGGCCCCAGACCAACTCTATCGATTCGGTATCGTAAGAGCACTTCTCAAGAAACCCAGCGTCATTGTTTGCCACGAACCTCGGATACGAGTCTCAGCCAAAGACGAAGCGGAATCACTGCAAGCGCTCCAACAACTTCGCGGGCTAAACGCAATCGTCTTGGTACTACCTGAACGGCTGAGCACACTTCGCGCGGCAGACCAGATCCTGGTCTTCCGTCAAGGTAAACTCGTCAGCTCGGGAACGCATCAGCAATTGCTAGAACAGAGCGAAATCTATCGACACTTCAATTACATGCGATTCGCCGTTAGCGAATAAGGGAAGCCCGCACTCGTTCTGAATCGCTATAGTACTCGACATGCAAAAGCTCACTAGCAGCATCCGTGTCGACTATGACCGTTACATCCGGATGCAGCTGCAACGCACTCGCAGGCATACCCGCACTAATGGGACCTTCGACACAACCCGCGACCGCTCTGGCTTTGCCCGCTCCAGTCGCCATCAACACTATCGATTGCGATTCCAAAATGGTTGCAATCCCCATCGTTAACGCCATGGTTGGCACCTCGTCGATCGATGCAAAGTAACGTGCGTTATCCTGACGTGTCCGACGTGTTAACGTCTTGAGCCGAGTTCTCGAACCGAGCGAAGAGCCAACTTCGTTGAATCCGATATGGCCGTCCGTACCAATACCAAGAATTTGCAAATCGATTCCACCACGTTGCTCAATATCTCGCTCGTACGCTTTGGCACTCTCGCTCAAATCACATTGCCAAGTCCTCGGAAGGTGGTTGGCACCTGTATCAAAATCGACATGCCGAAATAGAGCATCGTGCATATAGAAATGATAACTCTGCTCATGATCAGGCGGCAATCCAACATACTCATCCAAATTGAACGTCTCTACACCGCGAAAAGAAAGTCCGTCGTTGCGGTGTCGTTCGGCTAGTAGTTTGTACAACCCCAACGGAGTCCCGCCCGTCGCGAGCCCTAGCACCAATGGTTGGCGGACCAATAAACGTTCCCGCACCAGTCGATCAACACGATCTGCAGCGAATAACGAGACTTGTTGGGGATTATCCAGGATGACTACGCGCACAATATTTTTTTTGCGAATCGTTTTTTCGTTAGTTTGCTTTAAAGCCGTCGAGCATTTTCATGAATGCATCACGATTGGCTAGAACCATATCCTTTGGTCCTGTCGCTTTGACGAACCCCTTGGTTCCATCAGCAAGTTCAATGATCGCACCGAGCAATCGGTAGTCGGGCAATTTCTTCATTGGTCCCGGAGCCATTGGCCCTCCAGCCATATCTTTGTAGGTACCAGCCACTTCAACAATGTGAACCGTTGCTTTGCCAATTTCCTTTTTCTCAGTCTTGGTATCCTCTGGCTTGACACCGTCAAACTGATTAACCCATCGGTCGATATTCTCTTTGATTGAGCCGCCCGAAGTAGAGAACGTAACTCTTACAAACAAGTCACCTTCCGCTGGAACGCGAAACTCGGAGTCGATCATCCTGCTTTTCGGTGGAACGCTTTTCCATGTCTCTGGTGCTGTTAAAGAAAATTTCCCACCACCCCACTTCACCACTTCTGCCACGGCCTTTTTCTCGGACCCTTTTTCCTGAGCCACAACGGAATTTCCTAAACAACAGAGCACCGAAGCTATGACGATAGACAGTAGACAACGCATTTCAAAAATACTCCAAAAACACCGAAGCCAAACAGAATGCATGGTAGGCATCGTCAGATCGACCTCCTACCGGTTAAACTACACACCTACACTATATGCGGATTATCGAATCTAACAAACACCCTAATCTTGAATCCTTTCCCACAAATGCCGCGATGAAAGCGAGTTCCGCGATGAAAGCTGACTATCGATCGCAAACCATCGATCCACCACTGCTCGACGATTTGTCGCATCTCGTTCGATTGGCCATTCGCGAAGACCTCGATCGCACAGCCGACATTACAACTATGGCGATCGTGCCACAAGGGGTGACGGGCACAGCCTTGATCGTGCCTCGCGTCACTGGCAAGGCGGCGGGGATAGATTTGATTGAAGCCATGCTCCAAGAATTGGATTCTTCGATTCAGCTGGAATCATTCGTTGGTGATGGTGAAACCTTCGCACCCAAACAGCCCATCGCATCGCTGTACGGTGATGCACGCGATCTTCTCACCTGCGAAAGAACAATCCTGAATTTTTTAGGAAGGCTCTGCGGAATCGCTACATTGACTTCCAAATATGTAGAGCAAGTCTCTGGAACGAAAGCCAGAGTTTACGACACGCGAAAGACAACGCCTGGCTGGAGACGTTTAGAAAAATATGCGGTCCGGTGTGGCGGAGGACGAAACCATCGCCTCGGACTGTTCGATGGCATCTTGATCAAGGATAACCATCTCGCCTGTCGCGCCGCTGCCGATGGCACATTGCTCGACCCAGGTACCGCAGTAGAAACCGCAAGAAAATACATCGAGAGCGGTACTTATCGATTCGACCATCCCCTGATGATTGAAATCGAAATCGATAGTATCGCGCAGTTAGAATCCGCATTGAAGGCATCGCCGAACATCATTCTTCTCGACAACATGAGTAACGAGTCCCTCATGCAATGCGTTGCGATGCGAGATTCAGTGAATCCATCCGTAGAGTTAGAGGCATCTGGTGGTGTCAATCTTCAAACGATCGCAGCCATTGCCAAGACTGGTGTCGATCGAATCAGCGTCGGTGCATTGACCCACTCGGCTACCAATCTCGATCTCGGGTTGGACTGGATGCTAGGAAAATAGCCAACCACAGTTTTCATCACGTGAACCCAATTCACCATTTATCTCGTCTGGGGATCCACGTATCTTGCCATTCGTGTTTCGGTAGAAAATGGGATTTTCAAAAAGCCTCGACCGCATCGGTTCTATCGTCGTTTTACTTGTTCGTGACGACCGCGACAATGGTCGTGCACGAGCTCATCCGCTTTAGTAACCCTCCTGGGAGGGTCGAGCGAAGCGAGGGGAGGGCCCTCCCCATTAACCAATAACTTCTTTACCCATCCACGGTTGCAAAGCCTTGGGAACTCGAATGGTTCCATCGGCTTGTTGATGGTTCTCCATGATGGCGATAATCGAACGACTAATAGCGATGGCAGTTCCGTTCAACGTATGAACCAGATGCGTTCCCTTCTCGTTCTTGTTCTTGTATCGAATGTTCAGCCTCCGGGCTTGGTAATCGGTGCAATTCGAAGTACTCGTCACTTCGCCCCATTCCCCTTCGGTCCCTCTGCCTGGCATCCATGCTTCGAGATCATACTTTCGATAAGCCGGCCCACCCAAATCCCCTGTCGCGGTATCAACGACACGGTAAGGAACCTCTAACGCATCGAACAAATCGCACTCCAATTGTCGCAACTCTTCATGGACCGAATCACTTTCTTCCGGCCGAGTGAACGCGAACATTTCAATCTTGGTGAATTGATGCACGCGATACAGTCCTTTCGACGCACGACCGGCGGCACCAGCCTCGGTTCGAAAACAGTGACTAATCCCAACCAATTTCAACGGCAACTGCTCCGCATCCAAAACCAATCCAGCGTACATCCCTCCAAGAGTGATCTCGGCGGTAGCGACAAGATTCAAGTCGGTATTCTCAATGCTGTAAATTTGCGTTTCGGGTCCGCGAGGAATGAAACCAATCCCATGTAGCGTCTCGGTATTCGCAACATCGGGTGTCGAAACGGGAATGAAGCCTTTTTTCACGAGCAACTGGACCGCAAATTGTTGCAAAGCCAGCTCCAACAATACGGCATCATTCTTCAGAAAATAAAAACCAGCACCTGCGACACGTGCTCCAGCTTCGAAATCGATCATGTCGTGCAATTTTCCCAACTGCAAATGATCTTGGGCCTTAAAATCGAACTTCGATATCGGAGTCTTGCCGCGGGCGATCTCCAAATTTTCTTGATCGTCGCGACCAATCGGTGCGGCCGGATTGGTCATGTTCGGAATCATCGACAATATTCCAAGCACTTCCTTATCGAGAATATCGTGATCCTGCTGAGCAGCATCCTTTTGCTCGCGAAGTTTTTTTCCTTGCTCCTTAAAAGATTCTCGCTCCTCTGGCGTCGCCCCCTTCATCTTGAAGTTCAAGTCGTTTGCTTGGCGATTCAATTCTTCAGCTTCGTTCAATTTAGAACGTCGCTTGGTCTCCGCTTCGATAAATCGATCCAGACTCGTTGCGGGAACGCCTCGATGAAGGCAGTTTGTCTTCACAGCGTCAATGTTTTCCAAAACAAATTTTCGATCAAGCATTCGCAGTCACCTCTGAATTTCAAGCATAAACAAGAGGGGAGAGTGTATCGGATTCGCAGAAATCGCCCAAGAGGGAGCGTCATCACGACGAAAACGCAGTACCGCGATCGATCTCTCGAAGCGATATTTCGATTCCGACAGACTCAAGAGGGAGTAAATCATCGAGCTTCAAGGACTCTCGCAACAACCACTGCCCTTGTGTTTTTCGAACGTAGCATTCCACACTGACTCGATATTGGGAAATCCGAACCAACTCCTGCAACGATGCAATCTGTCAATAGTGCGAAGATTATCTTCCTCGATCGTACGTTTCCGTCGACTCCGATAGAACTTCTACTATCACTGTCGAATTCAAGGCAGTGTTCGAAACAAACTCGTCACGCAATAACTCTCCGCAAATAATGGATGAGCCCGGATAAGCAGCATCCATGTCCTGGTACTCGAGCAACGAAATCGCTTTCGGAACTGCTGATGCTATTCCCAAAAAACCGCAAACCCGAAGGAAAGATTCTCAACGACTAACGAGCCAACGCCATACGAACCGCATCCTAGACGATTTCCCGGTACCGACCAAAAATCGATCCCTAAAACGACTTGCAAGTTAAAAACGGAAAGTATAGACGTAAAAAAACCCGACTTAGCTTTCGCTAAGCCGGGTCTATTTTGAAACTCGGTGTTTTTCACTTTCGACGTGAGGTCGATTGTTAAGATGAGTTTGAACTTCTTGATGGTATGTGCTCACTATATGCTCGACGTAAATGTTTCCGAAGAAACGCGTTGAGCAAAAATCCTTAGAAAGGAGGTGATCCAGCCGCAGGTTCCCCTACGGCTACCTTGTTACGACTTAGTCCCAATCATCAAGTTGACCTTCGGCGCCTGCGTCCTTGCGGTTCGCTCAGCGACTTCGGGCCCCCCCAATTCTCGTGGCTTGACGGGCGGTGTGTACAAGGCTCAGGAACACATTCACCGCGGTATGCTGACCCGCGATTACTAGCGATTCCAGCTTCATGCAGGCGAGTTGCAGCCTGCAATCCGAACTGAGCAACACTTTTTGAGATTTCCTTGATCTCGCGATTTTGGTTCCCTTTGTATGTTGCATTGTAGGACGTGTGCAGCCCTAGTCATAAAGGCCATGAGGACTTGACGTCATCCCCACCTTCCTCCGGTTTAACACCGGCAGTCTCTCTAGAGTCCCCGCCATAACGCGCTGGCAACTAGAGATAGGGGTTTCGCTCGTTAAGGGACTTAACCCGACATCTCACGACACGAGCTGACGACAGCCATGCAGCACCTGTGCAAAAGCTCCCTTGCGGGCACCCCCTCCTTTCAGAGAGGTTCTTAAGCATGTCAAGACTAGGATAAGGTTCTTCGCGTAGCCTCGAATTAAGCCACATCCTCCACCGCTTGTGTGAGCCCCCGTCAATTCCTTTGAGTTTCAGCCTTGCGACCATACTCCCCAGGCGGAACACTTAATACTTTCGCTACGTCCGAAAGACTGTGAGAGTCCTTCAGACTAGTGTTCATCGTTTACGGCTAGGACTACCGGGGTATCTAATCCCGTTCGCTACCCTAGCTTTCGTTCCTCAGCGTCAGAAAATATCCAGTAAGCCGCCTTCGCCACCGGTGTTCCAGATGATATCAATGCATTTCACCGCTCCACCATCTGTTCCGCTTACCCCTATATCCCTCAAGCCTTGTGGTTTGGGGCGCAGTTCCTCGGTTAAGCCGAGGGCTTTCACACCCCACCTACAAAGCCGCCTACGAACTCTTTAAGCCCAGTGATACCGAATAACGTTTGGAGAGCTCGTCTTACCGCGGCTGCTGGCACGAGCTTAGCCTCTCCTTCCTCCTAGAATCACTCAAATAAAGGGGAGAACCCAATTACCTTTGATCCTCTACGACAGCGGTTTACAACCCGAAGGCCTTCGTCCCGCACGCGGCGTCGCTCGGTCAGACTTTCGTCCATTGCCGAAGATTCTCGACTGCAGCCACCCGTAGGTGTCTGGCCAGTGTCTCAGTGCCAGTGAGGCTGGTCGTGCTCTCACACCAGCTACCCATCATCGCCTTGGTGGTCTATTACACCGCCAACAAGCTAATGGGGCATGGGCTCATCCAGGGGCGGAATCTCACCTTTGGTCCGCAAACATTATCGAGTATTACCGTCAGTTTCCCGACGCTATCCTCGTCCCCCGGGCAGATTCCCATGTTGTCCTCTCCCTTTCGCCGCTTTCCTGTATTGCTACATTCTCGCGCGACTCGCATGCCTAATCCACGCCGCCAACGTTCATTCTGAGCCAGGATCAAACCCTTCACTTGTGTATGCTTAGATTTGCCAACATTACTGCCTGCAAACCTTGTCAAACTAGTTGCGGTATGAAACCGGTCGGTGGTTTTGGTCATTTACCACCTTATAAAAAACAATCACAAAACTTCTCAAGAAGTGACGTTTGCTAAAAACATCTATCAAACTCATCCACCGAATTGTCAAAGATCAAATTCCAACTTCACCAACGTTTTCGCTGAACACTCCGCCTCTCTCAAGGTTTCACGTCCGCTGAACGTCTTTCAGTTGGGCCCAACATGGTAACCGGTGTTATCGGTTCGTGTCAAGCGTTCCTTCGCTTTTTTTCTTTGCGTCGTTTTGCAACGACTGCTTCGAGTGAGGTCGGCCGGAGCCGTCCGCAGCGAGGAGGCGAAAAGATAGTGGCAGCCCTTCCTCCTCGCAAGGGCCTTTTGTCTTTTTCCTTAAACAATTTTTCCGCTACCCCGCAGCTCTTGGGTTTCCTGTTCTAACGAACGGATTCCATCGATTCCCCTCAGAAGCCTCGTTTTCCTCACTTTCAGCCCCCTCGATTTCCGAATCTTTCCTTTAAATCGTCCCCAACTCCGCCATCCGCACCTGATTTGTCATCAAAAATGCAGCCGTCCAGCACGAATGCCAATCCAATACCGTCGCAATCCTCATCGCTCGAGCAAGCTCTCGAGCGAATCAATCGACTTGCCGCCCAGAACAACCTAGCTTCGCCTCAAGCCCCCCCTCACGCCAAAATCCAGGAGACCCTTCGCCCCAGAAGCGATTCGCCTACCAGCAAACTCTTCAAAATCACCCACGACCCGAACGAACCGATCATCCCTAACGCCCCTGAATCTCTCGAACAAGCTGGCCTCAATGGCTCGATCGTTGAAGAAATCGTTATGCGTTTCTTGCTGAATCGCGGAGAAGCACACGGAAGAGCCGTGGCCGAACAAATCCGACTCCCCTTTCACCTCGTTGAGCCCACCCTGACGAAACTCAAGGCTCAGCAGTTATCTTGTTACCTCGGATCAACCGCAGCCAACGACTACATCCACGCATTAACCGACGCGGGTCGCGATCGAGCTCGGCGACATATGCAGAAAACCACCTACTTTGGCTCCGCGCCGGTCCCCTTAGAAATGTACGTTGAATCGGTTCGACTCCAGTCCGTCGAACACCAACACCCCACTCGCGATGATCTGAGAAAAGCTTTTTCAGATCTATTGATCGCGCCGCAACTTCTTTCGCGTCTCGGACCCGCCGTCAATAGCGGGCGAGGAATGTTCCTGTTCGGTTTCCCCGGTAATGGAAAAACAAGCATCGCAGAACGCATCACTAAGGCCTTCGGGGAATTCATGTGGATTCCTCGCTCTGTTTCTGTAGACGGAGATCTTTTGCGTGTTTACGACCCTCTCAATCACGAGGAAAAACCGCTTCAAAAATCAGATGGATTGCTTCGGGAATCCCGCGTTGATGAACGATGGGTTCGTATTCGACGCCCAACTATCGTCGCGGGTGGCGAACTGACAATGAACATGCTCGAAGTCTCCCGAAACCC
>JAJTID010000033.1 GCA_021300155.1 Pirellula sp.
AGGCCAGGAAGGTCCCATCCTCGGCATGGGGACACGCGAAAACGCGGCCGGACTCGATTTGAATCGTGACTTTATCAAACTCGATTCTCCCGAAGTGCGATCGCTGGTTCGAACATTCGATGCTTGGGATGTGGATGTGCTTTTCGATTGCCACACGACCAACGGTTCACTGCATCAATACGATTTGACCTACGATATTCCTCACAATCCGGCCGCAAACCAAAAGATCGTTACCTGGCTGCGCAAAGAATTCTTTACTACCGTTGGCGATGAACTCAAAAAAGCTGGACTACCGATTTTCTACTATGGCAATTTCTCAGCAGATCATCAACGTTGGGAGTCATTTGGACACGAGCCACGCTATAGCACGGAGTATATGGGGCTGCGAGGAAAGATCGGTATTCTGGTCGAGTCGTATTCGTACGCGAGCTACCAGCGTCGTATCGACGCGACTCAAATGTTCGTCGAATCCTGCGTGAAGCAATTGCTCAAGGATTCGAGCAAGATTCAGAGTTGGATCAAAGATAACGCGACTCCAACGAAAGCCTTTCCGATACAGGCCAAGATCGTAGCCGACAGTGGCACATACAAGGTGGGCGGCTATCGCTGGATCGAAGATGCCAACGCCACACCCGACGCTAGTCGTCGCAGCAAGTTTCCGACACCTCGGGATCGCAAAAGAAAATCGGAGATGGTCGAACAAGAGTTCGATTTGCAGCTTTGGAATGTCGGATCTCCCGCTTTGCAAGTCGATGCGCCGAAGTACTACTTTGTTCCATACGACGCAGCATGGGTGGCGAGCCGACTCCGACTGCATGGAATTCAAATGCTTGAACATGAGCTCAAGTCTCCATTATCCGCGGTCACTGCTTCTCGATATCGCATCGTTTCCACGAAGGACCAGCCCGAGTTTCAAGCTCACAAGCCCAAAAAGTTTGAAGTAGCCGAAGAGACTTTCGAGTGGGTTCCTCAAAGCGGCTGGCTGGTACCAACGCAACAACCCTTGGGAGCCCTCGCGACGTATCTATTGGAACCGCATGCCGACGACTCGTTGGCGTTCTGGAATTTTTTCGATCCGTCCCTGAAGGCCGATAGTGATTATCCGGTGATTCGCTTAACGAACCTTCCTAACGGAGCGTCCAGTCGCACGCTTCCTCCGCTTCAGTTGTTGGATCGAAAACCTCGCGATGTGGCAAAGGAACCATTAACGCTTGAGAAGCTTTATTCCAAAGATAGGGTCTCCTTTTCTGGGATGCCTACCCCTTTTCCAAGGTGGCTTACCGACAAGGCACAGTACATTACCCAACACGATAATCGAATTGTCACTGTCGACTGCCAAACCGGAGCCATGCAACCATTTGACCGACCAGGGAAATTGGCGGACGCCTTGGCAAAGCTGCAAGCGTTCAGTGACCGAGCAGCGTCCTACAGGAATTCTTTAAGCGCGTTCGACGCGACATTCGAGAACGCTTTGATCGAACACAAAGGGGATCTGTACTTATATCGTTCGTCCCAGGATAGCGTTCGGCAACTGACGCACGATGCAAAACAAACGAAGCTTGTGCCAGCCTTGAGCCCCACCGGTTCTCACGTCGCGTTCATTCATGAGAACAATATCTGGGTCGTCGATTGCGAATCAACGGAGACTCGGCAACTCACCAAGGATGGCGGTGGAGAAATTCTCAATGGCTACCTGGACTGGGTTTATCAAGAAGAAGTCTATGGACGAGGACAATTCAAATCGTATTGGTGGAGTCCGGATGGAAAGCATATTGCTTACCTTCGGCTGGATGAAACCCCTGTCCCCACTTTCGTAGTGGACAACTCGCTTCCGTTCGCCCAATCGATTGAGAAAATGCGGTATCCCAAAAGTGGGCAGCCCAATCCGTTGGTAACCCTTCATGTCATGGATGTGGCTACAGGTGCACAAACGGAGATCCCATTGAGCGATTATGCTCCGGATGATCGGTTAGTCGTTCGCGTGGGGTGGTCAAGTGTCAATCCGTCGCACATCGTGTATCAAGTGCAAAATCGAATCCAGTCGATACTGGATGTTTGGGCTTATGATGTTACGACCAAACAGCAGAAAAAGCTTTTAGAGGAAAGATCTCCAGCTTGGGTAGATGTGATCGATGAACCACGTTGGCTTCCAGATGGCAGCTTTCTATGGTTGAGTGATTCCGTCGGCGGCAGACGCCATCTATATCATTACGATCCTAACGGCCGACGAACGGCTTTGACAGAAGGTGCGTGGGATGTCAAAGAAGTTTCTTGGGTTGCGAAAGATGGTGGTCAGGCGATCGTTTTGGCGCATCGATCCGCGCCAACGAATACCGATGTGCTTGCGATCGACATCAAGAATAGAACGATCCGTGCTTTAGGTCCGGAGAGCGGCTCGCATCGGATCAGCGTTCACCCCTCAGGAGAGTATCTCTTGGATGCGTGGAGCGATATGAGTCAACCGTCACAATCGTGGCTTTGCGACAAAATGGGCAAGCGTGTTCGTTATATCGGTGGTCCCAAGAGTGACCGATTCGACTATGTGAAGACACAAACACCCGAGTTGTTTACCATCGCAGCGCGGGATGGATTCGAAATGCAGTCGATCTTGTACATGCCTACGGAATTCGAACAACGAAAGAAGCAGGCAAAGATTCCAGTTCTGATTCATGTGTATGGCGGGCCGCAAGCTCCGACGGTAGAGAACTCTTGGACTCACCGCAGCGATTTATGGCATCGATACATGGCGGAACAAGGTGTTGCTGTGTTGTTGTGCGACAATCGGTCTGCACTCGGCAAAGGAAATTCGGACACGTGGAAGATCTATCGAGATATGGGATCAACGGAATTGCGAGATCTTGAGGATGCCGTTGGCTGGCTCAAATCGCAGGATTGGGTCGATGGCGATCGCATCGGAATGTGGGGCTGGAGCTATGGCGGATACTTTACAGCGTATGCGATGACCCACAGCAAGCTCTTTCGTGCCGGGATTGCGGGTGCCCCTGTGACGGATTGGCACAACTACGATTCGATCTATACCGAACGATACATGTCGACTCCGCAGTTGAACCCTGAGGGTTACAAAACCAGTTCAGCAGTCGCAGCAGCGAAAAATCTGAGTGGCAGGCTGATGATCATTCACGGCGAGATCGATGACAATGTTCATATGGCCAACTCGATGCAGTTAGCGCATGCACTTCAAAAAGCAGGTAAGCAATTCGACTTGATGGTTTATCCCAACAATCGACACGGGATCACCGATCCTGAACAGTCGGCCCACCAATACCAATTGATGACCGACTTCTTTTTGCGCGAATTGCGGCCCTAGACGGGGGCGGTCTATCGCGGATTCGTCAAGATCCTTCACATTTCTGCAGGAGCGTTGGCAGAACACGCGCCCGAAGGGCGGTTGTCAATTTTTTTAGATTCTGGTAGTTTTTCTAATGAAAGTTCGCAATTGGTGAACTGAGACCGAGTTACTCAGATACATGGAAATTCAAATGCGTTTACTTGCACTTACCCTTTTGATGACGATTGGTTTTATTGGAATGGCAGCAGCAGAATCTCCCAAAAATGGCAAGATCACCCATAGCGTCTACTTCGATATTGCGATCGATGGCAAGGACGCAGGCCGAATTGTAATGGGCCTTTTTGGCGATGATGTTCCAAAGACAGTAGAAAACTTCCGATGCCTATGCACGGGCGAGAAGGGGAAAGGAAAGAGCGGCAAACCTTTGCACTACAAGGATAGCAGTTTCCACCGAGTCATTACTAACTTTATGCTGCAAGGCGGAGACTTCACCGCAGGCAACGGAACGGGTGGCGAAAGCATTTACGGCTCAAAGTTCCCAGATGAGTCGTTCAAGTTCAAGCACGACGAACCAGGTCTCTTGAGCATGGCGAATGCAGGGCCAAACACGAACGGCTCCCAGTTCTTCATCACAACCGTTGTGACCGACTGGTTGGACGGAAGACACGTCGTATTCGGACGAGTAACCGAAGGCATGGATGTTGTGAAGAAGATCGAAGGCCTAGGATCGCAAAGCGGCAAGACAAAGGGAACGATTACTATCAAGGATTGCGGCGAAATCAAAGCCGAAGCCAAGAAGTAGTTCATCGTTCAAAGCCATAGTTGACTGCTCCGTCGGTTTGGTGACAGTTGCTGACCGCTACGTCGGTCATTCTAAAAAGGGGTGCGGACCGCTTGTCGGTCAGCACCCTTATGTTTTTCTTCCTTTTGTTGTAGCAGCACGGTAGATGGATCGGCAGAGCGATCCACTCCATTGGGGGCCTTATGTCGAGTCAATCACCGAAACCTTGGGTACTTGCAGAGTGCGATTATGGTTTCATCAAGGAGGCTAGCATTCAAGTAGCCGTGCTTCCATTCGGTGCTACAGAACCGCACAATTTGCATCTTCCCTACGGCACAGATATCTACGAAGCCACGATACTTGGTGAACGCTTGTGCCGTGCAGCCTACGAAAGAGGGGCCAAGATTACGTTGCTGCCAACGCTTCCGTTTGGCGTTCAAACGAATATGCGTGAACTGCCTCTCGCTATCAATCTGAATCCTTCGACGCTATGTCGAGTCGTGATGGACATTGTTCATTCGCTCAACAACAACGGAATCAAGAAAATCGTCCTCCTCAACAGCCACGGCGGAAATGAACTCAAGCCTGTATTGAGAGAACTGGCTGGTGAAGGAGTCCAGGTTTTTTTGATTGACTGGTTTCGCGTTCTTAACGATGTTTACAAGACTATCTTCGAGCATCCGGAAGATCATGCGGGTGAAATGGAAACGTCATTCGCTTTAGCGTTTTTTCCTGAAATGGTACGACATAAACCCGATGGAACTCTGGCTGCCGATGAGGGAGCGACTGCCAAAACACGCTTTGAAGCGGTGAATCGCGGCTGGGTTTCCATCACCCGCCCATGGCATTTGTTGACAACCAATACGGGTTCAGGAAATCCGCACGCCGCAAGCGCTGAAAAAGGAGAACGTTGCATGGAGCTACTCGTCGAGCGGCTCGCTACGTTCCTGGTCGAATTGTCGACTTCTCCAATCGACAAGCATTTTCCGTACTAAATTGGCGTAGTCCAGCTACGGCAAAGCTACAACAATACCATCGTTTCGGCCGGCCATTGCTCG
This sequence comes from Pirellula sp., assembly GCA_021300155.1. GTDB lineage: Bacteria > Planctomycetota > Planctomycetia > Pirellulales > Pirellulaceae > JBKCUI01. Next base: position 5,150 of record JAJTID010000033.1, read on the forward strand.
ATACGTTGGCATATCAACATTCGTCGAGATCGTGTGGGTTGAGCCGTCCATCAACAAGAACAAGCAACCGCCAGTGTGAGGGCTCCAGAAACCGCCAGGACTGCCAGCGGGAGCATTGGGCCCTCCGGTGCGAACGTGAACTGTTGCCATGGTTATCGCCGGTCGGACGGTTTGACCGACGACTTGACCACGGCTTGAAGCAATTCGCGGGGAGAATACGGTTTGTGCAGTGGGTATCACACCAGCCCATCCGTTTGGCGCAAACATGCTTGAGCGTTCGCCGAGTCCAATGGTGTTGGAAGTTCCGTCGGCGATCTGAGAGTGACGCACTCCAACATTACGATGAAACATGCCGTTAAAGGGATGCTCTTCGTACATGGCGCTATAGGCAGGAGCGTTGGCAGGATCCCCTCCACCCAAGCATGCCAAGTAACTAGTGTGCGCGAGGTCCGTGATCCCAATCGTTGTTGGCCACACCGTCACTGGACCGGTCCAGGCATCGGATGGACATTGGTACTCTTTCACTCTCGTGCTGCGAGCCATTTGGTTTGCTGGAGCAGTAATTGGAAGATTAAAATTGATGTTGTTGTGAAGGTTAGCCTGTTCCATCTGCGGCAGAACCATGGCGAAGAAACTCCAGCCGGGACCCACTTCGGGAACAGGATTATTCCCACCGGGCCATGGTCCCGTAACGCGGGAGATGAATGCGGGTGGAAACGTTCTGAAGGCCGACTCGTAGTTGTGCAAGGCCAATCCCATCTGCTTCATGTTGTTCGAACATTGAAGTCGACGAGCGGCCTCTCGCGCAGCTTGTACTGCTGGCAATAGAAGCCCCACTAGAATTCCAATGATTGCGATAACCACTAACAGTTCGACGAGCGTAAAGCCACGAAGTCGGGGGGCGTGGAAACGAAATGGAGAACCTCGCATGGAAGCTACATGGATCGCCATAATCTCAGCCGTTTTAGGAGGATCAGAAAGGGAAAAGGGTCACTCGACGCCTTGTGATCGCGGTTCTGAATTTGGCTGGCTGGCAGAAGGCTGGCTGGCTACGTAAACCGAACTCGAAGGTCAAAAAGAACTTGCTGTTCTCAGCTAAGACGAATCCTGGCAAGAAGTTACGACGTAGCCTTAAAGGTCTACGACTCGCGACCGCTTGATGAGATTTTGTCTCAACAATAATACTTTATTCATATGCTCCCTTGTTTCAAGCCCCAATTTGGTGTGTTGTCTCAAAGAATCCCGCAGCTGGAAGCGTCCCGCACTTAGAAAACCCCTACATTACGAGGAGTAAGGCTAATATTAGGAGCGTGCGAAAAAGGACATTCACATTTAGAACAGCTGGGGGGATTATGACAGGATTTACCCGGAACAAAAATTTGTTGACGATCTTGGGTGCGACTGACGTATTGGTCGAAACGTGACAGTGATCGCGACAACCATTGGAATAGGGATCATGATTAAGCTGATACTATCCAGATCGCGATCGGTCAGCTTTCCATCGATCAACGTGCGAAACACGGGTATGTCTACTAGGTTTTTCCCGTATTTATTTATCAATTGTATTACCGAGTAGAAGACGCCGCTTACAAAGATACTCCAGACGCATGCGATCACTATCGGGCGATTTGACGCCAATCGATGAATCATCAAAGCGATCCAAGTTGTCGGAGTTAGTATCATGGAGAGCAACGAAATAATATAGATCGTCATTGCGTATCGATACTCCAGTTGAGCCACGTTTGAGACGAGCGTTAAGCAAATGAAGACCATAATGGTGGAGATAAACATATTCACGACCGAGAACTTCAATGTGCCACGAACAAAACGATAACTGCTCAGAACGGAAGCTAGAACAACTCGCTGAACCAAATAGATGGACGACATCGCTACAAAAGTACAAAACCAATACCACGGAAGCGTGTACATCAAAAAATACGGAGCATCTTCTGCAGGCAGCCTTCGCGGGAGTTCGTCGTAAGCGACAGACATTGCCATTCCAAACGTCAAGATGAGCAAGGCCGCAGGGAACCACAAATGAGTTTTGTAGTCCCGCCCCTGCAAGACACAGATTAGGTAGCTCAAAACGGCCGTCTGAATCAATGCGTTCGCATAAAATAACTCTCCATCGCTGGACGGGTAAATGCCGAGGAAAAATGGGGTAAGGCAGTGCAACAAAGCGAATACAACCGCAAGGCCAATCAAAGGCTGAGGAGAAAGTTTCAACGACTCCTTGTCCGATACAGGATGTGTTAGATCGAGAGGTGGGGTTTGGTCGTTGGCATGATCCATCTGTAATCCTCGCCCAGCCGTTATTTTGATGTACTACTTATTTCGATGCCCAATCGCTTTACCGACCGAGTCGATTGAATCTACAATAGTCCATTGCCTTCCACAATGCTCCCCTCCGAACTGAATCAAGACGATGCGTTACCGAATTGCCTCTTCAACGTTCATCCTAGTCTCTGCATTCTTTGTTGCTCCTAGACTTTTGATTGCGGTCGAAGACTCGTTTCAAACCAACATTCGTCCAATCTTAGAGACCAAATGCTTCGATTGTCATTCGGGTAGCGAGAAAGAAGGAAACGTTCAATTCGACGGACAGGAAAGCAAACTTCTGGGCGATAAGGAACTATGGCTCCGAGCATTGAAGAACGTTCGTAGTGGTTTGATGCCACCACACGGAAGTGATCCTTTGAGTGAAAGTGACAAGACAACACTTCATCAGTGGATTCAAAAAGATGTATTCCAAAACGATCCGACAAACCCCAATCCTGGCAAACCCCCGCTTCGTAGGCTAAATCGCCGTGAGTATCGAAACACCATCCTCGACCTGACGGGTGTTGATTTCAATGCGGAAGTTGTGTTTCCACCCGACGATACCGGATTCGGGTTTGATACCGTTGGAGATACGATGTCGGTCTCCCCAATGCTTCTCGAAAAATACATCCAAGCTGCGAAGAGCATCGCTGAAGAAGCCGTTCCGACTCAATCTTATGTGATGTCAAAACAGGAATGGAAAGGAAAAGAGTTTCGTTCCGAAGATGGCAAAGAGAATGGTGCGGGGGTTCGTCACGATCACGAGACGATCATCAAGAATTCGTTCACGGTTGAACACGATGGTGAATACACAATTTCGACAGTGGAAAAGCTAGACGGTTCGTTTGAGTTTCATCCAGGGAGATATCGTGTCGTTTGCCGGTTGGATGGAAAGGAGCTTTACAGCTCGGACAATAAGTGGGAAGAAGACAAACTCGTTCGACGGGAGTTCAATATTCGTTTGGTGTCAGGCAAACATCATCTTGAGTTTGACCTTCGCCAGCTTGAATCAGACGAACATGGAATCAAGGCTAAGGACTTGGCAGAACGATTTGTAACCTATCAGTTAATGTCCGTTGTAGTGGGTGGCCCTAGAGATCCAGCACTATGGAAGCATCCGAAAGGGTTTGAGCTTTTTTTCGCGAAAGATAAGGCGCCCGACGATCCATCGTCTCGAAAAACCTATGCCGCCGAAGTTCTTCGAAAATTCGCGACCAAGGCCTATAGGCGGCCTGCGAGCGATGCCTCCGTCGATAAATTGGTAGCTATCGCTGAGTCAATTTATTCTCAGTCTGGCAAGACATTTGAAGATGGCATTCAAAAAGCGGTTTCCGCTGTACTGGCCTCTTCACAGTTTCTCTATCGTATCGAACCCTTAGAAGAATCGGACTCTTCGGAGATCAGCGCTCGGATCGATGAGTTTTCTTTGGCGACTCGGCTTTCTTATTTGCTCTGGTCCACGATGCCGGATGAAGAGCTCTTGGATTTGGCTTCAAAGCGACAACTAAGAGCCCAACTCCCCACGCAATTGCAGCGGATGGTCAAGGATGAACGCGCCAATGCATTCGTGGAAAGCTTTGCTGGCCAATGGCTCAGGGCGAGCGACGTAGAAAAGGTTTCGATTGATCCAATCGCGGCTTTTGGATTTCAGACCGAGTACAAAATACTCCGTGCCAAGTATTCGGGGAAAGGGAAGCGATTTCAGCCCGAAGGGACTCCAGAGGATCCCGAAGTAGAACGAGGAATCGCTCGATTGCAAGAGTTAGGAAAACTTCGAGACCGGTTTGACGCATCGGTTCGAAGTTCGATGCGAAAGGAAACGGAAAAATCCTTTGAGTACATTATGCGAAACAACCGCAGTTTGATCGAACTGATTGACGCAGATTATGTTTTCGTCGATGCCAATCTCGCGAAGCTGTACGAGCTAGAAAGTGTGGAGGGAAAAGGGTTGCGCAAAGTACAACTTCCCGCCGGTAGCCCGCGAGGTGGAGTCCTAACTCAAGGGACAATGCTCTCGGTAACATCGAATCCTACGCGTACTTCGCCCGTGAAACGTGGACTTTTCTTGTTGGATAACATCTTGGGTACGCCCGCTCCACCTGCTCCGCCCAATGTCCCTGCATTAGAAGACGCCGCCGATAAATTCGGTGGACGCGAACCTTCGCTGAGAGAGCTTTTGGCTGCTCACCGAGAATCCGCGCTATGCTCGTCGTGTCATTCGCGAATGGATCCGCTTGGCTTGGCGCTCGAGAGCTTCAATGCCGTCGGTGCCTGGCGTGACCTCGAAAACGGAGCGCCCATCGAAACTGCAGGGGAGCTAACCACAGGAGAGAGATTCGCAAACATCCAAGAGTTGAAGCGCATTCTGGCAACCGGTCGCCGCAAGGACTTTTATCGTTGTGTAACGGAAAAGTTATTCATCTATGCATTGGGGCGGGGGCTGGAATACTACGATGATCCCACTATCGAACACTTGGTTGATGAGCTCGATCAGAACGGTGGACGTTTCGACGTACTGCTGGAGGGGCTTGTCCATTCATCCGCATTTCAACGCAGACTCAAGAATTAGCAGCCGCAGGTCCCTTAGGAGGAACAAGATGCCACCGCTACCAATGAAGTCGTGGATAAAGTGGATATGGCGTCTACAAAAGAATAGACGCGTTGAATCGTTCCTTGCAGGTTGACAGTACGTTTTGAATAGCGTCGTCCGCTTGTTTGCTGGTCAAGGTTTCCGTTTCGCTCTGAAGCTGCAAACTGAGCAAGACTCGTTTTTTCCCCTCGCCATCTTTCTTGGTGTCACGATAAATCTCCTTGAACGCAACCCCAATGCAGAATGGTCCTGCCGATTCTTTGATCGCAGTCGACAAGACCTGCCAAGAGAGTTGCTCATCGACGATCAAATTCAAATCGCGATCAACAACAGGAAAAGGGATAATCGATTTCAATTGCGGCACTGTACGCGCGAATCGAAGCAATAGATCGAGGTTCAGTTCTCCAACGGCTACCATCGCATCGAGCTTCATACTATCAGCGATAGGTCTTCCTATTTGTCCGACCCAAGCGATTCGTTCACCATCGATAAGCCATTCGATTCCTGAATTGGCTTCCAAGTACGGCCAAGCGACGGTTTGCATCGTTACTTTCTGGCTTGCGAATTCTCGTCCGCAAACTCGTTCCAATACTTCTTCAAACGTACCACTGACCTCTCGGATGTCGCAGGCACCAAGAAGACCAAGGTTCAGTTGCTCGACAGGCTTTCCCGATACACTGGCCAAATAGACATTGGATGTCTCAAATAGTCGCACGTCTCGATTCGATTGTTGTTGATTGTGCAGCCTAGACGCAAGCAGGCTAGGGATCAAAGAACGCCTCAACAAGCTGGCTCCTTCGAGCAACGGAACAAGAGTACTCATGGGCTCAAGTTCGGACCAAGGACTCACAGCGAGCGCTGGCGACTTTCCGACCAGACTCGGCGTCATCGTTTCATGATACCCGCATCCGCAGCAGACATTTCGCACGGTCTGCATCATGATATCTTTAGGGCGACGTGCGCTCGCCACCATCGGCACGACTGCATCTTCGGGAATCTTGTCATATCCGTAAATTCGGGCTATTTCTTCGATGAGGTCGATCTCTCGAACTAGATCCATGCGATAGGTTGGCGGGGAAACAACGGCCTCAGACTCGGAGGAGCCTGATTGGACCTGACATCCCAGACGCTGAAGAATATCGAGAGAGATGCTCCATGGTACGTCGATTCCGAGAACTTTGGAAATTCGAGCCGCTCGCAGGGTGACCGAAAGAGGAGCTGTTTCTACCATTCCTGTATCGACGGCGCCTTCCAACAATTCACCACCGGCTAGCTTTAGGATTAGCTCGGCACATCGCCTGGAGGCCCAGTCCAATTGCGCTGAATCGACACGTCGTTCATATCGATAAGACGAAGGTGAATGGAGTTTGAGTTTTCGGGCAGTTCGTCGAATGCAAAGGGGTGCGAACTCGGCAGCCTCCAGCAAAACATCCACTGTGTCGTTTCCTACTTCGCTATCAACACCACCCATGACGCCTGCCAGGGCGACAGCACGTGATTCATCCGCGATAACGACCATCGTTGGATCGAGTTCATAGGTCTTGTGATCGATCGCAACAAAGTTCTCCTTTGCTGTTGCTGGGCGGATAACAATTTTGTTCCCGCGAATCTTCGACATGTCAAATGCGTGTAACGGCTGCCCGCATTCGAACATAACGTAGTTTGTTGCATCGACCACGTTGTTGATCGACTTGACTCCGATGGCTTCGAGTCGTTTGCCAAGCCACTCTGGGCTTGGGCCAATCTTGACACCTCGAATGACTCTCCCGATGTAACGAGGGCAGCCCTCGCGAAATTGATTCTCGATGGTCAACATCGAGGCGGTAGTCGTCGTTGACTCTTGAAGCACTGGATTTGGGATCGTCAACTTCTGAGACAAAAGCACGGATGCTTCACGAGCGACGCCAATATGCCCCAAGCAGTCCCCTCGGTTGCTGGTTATTTCAAGGTCAATGACAGGCACGCCTGCGACCATCTCAGTACTCTCATGATTCAGGCCAGTGAGAGCCCATCGGGTCGCCATCTCTTCGTGGTCTACCGTGAGTTGAACGTAATCTGACAACCATTCCCAAGAAACTAGCATGGCAAATTGAAACCCAACAAACTGAAATCAGATGGAACAATAAAACGAATGTTATGCTACTAGTGCGATGCGACTAGGACGCGAACTGCCGGAGGAATCGAACATCGCTTCGATACAAATCGCGGATGTCCGTTATGCCAAAACGTCTCATGCAAAGACGCTCCACACCAAGCCCAAATGCGAATCCAGACCATTGCTCAGGATCGATGTTCAGATGGCCGAAAACATTGGGGTCGACCATGCCGGCGCCACCGAATTCAATCCATTGCCCATTCCACCAGTAATCCACTTCCACGCTCGGTTCGGTGAATGGGAAAAAGGAGGGGCGAAAACGCACCCGCACGTCGCTTCCTAAATAGCTAGTTGCAAACAAACGAAGAACACTCTTCAATTGAGCCATGGTCACATGCTTATCGACCCAAAGTCCTTCCATTTGATGGAACATCGGGAAGTGGGTTGCATCGGGTGCATCGGGTCGGTAAACCCTGCCCAGTGAAATGATACGCAATGGAAGCGATTGCTTTTCCATAACCCGTATCTGCACCGTGCTTGTTTGGCTTCGTAGCAACATCGCGTCGCGGTCTGCCGGATTGCCGCCCACTTGTTTCTTTGCGGTAGCCAAATAGAAATTGTCGAGCGGATCGCGAGCTGGATGGTCTTCCGGAATGTTTAGAGCCACGAAGTTGTGCCATGTATCCTCGATCTCCGGGCCTTCGGTGACGGAGAAGCCCAGCCGACTCATGATCTCTTTCAGATGTTCGATGGTCTGCGTGATCGGATGAAGCTGTCCCAGCGATGGACGGACGCCCGGAAGCGTTGGATCAATCATCGGTCCACTCTTCGAGGAACTGCCTCCGCCGCCAAGCTTCTCTGCGGCTTGATCGATCGCTAACTGAATTGCATCCCGGACTTCGTTGAATCGTTTTCCTGCCGACGGTTTGTCCGAAACATCGATGACTCCCATCATCTTTTGGACAGTCTTGAGAACGCCACTCTTCGCGCCGACAAACTTGACTCGTAGTGCTTCCAACGCATCGCCGGAATCAACCGATTCAAGTGATTTTCGAGCCTCATCCATCAAATCGTCTAGCGACTTCAAAAAATCTGGTAGTGACATATTGAAAACGAAGAAGTGGGTTAGATGCGTTGGAAGAGTCCCTCGACTAGAGCGACTTCGCCAACGGAATATTCACACAGCGAATTATGTAGACAGCGAATTATGTACAAATGGAAATATACACCCGCAAGAAAATACACCCAGCGATGTATACAAAAAAACAGACGGCCCACAAAAGGGCCGTCTGAAGTTTCTCGTATTCTATTCAGTTGAACGACGCAGAACGATCGTTTAGCTGACGCCAAGAGCCTTCTTTGCGGCCTCAACGACAACAGCAAAACCTGCTGCATCATTGACCGCCATTTCGGCTAATGTCTTTCGGTCTAGCTCAATCTTTGCTTTGAGTAGACCGTTAATAAATTGGCTATAGCGAAGACCATGCATTCGAGCAGCAGCGTTGACACGAATAATCCAAAGTCGGCGGAAATTTCGTCTCTTGGTCTTACGGTCGCGAAACGCGAAAACACCAGCTCTGACCAGTGTTTCTTTTGCAGTTCGATACAATCGTCGGCGTCCGCCAACGTAACCTTCAGCGCGTTGGAACAAGCGACGTTTCGCCTGCCTTCGTGCTGAACCTTTTCTCGTTCTCATCTAAGTGGCAACCTTTGTTGCTGTAGCGTTCTCAGGTCGATGCGAAGTGTGAGCAATTGTGCTCAAGCAGGCCCAAAACTGCCTTTCGCATCCGTTGGTACCCACACGCTTGGTCTAAGGAAAGCGGGCCTACGTTGTTTCTATCGTACATCGTTTCCGTTGTACAGCAGCGTTCCGGTTCCGTAATCGCCGGATTGCAAATTATCTCTTCGGTAACCATCTTCAGACGGTAGTTTTCGAAGCCCAGCCGGCCCTGAGGCTAGACAGGACGCTAAATTCGGATTTTAGGATCAGTAGCTGTAGCCACGCAGTGCATCAGTTACTGCTTGAACAAACTGAGGCTCCAGAACTCTGGTTCCCCGCAGTTGTCGGATTTTCTTTGCAGATTTGCTGATCGCCAAATGGCTGGTGCCTGCTTTTCGATGCTTCGCCTTTCCGTTGGCGGTCAATCGAACTCGTTTTTTGGTGGATTTGTGAGTCTTTTGTTTTGTCATAATTGAAGATCCTTCGGTTTTTCGCGGGTCAAGAGTTTAACGAGACCGGCAAATTCGTCCAAGGGTGAAGGAACCAGAATTCGGCTATATTCGACAACTTTTCCCGACTATTCGGCATACTTTCTTCGATATTCTTCGTATCTATCCATGTTGATTTGAGGGGATGCATCTCCTACCATGCACTAGTGGGGAAGTTGGCGTCGTAAATCGCCTACTTTTTCCAAATTCATTTTCATTCGTACGTTGGGGCAAAATATGCTTATGCAATCGGATATGAAGGCAAGAGTTCTGGCGCGTCGTGCCTTCGCGAGCCTGATGGTTACTGGAACTCTGCTTTTCCCCCAACTCTCGGTTGCGCAAGAACTGGCGCGCGTGGCCGCAGTTACCGAAGCACCTGCCAATACGTCCATTATCGTTCGGGCTGTCCGCAGTATCATCGAGAAAGAGCATATCTCGCACCCGCAATTCAACGATGAAATGTCGTATCGCGGATTCGATATATTCCTGAAAAACGTCGATCCGCTCAAATCATATTTGCTCCTTTCGGACGTGGACGAGTTTCGTGTTTACCAGAATCAACTGGACGACATGATCAAGAAAAGCAACGTCGATTTTGCTTACATGGTCTTCAAACGGTACTTGAAGCGACTAGACCAATTCATGCCCTATATCCATGAGCAAATCGACGCAACCCACGACTTTAGTGTCGATGAATCGATTATCTCTGATGCGAAAGAACTTCCATGGGCTGCCGATGAAACAGAACAGAAGGACCGAATTCGCAAGTCGATTAAGCTGAACATCCTCTCTCTCAAGGCGGATGGAAAGTCCGAAACTGAGATCAAGGAAACGCTGCACAAACGCTACCGCACGCTTTACAACATCAAATCGAAGACTGATGTCGATGAGTTGCTGGAACTCTATCTGACATCGCTAACGAACTCCTTGGACCCGCATACGACGTACATGTCACCACGGGAACAAGAAGATTTCGATGTCCATCTGAAACTCGAATTCACTGGCATTGGTGCAACGCTTCGACCTGATGACGGCCAAACTGTCGTGGAAAACATTGTCACCGGCGGTGCCGCCGATCGAGATGGGCGTCTGAAGGTTGGTGATCACATCGTGGCTGTCAGTCAAGACAATGATGCTCCGCCAGTGGAAACGGTCGACATGAAACTGCCTGATGTAGTCTCCATGATTCGTGGTGCGAAGGGCACCAAAGTGAAGCTTCATGTGAAGCCCAAAGGAACAGGCACGACGCAGGTCTACGAGATAACTCGCGATCTTATCAAACTTGAAGACGAAGCCGCTCGCGGGGAAGTCGTCGAGCATGGTATGAAGCCAGATGGGACAAAGTACAAGACAGGATACATCAACCTACCGAGCTTCTACCTGGATATGGATGCAGCTCGAAAAGGTGTCAAGAACTACCGCAGCACTCGACGCGATCTTGCAGATATCATCACCAAATTCAAGACACAGAACATTGATGCCATCGTTCTGGATCTGAGCAAGAATGGCGGTGGATCCCTTCAAGAAGCGATCGCGGTTACCGGTTTGTTCATCGAGAGTGGTCCTGTCGTTCAGGTGAAGACACCAGGTGGAAATGTGGATGTTCTCGAAGACGAAGAACGTTCCATCCTTTGGACTGGACCGCTCGTAGTGAAAATCAGCCAAATGAGTGCGAGTGCTAGTGAGATTTTCGCCGGAGCCATCCAGGATTACGGTCGAGGTATTATCGTGGGGGACCCCAAGACTCACGGAAAGGGAACAGTGCAAACGTTGCTAGACATTTCGCAACTACTCGGGGCATCCAAGCAATACGGCGGGCTGAAGCTGACTATCCAACAATTCTATTTGCCCAATGGAAAGTCTACACAATTGGAGGGCGTCGCTTCCGACGTGATTTTGCCCTCGATTACAGCCAAGCTGGATATCTCGGAATCGGATTTGGATTATGCCCTTCCAATGGACAAAGTACAGGCTCGCATGCATAAACAATACAAAATGGTTGACTCGACGATTAAGGTTGGATTGCAGCAAGCAGCCAATGATCGGATCGCGAAGAATCCAGAATTTGAAAAACTGCTAGCCAGAATCGATACCTACGTTAAACAAAAAGAGATCAAGACGATTCCACTAAAAGAGTCCGAGTATATGGCGAGAAACAAGGAGATTAACTCGGAGAAGATCGAAGAAGAGGTCACTGGCATGACCGCAGCCGAGAACAAAGACGCGAAAGCGAGAGAAGACAAAAAGAAGATCATCTTCCAACGAAACTTCTACAACGAAGAAGTACTCAATGTTACCAGCGATTACATCGAGGCATTGAGACGATCCAACAAAGTCGTTGCACGCTAGTCGTCACCTACGTTAGGCCGATAAAATCGTGCAGTCCGATAGACAGCCACATCGTCGAAAGGCTTCAATCCTCCTGTGGGTAGGGATTGGAGCCTCGCTCGCCATACCAGTTGCTCGATGGGCTATTTTTGAAGTTGACCATCAGTACGCAAACATAGCTGCGGGCGGTCTCATGCTTCTCGCGGCTGGAAGCTTTGGACTCGTTTGGATACGGGTTGCATCAAACGTACAACGCGTTGCGTCCTTCGTTGTCGTTGCTATTGCCGCGGCTGCCTTTTACGGTTGTTTCGAACTCAAGGGATTTACTGGCGAAACTCTTCCCCAATTCGGATGGAGATCTTGGCTCGCAGCGCCGAAGGCGACAGTGGACAATGCTAGTGTCGATGCCGATAGTCCACAGATAGAGTATGCGAAGAACGCCCAGTTTTCGCAGTTCCTTGGAAGTCAACGCAGCGGGATCGTCGAAGAACCAAGCTTTGGTATTCATTGGCAAGAGCAACCGCCCCAGCTGCTTTGGAAGAAACCGATCGGGGCAGGTTGGTCGGGGTTCGTTGTCCAACGTTCGTTAGCATACACCATGTATCAAGACGAGGATGATGAAGTCCTAGCAGCATTCGATTTAGTATCGGGCAATCTCCGTTGGAGTCAACGTATTCCAGGGCGTCATTACGAACCACTCGGAGGACTCGGGCCACGTGCAACACCAACACTTTACGAGGATCTAGTACTATCCCAAACTGCAACAGGTACTGTCGTATGCTGTAACGCCGTGAGTGGTGAAGTTCGATGGACTCAAGATGTGTTAAAGATGGGGTTCGCAACGCAGGGAGACTCCGAAGCACTCATCAAGTGGGGAAGAAGTGCTTCTCCTCTCGTCTTTAAAACTTCGGGCCGAGTACAAGTGATCGTTCCAATGGGTGGTAAAGCGAATTCAGAAACTCCGATCACGTTGGTTTCGATGGAATTACGAACCGGAGATGTTCTTTGGAAGCAAGGGACTGCTCAAATCGGCTATGCGTCGCCGGCCTTGATAAGGATTGGAACAGACCAGCAGATTGTAAGCGTGAACGAGAACAACGTGACGGGACACGATTTATCGGATGGAAAAGTTCTTTGGACAACGGACTGGTTTAGCCGCTCCAATGCGGATGCATGCGCTTCGCAGCCCGTTTCGCTGGAGGATGGCAGGATATTGTTGGGAAAAGGGTACGCTCAAGGTTCGAAGATGATTCGAGTCGAACGCGTTTCGGGTGATAAGCCCAGCGATGCACAAAATTGGTCGGTATCCACCCTTTGGCAAAGCTCGCGAGTATTGAAAACGAAATTTACGAACGCCATCTACCATGACAATCGGCTTTACGCATTGAGTGACGGCGTATTGGAATGTGTTGCCCCCGAGGATGGAAAGCGAATTTGGCGAGGAGGGCGATTTGGGCAAGGCCAGCTACTGGTCGTCAACGGGATGCTTCTCGTCTGTGCTGAGGACGGAAGAATTGTTCTTGCCAAATGCGACGATGGGGCTGTTGTATATGAACAACATATACTGGACGGTGTGACATGGAACTACCCCGCAGTTGCCGGCCCATTCTTACTGGTGCGCAATGGGACGGAAATGGCATGTTTGTACTCGCCGGCCCAGCAAGCGTCGCGAGCGGAATTGAACACCGACACGGTCCAATGAGTTCCGATTCGAACCAAACCCTCGCAAGTCGGTCAATGGCCGAAACTATGGTACTAGGGCTCGACCCTGGGCTCGCTATCACTGGTTACGGTGTGATCCGAAGTTGTGGTGGCAAAGTATCACTGGTAGAAGCCGGTGTGATCCGAGTTTCACGGAATCAATCTCTCTCCGCTCGTCTTCGAGAATTGCATGAAGGCATCGGCGAAGTTGTTGCTTCGTATCCTCTATCTGCGGTCGCGATTGAACAGCTCTATTCCCACTATGAGCGGCCTCGAACCGCGATTCTTATGGGGCATGCACGCGGCGTATTATGCTTGGCTGCAGCATTGGCCAACCTAGAGATGTTCTCGTATGAGTCTACCAAGGTGAAGAAGTTACTTACTGGGAATGGGCGAGCTCCCAAAGATCAAATGCAACGGGCCATTCAAATGCAATTGCAACTCAAAGAACCGCCCGATCCGCCTGACGTGGCCGACGCGCTTGCCATCGCATTGTGCCACCATTTCTCGAAGGGGCCGCTAGGGCAACTACTAACCAAAACCAGGAAAACAAAGTGATTACGAAGATCTCGGGCCAGCTACTGACACTCACCAACGATACTGCGACCCTTTGCATTCCACCTTTCGAATACGAAGTTTCGATTCCTGAATACACGCGACGTCATCTCCAAGCAGAAATTTCAAAGTCAATTTCTCTGCATACGATTCACTATATCGAAGGGAACGCCGCTCAAGGTTCTCGTTTGACACCAAAGCTTGTCGGATTTCTCTCGACGATCGAACGAGAGTTCTTCGATCTTTTCTGCTCGGTGGATGGAGTGGGGGCAAAGAAGGCTCTGCGTGCCATGGTTCGCCCGGTTCAGGACATCGCGATCATGATTGAACAACAAGACGCCAAGGGACTTTCGACATTGCCCGGCATTGGTGCCGCGACGGCTGAAAAGGTCATAGCTACGTTGCGTCGCAAGATGGCAAGGTTCGCATTGCTAGTACGTCGCGAGCTACCTGGAGCCGAAGTCCAGAAATCAGGAGTTGTCGAAGAGACGTATCAGGCGCTACTCGTACTCGGACATAACGAAGCGGACGCGCGTCGGCTCATTGAACAATCATTAGCATCCGGTCAGAAATTCAAAGACACGGAAGCCATGATTCAAGCGATCTATCAGCGGCAGGCAGGAAAGAACTAACTCGCTCGAAGTCGTTGGCTTCGCGAAATCGTCTTACTCGTTCGGCGTATCCAATAGGTATCGGCGGCTGAGATGGCAGCTGCTCCAATGATAACGCCAGCAACCAGGATCCATCCTGTCATCAGCCATGACAGAATAGCAACACAGATTAGTAACCACCATGGTCGATTTCTCCATCGACCATACACTGCTAACGCTGAAAACAAGAACACGCCCGTTTCCAATCCATAAAGCCAGTCCAACTTGGCGATGCTTTCGCGTTCAAGCTCCTTGCTATCCAACAATGACTGGCTCGGTTCGCGATTTCGAACAAAATTCGGATTGCGTTTCTCCAGCAGCCCCGCGATATGTTCGTAACGCTGCTCAAGATCGTCCGTCGTTAGTGTCGCAGTTGGATGAAGATCATTGAGTTTTGTCCCCCAAAAGGCAAGCCATCGTGCTGCGAACGAGCCTTCGTGTAACTTGACTGGCAACGGCCTTAACTTATCTTTCAAAGCCTGCAGGAGAATGGACAACGCCAAGTCCCTGTGCTCCCCTAACTCTTTGGGAGCTGGAACGTTGATGTCAGGACGGGTGGATCGCAATTTAGGTACCACCGTTGAGGAATCGGTTGATTGGAGTTCGATTGTAACTTCGTACATCCAGCCGCTGGCTTGACGTGGAATCGAAGCCGAAAGCACACCGTTGCTCCAACTCCACGGCACGCTCCCATCTTGAACTCGAACCGAAGCTATATCGTCTTTGGATTCGATATCCCATTGAAGACTAGGGCTCCATTCGTCAAACCAAAAGCGGATCAATCGACTTCTATTGTCTAGTTTCGATGTCTCTGTCCATACATGCGCCGACAGCTTTTCACCCGTCGAGAAAGATGCGTCCGTCACTCGAGGGAAATCACGGTCAGCATACTCCATGGAAAACGGGATCGCCTGGAGGCGAGAATCCAGCACGCGAATCGATGACGGATCCGATTTGAGTAACGGCAACTCGTCGCGGATCAAAGAAAATTGGATCGACCACTCACGGCGTTCCAGCTCATGGTTTGGCTGACCTAAATCAACTTGAAGCCAGACCTTGTCTGCGATAGGGCACGGAATAAGTGAAGCGGAACGGTCGCTGTTCCAATACTCCTCCAACCAGATCGGAATTTCCACGATGAATCGCGTTGAGCTGTTATCGTGGATTTCGAAACTACCGCTCATTGTCAATTGAACCTTGTCCGATTCCGGTTGCGAGATGAACTGATGTTCAATGGAGCCAGCGGCGGGAAAATGTCGGCGATCGAAAGAGAGTCGCTGATCAGGTGTCATAGTTAGCACGGTTGCATTCATCCCTAAACCGTAGACTGGTGCTGCTTGATCTTGCACATGGATGCGCCAACGATCGGATGCTGATAACTCAATAGTTTGCTCCACCGTATTCATGTGGTGAAGAACCACAGTAGGTGGCCGAGTTTCTTTCTGAGTGGTGACGCCTTCGCGTTCCGCGCGGATGGAGAAGTCGAAATCCCTCCACTGAAGCCTGTCTGCCTGCAACCTGTCCAACAATAATTGGACTCGATTGGTAGAAATTCCATCCCTCTCTTGCTCGCATTGAAGAACGAAAAAGCTACCTTGTCGGCGGCGTGCTTCTGTTACAACGAACCCGTTAGGAAGATCCATTTCAATATAGTCGCCGCTCAATGCACCAATCACTTCCGCTCTCACGAGAATGGTCTGCGATTCA
Organism: Pirellula sp.; assembly: GCA_021300155.1. Classification (GTDB taxonomy): domain Bacteria; phylum Planctomycetota; class Planctomycetia; order Pirellulales; family Pirellulaceae; genus JBKCUI01. The sequence goes on from JAJTID010000033.1 coordinate 21,303, forward strand.
GAGTGTACGGTCCACCGAGTGTTAATTCGTGCCTGGGCATTAGTTTGCAGCGCAGCCTTTTTCAATACGCCACGACCTGCGTTCTTTGGAATACGAAGTGATGTTGCTCTAGGGTTCACATTGATCGCTGTCAGCTCGGGCCAATCTAACCTCTCTCTCTCTCCAATCACGGTAGACCATGTGTTGACCTCCTCCATGCTCCAGGCGGCCTCTGGCATCCTGGCGTAACGCATAATTGAAGGTCGAATTCTTTGATCAGTACAATCCGCAAACAAGGCATTCAATGTCACCGCGGACGGATCTCGAACGCCCCATAAAATCGATAGTTGCGATGCTCTTTCTTTCGGCACGAGTCCACGCGATTTGTCGATGAAAACATATCTGTTTCGAGAATACGAACTTGAAACAAGAGTGTCTACAAGCTGGATACTACCCCATGCTTTCCCAATTGGCTGCCAGTTTCCATCAACTTCCATTTCGAATTGGCTCTCCATTGTTACGCTAGGTGGTACATGGATCACGGTGCGCGCGTGGATCGTTTCGGACAGCAAGAACTCCGTACAAAGGGTAGGGAAATCGGTCACGCTAGTGTTTCGTACGGGACCGACAAATCCGCTATTCGGGAACTTCAATCGTCCTTGGATTTTGTCAACATTGCCGAGCAAAGCCATCAACTTTCCAGGCGATGGATTTGAAGTTCCGCCAATCGTATCCAACTCCACTTGAAGTTGACTATCGGGTAACTCGATTTCCAAGATAGCATTGCCTGCTGGCAAAATGCTAACGTCAAATGACTGAGTTATAAGAGGCTCGTCCGTTAATGGTGCAATGCTGTCATCAATGTCCGCCTGCAGATTTGCCACTACCTGCACCTTGTACTTGCCTGGCTTCTCAGGAGACCAAACGATCGTATTGTTACTGAGATTACGCTGCAAGCGTGCCCCATAGGCTACCTCAGAATCGTTAACGTAAAAACGAATCTGATTGGATCGAACAGGAATCTCGACCGGGGAACCGATGGCACCAACCGAAAGTTCGTATGTGGATGATAGTTGATCTACGACCGCAAAAGATCGCATCCGGGATGCGACTCGCCACTGGTGCTTGGCGGAGAATAGAATGTACGACGAAGCAGAGTTTCCCTTGAGGGAGGAATAGAGGGAGTCTGGGACATAAACGATGGATGTTGATGTTTCCGATTCCTCAGTGGGAAACACTAAATCGAAGTGGAGGTCCTGTCCGAGTGACTTTACCGATTGTGGAATGTTGCCTGACTGTGCGATGCTAATGGAATCGGATCCAACCGCTGCTAGAAAGAACAACACTGCCTTTGCAATGGTCTGGTTGCTAGGCGCCCGAATCGCAGCACCCGATCGAAGTAGATCCCAAGCAACAACTGAGTCTTCTCGAATTGAATCGCTCCGGTCCTTGCGTGGAGAGATAACCACGCGCGCAATCGACGCCGCAATCATACCTAGCGCACAACCAGCAATTGACATGGAAAGTGGCAACAAAACGATCTGATCCACAGCAGACATCGCTATAGCGAGCGATGAAAGTACCAGTACCAACATGCCGATCGCCCAAGCACGTTTAGGCAGCGTCCAGATCGTACCTAAGAACATTATCGAGAACAACAGTCCACTAAACCAATGGACACGTGAAGCGATGGTAATCCAAACGCGCTCCTCATCCGATGGGTTTCTCCATTCGAACAACGTTTTCCAATATCCTCGGTCATCCTTTTCTTTCTGTACCCCAATGGAGCCGTCACTGCTCTGGACACTGCCGAACAAAAGAAAATCCTTGGCATGTTTCCACCACGGAGCGCCATTCACCAAGCTCCAAGATGTCTTTGGCTCGTCTTCGAGACGAGAAATAACCTGCCACGGTAGACTCTCAGGCACTAATAGACGTCCAGTGGATTTCACTTGTTTCGAGTTAAAGTGCAAAGAAGGGATTTCCAAAGGGACAACGAAATTCAATAGGTTGTCGCGCGAACTCCAAAGCGGAGCGTCTTGTATCGCCTCGAATTCCAGTACGACCGATTCGTCTTCCGAAACAGAATTACTCCGTGACAAAAAATGCACATGGAATGTATTGGGTTCTTGGTTCGGCTCCGTCCACGCGCAGTCCAGCCCTTTCGTGATACGAAATGTATCAGTGTCCACTTTCCATCCGGTTTCCAACTGCACTAAACCGTCACCCGGAGTCCAGCCAGGGAAGACCAATTTCCAATTGCTACGGCATTTTCCATTGGAATCGACAATTACTTCAACCGTCGAACTTGGTTGCCTCAAAAGACTTGCTACTGCAGTTGAAGCCGCTCGAAACTTGACGGAGGGAGTCTCCGTCCCCGGTACTAGATCCAACAGCAGTTCGCCATTTGCATCACATATCCATCGACCCGCAGATTTGGACATGTCGATTTCTATGGGAGCTTCAACTCTTATTCGATGTTTCACTTGCACATTCGCCGGGAACACGGGAGCTGGAATAACCAAACCTTCGGATGCACACGTTAATCTGCTCTCGACTGACCATCTGCCTTCGTCTTCCTTTGCATCTTCTATAAAGGGTAGCTCTAACCGAATCACTGCGGCTGACTGACCACTTGTGTCGGTGCCTAGTAAAGGACCAGTTCCGTTTGTCAGAGACCCCCCGATCTTGGAATACCAGCCCACCGACGGTAACTCAAACGTCGGACGTACTGAAGCTAGAGGAGACTCTTCGTAAAAGAAGTGCTCGAACTTTAGCGTGTCAGGCCCCACACGCGCAATCTTCGTTTCGACATCGACCATCAAACGAGTTGCAAATGTTCTTTTGGTGAAGGTGTATGTTGACGCCTTAGAAGCCAACCAAGCAAAACTCTTTTCGGGATAAGAGATGAATGCTTTTTCATTGGTTGCAAGGCTATCGATACCAACCCACGAATCACTTGGAACCGTCGGTAAATTCCACCCTCTGCCCATGTTCTCTGCAATGAGAATCGTCTCGCGGGGACTGTCGCTGAACCTTATCCATCCACCGATGGGAAACGTCAATTCCTGTTTCGATGGTATGCCGGGAGGGAGGAGCCGAAAATCCAGCTCCAATCCGATGTTTGGCAGGTCATCTTTTTGAATCACAATCTTCTCGGCACCGGAACCCAGCCCAGCAAGAACTTCAAAGGGAACGTTGCGTTTGGTGGTTGGCTGTACCACCTCAAGCAATGTCCAACCCGGCTCCAGTTCTAACAAAACATCGGACTCAGGAACGCGAGTGTAAATCGCTCTGGCTTTGATCTCTACGTCATCTACTGTTGGGGAACTAACGACGCTTGAAACGTTTGTTGAGGCACCCCCAACCCCGGAACTACCGCCACCTGAGACACGATAAAGTAGCTTTGAAAGTGAATCTCGCTGCCTCTTACTAAAACCTATATCAATATCGATCGGTTTGGTCCACCATTCGAATGACATGCCTTTCGAGTTGGTAGTTTCTAGCAGACGACCTTGACTCGAAGTGCTCACTCGCCGCAGTTCTACATCTTTCTCAATCTCTATCGATGTCGTTCCTTTAAGAACACATCCTTGACCGATAGAGAAGTTTGGCAGAGTTACATCAGTAACTTCGATTTCTACCGAGTCAGAGATTTTTGAGAGGCATTCGATCTCAACAATCGTGTTGGACTCTCTGGGGACACTTGAAACACGGAGAGAAGATTTCCGTAAAAGAAGAAATCCTCCCTCCATTCGCCAATCAGGCTCTCGATTCATCGACGATACACGTATCAATCGACTCTTAGCATCAAACTGAATACGAATTTCAGATTCTGAATTCTTGAACGTGTCTGCAGGAAGATCCAACGTGCATCTTGACTTGACCCATAGGGAACTGATTTGATGATCGATCTTCTGACTCAAAACCAACTCGTCGAATCGATTGATTCGATTGCCTTCTTGCGCAGCAGAATCTGCAACATGCGAAGAAACTGAGAAACTCAGACTTTGTACCCCTCCCAGCTCAAAAAGCCAAATCGAAAGATCCGGAGTGTCAGCCGCGATTCGATCCAACGCCAGCTTGGCATCGGAGGCCCAGTCACCCAACCTCGGTTGCAAGTCTAACCACTGGGCCACTTCGAAAACGGGTACGTTCGCATCGTGTACACGTGAGTTCTTTGGCAGGGCAAGCAGAAGCAAACTATTGGGGCATGATGGTAGGGAAACGCGGAAAACATGGTTCTGAGCAAAGCTCATTTCACTCTTGAGTGTCCACCCGAAAGGGATGCTGAGCTTTTCGCTCGCTAATTTTGTGTCGGTCCGATGTAAACCGACACTTGCTCGGCCCTCCCGATCGAACCCAATCCTGCTGTATTGCAAAGCCGCTTCGTTTGGTTCTTGGTTTGTTTTCGTCTCTGCGGAAGGACGAAGATGGAGCGATAACGGGAAAAGACTGAACCTTTCTCCAATGTACGATCCGCGGTTCATACAAATTCGTGATGCATCGGAGACTAGGTTTGTTCCGATAAGCCTTGCTGTATAAAACATCGATTCGAGCTCTGGAGCCATGCGATAGATGGCCGCGGTCTCTGCGTCTGTATTGTAGGATTTCAGTAGCGTTGCCGATTGGTTAAGATCGCTAGGTGTGTAATCGCGATCACCGATAACCTTTTGCAATAGATCCGGCTGAAGGTAGATCCGACGATAAGGAATCAACGAGTATGAGCTCGCCGTCTCGAGGGCATCAGGAGGCTCGACATTGTTGCTAAAAACGCTATCGTTCTGTGGGGGTACCGATACCTCTTGCGCGCACAGCGTGGTGAGGATTCCAGTCGTTAGAAGCATCGCCCCAAAAAGCAGCATCAGTTTCGAGTTCACTGGACTCCGCCGACAAAATCCGAAGTAGGCTGCCCCCAGGCTCGCGAAAGACAATAACTCTCTGCTGATTCTCATGGGCCTACCGCCCCGTCTGTTCGATACGAATCCACTGCAGGGGGAAGCACATTTGCGGTTGGTGATATAGTCGTCGCGATCTTGCTGCCAGCGTTCGCAGATGGCAATTCCACTTTCGAATCTGGTCGACTGGCGGCCGCACTTCCAATCTGGCTGGGGCGACCACTAAACACACTCTTTCTCCTCGAATTTCTATCGAACGTCCAGCGGAGCGTGAAAAACGTTAGTGACAAGCCTGAGGCAGCAACCAAAGCTTGCGAAAAAAGCAACGTGCTGTCAAATGCCCATTGAGATAAAGTCACTAACAACAGCAGTCCAGCTACCCAAAGGTACTTGTTTCGAAGCCAATGGAATTCACTGACCAAGAAGAAAGCGACTAACGCGACCAATGCAGCGGGAACCCAAATCATGATTCTAGGTACCATCATGATCCATGGAGCATTCTGCTCATCCAACGCCACCAGCGTATATCTATTGACCTGTGACTCAACGATGGGTTGCGAAGTAGCATCAAACAGCTTTTCGAGAGTTTCTTGATTCCATTGGTCGTCTCGGACTAACCACAATGACGACCATTTCCATCGATAGCTTGGGGATAATGATTCGGAGGTGGCGATCAAATGATCTGACCGCGAGGATACGATCTGCCAAACGATCGGCGAACGTCGAAGTTCGCTTCCTTCGATGGATATAGTCGGCATGGCGACACTCTTTGTCCACCAAGAGGAGTTGACTGTCGGCCACGAGAAAATCTCTAACGAGTAGGATCGGTCTCCCTCGACGCCCACGGGGCGCATTGTCGTTCCTAAGTCATCTGACTTTGAAGACTCTGTCAGCATAGGAGCTGAGCTCAGATCGATAACATAATGCCCCGCTTCTAATGGTGACAATTCGATAGACTTTCCATTGAGAACACACTTTGGAGTTGCATTCAGAGATTGTGGCAAGCTAATCGTGATGGACGCTTGGTTCGATTGAAAGTTGGTTACCAGCCGATGTCGCATCTCTGTTGATTTCATGAACGTCTGAAGCCAAGCTCCCTTGATCAACGGGGCTGTGGTGGACATAGAGGAGTTTGTAACGATCAACTGCAACTCAGGAGAGTCCGTTGGTACTACAATCTTTGTCTGGTACCATCGTTTATCTCCGATTTGGATGATAGACGATGATTTTTCTAGGGAAAACGACTCCACGATGAGCTTGGTGCCAGGAACGGTATGCACTAGGCAGGTTGTCGCATTCTGATGGAGAATCGCAGTCGAAGAATCGCAATCGAGCGTTGCAAATACTGGACGGATTCTTTCGGTTGGATGAGACCGTAAGGTCTGCTTCTTTTTAGGACGTAACGTCAATAACCATGTTCTCTCATTTGCGGCTGCAACTAGCAGCGTCTCAGGAACGGTGAATTGAAACAGGCTGCAATCTTGCGATGCGTTCGGATGACGCTGCACCCATTTCTCCCATTCAATCTTGTCCAGTTCTTCCCATTCCTTCACCCCTTCCCCATTGATGGTCAATTCAAGTTGTTGAAATAAATCATCTTTGGTTTGTGGATCTTCGGACTTGGACCGAACGGCTAGCCATTCCTTCGGAACCGCAAGAAACAACTTCGTTGGCGCGATCCCTTGGAATTGCAATAGCCAGTCTTGGTCTTGTGCATCGCTACGTTCGTCAATAAATAAACGACTCGTGCCATTACATTCGATGTCCGTTAATAGTGGGTGCCATTCAAAGGCAATCTTCAATTCAGATTCTTGGCCACGCATGCTCCACTGAGATTGATAACGAGCGACACTCGGTTGTTCACTGGTCAAACGGTCTAGATCTCGCTCGATCGATATTGGAGTTCGGACAGATGGAACCGAAACAACCTCGACTCCAGCCCAGTCTTTCTCCTTAGCCTGAAGCCTCGCGAAAGATGAACAAATAAGGAGCTCGCCAGATGGAACCCAAGATTTTCGGGATTGCGATTCATCATCGAGCCAAGACAGCATCGGCATGAACAAGTCGACTGCTCGATTGGGTATGGTCGATGACTGGACTCCCTTCGTGTCGAATTTCCGTGTCAATAGAATTCCGATCTTCTTGCCAGCCGTCGGTTCTTGAGGAGTTGTTGGAGACAATCCACCGTCCGATGTCTCAATCAAGTCACTAATGCTCAATGGAATGATCGACTTAGACTCTTCTTTGGAACGAATTGGAGATAGGCTAAGATCTTTCCCTGTTGGAATCAAAAACATTCGCTCTACTTTCCAATCCCGAGTCTCCCACTGAAGAAAAGGAAACAACCTGAGGTCTTCTTGAAAGTCCAAGACCCCAGTCGCTTGAATTCTATCCACCAGGATATCCACTCGATAATCCGCGCGAATGCTAAGATTACTTCTCTGTCGAAGCAACCGACATTTCAATGAATTTTCCTGACTGATCACACGAAAGATTGTGGTTATCATCTCAGGAGAATCTGCAACCGCTCCTCGACGAAGAAATTCAATTTCCGGTTGTGCATCCCAGATCAAATTCTGGTTCCGAGGCGTTACGATTTCAACGGTCCCCGAGTGTTTCTGAACACCATCGATTAGGGGCATAGGAAATAAGAAAGAATCGTCGTCTGATTTCGCTTCCCAGTTCCAATCAAAACTCACATCTAGTTCGTTCCGTGACATCGACTCTTCAATATCCAATGCCAAACGCATTGGACTGTCATTAGTACTCCCTTGGGACAAACTCAAACGATAACCGGAATACATTCGCGAATCGTTTACTGTCTGTTTCCAATTACTACCCTTGGGAAGTTCTAAAACAAACCGACGACCGCCAAGTCTTTTCGGACCCCGAAACGTGAACCGAGAATTGATGGCGAAAAGCCCAAGCTTTGACGCAACAAATCTATTCTGGCTTAAGACCTCTGTGCCCAACACTCCATCGGAGTTTGGGTTTCGAACCCATTGGATTTCAACGTTGCCACCGCTCGTCAAGATTCGATATTGCTGTTTACCATCATGGAGTGTTGGCTCGACAACTTCGGTTCCGTTACCGGATGCCGATACATCCCATTCACCCATTGGCAACACCAGCGTTATTGTTGTAATCGTGTTTGGCAATTCCAGACGAAGCGACTCCACCTGATTGATGTTCCCAATTATGGCTGCGGCCGCCATCGTCAATTTGTGAACGCCAGCTTGCGAGGGTGGAAGACGCCATACATAGCCATTTCTAGTGGATGCCATTCCAACACGACTAGCCTGGTCTGATTCCTCAGGAACAACTTGAATGCTTCCTAGATTGATGGGTAAGAGTGTCCACTTGGATGTTGGAGCGATAACCATGCAGGAGAGGGTAGCGCGTATCTTTGCCAACTTCCCTTCGACTTGGATATCAAGCTGTGAACCAGTTAGTGCTGCATTTCCGTTTTCTGCCATCAGCTCGGAAGAAGATTGCAAGTACTTTTCAAACTCTTCATAGCGAACACGTGGTACGAGTATTTGCTCCCCTTGCTCATTCTTGAGAAACACGACATCGGGTTGCATCCCTGGCGGAATGGTACTCTCGTCCGGCATCCTTGTTGGCGGAAATGTTCCTTGGCCGAACAACATCGACACTGGAATGAGAAAAGCAATCAAGGCCAGGCACAGGTCTTTACACCGCCAGCAAACAGGCGAGCGATCTTGCGGATTCAAGCCGGGTTTGGGATCCAATGCATTGACCTTAAACGCGGGAAAAGAAAGGCTCAAACGTACAGCTGCTACGCTCTCCATTCTACGCAAACCGCACAGTCTATTGAACAACCCGTTGGCTACGGCCTCTGAAAAGGACAGGATTCGGTGTTCTGACCGTCAATATCGCTACAAACAGCCTCTCCAAAAGAGCAACAAAAAAAGACCTCGTCGGAATTCCAACGAGGTCTTTGAAAATTAGTCAAACATCGAGCTCCTGGGTTTAGCGACGGTCCCCACCGCCACCGCCGCCACCGGATCTGCTTCTGCCACGACCGCGGCCGCCACCGCCTCCTCCTCCTCCTCCGCCACCACCGCGTCGGAATCCGCCACCGCTGCTACCACCGCCACCACCACCCGAACGGCCTCGACCGCCTCGGTCTCCGCCGCGATCACCGCTTCGAGGGGGACGACCTTCGCTTCGTTCGCCGGCTGGACGCTCTGGTCGCTCTTCAAAACCGATATCTTCTCCCAAGTCTTCGCCGCCGAAATCATCTTCAGACTCCTGGTTGTCATCGGCGGGAGCGAGTTCATCTTCGATCCCTAGCTCTTCCAAAGCTCGACGTCGTGACAATTTCACACGGTCGTGATCGTCGATATCGATGACGATGACTTTCATCGTATCGCCAACTTTGCAAACCGAATCGACGCTTGCAACATATCCGCTCGAAAGCTCGCTGATGTGACACAATCCATCTTTGCCAGGCAAAATCTCGACGAACGCACCAAAGTCGCGAACGCTCGACACTACACCGTCATAAATCTTGCCGATTTGAACCGTTGCTGTACAGGCTTCGACCCGACCGATCGCAATCTTTGCAGACTCCGCATCTGCCGAAGCAACCGTGACGTTTCCTTCATCATCTACGTCGATCGTAACGCCGGTTTCTTCTTGAATCGCACGAATATTCTTTCCACCAGGTCCAATCAAGGCGCCGATCTTGTCCGGCTCGATCTTGGTTCGCAGGAGCCGTGGAGCAAATCGACTGGTATCGCTGCGCGGACGTGGGATGCACGTTAGCATCTTGCGAAGAATCTCGATGCGGGCTTCACGAGCTTGCTTCAAGGTGCCGCGAATGATCTCTTCGCTCACACCTGGAATCTTCAAATCGAGCTGAATGCCTGTGATGCCATTTTGTGTTCCGGCAATCTTAAAGTCCATGTCACCAAAGTGATCTTCGTCCCCGATGATGTCGGTCAACAACGTGTACTGGTCGTTGTCTCGAACCAATCCAATGCTGATCCCCGCGACTGGATTCGAAATGGGAACCCCCGCAGCCATGAGCCCCAAACATCCACCGCAAACACTAGCCATTGATGAGGAACCATTGCTCTCGAGAATGTCGCTGATGACTCGGATGGTGTACGGGAAATCCTCTGGATCAGGTAGAACTGCTTCCAACGATCGTTCTGCAAGCATGCCGTGACCGATCTCGCGTCGACCTGGTGCTCGTATCGGACGGCACTCTCCCACCGAGAACGATGGAAAATTATAGTCCAACATGAACTTCTTGCTGTATTCTTCTACCAGTCCGTCCACACGTTGCTCGTCGCGAGGTGTCCCTAGCGTTACTGTAACAAAGGCTTGCGTTTCACCGCGCTGGAACAATGCCGTTCCATGCGTACGAGGCAAAAGATCCGCTTCGCAATGAATGGCTCGCAAACTCTTTGCATCTCGACCATCGCTTCGGCGACCTGAGAGAATCAAATCCCGAACGACTTTGTTTTCGAGGATGTGCCAAACGCGATAGAAGAAATCTTTACTCAGTGCACCTTCGGCGGATGCGTCGGGAATAAAGGCTGCGACGGCCTCTTCTCGCAGCACATTGCATGCATCATTGCGAGCTTTCTTGCCCTCGATTTGCTTCGCATCGCGGAATCGATCGTAGTAGGACGCACTCAGTTTGCCAAGAAGCTCAGTCGTGTCTGCTGAAACGTATGGCGTTTTGGTCGGCTGGACTTTGGCAAAAAAGTCGCGTTGGAGTTCGATTACTTGCTTGCAGATGTCGTGCGCGAATTTGATTGCCTCAAGCATCTCAGCCTCAGGCATTTCTTGCGCGAAGCCTTCGATCATCATGACTTCTTTTTCGTTGGCCGAGACGATCATATCGAGCTCGCTTTCCTCCAGCTGTGCGTGTGTTGGAAATGCTACCAACTTGCCATCCACTTTTCCAACTCGGCACGATGCAATCGGACCTTGGAAAGGAAGCGCGCTGATAAACAACGCTGCGGCTGCACCATTCATCGCAAGAACGTCAGCGTCATTTTGAATGTCGCTGCTCAACACAATCGCTTGGACTTGGACTTCGTCGAAGAATCCATCTGGAAACAAAGGTCGAATCGGACGATCGATCAGTCGGCTTGTAAGAGTCTCTTTCGTCGTTGGTCTAGTTTCTCGCTTAAGGAATCCGCCTGGAAACTTTCCAGCAGCAGCAAATCGTTCACGATAATCACAGGTCAAAGGGAAAAAATCTGTTCCCGGTCGCGACGGGCCAGTCGCAGTCGCTATCAATACTACCGTGTCTCCATACTGACACAGTACGCTGGAGGTTGCCTGCTTTGCGAGCTCTCCGGTTTCAAAAGAAAGAACGGAATCTCCAATTTGCTTTTCTACACGAATCTTTACCACTTAATCTTTTCCTTCCGATAACAACGCGCCTGGCATTCAAGAGGGCCACAACGCAAATCCAAAAAAGCTCGTCCGCTAGATGAACAAAATCAGTTGCTCAAAGCGAAAACCAACATCTACACTTCACTAGTGGAATGGCACTAGAAACCAAACTAGAAGCAACGCCTACCCCTCGGGGCGAGACAAGCATGGCGACTGAAAGCAATCGCTCCCAGACTCAAACCCCTATACACACGAAAACGAATACCATTTTCTTATCCGACCAACAAAACTGCCGCATCCGACAAACAAAAAAGGGCTGGTAAAACCAGCCCTTCACTTCCGCTCTACTTGCGAATATTCAATTTGCCAATGATCTCAAGATATCGCTGTGGATTGTGCTTTCGTACATAATCTAGAAGCGATCTGCGTTTGCTAACCATACGGAGCAAACCGCGTCTGCTCGAGTAATCTCGTGGAGCAAGCCGCATGTGTGCTGTCATTCCGTTGATACGCTCTGTTAACAAAGCAATCTGGACATCCGCAGACCCATTGTCGCCCTCAGAGTTTTGAAACGTCTTTATCAGTTCTTCTTTTCGTTCTTTGCTAACGGTCATTCGCCAACCAATTTTTCAGGGTTTTTTCAGCATCCACGTCGTCTGCTGATTCAACTTCTAGTACTCATTCCTTAAGAAGAAGAATCCTAGAGAAAATTTCGTTCTTTGCAACGGCAATTTGGTAGCCCCTGCGTCTAGAATAAGGCCCGACCCGAGAAAATCCTCACGACTACCTTTAAACCGTACGTTTTCCTTGGCAAATGAACATTTCCAGCACTTTCCGCATTGCCACCCGTGCGCTCGCGAAAAACAAACTTCGGGCCGGTTTGACCATTTTGGGAGTCGTAATCGGAATTGCTGCTGTCACGGCCATGGTCTCCATCGGAACTTCCGCCAGCGAACTGGTTCAGGGGGAATTTCGGAATCTAGGCACAAATGTCATCGTTGTTGCTCCCGCCAACCGACGCGGGGCCAGGCAAGGCCAAACACCTACATTAACCGCGTCTGACATTGCTGCCATCGGGAAAGAATGCCCCAGCGTTTTGGCTGCTACACCCATCGTCGGTGCAGCAGGACAAGTCATTTACGGCAACAACAATTGCAGACCTCGAGAGTTGCAAGGGGTCGGGGCTGATTACCTTCAGGTTCGTAATTGGGACATGCGATTGGGGGACTTCTTTACGGAAAGTGATATCAAAAACTCGAACAAAGTTTGCGTCGTCGGGCAAACCATCGTCAAAAAGCTCTTCCAAACAACGAATCCCATCGGCAAGTCGATCCGGATCAAAAACATCCCCTTTGAAATCGTCGGGGTTCTAAGCACTAAAGGGGCGAACATTGTCGGAGATGATCAAGACGATGTCGTGCTGATGCCGTACGCTACCGTTCGAAAACGACTCCAAGGTAGCAACTTCAACAACGTCGATGTTGCCCTCGTTTCGGCGCGTGCGACTGAACTGATGGGATCGGCAGAACAAGAAATCGATGCGTTATTGATGGACCGACACCGTATCGGAATCGGGGAACAACCAGATTTCGAAGTTGCCAATACCACAGAAATTGCTGGAGCCTTCAGCCTGGTCACTGCGACATTGACGCTGATGCTCGCTTCCATTGCTGGCATCTCGTTGGTTGTAGGCGGCGTTGGGATCATGAACATCATGCTGGTATCGGTGACCGAACGCACACGCGAAATTGGGATTCGCATGGCTGTCGGCGCTCGACCAAATGACATCTTGCTTCAATTTCTCGTCGAGTCGATGGTGCTGTCCGTAGTTGGCGGCGCGATCGGTGTTATCCTCGGTATAGGCGGTTCAGTCTCTTTAACCGTTGCAATCAACACTGTTTCGTCCGGAAGAGATTGGCCAATCGTTATCAGCCACTGGGCAGCGATCGCTAGCTTGTTATTCTCAGCAGCTGTGGGTATCGGGTTTGGTTTTTATCCGGCCTGGCGTGCCAGTCGCTTAGACCCAATCGATGCTCTGCGTTACGAATGAACCCGGTGGCCCCTCTGTGAACGACGAAGAAGAACTGATCCAGTCAGCGCTCGCCGGAAACAACGGCTCATTCGAGGTATTGGTGGTTCGTTACCAAGATCGACTCTATACCGCCATGATCAGTGTCGTTGGAAATGCAGATGAAGCAGAAGACGTTGTCCAAGAGGCGTTTATCCAAGCTTATTTAAAGCTCGATACGTTCCAGCAAAATAGCCGGTTCTTTACATGGCTCTACCGAATCGCTTTTAACTTTGCACTTGCGAAACGACGCAAGAAAAGGGGAAACGTTTCACTCGACGAGAGTCGCGAGACTGCTGGTCTGGAACCCGAATTCCACGGGGATGCACCTGAAATCCGCATGTCCCGAAGCGAGGACATCGCACTGATCCACCGTGCCCTTGCCTTGCTCACCGAAGACCATCGATCCATCTTGGTCCTTCGAGAAATGGAGGATATGGCCTACGAAGAAATTGCGGAGGTCCTTTCCATTTCTATCGGTACCGTACGCTCTCGACTAAATCGAGCTCGACTCGCTCTCAAAACGCAATTGGAAAAATTCCCTGAATGGAATCCCAACGACTGACCGTTGGGATCTCCTCTCATCCTTGTAATTTCACTACACCCATACGTTGTCATTCTCTGTGGATTCCATCGTTCTCGCATACAATCCACCCTTTCGTATTCAAAACGATCGCTGGCTCGACGTGCGTCTCGATCTCCAAGCTCGCTTGGAATCGCCTGTTATGCTCTTAGACATGTCCCGCCCCGTCGAAGAGCTAGAACAAGTCGTGCGTTCGCATTGGACTATTTGTTGCAAAAGAAAATCCCAACGAGTTGTTCTCATTACAGTGGATTGCGCCGAACGAGCATCGGCACTCATGGATGTGGCAAGACTTTGGAATCAACTCGAGACGAACGGGACTAACGATCCATCCCTGTTTCTCGCGCAACGATGGGACAGTTCCGACTGGGCCGAGTTTCTTGTTTCGAGCGACCTAGAAAGGTCCATGGGTTCATGGCTCATCGTCAGTCGGAACCCCGTCAATTCCGTAGATCGAATGAACACAGAGATCTGCACTTTGCACCGCAAACAAATTACAGAACTTGTCTGGGAACTGCGAACACTCGAGGTAAACGCGGATTTTGCTATTCAAGATTCGAATCGCGGAAACCGTCAAGTTGATTTCTTTGCGGAAATCCCATGGGGAGAATTACTAGATCGCCATCCACGATCCGATGATGCGGATACAGATCGTATTGTTCTCGCGCGTGACGGTAATTGTCGTTCCAAAGACTTCGACGAAGTTTTCCCTCTCAAAAGGATCGTGCCGCTTTTAGTAAATAAGTATCTGGGTGCATTCGAGTATACATCCCCTTTGCCTGTGAAATTGGCTACTATCGATCGCGGGCACGAAGAATTGATGAGGCGCATCAACGCATTGCTTCCCGTTGCCTATCGAGGGCGTGCCGACGAGGTGCGAACCGATTCGATGGGGTCGGCGGGTGTTCGACTCGATCCGGACGGTAAAGTTCCTTGGGACAAGATCTGGACCAGCTTTTGCGACTTAGGACTCGCTGGTGGGCCGCCCCATCGAGGACTTCTTCTAGAACCTGTAGATAAAGTCGACATTGAAAATGATAGAGCCGCTTATCAAAGCGTCATCGATGAAGTTCGACGTGGTATCTCTCTCGTGTCAGGTTTAGAAACTGTCGAATGTGAGTCGTTAGGGTGGGTCGGTATTGTGTGTGAAAACGAATCGATGGCTGCATGGATGTTGCGCGCGATCATCGCAGAAAATGTGATTGCGCGACGCGAGAGAAACGTAGTATTCGTTCCTGCTGGTCCACGATTCACCATCTACAAAGAAATCAAAAACATCATCGTTACGATCGCCAAGACGACCCATTTTTATCGCCTCTGATTCCCTCACGCGTCACTGTGCGGTAAATGAACGACTACACAGTTGCTGGCACGTCGTACGGTGGCCGCGCTGGTCGCGACACAAGAGCCGATGCTTTTTCATTCCCCTTGAACTGCTCCTCCTTTGCATCAAAGTGCAGCGTCTCATCGACTCGATAAGCAATATTCGAAAGGTGACACAGTGCCGAGGACATATGCCCCTCCAGAATGTCAGCCGTCAAAATCTCTCGATTCCTAGATCGAACCGCAGATATCCAGTTTCGAAAGTGTGGTGTATCGGAGATCGGACTACCAGGCTGATACGCAGAAGGTCCAGGCTCGCGTTTGTCCCCTAAGAAGGAGTAGTAGCTTGAATAGTCAGGAAAAACCATGGTCCCTTTCGTTCCAAGGAAGATTGCACCTACTGGAAAATCCTTTTGCACGAATGGATACTGATCACGAAATCCAGCCTCGGCATTCGTGTACCAATCTCGAACTTCAAATGTAATCATCTTTCCATCGGGCCACTTCAACATCGATGAGAGCAAACCTGGGGTTTCCGCATCGCTCTTGAACAAATTCTCTTGGACATAGTTCGTCCCCATCGCGGAAACGGTCGTCGGGTGCTGATCGATTTTCATCCCCCAACGCAATAGATCCATTTGATGGACTCCTTGATTGCCAATTTCACCATTGCCAAAATCCCAAATCCAATGCCACTTTGTTTGATGAAAGTTGCTATAAGGACGCAAAGGAGCTGGGCCACAAAAAGCATCCCACTGTAGATTGTCCGGTGCAGGCTGAGTCTCATTCTTGCCATGATTACGACGGATCTTGTAAGCAATCCCACGGCCAAAATAGACATCCCCGATCAGACCATCGTGCAAATGCCTCATCCCTTCTACGATGTTTTGCGAAGATCGACATTGCGTTCCGTGTTGAACGATCCGATCGTATTTGCGAGCCGCTTCTACCATCTTGCGACCTTCAAAGATGTTGTGAGAACCTGGCTTCTCTACATAGACATCTTTCCCTGCTTGGCATCCCCAAATAACCCCCAAGGCATGCCAATGATTGGGCGTCGCATAAGTTACAGCGTCAATCGATTTGTCATCTAACACTCGCCGTAAATCGTCGTAACCCGCAACTTCATGGCCTGTTTTTTCCTGGCACGCGCGGATGGCATTTGCCGTTTTTCGTTGGTCGCAATCGCAAACGCCAGCAAGCTCAATATTCAAGGAAGTGTCCTTCTCCAATTCCGCTAGACTGCTCGTGTGCGAATTGGCTCTACCTCCCATACCAACAACGGCAATTCGCAATTTACTATTCAAATTACGAGCTCGAACGATCGCTGGAAATGCAATAGCCGTTGCCGCAACCGTCCCTGCGGTAAGGGCATCTCTGCGAGATAATCGGTGATTCTGGTTCATGATTCAATGTGCCTGATGCAAGAGAGGAATACTAATTTCGAACTATGCGTGATGTGAGTCACCTAGCATTGATGCAAATCACAATTTGTGAATGCGAGCCAACGGGTCAACTATTCTAAGTAAAGTAGTTCGTTCGCGTTGAGTAACGCGCGACTAAATGCTTCGATGCCATGCTTTTCGATCAACGAACTCGCTGCCGCAATCTCTTTCGGTGAGGGATCCCGCTGAAAAACAATTCGGTACGCATTGGTGATTGCCACGCCTAATTCCGAAGCTTTGTCCTTATTACCCACAATACGATCGCCAATCGCTTTTGCCATATCCAAGGTAAAGCTATGATTCAGCATTGTTAACGCCTGCAATGGTGTCGTAGTATTGGCTCGTTTCGGTGCCGCAAACGCGTTGTCCGGCAAATCAAAATCACTCAGCACGTCGACAATGCTCGCTCTCGCATTCTGATGATAAACGGATCGTCGATAGGTTTCTGGTCCGTGGACGTCGAGCGGAAAATAGGTGCAAACGTTATTCTGCGTAAACTTGTATAAACGGAACCCAGGTCCCCCCATCGGTTCCAACCGCATCTTGCCCGCAACGGTCAGTATCGTGTCGCGTAGCTCCTCCGCCGAAAGTCGACGTGGTGGAAAACGCCACAAAAACCTTGAATCTTTGTCCAGCTTTGCAAAGTCTTCATGGTAAGCTGCGCTTTGCTGATAAACCTTGGATAACAAAATCTCGCGATGAAGCGATTTAATCCGCCATCCGTTCTTGATCAAACGGCAAGCAAGAAAATCTAGTAAATCCGGGTGCGTTGGTTTGCTTCCTAAGTAGCCAAAGTCGCTCGGGCTATCCACGATGCCTGTGCCAAAATGATATTGCCAAACACGATTGGCCAACACACGCGGTGTAAGCGGATTGCTATCGTGGGTAATCCATTTCGCCAATGCCAGACGTCGTTCACCTTCCTCTGCGTTCGGCTTCAATTCAAACGAGACTGGTATTCTGCTAAGGACCTGCAAACTAGACGGTGCGATTGGCTCCCCCAATTTCATCGGATCGCCCCCCTTGCGAACAAAGGTCGGTTCCTTTGGTGTCACAAAGGTACCTGCCCACACCTGAGGGAGCTTTGGAACTTTCGCAATCGCGGCACGAATCTTTTGGATCTGTTTGTCGAAGTCGGCTAGCTGCTTGTCTTCCTCGACGGTCTCCATGGCTCGACGAGCCTTGGCGATTCCGTGCGCGGGACTCCACGGCTCGCGACCTTCATCGGAAGCCACTGTTGTCCATTGCTTTCCATCGATAGAAACCTGTACTTCGTACTCGCATGGTGTCGAGCCTCTCACCTTACTATCATCGATGCTACGGTCCCCTCTCGCATTGAGGAACGTAATTCGTTGAATCGTTTCTACACTGGGAAAGGTGAGTAACAACTCAGAAGGTGAACCGATGAACCACGCCTCACCAAGCGCGTCATCAATACAATATTGAGGACCATAGGCTTCCGGAAAGTCTTCAGCCGTCGCCGACTTGGCTCCTGTAGCGATAGTCCCGTGGGTCGCTAATGCAACATTGCGCTCAGGTGGGTCTGCGCTCCATACTCGAAACTCTGTGAGCTTTCCTCCTTGGCCACTTCGTTTTTTGCCTTTTACACCATCTTGATAGTCGCTCGTCAATCCGTGAATAATAAACTTGAGATACTTCGCTTCGACCGCTTCAAAGGCCTCATCGGTTCCATGTAGGTCGATCTTGGGACGTGTCGCCTTGGTTTGTTCGGAAATAGCTTTGGCTCTCGCTTCAATCGCAGCTTCGATCTTTCCCTTCTCCAGTTCCAATTGCTTTAGCTGTTCATTGAGAGGCTTCATGGCATCTTCAAGAGCCTTTCTCTCCGCTTGAGTCGCAATGCTCCGACGTGCATGCGTCACACCTTCGAACGCGGCCAGCATACGATAGTAGTCTTCCGTGGGTATCGGATCGAATTTATGATGATGACATCGAGCGCAATTGATAGTTAATCCTAGAAAGGCACCACTCGTCGCCGTGATCACATCGTCCAAAGTGGCAGCGCGTATATTCGCCTTGGCGACTGCGTCTTGATTGCCGACGTCATCATAGGGGCCCGCGACAAGAAATGCCGTGCCGACCTCGACCGACGGATTGTCTTTTCCAATAACATCCCCCGCTAGATGCTCGATCATCAACTGTTGAAAGGACTTGTCGTCGTTGATCGATTGAATCACATAGTCGCGAAACGGCCACAAATCCTCTACGATAACATTTCGCTCAAAACCGTGGCTCTCGCCAAACCGAATCACATCGAGCCAATGTCTTCCCCAGCGTTCCCCATAACGAGGCGAAGCAAGTAATCGATCGACCAAACCAGCAACCGCTACTTGCGAGCTCTTTTGATACTCCCTCTCAAACGCAACAATTTCTTCATAGGACGGAGGTAGTCCGATCACATCGTACGACATGCGTCGAATAAGCGATCGCGCATCGGCGGGTGGATTGCCAACCAAATTCTTCTCGGATAACTTGGCGGAGATAAAGTCATCGATGCTGTCGTGAGCAAATTCTGTAGCCAGCGGTTGCAACGACCACCACGATTTGTCGGCTCTCTTCGCTTCTAGCACAACACCGGTTCGCGGGTCGGGGGCCCCCATCTTGATCCACGACGTAAAGTCCGCAATAATTGCGTCTGGCAGTTTCGGTTTATTCGTTGGCATCTCCATTCCATCCTCAAGATGCTTCATAACGCGGAGGAGATAGCTGCCATCGGGATCACCGGGACGGATAAGCGTTTCGCCACTATCGCCCCCTTTTTCGATTCCAGCTTTCGAATCGAGAAGAAGATTACCCTTCAATTTCTCGGAGGTACTGCTGTGGCACTCATAACAATGTTCAATGAGGGCTGGACGTATCTTCTGCTCAAAAAACACAACTCCATCGTTAGCCAACATGCTGGACATCGGCGAGAAGAGCAGAACGAAGAGTATGAAAGGGTGAAGTCGCATGATCGGTTCCGTTCAACTCAAAATAGATTTCAGAATGTGGCCATGAACATCGGTCAAACGACGATTGGCGCCGTTGTGGTAAAAGGCCAGCTTGGTGTGATCGAGACCAAGCAGGTGAAGCATCGTAGCATAAAAGTCATAGACACTCGTGATGTCGACTACCGCTCGGCGTCCGAAGTCGTCTGTTTCACCGTAACTGACTCCGCCTCGAATCCCAGCCCCCATCATCCAGGTGGTGAATGCATCCGGGTTATGATCGCGTCCACTTGTACCTTCTTGGTGAGTCGGCATCCGACCAAACTCCGTGCACCAAACCACAAGCACGTCTTCCAACATTCCACGCTGTTTCATGTCGCTTAGCAATGCTGCGGTGGGTTGGTCAAAGATTGGACAATGACGCTCGTAATCCGACTTGAGTGTTTTGTGTGCATCCCAATTGAGCAACCCATCGACAGCGCTCGCGCGAGAAGCACAATAGAGACTTACGAATCTCACGCCATTCTCCAGCAACCGTCTCGACAAAAGGCAGTTGCGAGCATACGCAGCCTTTAGCTTATTGCTATCGTTCGTTCCGTACATATCGAGGATGTGGTTTGGTTCTTTGGACAGATCGCTAACCTCGGGTGCAGCCATTTGCATTTTGGCTGCCAATTCGTAGGACGACAGTCTCGCTTGCAATTCATCATTACCTGGGTGCAATGCAGCGTGTTCCGTATTGATGAATTTTAAGAAATCGCGAGTTGCCATTTCTGCATCGGGGCCGATGGATGCTGGGCGAGCCAGATTGCGCAACGGTTGCTGTGCAGCCATCGAGACTCCTTGGAATTGCGCTGGTAGGAAGCCGTTGCCCCAATTGGCTTTTCCGTTGGGTGGTTCACCGCGTATATCCTGGATCGAAACGTAGGTGGGTAAATTCTCATTGATCGCCCCAATCGCGTAACTGATCCAGGCCCCTGCGCTTGGAAATCCATCTCGAGCGAAACAGGAGTTCATGAAGATGCATCCCGGACCATGCGTATTCGTGCGAGAACTCATGCTGTGAATAAAGGCCATGTCATCAACATGTTTTGCCATATTCGGCAAAAGCGAGGAGATCTTCTTCCCGCTTTCTCCTGCGGTGATGAATGGCCAAGGGGATTTCATCAAGTTACCGTTCTTCCCTTGGAACGTGACTTCGGCATCCCCTGGCATCGGCGTGCCATCGAATTTGTCGAGCAAAGGTTTGTGGTCCCACAAATCGACATGCGATGCTGCTCCCGGGCAGAAGATCTGGAGTACTTGCTTTGCCTTTGCTGGAAAGTGAGTCTGTCCTGAGGAGACTGCCCTTAGTTCTTGATTGAGCAGACTAGAAAGCGCCACTCCCGTCATTCCAGTGGACATGTGCTCAAGAAAACGGCGGCGCGATGGATCCAGGTTTTCATTCATAGGTAGGCAGCTTTCTGCGGCAGGTCAGTACAATCGAATGGTTGTCGATTGCAGGAGGGAGACAACTAATGATACCTCACAAAAGACCTCCAGCCCAGCAGGCAAAATGAACAGCCAACGCCGAAACGTCGTAGCCACCACTGCCATTCGCGGCTTGCGGCGATCCCCAATAGAAGTAAATCAAGAGATTGCCTTGGTCCTGATTTGACGTTGAGCACAACGACCGCAGGCATGCTATACTCCGTGAAACACTCGAAGTAAGTCATGCGTCGGATCATCAAGCCATGAAATGCCCTATTTGCAATTCCCAAATGGATGAAGGTGAAGTCTACCTAAAGAAGTCTTTCCTCAATACAGTTGCATTTGGTTGGGGCGCGACAGATTTGGTGTTTCGGAGATCCAGCACAAAGAGGGAAGTTGAACTTATGACACCTTGGGACTTTAGCAAAGCGTACCATTGTATTGAATGTGGAGCGACAGTGATCGCAACTACCACTGGAAAAGATGATTGACCGGAATGAGCCGAGCATTGCCCGTGAAGCTCTTGTACAGCCCGATCAGACTGAACACAATCATCAGGAGTGGTACCTGTGATGATGTCTGTAAGAGTGAATGAGTGTATCACGCACCGGCATCTGTATGGTCCATCATCGGCAAGGCGCGGGCTGGACTGATTACCTAAACATTTGGAATGCCCCTATGGATTGAAAGGCGTTTTCGAAGTGACGGAAAGATGGTCTGTCGCCTGGTCCATGAAGAATCACCTCGATGACATCCGCTCTTCCAGGTGTCCCAAACAATCGATGCTGCTTCATAAAACGCAAAGCGACGTCCGTGATCTTCTTCTGCTTCTGCTCGTGAACGCGATCCGACGGACCGCCATCGTTCTCGTGCTGAATCAAGGATGACTTCACTTCTACAAAAACGATTTGCCTCTTCTTCCACGCGGCAACAATATCGATCTCCCCTGAACGGGTGCGGAATGAGTGCTCGATGATGAAATAACCTTTTCGTTGCAAGTAAATCAGAGCCAGTCGCTCGCCATAGGCGCCAATCGACTCGTTCTGCTTTCTTGTCGGGTAAGGACGCTGCAATCGATAATTGATCCACGGCTGAGCACATCGATCGGTCCAATGCTCTAGGTCAATTCTCCAATTACGCATCGCTTTCATTCTCATTTTGCAAATTGCCATTCAATATCGATTGCTCGCTGGTTAGCTATTCCGAGTACATTCTTCCAGGAGATGGAAAAGACTCTTCCAAGGTCGGCCACTGCTGGTCGCTAAACTTATCGCACAAGACCTGGCGTTGGTGTATCCTTCGGCACAGATCGCCTGTTCCATCGTGGGCCCGATTTCTTTGCCGGCGTTCTCGACCAACCCGGGCAACTCAAAGCCTCTATCTCCACCCATCCCGCAGCACTTTCCCTCATGAGGCTGGATTATCCGATCGCTGCAAGCCGTAGCGACTTGCAACATCGAGGCATCCAGACCGCTCTTGAGATTCGAGCAAACCGAGTGAATGGCGATTGCATCCTCGCGCTTCTTGATGGAGAGAGATGGCAACAATGCAACGGCCAACTCGACCGAGTCGACAATACGCAACTTCTTCAGCCGATCCCTACGAACTGGGTCCAAATCCTTTAAACCCGCCTTCAAAAAGGACGTGCACGAACCAAGATCCAAGACCACAGGTCGTTCTCCATATTTGCTCCAATCCCATATCGCATCGAACAGCTCCGATTGCTTGAACAGGGCAGCACTTAAGTAGCCTTTGGAGGAAAACGCTTGTCCACAACATTTTCCGTTCGCATTGTTAGGTATTGCAATGGAAACACCTGCCCGATCGCAAACTTGCAAGAGCACATCTGCGGTGCCACCCATCATCCGCGACATGCAGGCTGGCCAATAGATCCAGTCGGATTCTTCCATGGCATGGAGTGACGATCTGTCTATTCTCCCCCTGTGTTCTGCCAAGCCTCCGTGCCATTGTGGAAACCCAGGAAACAACCGGGCCATCCAATGTGTCATGGTGCGAAGGGTTTTGGTACCAACCAAGGCATTGGCGAACAGTCCATAGTTGATCGCCTTGTTTACTGCGATTTCGGCAACACCAAAGTTTTTCGCCAACAGCATGGCAATTCGAGAGTCGGTTGCACCCGTCGCTTCGGTGCGCAATTGCTTGATAAGGTCTCCTGTATTGATCGCAACCGGGCAATCGATCGCGCAAAGCCCATCTGTGGAGCAAGAAGCTTTGCCTGCAAATTCGTATTCCCGGTCGAGTTCTTTGGCTAGTTCTAGCTTCCCTTCTGCTATGAAGCGCATGCGTGCACGTCGCAGCACGATGCGTTGCCGTGGCGAAAGTGTAAAGTCTCGGCTTGGGCAACGCGGTTCGCATGCTCCACACTCGATGCACTTGTCAACCACGTCCTCTACGACAGGCAGATCCTTGATATTCTGAAGATGAAGTTTTGGGTTCGAAGTGAGGATGACATCAGGGTTGAGTAGACCATCCGGATCGATCGCCTTTTTCAATCGATGCATCAAAGCGACTGCCTCGGGGCCCCACTCTGTCTCAACAAACGGCGCCATGTTGCGTCCCGTCCCATGCTCCGCCTTGAGAGCACCGTCGAAGCGATGCACTACCAGATCGACCATGTCGTCGATGAAACGACCGTAACGATCGTTGTCTTTTTGAGTCTCCATCGTTTGCGTGATGACAAAATGAAGATTGCCGTCGCGTGCATGGCCAAAGATGATACCGTTGTCATATTGATGTTTGCTGAACAAGCTCTGAAGCTCCAATATTGCAGAGCCCAGTTTGTCGATTGGAAATGTCACGTCTTCCAAGATAGCCGCTTCGCCTCGTGCCCGAACTGCAGCGACCGCCGGGTACATTCCCTTTCTCAGTTTCCAGAGATTCGCTTGTTTCTTTTTGTCTTGTGTAAACTCCACCGAAGTTAGCGAACGCATGCTAGGCGCGCATCGCGTATGAAACAGTTCGATGCGATCTCGCAAGGTCTCTTTTGTTGGCGCCTGAAACTCGAATAGTAGGCCCATCAATCGATCGTGTTGATTTAGTTGGTCCGCCAATCCATCGGGTACACCTTCAAGATTGCGAATGGACTCCAGAGAGGCTCGGTCCATAAACTCTACAGCGTCGCACTGGACATCGATCAGATCGGGAATTGAGTCACAAACCGCATGCGCATCCGAAAAGAACGTCAGTGCGGTCGCTTTTTCAGGTTGGTCCGGTAGAGTCTTGAGGACCGCTTCGGAAATGAAAGCGAGGGTGCCTTCCCCGCCTATCAACAAATGCGAAAGGATATCGAGGGGGCGTTCGAAATCCACAAATGCGTTGAGCGAATAGCCAACGGTGTTTTTCTGTTGATACTTTTGTCGAATCCTCGCCACCAACTTCGCATTGGAAAGAATCTCGCTCCGAATTTGTACGAGAGTGTTAGAGATCCGAGACTGCTCTCGTTCGAAACGTTCTGCTTCGTGTGCCAATGAGGTATCCCAAACCGACCCATCGGGCAGGATAAAGCGAACCGTGTCAATTGTGTGGTATGCGTTGTTGGCGACTCCGCAGCACATCCCGCTCGAGTTATTGGAGAGCATACCGCCGATCATTGCGGAGTTGATCGACGAAGGGTCAGGACCAATTTTTCGTCCGAATGTGCGAAGCTTTGCATTGACCAATCCGCCGATGGCACCTCCCTGCACCCGAACTCGTGCTCCATTGTCGAGTGGCTGAATTGCGCGCCAGTGGCGGCCGATATCGACTAACCAACCATCAGTCACGGATTGCCCCGACAAACTGGTGCCACCCGCTCGAAACGTAACAGGAATTTTCCGTCGTTTGGATTCACGAAAGATCGATTGAATCTCAGCCTCCGATTGCGGCTGCATGACCGCTTTCGGAATCAATAGATATGGCCCTGCATCGTTTGCAAAGGCATACCGCTGCCAAAGTTGCGTCAACGTATGCTCGCACGGCAAAGCATCAAAGTCAGTAGAGTTCGGCACAACAATTCTTCAATCAAGAGAGCGTTTACAGTCCAGACGTTCGAAGTCGCACGGAGTAGACCGAATCCGATGCGGTAATATAGAGTGTCTTTCGGTCGGTTCCTCCGATACAAACATTTGCAGTCCAGCTCTCCGGCACGCTGATCACTTGTAATTTCTTCCCGTCCTTGTTGTAAACCGTTACACCAACATTGTTCGTCAAATAAAGATTCCCTTCGTTATCGATCGTCATGCCGTCGGACCCTTGCGAGCAAAACAGCTTACGGTCGATGAGGCTGCCATCGTTTGCAATCGTATACTGATACGTTTTTTTGTCCCCGATATCAGCGACATACAGGACTCTTCGCTTTGCGTCTCCGACAATCCCGTTCGGCTGAATAAGTGCATCGTCCACTCGGACCATGTTCTCCCCATCGCGATCCGCTCGATAGACACATTGGCTCTTTTGAGGTTTTTCTTTGTGCTCCCACCAAGGCCGTTGATAGTAAGGGTCGGTGAAGTAAATGGTTCCTTTGGCATCGATCCAAAGATCGTTCGGCCCGTTGAGTTTTTTTCCTTCGAAATCCTTGAATAGAACACGATGAGTTCCATCGGGGAGAATCTCCCACATTTCGTTCTTTTCATCGGCACACGCGATCAGTTTGCCATCTTCTGTGAAGAACATGCCATTGCTTCGGCCGGCGGGCTTTAAAAATTCGCCCACCTTGCCATTCGAATCTATCTTCATGATGCGATCGTTTGGCTGGTCGGTAAAGAAAACATTTCCTTGAGAATCGACTGCTGGCCCTTCAGTAAACTTGCAACCATCCACAACCAAAGTTACCTTGGCGTCTGCTGATTCCGTCACAAACTCTTGGCCAACCGTCAGCGGGTTCCATAAAGAAGTGAAGACGGTAGCTAAAAATATTGAACGAGTCCAACGAGTCACAAGCAGCTCCAACTCAAAACATAGGGATAGAATTTTGCCGACAACTCACCGATTATATCCTGCCCGCCCTATTTTCGCGGCGGGGCTTTCCATTCTTCTATCGATCCTTTGCCTCGGATTTCTGAGCTCCGCCGCCTATGGAGATTGGCCAGAGTTTCGCGGCCCGAACCAAAACGGAATTCTCTCCGCATTGAGACTGCCGACCGAATGGAGTGAAAATAAGAATGTAATCTGGTTTTCGCCCACCAAGGGACTCGGCTGGTCTTCGCCAGTCATTGCCAGGGACAAAATCTATTTTACGGCTTCCTTTTCCGAGAATGCTTCTGAGAGCAATGCGGATCTCTCAGGTGCCCAGAGCCTCAAATTACTTTGCTTGGACGCGAGTACAGGCAAACCCATATTTGAAAAATCGCTATTAGAGCAACCCGCAAACGCGCCATCGATTCATAAAAAGAATTCGCATGCCAGTCCAACACCCTTGCTGCACGAAGGGAAACTTTACGTCCACTTTGGCCACCAAGGAACCGTGTGTACAGATCTCGACGGCAACATCGTTTGGTCGAACCGCGAGCATTCTTATCCGCCGACGCATGGCAACGGTGGTTCCCCTATCGTAGTGAATGATTTATTGATTCTAACTTGCGACGGTGGAGAAACTCCTTACACATTAGCACTCGATCTAAAGACTGGGAATGAACGGTGGCGAACGCCCCGCGGGATCACTTCCGAACGGACATTCTCATTTTGCACACCTCAGTTGATTACTGTTGGCAATCAGCAGCAGATCATCTCGCCTGGCTCCGATATCGTCCAAAGCATATCGCCCATCGATGGATCGGTGATTTGGTCCGTGCGATACGAAGGCTTTTCCGTAATCCCTCGGCCACTCTATCACAAAGGGCTCGTGTACATCAGTACAGGATACATGATTCCGAAACTGTTGGCGATCGATCCAACAGGCCGTGGGGATACCACGAAAACGCACTTAAAGTGGACCTACAAAGGTGGCGTCCCCAACACTCCGTCATTCGTCGTGTCTGGCGATCAGATTCTGCTAGTTAGCGATGCAGGGATCGCGGCATCTGTCGATGCGACCACTGGCAAAGAGAATTGGAAGAAGCGAATTGGCGGAAACTATTCAGCATCGCTGATGCTGGTCGATGACAAGTTATACTTCCAAGGAGAAACGGGGGAAGCAATCGTCTTCCGCGTCGGAAGCGAACTCGAAGAGATCGCACGCAACACTTTACCCGGTCGAATTTTTTCCTCGTACGCGGTGATCGATAACGACTGGATCATCCGAGCGGAGGGAGGCGTTTACCGAATTGGCAACCGTTGATCCATGGTCTCGATCGACAGCCTTTCATTACAAACCAAAGAAATGGTTTGTTTGGTCCTCTATTGGTTTATTGCTGTTCCTGTGCGTTGCGATTTCTATTGCGGGCTTGATACTCTTGCGCCGAGGTTCAAAGCTACGCATCGCACAGGTCGCTGGGAGTTCCATGGAGCCCGCACTCCGTGGCCCGAGAAAGAGGTGGACATGCAATGGATGCGAAGTCCCTTTTCATTTTTGTTCCGATTCCCTTCGACCAGGCATACCGGTTCGTTGCCCGCACTGCGGCCAAGTCGATGTTGATTTTGATTTAGAGTCCGCACTGATCGAGCCCAGTTCAGTCGATACGGGGGAACAGTTAGAGTACATGCCGCCTCGATTCGTCGGAGCGCGTCGAGAAGCAAACCGTATCAAGACCGAGTACCGAGGATTTCGTCGAGGTGATCTCGTTGTCATTCAAGATCCAGACACGCCGGACGATACGAGTCGCGAAGTAAAGCGTCTCGTTGGTTTTCCGAACGAATCGATCGCCATTAGAAACGGAGATCTATGGATCAACGAAGAACGAATGCAACGGACATATAATCAACTCCTTGGCCAATCGCTGCTGGTAGATCCGCTTTCGAGTGTTGCATGGGAAAGCTCGAGTTCTCCTCCCGTTGAACCTGTGAACCATTGGCAATTAGATGGTTCAATCGTATCAGGCAAAGCCCTGCTCGTTGGTTCCGAAGCAGATGCGATCCTACATGATTCGAACGAAACAGCAGCAACCACACCAGCCGAGTCCGTCCAACAAGGCAAACGACTAGATTTCAAGACCACGCGATATCCATGGATTTCAAACGAGTATTCGAGGAACGCTCACGATTCGCACGATGTCATTATGGTTGGCGATATCGGTTGTGCGATCCAATTTTCAAACACCATGAATGATTGGCAATCGACAATGACGCTTCGAACCCCTCAACGCCAAACGGTTTTCATGCTGGATTATTCCAACGGCGAATTATCTATCTCGATCGATGGTATGGAGTCGGATTTCGAGTTTGCCATTCGAAATTCATCCCATTGGATTGTCGTCATGATTGCGGATGGACAAGCGATCGCAGGGACTTCGGATCGAGAAATACTCCGTATGCCTTTGGCTAAATCAGACGATTCAGAGATTGCATTGGAGCAAGACACAAGCCCGATATCCATAGAATGCCGTTTCGGCAGGATGATGATTGAGCAACGATTGGTCTTTCGCGACATACACTATCGAGGCGCAGCTGACGCGCCGACGCAAACGATCGAGGCAGGCCATGGGGTTGTGGTACTTGGAGACAATGTGTCGTTATCGAACGACTCCAGGCAACGTTGGGAAGACCACTTGGGACTCGACGCGATCAAAGGAATCATTCTCAAGCAACGCGAGGGGCTCGAAGCATTACTCTGGCAACGATGAGCTCTCAAGCCACGGTGTTAATAAGCTTAGCAGCCCAAGTCCATAGAATGTGTACTCGATGTCTTGCGCGGGATCTAACTCGAATCCTGCAAAGCCACCTTCTTCACGAGCCATCGAGCAACCGTACCGATAGGCAGAGGCAATATCGATCTGCTCTAGTTGCTCCAAATCCCAGAGCGTAACACAGGCTGTGAATGTGCTGAGTAGATCCGGGATCGGCATTCTGGAGTTTGCCTGAAATCCTCCTTCGTC
The DNA here is from genome assembly GCA_021300155.1 of Pirellula sp. Lineage (GTDB taxonomy): Bacteria > Planctomycetota > Planctomycetia > Pirellulales > Pirellulaceae > JBKCUI01. Next base: position 50,362 of record JAJTID010000033.1, read on the forward strand.
CGTTTGGATATCAGTGAGAAAGTTGCCAGCCGCGGACGCAATATTATTCGATAGCGCCCCCAATGTACGCAGTGCTCCGATGGCTGCAGCGGTTGGATTCGTACCAGATCGTTTGGCAACCCGTACTTCCAGGAAACCGCCATCGCTTCTTCGCTGTGATAACAAAAACGCAACGCAGGGATCGTCCGCCACCAGTGGTTGTTCCAGCAATTCTAGACAGATTGCAACAAGAAAGGTTTGATACGTGCTGCCAACATTCCCTTGTTCGGTTCTAGCGAAACCACCATCCTCGCGACGCAATCGGTAGAGGAGCTGTCGTATGTTGTCCTTCCAGTCGACGGCAATCGCGTATAGTGGGTTGGTTTCCGTAGCTGCTTCGATCAACGCAGCGCTATAGATCAACGATAGCAGATCAACGATTGACTCTTGTTGTTGCGTTCGAGAGACGAGAAATCTGCTAGCCCTATCCGCGGTCTCTCCCGTGAGTTCTCCAAGAATAGCGAGAGACCGAAGCGCAAACGAAGAGTAGTAGATGTCGCTATCTCCTTCGCGACCACCCCACCCGCCATCCTCTCTCTGGGCTTTCAAGACGTAGTTGGTGTGAATACTTCGGATCTTCTCCGGAAGCATTGCAGCACCAGCCGTCAATTGGATGGTAAGTCTTTCTAAGTATCCAAAATTCATTCTTTCGCTTTCATCGACAGTCGAGTGAACACACTCATCCAACGGTGCCTATCCCAAGTTGCAACTAGCATAGTTCATTCCGAGAATCTTCGTTGGGTGAAGTGAAAAGATGCCAGAATCTGCCCCCGGAAAGTGCCTCTTCAGAAAATCCATCTGCCGCTGACTAATCAAGCTATCGCTATTTCCCGTACGGCATCGCGAGCGGATCGCCGATGACAATGTCTTCCCATCCGACGAATCGAGAGGCTGCATAAAAGCTTTCTGCGAGTGTCCAACCTTTGGTGTAGCGATCGAACAAAATTGTCGGTGACGCAATCGCAGGAAGAAAAGGCTCGTCGCAATATCCTTTGGCACCCGTAACTCGGGCATTGATCAAATCAGCGATCAGCGATTGTCCACCGGTACTAGGAAGAAAAGTTCGACCACTTGTAGAGACTGCGGTCTCGGCCAATGCGCCCGGCGCAAAACGAATCGATTGGTAGCTCTCGAGGGAAAACTTGCCATCGTTACTGCCCCACGATGCGTAGCCCATAAGGCCCTCTTTGTTGCCGATGAACGCATCGGTTTGCTCAAGCTCATGCGGGATGCCTCCGATCTTTAGCTTTTCAGCGCAGGCAAAAAGGTCCGCGTTCCAGTCTTTCACTCCCAAGCCTCCGATGGCTTCCATATCTGTTCGTCCATTCTTGATCGGCAATAAAGGAACCTTGGCAATATCGGCTGGATCTGCACCAGCATTTGCATCCAGGAAGAATGAGCCCGATGGTTTTTGATTAGACGCGACTATCGAGTTGTCAATCAATGCCATCGCCGCTTCAACCGTATATCCATCGAGGCGAGTTACGAGATAGCCTCCAAACCTGGCATGCGAGAATCGTTCATTGGAATTGAAGTAGTTGTTGACAAAGCATTTACCTTTCCATCCATCCTCATCAATCACGACGTGTTGTGTTGTGGGATTTTCGAAGTAACCCATAGCCGCCAAATAGGAGTCCAGCGAAGGTTGATTGTTGGAAAAGCCGATTGGAGCGTTCGTTAGTCGAATCGGTATCCCTTTCGTGAGGACAATAAAATCAATCGATGGGTCCTTCTCCAAGTAAGCCTTCAATGGAGATTCGATTGACTCCTGGAATTGAACAAAAGGAATGGTCTCGTTGGCAGCAACTAAAGAAGAGTCAGGGCAATGCACTTGAAGTCGTTTTTGAATGCCTCGTTTCTCCACGTAGTGTTTTGTGATCTGCATCGAGATTGGGCTATCCAAATTCTCGATAACCAAGACTCGACTTTCTATCGAAGGCTTTGCGGGTTCGACAGTCGTTTCCATTACTTCAGGCTCGGAGGGTTTGCATCCCACGAATCCAAGCCACAAAACTGCCAAAAAGGCGAGTGTCGAAATCTTGAACAAGGCTGTTTTTTGCATCATGTCTATTCAGAGAAAGCCGTCGGGAAGGACCTAATATTTCAATGGGCACTACCGGGTAGAGTATACTACTGCTGGCATAAAAGTTCACGGATGGCTTGAAAAATTGCGTTCCAAGCGAATCCTATGCCACCGCCTTACTCCTGGATATCCACAATGCTCCAAAATCGGCTTCACGTTCTGACCCTCTTTTTGTTCGTATGTGTTTCATCTTTGGTTTCTTGGCCATCGGCGTCTCACGGGCAGAACGAGAGAGTGGACGACGATCCTTTGTATTGGATGCCAGCCTCGACGCTTGTCTATCTGAAGCTAGAGCCAATCGGTTCGCTGCTATCCCACCCACTGCGAACGAGAATTCAAGCGGACGAAACCATTCATGCACTGTGGAAGAGCGAACCACTGAAAGAATTGCGTGGTGGAATTGCGGTGTCAGAGTTGGTGCTGGGCGCAAAGCTTGAAACGCTCGCACGTGATTTGACCAAATTCGGTGCCCACCTTTGCATCAACGATCAAGGTGAAATAGTGTTTCTATCCAGAACGAGGAGTGCTCGTTGGCTAAAAGACTATATCCAAAAGATCGTGACTCTGGCGCGTGGAGACAACAATAAGAACAAACCAGGCAAAGTCGCAGAGACAACCTATCGTGGTATTCGCGGGTATGAAGTCAACAAACTGATTGTCGCCCAAAAGGACGATTGGTTGTTGGTTGCCAACAAACCCGAGATTGCAAAGGCAACCGTCGATCAGATGTTGGACAAGAACAAGGAGTCCCTTGACGCGTCCCCGTTTTATCAAAGGGCTAAGGAGTTTGCAGAACGATTCGATTCAAACTCCAACGGATCGATTGCAACCGTTTACCTCGATTTGGATAACATTCGAGAAGCAAAAGCCGGATGGACGAAAAAGATTTTTTCCAACAAACCTCGGGAGTTCGTAGCGGAGTTGCTCTTCGGCGGTTTGCTTGCGACATTAGATAAGTCTCCCATGGCAATCGGTCGGTTAGCATTGAATGAATCCGGTGCAAATATGGAGATTCTGTCTCCAACCCAGCCAGGGTGGTTTGCTGGGACACGCGAGTTTTACGTGGGACCGAATTCGAAAGGAGTTGCCGAGCCCACTTGGAAGACTCCTCGAGGGCTTGCGTCTTTGAGCACCTATCGTAATCTTTCTGAGCTCTGGCTTCGAGCTGGTGACCTGTTTGATCAAAAAGTGAACGACCAACTTGCACAAGTAGATAACACGTTAACGACATTGTTTTCAGGCCGTGACTTTGGAACTGACATTTTGGGTGCATTAGAACCGCAGCTTCAAATTGTCTCTGCGTCTCAATTCTTTCCCAATGCACTCAAGCCTTCGATTCGGCTACCTAGCTTTGCTTTGGTCGGCAAACTTAAAGAACCAGATTCGATGCAACGGGACTTGAAACGGATCTTTCAGAGCTTTGTCGGATTTCTCAATGTTGCGGGTGCTATGGAAGGTCAACCTCAACTCGATCTCGAATCGGAGATCGTTGAGGATGCAAAAATATATTGGGCCGAATATGTAGTAGAAAAAGATCGAAAATACGAGAACGGTCTTCCCGTACAATTCAACTTTAGTCCTTCGGTTGCGTTCCGAGGGGATCGAGTGGTTGTTTCCAGTACATTAGCTCTTGCACGTCAATTGATTTCCGAGATCGCAAATCCGATTGCGAACCATGATTCATCTTTGACGAGTCCTATGCTCAACACGAGCGTGGAACTGGATTTGGCGATGATCCGCGATGCTTTGCTGGACAATCGCGATCAACTCATTACGCAGAACATGCTCGAAAAAGGTCATTCGAAAAAGGAAGCACAAGGGGAAGTGGATGTCCTATTAGGGTTGATGCAATTGCTAGGTTCTGCGAGTGGCCAGCTTTCGTTTGACGAGCAGGTTCGATTGAAGATACAAGTAGACCTTGCAGGCAAGGAGAGTGTTCAAGCGAATTTGGACAAATCATCGAATGGTGCGGAGGCACGATGAGTCGGACTAACCAGACGATTGATTGGAATGCAGAACTGGAGTCGATCGATCCAGAGTTGGCATGGTCCCCATGGGAACCGTCCACAAAAGAACCGTGGAGTATCGATAGGTCGGCATTGCTTCATCGCAGAGCTGGCTTCGGAGCTAACCAAGATGAGTTGAAAGCGGCTATCAAGGAGTCCCCCTCCGCGTGCGTCGATCGCTTGCTGGGCAAAAAGTCTCAGGACTCATCGATTGCAGATACGTTTGAAGAGGAGTCTGCTATCCTCGCCAGAGGAGTTTTGGCGGGTGGTGATTCTCGCAACCTTGCTTCCTGGTGGTTACATCGATTGCTACATTCACCTTCTCCAACGATCGAGAAGTTGACATTGTTTTGGCATGGCCATTTCGCCACGGGGGCTGAAAAAGTCATCGATCCAGAACTTATGCTGGAGCAGAATCGAACGCTGCGACGCAATGCATTGGGGAGCTTTCGAACCATGGTGCAGGAGATATCAAAAGATCCTGCTATGTTGATCTATTTGGATAGTGTGACCAACCGCAAAGCCCATGCCAATGAGAATTATGCACGTGAGTTGATGGAGCTCTTTTGCTTAGGCGAAGGGAATTACACGGAGCAAGATGTACAGCAGTTAGCCCGATGTTTTACTGGCTGGGAGATTCGTCGCAAACAATTCCGATTCAATCCGTATCAACACGACAGTGGAAAGAAGTCGATACTGGGATTCGATAACGTTGATTCAGGCGAAGAAGCTATCGACTGCGTCGTGCGACATAAGGCAACCCCCCAGTTTATCGTTCGCAAGTTGTTCAAATTCTTCCTGTGCGATGAACCGGAGCCAGCGGACGATTTTCTCGCCCCGCTAGCATCGGCCTTTGTCGATTCATCCTTTTCGGTTCAGGCAGTAGTCGAGAAGTTACTAAGTAGTCGTTTGATGCTCTCGGGCTGGCCAGTTGGTCGAAAAATTCGTTCTCCTGTCGACGTAGCATTGGCCTGCCTTCGGGGCCTACAGGCGACGACGAATCTGGATGCATTGACTAAACGACTACGACCCTTAGGTCAAAGTTTGTTTTATCCGCCCAACGTGAAGGGCTGGGATGGCGGTCGTAGCTGGATCAATTCTTCAACATTGATTGGACGAGCCAATCTCGTTCATGATATGGTTCGAGACGAAAACACCCGCTTTGGTGGCAAGTCTCTTTCGCAGTGGTGCGAGCTTCAACGCATTCGTTCAAGCGAAGGTTGGCTCGCCTATTTGGAAACGACTTTACTTGCCAAGCCGCTGACCGACGATGCGAGACGAACCCTGTTATCCGAAGCGGAGTCTAAGAACGACCGAACATCACTATTGATTCAACTCTGTTCTCTTCCGCAGTTTCACTTATCTTAACTCACCTATCCTAGCTCGCCACGATACTCCCAAGACCTCAGAGTCCTATCATGAAACGACGTACATTCATCCAGTCCGCTTCGTCCGCTGCGGGAATTGCGATCGGAGTTCAGGCTCCAAATGGGTGGGTACACGCGATGGCAAAGGAACTGGCAAGCTCAGATAATACCTCGGAACGCATTTTGGTTGTCGTTCAACTCACGGGCGGAAATGATGGATTGAATACCATCGTTCCTCACAAGCACGACGCATACAAGAAGGCTAGGCCCAAGTTGAAGATAGATTCGAATGAGGTGATCGCTTTGGATGAAGAACTCGGTTTTCATCCATCGCTGGGGGCCCTCGTATCCATGCTGGAAAAGCAAAGGCTTTCTGTGATCCAAGGCGTGGGGTACGAGAATCCGAATCGATCACACTTTGAGTCGATGGATATCTGGCACAGTTGCAAGCCCAGGACATCGCGCAATCGATCTGGCTGGATTGGTCGATTGTTATCTGACGCGAAGGGCGTTGAAACAGACGATTCGTTGGCGCTCCATCTCGGGAACGAACCGATCCCACTAGCTTTGGTGGATCGAGGTGTTCAAGTTCCTTCGCTTTCATCAGTAGAGCAGTTTCGACTCAAAGCGGATCGTAAACAACTTAAAGATCAGGCCGCGAGATCTATGTCGCCATCCCCTGCCTCCAATACGATTTCGAAGGAATCGTCCGACGAGGATTTGATGAGTTTCCTTTCGGTCAGCACAGATACTGCATTGAAGGCAAGCAGTCGGATTGAAGGCATGCTATCAACACCCGATGAGAACAAGGATTTTCCAGATTCCGAGCTCGGGAATAAATTGCGGACAATATCGCGATTGATTCTGGCTGGGCTCAAGACTCGAATCTACTATGTCACCCTCGATGGATTCGATACGCATGCCAACCAGCTTGCTGTTCATGCTGCGTTATTGCGACAATGGAGCGAATCTCTTGCCGCATTTCACGCACGGTTGGACCGTGATGGTCAAGCCGATCGCGTACTGGTAATGACGTTCAGTGAGTTTGGACGACGCGTGGCAGAGAACGCTAGCCTCGGCACAGACCACGGAGCGGCGGCTCCTATGTGGTTAAGTGGTCCCAAGATGAAGAACATACTAGTCGGCGAGTTGCCTAGTTTAACGCAGTTGGTAGATGGTGATCTCAAGTACCATACCGACTTTCGCGCTGTATATCGAAGTGTCGTTGAAGATTGGGTTGGATGGAAAGGTGATGGCATGGGTCTCGGAGGCTATTCCTTGCTCCCTCTTTTTGCCTGACACTGAGGAGCAGGGGAGGCAGAAAACTAAAGTCTTTACGGAATCACTGACTAAACAAACAGGCCTGTTCGCGAGGCATCCTGAGTCGTTCGCTTACGCTTTGGGTCGAAAAATCTAAGCCTCATGAACCAACTTGGCTTCTGGAATGCTATCGCACAATATCGTGCTAGCAAAAGGAACAACGACTAAATCTAGTGTGGGGTTTGCAAAACTCAAATTCAGAAACTAATCTTCTCAAACTTCAACCGCCAGTGAAAACGCTAGGTTGTCGGGGGCGTATACAGCACACGTAACGTCCGCGAATGATAGGGTTTTCGCTATCGTTGTGAGTACCACACTTTTCCTCAACTCTTCCCTCGCTTGCAAGGAATCGTTTCCCAAAGGACGCAAAGAGGCCCAGGAAGACTAGCCACAGTTTTCCCCTCGGACCTGGACTTGATACCCGAGATGGATTCTCGGGGCCTTTCCTCAAGTGACAACTCTTTGCACAGGATCATTTTGGGCGTTCGTAGCCGTGATCCATGTTGTGGTGTGACCCATCTGATTGTTTTCATATCTAGGAGGATCCTAAAGAATGATGAAACGGCCGTTCATTGGTTTGAATTGTGATTATCGAGGCCCGAACCAAGGCACTCCCGCGTACTGTTATCTCGCTGCAGGCTACTTTGATTCCATTGCGAATGCTGGTGGCATTCCGATCATTTTGCCACCGATGATCGATCCAGAGAACTTGAGCACATTGCTCGACACACTCGATGGTTTTGTGTTGGTTGGCGGTGGAGATTTAGATCCTCGCAATGATGGCTACATGTTGCATAGCTCTGTCCGTCCTATGGAAGCCAGACGAGAAGAATTCGACCGTCGACTCGCTCAAGAGATCTCCAATCGCCGTATGAGCTTGATGGCGATCGGAGTTGGCATGCAATTGATTAACATCGTAGAAGGTGGCAACCTCTTCTATCACTTGCCAATCGATATGCCTAATGCGATACCGCACAAAGATCCGCATGATCCCAACCATCGACATTCCTTGGTCGTAGAATCCGATTCGATCCTCGGTCGCGTTTACGGTGAAGGTGAAATTCGCGTCACCAGTCGGCATCATATGGCGATCGACCGCTTAGCAGATTCGTTCAAGGTAACGGCGCGTTGCCAAGATGGAGTGATCGAGGGAATCGAGAGCCGCGACGACGATTGGTTCGTGGTTGGTTGCCAATTCCATCCCGAGTCGCCAGCAGCGAGTGCGCTGGACATCAGAATTTTCGAAGAGTTCATCGAGGGAATATCCGCCCGAACAGGCCAGATGCAACTTTCTGCCGCATAGCGAAACTACTGCACGGATTCGCGGGGGTGCAGATTGAAGATAGAGCAGACCCAGTGCCCTATCGACAAACTCTACTTTGGGCAAGGATGTCCAGTTTCGTTCTACAACGGCTATGCGTTTCGTAAGAGTCGAAGCAGCAAGCAAGATCCAAAAAAATGGCGAACCAAACTCGACGCGAGTAGAGTCGCCATAGGGGAAAGGCGTTGTGTCGGATGCCAATAGGCCGACCGACGCCATTCTACAATGAGCGGTCCTGGTTCGGCTTCCATTATTCTGTGGCAATCCTTGGGTTGCCAGAATCTTTTTGGTTGCGATTGAGCGGTTCTTAACGCTTGTATGATAGAAGTCGTTTCGCGAAAAACCGGATCCCGATAGAATCGGGCGATCTTCTGTCCTGTGTTTTTCTTTCGAATCGATGCCATGATCCGAATTCAATACGTTTTGCTTTTGTGGTCTCTTTCTTTCTGTGCCATTGGATGCGTTCCTCGGCCTGAAAATGAAGTTGTCATTTATGCTGCCGCGGATCGAGAGTTTTCGACGCCGATACTCGACGGATTTGAGCGAGGGAATGAAAAGATATCGATCACACGGCTATTCGATGTCGAATCGAGTAAGACGCTTGGATTGGTCCAAAGAATCGAGGCAGAGGCCGGTAAACCAGGTTGCGATTGCTTCTGGAACAACGAGATCCTGCATACATTGAGGCTGCAGAAAAAGGGCTTGCTGCAGACGCGTCGTTGGCCAATCCCTGACACTTGGCCAAAATCGTATCGGGCGTCGGACGGTAGTTGGATCGGGTTTGCGGCTCGCGCGCGGGTCATTCTCGTCAACAAAGAGCGATTGCAAAAGTCCGCCGAATTGCCCTCTAGTGTTTTGGAGTTGGCGAATCCGAAATGGAAGAATCGATGCGGCATGGCGTATCCGATCTACGGAACCACGGCAACACACATGGCGGTTCTGTCTAGCCATTCCGATAAAATTTCGGCAGATGCAACCATTGGCGGTAGTTCGGGAAAGCTGAATTTCGAAAAGTGGATCGCGGCCGTTTCGAAAAATGCGGTGGTTCTTTCTGGAAACAAACAAGTAGCCTTGGCAGTCGGGCGCGGGGATCTCGATTGGTGCATTACGGATACAGACGACGCCATTATTGAAAAGGAAAATGGACAGCCTGTGGAAATTGTGTTTCCGGATCAAGAAGTCGGGCAATTTGGAACCTTGTTCATCCCCAATACATTGGCCGTATTGAAGAACTCACCTCATCCAACGGCAGCGGGATTGCTGGCCGATCATCTCATTAGTGAAAAAGTGGAAGCCAGGCTGGCAATGGGGAATGGAGCCCATTTTCCCGTTTGGCCCAATGCTTCCCAGGCATCGCGAGTTTCCGGTGACAGACCGATTCGCTGGTCGGATGTCGATTTTGAACTCGCATCGCAAAACTGGGATGCCTTGCAACCGGCTCTTCAAAAGCAATTTGAAAAAGAATAGGTAGGCGGTCTCACAACGATTAAAATCTTTTGAGTACAAACGCATGCGCTGTGTGCTATCATTGAGAAGCGATTGCGGGGAATTTAAATGCCCCTCGCCTCCCAACGCCTCTACTTTTGTCTCATCAAATCTCAGCTTTTTGGCTGACAAACTTTTTGCGTGATAGGTCGCGGGAACGGATATGGCACCCTCTGACAATGGATCAACAGGGATGGGAGGATTGACGGGGGCGGACTCTGGTCTCCCTGAGTTCGAGGAAAGCGGCCAGATCATCGGTGAACTGATTCCCGTCGCAGAATCAGCATCTGAGCCAGTCAATCGATCCGCAGACCCGAAAAAAATGATAACCGGTGAAAAGCCGATCTCGGGCAAGCGGGCTGCAACCGCACAACATGCAGTCTCAACTCCAGTAGATCAGGAGCAAAATCCGTCCAAGAAAGGACGAGTTCACCTCATCAAGCAATCTATCCCGAGTTGGCTGGTCAGTACTTTTGTGCATGTTGCAGCCATACTGGTGCTGGGAGCATGGAACATCGAGCCCATCAAGAAGGAGCTCAAGCTCATGCTGAGTTCCGCTGAGGCATTAGAAGATGGCGAGGATTTGCAAGCAACGGCGATGGAGGAGGCTTCAGCTTCCGAGCTTCAGCCATCGGAGTCTGCAGATGTGCCATCGGATGTCCCTGTGGTGGATTCCAATATCGAAGCGACGAGTGTCGACCTATCCGAAGTGGTCGTGGATGTTCCGCTGTTGTCGATGAATAGTATGGCCAGCTTGACGCCCAAGAACGCCATGGCAGCCCAAGCCAACGCAGCCATGAAACAAGCCTTAACAGGTAGGTCGAAAGAAACCAAGCGAGATCTACTGCGAAAGTTTGGTGGATCTGATGCAACCGAAAAAGCCGTTTCCATGGCCCTCAAATGGCTCGCGGAACATCAGAACAAACAAAATGGATCGTGGACGCTTGCGCATGGCCCCGACAATCCAGGTAGTCGGCAGTCGAGCTTCAATGCAGCCACAGGCATGGCATTGATGTGCTTTCTTGGGGCTGGCCAAACACACATGGAGGGTGAGTACAAAGAAGTCGTGTTCGGTGGATTAAGCTTTTTGATCAAGAACATGAAGTTTCAAAAAGGCTTAGGTTCTTGGTACGTGGGACGAGGGCAGGACGACATGTATGCTCATGGGATCGCAACCATCGCTTTGTGCGAAGCGTACGGCATGACACGAGACCCAGCGCTTATTGAGGCCGCGCAGTCTGGAATCAACTTTCTAGCCTATGCACAGAATCCGACAACCGGTGGGTGGCACTATAGTCCAGGAATAGGACTTGGCGACACGTCGATCGTTGGATGGCAAATGATGGCACTAAAGAGTGCAGCGATGAGTGGATTGACCATCGATCTCGATGTTGTTCGGCGTGCCAATCTGTTTCTGGATGCCATGTCGTGGGATGAGGGGACCAGCTACCACTACAGTTTTGATTCGGTTGCGAAAAAAGCAAAATACAACGCGAACTGTACAGCCTGCGCCCTACTTTGCCGAATGTACTCTGGTATGAAAAAGGACCATCCGACGGCCAAGGCGATTGTGGCTAAATTTGATAAAGCCGGGCCTAGCCGAACTAGTACTTATTATAACTACTACGCAACGCAGGTAATGAAGCAGTATGGTGGTCCAGAGTGGGATCGATGGAACGTTCGCATGCGAGACCAACTCATTGGTCTACAATCGCAATCAGGCCCATCGACAGGTAGTTGGTTTTGGGAAGATAGCCATAGCCACAGCACTAGTTCTGCAGGTCGCTTCTATACCACCTGCATGGCAACCATGATCTTGGAAGTCTACTACCGCTACCTCCCAATTTATGCCGAACAAGGCGAAGAAGACGCCTTTGAACTATAGAGCCTTTGTACTATAAGCTTTGCACGGCTATCGACGCTCCGTGCATGAGAAATGCCCCATGAACCGTAAACGCTTTCGCTGGTTGGTCATTCTTGGCTTCGGTTTCACATCCCTTTTGCTGGCGACCGCGTACTTGCAGTTCTACATAGCGAGACCCATCGGATCCGGGCCGGCCGGGCCGAAGGTCTCTCGCGATCCCTTTGAAAAAACATGGACAGAACAGCCCGTACTCCTCCTTGGTATCGGTGATAGTGTCACCGCAGGATTGGGAGCCAAAAATACGAGCCATAGCTACTTTCAACGATTGATTTCAAATCCAATAGATGAATCTGAAGACATGAAGGGCGTTTGCCTTTCGCGTGTTTTGCCGAATCTTCAAACGCGCAATCTTGCAATCTCGGGTTCCACCTCGATTGCTCATGCAGAAATTGTTGACGAGAAATTGGAAACACAACCTGCCGATGTTTATGGCATCGTCGTAATGACCACCGGCGGAAACGATTTGATCCACAGTTACGGTCGATCGCCTGCTCGCGAGGGTGCTATGTTCCTGGCCACGAGGGAGCAAGCGAAGCCTTGGATTGAGAACTTTGAAAAGCGACTAAACACGATGCTCGATACGATTACCGCCAAGTTTCCGGGTGGCTGCGAGATCCATCTGGCCGATATCTACGACCCAACAGACGGTGTGGGGGATGGAGCAAGTATCATGTTGCCGGCATGGCCAGATGGCTTAGCAATTCATGCTGAATACAATCAGACGATCTATCGATGTGTCGACGCACGCGATCATGTGCGTGTGGTTCCATTGCACAAAACCTTTCTAGGACACGGTGGGCATTGTCGCCAGTTTTGGCAACCCTTCTATGACTCGAGAGACCCTTATTATTGGTTCTACGAAAATGTAGAAGACCCCAACGATCGCGGATACGATGCAATTCGACGACTCTTCATGAATTCCATCATCACGCACTCGAAACTTCTGCCGTCTCGTGGCCGCTAACACCTTACCGGAGAACTCACGACAAACCGGGCACTTCGAAGCCGGCGCGGTAACTTCTCTTGAGAAGCTTGTTCGCTTCGGGCATGTTTGTGATTTGCAAACGCTTGGCGTCGAAATCCAATTGCTGACCTGGATAACGGTTCGCGACAACACCCAGTAAAAGGGCTTCGGTCAGCGGGCCTGCATAACTAAAGCTCGCGCTGGTGGATCCATTACCCATACAAGAATCCACCCATTCGTGATAGTGATTCTTGTCTTCCAGTTTGGGGCGAACATAGTCGCTGAATTTCTCTTCAGGAAAGAGTATCGCCTCGCCGACATGGGGCAGCAACAAAACGCCCTCTTGTCCGACGAAAAGGGATCCTTGACCAGGCAGCTTGAATCCCTGTGGCAATTTCAAACTATCGACGGAGGGGGGAGCGAAACTGCCATCGTACCATATCCATTGCAGCGTCTCAGTCGTGTATCGAGTCGCTGGAAACTGATACTCGACTGTATTCTTTTCTGGATGGCCAATTCCGGTTACAGGTCGACACGTGGTCTTCACCCAATTCGGGGCCGTCAACTCTAACGCTGCGTAGGGTGTATCGAAGATATGCACTCCCATATCCCCCAATGTTCCTGTACCAAAGTCAATCAGTTTCCTCCAATTTCCTGGATGATAGATATCCTTTGAATACTCACGGGATTGCGTTACGCCCAACCACAAATCCCACTTCAACGTATCTGGCACTTTCGCAGGGGCCAGCGGACCACCGTCGTATCCCCAGTTCTTGTTCGACCACGCGTGTACTTGGCTCACTTTGCCAATAACACCGCTTTGAATCATTTGAACGGCGCGTCGATACTGAACCGACGAATGGACTTGAATCCCCATTTGTGTCACCAACTTTTTGCTTTCCGCGACAGCCCGCAGTTGACGTGCTTCGAACACTTCGTGCGTCAAGGGTTTCTGGCAATACACCGGCTTGTTGAGATTCATTGCCGTCATGGCGGCCGGTGCATGCGTGTGATCGGGTGTGGATACTACGACAGCATCAATCGAACTGCCATACGTGGCGAGCATCTCTCGATAATCCGAAAACAATTTGGCGTTAGGATGCTTTTCTTGAGCTTTCGCCAATCGAGAAGAATCTACATCGCAGAGCGCGGCGACCTCGACCATGGAATGAGACGCAATCGAACCCAAATCGGAAGCTCCCATTCCCCCAACCCCGATATGGGCGGTTCTCAATTTTCCAATCGCAGATGGAACAGCGGATCGTCCGGATAAACCGAACATGGGAATCGCGGATGCAGCGAGCGAGGCTTGCACAAATGCGCGTCGTGTTTGTGGATAGCTCATAGTGTTCTTTCGGTAGGTGGTTAGGTGGGAATGCAGCAGAGTCTGACGTTGCAAGCATAGCCGACCGGCATGCAGGATGCAATGAAATGGCAGGCTCTCAATGGTATTTGCAAACCAAACTCTGGAGTCCTCGTTTATGGATTCCGTTGGAGTATAGTGATTTGCTAGTTCATTTATGGTACGCTCGATTTACATGGGTAGCACACACTCTCTTCGATCGGCAGAATACCCCTCAAGCATTGGTCCCATTATACTTGACACTATGAATCAACAAGTATTCGCGAATCTCGCACGCCCAACGGAAGCACGATGAAGTCGACGGCCTATAGGAGTATAGGATGGGGCGCCATCTTATTGTTGATGTTGCTCGCTATTTATAGTTCTCTCGAAGTTGGGATCTCGGCACATAGCGATCGGGCCCAGGAGTGCAAACTATGGGTAGACGACACCATGGTTACGGATCATCCTTTTTTTGTGGAGCCGAGGAAGGACGTATGAAGTCCACGAATCCATTCGCAACCCGTTTTTTTCAGCCTGGAGCGATGGAATATGCGTTCCTTTCGAATGGCTGTTGGGACAGAATCGTGGATAGCGCACTCGAGGGTGGGCTGTGTAAACTGATCGTTGGCCCGCATGGATCCGGCAAATCGACCTTTGTCCAAAGTTTGATCCCAAAGCTCACGGAGCGATTGTCGGGAGGACAAGTTCACTTGGTCCAATTGTCGTCCGACGGAACCGCAGGCCAAGTGGTTCGCCGAGACATGCCGAATTGGAGAGCTTATCGAGTAGTCATTATCGATGGTATCGAACAGTTATCGTGGTTTCGTCGTTGGCTTGTTATGAGGCAATGCCGACTTTACAAGCTGCCTTTGATTGCGACATCGCATCGCGTTTTCCGAGGATGCCAAGTGCTTTGGCAAACTCGAATCGATCCGCAAACCGAACGTTGGGTGCTCGAAACGATCCTTGCGGACTACGGGCCGGAGGTTATTGAAAATGCGATACAATCCGATGCTTGGAAGTCTTCGCGCGCTCGGCATGGAGATAACCTGCGAGAGACACTATTCGACATGTACGATTGGTGGAGTGTCGTTGATCGCTCCGTCGATCAAAATAAGCAACAGCGACATTGATCGCTCCGCCGATCAACGCAAATAGCACAGATCTTCGAACTCCACCCCTAGCACCACACCCTCTATATGAAAACCATCTTTATCGAAGGTAACGTCATTCTCGAAGATTCGATCGAAGCTGACATTTGCGTGGTGGTAGACGAAGGCATCATTTCCCATGTAGGCCGTATGCCTAAGAAAATACCCAAAGATGCAAAAATCGTATCGCTCAGCGGAAAGTATCTGTCTCCAGGTTTCGTTGACATCCATGTCCACGGCGGCGCAGGAGCAGACTTCATGGATGGCACCGTCGATGCGATTCAAACTGCGTGTCATGCGCATTTGCGACATGGCGTGACCACTATCTTTCCAACGACCACGACAGGCCAGCCGACGCAGATCGCAGCCATGCTAAAAGCGGTGAAGGCAACCATTAGGAAGAAAAAGCCCCCCTATCCACTACCACGCATTGCAGGTGTGCATTTGTATGGACCGTACTTCGCACCTGATAAAGTAGGCTGTCATAGCAAAGAAGGTCGCCGCGATCCAACCAAGAAAGAAACCAATGGTTACTTCAAGTCGGGACTCATCCGCATTGCGACATGTGCGGCAGAACTTCCCGGCGCTGCCGATTTTTACAAGACCGCCAAACAACATAATTGCCTTATCACTTGCGGACATTCCAACGCTAGCTGGAACGAGATGGCGGCAGCATTTGAGAATGGCATGCGGCATGTCGACCATTTCTGGTGCGCGATGAGTTCAGTTCCGACCGTTCGCGCTCGCTTGGGTGTTCCTATGCAAGGGAGCATGACGGAGTTCGTCTTGGCACATCCGGAAATGAGTACAGAGATCATTGCGGATGGTTGGCACTTGAGCCGTGAGTTATTGCGATTTGCGTGGCAAATGAAGTCGGCCAAGCGACTGTGCTTAGTCAGTGATTGCAATCGAGCGTTGGACATGCCACCGGGGCGTTATCCTTTCGGGAACGAGCAGGACGAAGCCTGGTACATCAGCGATGGAGAAGTCGGACGAGGAGCCGACGGTGGCTTGGCGAGTTCTGTGGTTGCACTTGATTCGATGGTCCGAACCATGAAGCGCCTTACAGATATTCCATTGCAAGAAATCATTCGCATGGCGTCCCTCACACCGGCCGAGCGGACCGGTATTTCCGATTCCTTTGGAAGTATAGCCTTCGGAAAAGCGGCAGATTTTGTGGTTTTGACGAACCAATGGCAGGTCGAATCGGTCTATTTGTCCGGTAATCTCGTCCTGACAAATTAGCGCAAATTTGCTACATTCGTTTTAACCTTTGGCCCGTCGCATAGCAGGTTGTTAAATTTTTGGATTTGCCCCAAGGCAGAGCATTAATCACGACCCGACGCGTGCGCGAGGGACGCAGAATCCCACGCGCACGCGTCGGGTTGTGACTAAATCGACAGACCCGTCAGGCTACGAGCCTCCCCCATTCACCTGGACCAAACCAATGGCACTTCAAATCTATATTTCGGGCAAATTCTACGACAAAGCGGACGCGAAGATCAGTGTTTACGACCATGGTTTGCTTTACGGCGATGGTGTGTTCGAGGGGATGCGTAGTTATTCCGGCACTATATTTCGATTAAAGGAACACCTCGAGCGCTTGTACGAATCGGCCCGCGCGATCTGCTTGACGATTCCGATCTCGATCGAAGTGATGGAGAAAGCAGTCTACGAAACATTGCAAAAGAACTCGCTCATCGATGCCTATATTCGATTGGTGATCACCCGAGGCGCTGGATCTCTTGGGCTCGATCCGAACAAAACCAGTGATCCGCAAGTGATCATCATCGCAGACTCGATTTCGTTGTACCCCGAAGAGTTCTACGATAAAGGGCTCAAAATCATTACCGCCTCGACGGTACGCAGCCATCCAGCCGCCTTGAGTCCACGGGTCAAGTCGTTGAACTATCTGAACAACATCATGGCGAAGATCGAGGGACTCCAAGCGGGGTGCGTCGAAGCGTTGATGTTGAACCACAAAGGAGAAGTGGCGGAGTGTACTGGCGATAACATCTTTATCGTCAAGCGTGGAGTCGTGATGACACCTCCGAAAGACGCGGGCATTCTCGAAGGGATCACACGAAATGCCATTCTCGATTTATGCAAAGAGCATGGGATTGTGGCATTCGAACAAACGATGACACGACACGATCTGTATGTGGCCGACGAGTGCTTCTTGACCGGTAGCGCAGCCGAAGTGATCCCCGTGGTAACGATCGACAGTCGCCCCATCGGCAGCGGCTCCGTCGGCCCTATCACTAAAAAACTTTCGGACGCGTTCAAGAAATTAGTACACTCAAAGTAAGCGACCAAACGCTTCGCATCGTTACTGCGAGGCACCCCCACGAAGGATGCTGCTCCAACATGGTAGACCACCAGGCCATCGCCCCACGCAGATGAACTGCGTGGTGGCGTCGATGAGTGCGATACCTCATCTGGTTTCGACTACGGCCCCACGCAGACGAGCTGCGGGGTAGCCGCTACAACTGCCTCACGCTTTGCTTACTTGCTCAAAGCTTCTCAAGGTACTTGATATCTGCATCGCTCATTCGGCTAGCGGGTACTTCGATTGTTTTTCCATCAATCTTTTTCAAGACGATTTTTTCGCCATCAAACAACAAAAGTTCAGCTTCGACAGAAAATTTACCTGACGAATCTTTCCAAGTCCGAACCGTTGTCGATGTTTTCTGTGTGGGACTGGCGGTTGCAATCTCAAGAGATGCCAAGTGATTCTGAAGACTTGCACGTTGGGGCGGTTGATCCAATGCAACGGAACTTAGCTCGAACTTTTCAATCGATTCGAGCCCCATGGGACGCAATATCTCCACTTCTATCGATTGAATATCCGATTTGTTGAATCGATACCCAGACGCTTCCACGCGAATATTGCCAACGATCTTTTTCTTGTCGGTGACAGTCTTTGGTTTCGAGTCCTTCGATCGCTGTTTCATCTCGGCCTTGATGGAAGATTCGGCGCTGAACTGGCGTGCTGCGGAGACGGACAAGGTTGTGTTAGGTGCGACCACTGCGTTCTCAGAAGTTCTGCCACGAATCGACATGGACATGCCATCGCCTGACATGCGTGCTGCGATATTTTCTCCAATCGCTTGCTCGATTTCAGATAGTTTGCTCTTTGAGTTGTTCGGCAATGATCGCCTCGGCTTCATTTCTGGAAGTGGACGAAAGATCTCGAAGAAGACTTCCGTGGCAGTACCATTCGTCTGATAATCGAACGGTACAACGGTCACCTCTCCATCCGATTTTCGCGCTTTGCTCCTTAGCTCGCTATCGCTAAATGCGAATTGATGTTTCGAAACGGGAGAAATCACAGCAAAGGCTTCCACCGACTCCAGTGTTGTGGATTTGTCTGGGACACTCAGTACCAAAGGCGAAAGCAATGGGTCGTCCCAAGAATAGTTCACACGCTCAGAAAGCAAGCAGTCTGATTTGGAAACCGAACCATCTGGCCACGCCGCTACTGTCTTACCATCTTGATCCTTTACTCGCGAAGCCACGGAAAATCCGAGATGATTCGCCGAAACCTTTCCGTCTTTATCTCGAAGCAACATGCCCATCACAACGGTCTTGCCAATTCCGGAGACTCGAGTCCCCTCCCAGCGACTGTATTGCATCCCCATCTGCTTTTGCACGGTCTCTGGCATTTTGCCCGAATCCTTAAATGCTTGAAGATCGTCAATCATAAAACGCAGCAGTGGGTAAGCGTCACCGGAGGTCGACGCGACAAAGGCCCCTTTTTCTACAGACCAAAGTTCTAGCTTTTGGTCCCCAATATTTACCGTCTGTAGAGGACTTTGGCATTGGCTAGGTGTGGCAAAAGGAAAGAAGACAAGTGTTGCCAATAGAGGCGTTTTCAACCACGAGCGATTCGTGGCGTTCTTTGAGAGATTCATTATTGCAATGTCCACTGAGAGGTTGATGTGACAGCGAGGCTCATATAACAGCGACGAACATGCCTTCAGGCCCTTGCAAAACCGGGCGAAACGAAAGGCGTGATCTTGGCGCAATGCCAAACAGTCTAGTGAATCCTCCTTGCGACGGCAACTTGCCCCCCTCAGAAACGAAGTCTGTTAAAATAATCCTCATAAAACACAAACGGCTGGAATGCACCCTCGATAATCGAACTCAATAAACTATGCTCGCCAAGAAACGAACTCTCCATCGCGTTTGCACTGCGATGGTTGTATGGATAGCGACGATCCAAACAGTATTACAAGTGGACCCATTACAAGCCGCCGACCGACCGAACATTGTCATTTTTCTAGTCGATGATATGGGCGTAATGGATACCTCCGTTCCGTTCTTGACCGATTCAGATGGTAACGCAAAACGATATCCGCTCAACGACCATTATCGGACTCCGAACATGAAGCGACTGGCAGACCGTGGAATCCGATTCAACAACTTTTGTGCCATGAGTGTATGTTCGCCAACGCGAATTTCGATCATGACAGGAATGAATGCCGCTCGACATCGAACCACCAATTGGATCAACCCCGACAAAGACAATGCAGGCCCGCTTGGACCTCCCAACTGGAATTGGAAGGGACTCCACAAAGGAGACGTGACGCTGGCACGCTTACTTCAATCGCAAGGCTACCACACGATTCACGTCGGCAAGGGACACTTCGGTCCGCGAGATACCGAAGGGGAAGAACCAAAAAATCTTGGGTTCGATGTGAATGTCGGTGGCGCTTCTTTTGGAGCCCCCGCATCCTACTACGGTGCCACCAACTACGGTAACGCAGGTGGAACTGTCAAAAAGTCGGCACCGCATGCCGTTCCTCATTTGGAAAAGTATCATGGGACCGATACTTTCTTGACCGATGCATTGACTATCGAAGCAAACTCGCATGTCTCGGAAGCAGTCAAAAAGAAGCAACCATTCTTTCTTTACTTTGCACAATATGCCGTTCATGCCCCCTTCAATTCTGATCCTCGATTTGCAAAGAACTACGCCGAGTCGGGAAAATCATCACAGGCGCAGGCCTTTGCAACGCTTATCGAAGGAATGGATAAATCGTTAGGTGACCTGATGGACCACCTGGAACGAAGTGGCATTGCAGACAATACGTTGATCTTCTTCGTTGGAGACAATGGAAGCGATGGTCCACTCGGACATCAACATGACGTTGCATGCGCGGCACCCTTGCGAGGCAAGAAAGGTTCGCACTACGAAGGTGGAATGCGAGTTCCGTTCATCGCATCGTGGGCAACTACGAACGCAAACCATCCACAGCAAAAACAATTGCCAATCCCCACTGGGGCAATACAATCGCAGATCGCGTCTGTCTGTGATCTGTTCCCAACGATACTGAATCTTGTAGCTGTGAACTCCCCTGCTGGGCATGCCGTGGATGGACAAGGGCTGAATACGTTATTGTCAGGAAAACCCGACTCGAAACGCTCTGAGACATTTCTTATGCACTATCCGCACGCACCGCATCGTAGTGATTATTGGACAAGCTATCGCGATGGTCGCTGGAAAGTGATCTATCATTACTTTCCGTCCGCTGTTTCGGAGAATTCCCACTACCAACTATTCGACCTTGTCGCGGATCCATTTGAACAACAAAACTTGGCTGCTTCTCATCCTGCCGACCTAAAGCGCATGATGGAGCGATTGATCGACTCCCTTGAAGCTCATGGTGCAGTTTATCCGATCAACCAGGATTCGAAGTCCGCAAACAAACCCAAACTACCCGGCTAAGGAATTACTCACCCTCCCGTCCGGGTTTAGTAACACTCCCCCGCGCGGGACGGTCGATCGCAGCGAGGGGATGGAAGGCTTGTTCCTTTACCATAAACCGCTGCGTAAGCGAGGGATACTCCACATTTACCTTTCCCCCAGAGGATCGAAGAAACCACGATGGACATTATATTATTCGCACGCATCGCCAACTCGATTCGCTTCATTCACGTTCTATCAGTGGCGGTTTCGATTGTGTTCCTTGCAGGCATTTGCATAACCGAAGCTTACGCGAATGAACGACCCAATGTGGTTATCTTTTTGGCCGATGACGCAGGATGGGGCGACTACAGCCACTGTGGGAACACTCAAGTTCGTACACCCAACATCGATTCGATCGCAGAAAAAGGTGTCAAGCTGGATCGTTTCTTTGTCTGTCCTGTTTGCGCACCAACGCGTGCCGAGTTTTTGACGGGACGGTATCACATGCGAGGCGGTGTCCGTGGTGTTTCCACAGGGCAAGAGCGGTTGGATCTCGACGAACGAACCATCGCGGAAGCCTATAAGGCAGCTGGTTATGCCACTGGAGCTTTTGGCAAATGGCACAACGGAAGCCAATGGCCTTACCATCCGATGGCCCGCGGCTTCGATGAGTACTTTGGGCATTCGTCCGGTCACTGGGGAGAGTACTTTGATGCCCCACTGGAAGAGAACGGGCGAATGATTCGTACCAAAGGTTACATTGTCGATGTTTGCACCGATCGAGCGATTGACTTTATCGATCGCAATCAGTCGAAGCCGTTTTTGTGTTACGTCCCCTTCACAACGCCACACTCTCCATGGGCTGCACCAGAGTCCAATTGGAAACATTTTAAAGAGAAACCGATCACGCAACGAGCTACAGTGCCAGAGCAAGAGAACATCGACCAAACGCGTTGCGCTTTGGCGATGCTTGAGAACCAAGATGCGAATGTGGGACGTGTTTTATCTAAGCTGGAAGAACTAAAGCTCACAGATAATACGATCGTACTTTACTTCTCCGACAACGGCCCCAACAGTCCACGATGGACAGGTGGAATGAAGGGTCGCAAAGGGACAACCGATGAAGGTGGCGTGCGTTCGGTTTGCTTCGTCCGTTGGCCGGCAAAACTTCCCGCAGGTCATACCGTTACACACATTGCAGGTGCCATCGATCTCTTGCCCACATTGACTTCGCTGTGCGGAGTCACGCGGGTAGGTGACAAACCACTGGATGGCCGCGATTTGTCTCCGCTGATGCTAAATCAAAAGTCGGCTTGGCCTGATCGAATGATCTTCACTGCTTGGGCAGGAAAATTCAGTGTCCGAACGCAACAATATCGATTGGATGATCGCGGTGAATTGTTCGACATGATCTCCGATCCTGGCCAAACAGATCCGATATCGAAGACGCTACCCGATGTCACCAATCGATTGAAGCGTGCCGTGGAAGCCTGGCGAGAAGAAATGACACCCAAGGCTCGTTCATTAGCGGAGTCAGATGGTAAAGGAAAGAAAAAGAATGCGGGTGGCAACGCCGTTGATCCTCGTCCGATTCCTGTGGGTTATCGGGAGTTTCCGATCACGATGCTTCCTGCGCGAGACGGTGAGCCACTCGGCGAGGTAAATCGCAGCAGTGGTGCACCGAATTGTTCATACTTTGTGAATTGGAAACGACTCGATGACAGTATGCTTTGGTTAGTGGATATCCATACGACTGGGCGATACGAAGTCGTAATCGACTACACTTGCCCGATCGCAGACGCGGGGTCGCTCGTGGAGTTATCATCAGGAAGCAATCGACTGACAGGACGAGTGTCGCCAGGTTGGGATCCACCTCTTTACACCAATCAAGATACCTTACCCCGTCCAGTAGGCGAGTCGCAAATGAAGGAGTTTCGACCTCTGAAGCTCGGGGAGATTCGTTTAGAGAAGGGGGAATCGAAGTTGATCCTTCGTGCAACGGAGATACCTGGCAAGTCGGTAATGGACGTTCGCCGCGTTACGCTGACGTTGTTGCCATGAGGAGTATCGCTCATTTGTCGCTCGTGTTATTGCCGCCATAGATCAAGTGGCACAATCCGATAGAGCTAAACCGTGCAACAAAAATGCTATTGATTATCAGGCAAACGACGAAGGTATTGCTGGACCTTGCCGACACGGGAATAAACGGTGCGACAAAAGCAGTGGGTATCGACGTATAAACGAAGTAATACGTGTAAAGACTATTTGGAGATAGTCCGCCTGTACGTCCAATTTGAGGAAAGTACCAGATTGTTAGTATCGCGTGTAATAGCAGGCCAGTAATAACGAATAATCGACGCGAACGAGAGAGTTGACGACGGGCTGCTGCCGCTGTTGTTTCTTCAGAGGATTCGAATGGTGCCATGAGATTGCGTCAGTTGTATCCAGGCCACGTGGCATTACGAAGTGGGTCACTTGCTGAAATCAGAGCATCTACGCGAACAAAAGAAACCGGAAAGTGGTATCAACGGAATCGATTGCACGCGATTCTTATCAGGTGATAAGCTGCTGTCAACAACGCGCCAAACCTAAGAATAGTTGAAGCAAAGGTCAACCAATTTTGTGTTGGCGCGATAAGAATTTTCTCGAACTGAGTGTACTCCGTCAGATGTGGCCTGCGGGAGCGATGTGGCCTTCTGGGAGCAAAAAGTAACACAATCACTGCAACGATAGCACCGATCGTAAACACGTCTGGGGATGACAAGGCCCATCAAAACAGTCGAGGTTGATCCGTTCGGAGGGGCGGTGTCTGATATGGATTACGGTTTTCCATGGTTATGCTCCATGAAGGACCGTCATTCCGCCTTCGGCAACCCTCTCCCTTTTCAAAGCAAAAGGGAGAGGGGGCAGATAAGGTGGAGGAGGATTACTTAGCGCCGCGTTTTGCCGCTTCGATTGCGAATTCAACTAGCTTGGGTTCCCGAAAGAATCCTTCCCACATATTGTGCCCTTGTCCGTCAGCGACAATAAGCTGAACAAGTCCTTCTTGGCCGACTGCTTTGTATCGACGCAATAACTCTTGCGAATTCTCAGTGAGCGGTACAACCGTATCTTGATTGCCGTGAATGATCGTGAAAGGTATCTTGGCTTTGGCTAGTTTTTCGATGCGTTCGATTGGATTGAACTCAGCGCTGCGACTTTCCAATTCGGCGGCTGTAAATCCGTATGCAGGGGCTGCTTTGTCTAGTTTCGGATACGTCTTGAAGTCGTACACGGGATAGATTCCGATAACACCAGTGATTCGCTCCGGGTATGCAAGCGCCCAACTACTCACCCACAATCCGCCGCGACTTCGACCGAACAAACATAGCTTTTTGGCAAAGCTCCGTTTCTCTGTAAGTTCCGAGTACAACGCGTTGAAAGCGTCATGACTCTTGGGGCTGCCGTACGCTTCTCCCACATCAATGCCTGCGACGGCGACTCCAGCATCGAGGAACTGCGTATGCATCCAACGTTCTGCGTCGTCGGGATAAGGAGCAAGTGTCGGAGCATAGAATATCCACGGCTGCGGTGAGGTTCGCTTCGACGGATCGGGCAAAAAGAGAAAGGCCGGCCGGTCTTGGATCGTTAACTTTTCGCCAGGCAACTCGATACGTGTCTTTGGCGCAGGAGCAATCTTCGCATTTGTCTGTCCTAGTGCCTGGCACTCGAAAACCAACCATAATAAACCTAAGACTCCCACCATGTAGCCGCCAGCGTAACAACAACTTTTGATCACTTGTTTCATATTGCAAAATCCCTTTGGTCAGAATCGATTTTGATTTCTTGAGGCAAGACCACTACGCTTGGATTCATGCCTTGCCACTCATCATCGTCGAAATCGATTCCAATCGATAGATAGCTTGCGCATTTTGGCTCGAAGTGTATGCGGTTTGATAGATCAAGAAGGCAGGTTCATGTCACATGCTTCGTCACACGACCGCTACGTTGATGTTGGAGAATGGAGCGGATATCCGCTCGTTGCAAACGTTGCTTGGTCATGCGAGTTTGAATACCACTCAGATTTATACTCACATCAC
>JAJTID010000083.1 GCA_021300155.1 Pirellula sp.
CCGACCAACTGTCCGCTTTTCGTTCGAGCAGTCAATAGGATGCTTGCGTTTTGCAGCATGCCACGGATCGTCTCTGGACAGTTCACCGGTCTACGCTCTGCCAGAGTAGATCGGATGAGACAGTCGATGAATTCTTCAGAGGATAAATTAGGCTCGACAGAATAGACGACATCTTCGTGAGCTCGCTCCACCGACTCCGAGCCGTTCGGCCTCTCCGCAGAGGAAGAAACAAGAACTGGCGCAGGTTGATCGGGTGGATGCAATTCGACAGTACTATTTGTGTGAGTTTTCGGGTTCTTCAAAGGATTCGGGAATTTCTTGCGTGCGGACCTTGACCATCGTCACGGAATTCCCCGGCTCGTTAAAGTTTGCCTCGGACATCAATTCTCGCATCAGCATGACACCTCGTCCTCGAGGCTTGTCCAATCGTTCTTCTTCGGTTGGGTCGGCGACATTGCGATGATCGAACCCTGCCCCTTGATCTGAGATTTGCATGGTTGCTCGTTCTGCATCGACATGGAAAACGATGAGGACGGTCTTTGAGGCGTCCCGTTTATTTCCGTGCTCGATTGCGTTGACGACCGCTTCCTCGATCGCCATTTGGATACGGAACATATCACCGCCAGGCCAATTAGCTGCTTCTAATGCTCGCATCAATTCTTCTATCGCGGCGTGAGCAACATCCAAATCGCTAGGTATCGTTTTGTTATAGGTCCAGCCATTTTCAACCGTTGGCATAATGCCTCCCGCGAATCAAAACATTGAAATCAATGTGTGTGGTTTCTAAAGTTTGAACGCTTCAATAGCTTCGGCTTCGGTTTTTCGAATATCAAAGATTCGATCTAGTTTTGTGATCGTGAAGACTTCTTTGATTTCCGCCTTGAGGCAACAAAGCTTGAGTCGTCCAGCGGCACCTTTCACTTTAGTATTGAGCGATATCAACTTATTGAGTGCTGCGCTGGACAAGAAATCCACTCCGTCAAAGTTGAGCAGAATCATGTTTCTTTTTTCGACCGTTACCAATGCATTGAGTTCTTCTCCCAACGCTTCGATGCTTCCGGAGTCTACAATCTTTTTGTCGACGAAACGAACCACGGTAACTCCACCTTCTTCGGTGAGGTTGATTCGGCGTTGAGTTCCCATTGCAATGACCTGTCATGTGTAAGAAAAATTCGCATCAAGCCTTAGATTAAACGAAGCTATCGGTCATCGCAATAAACCCCAGGCCGCCAACACGCATTTTTTAAGGCGTAATTCTCTTGTCTGGCACCAACCGGAGAATACGGTCGTTGTAGCTATCCGTAATGTAGAGCTCGCCGGTCGTTGGGTGAAACGTGACTCCGTGAGGGCGAGCCAATTGGCACTCCAAAGGGGATTTTCCGATTCCAGACGCACCTTTTTCTCCAGTGCCCGCGATTCGCTCGATCAAACCACTGGTCGGATCATATCGCCGTACCAAGTGATTCTCCGCATCGGCGATCACAACCCGATTCTGAGGATCGATTGCCAAATGCTTTGGCCCGTTCATGGTTGCAGCCAACGCAAGGCCTCCATCACCACTGTTTCCTTTCCTGCCTGCTGCGTTGACCACCGTACGAATTTTGCCTGACGGATCAACCACCCGAAGCGAGTGCCCATTTCGTTCGAGAATGTACACATTGCCCAGTCGATCGGCAGCGGCGGCACGCGGGTCAACGAGAGGAGAATCAATCGCCATGGCGTCATCTTTGGGAACGCCCTTTTCCCCATTGCCTGCGATATACCGAATGGTATGCGTCTTTAGATCGATAGCGAAAACGCGGAGTAAATCGGCAACATAGACCTCTTTCCCGTCAAAGCTCACAGTGACGCAATAAGGACCAGACTTCTTGGCGGACTCTAAACTGACTTCGTAGCCTGCCAAACTGCTAACGAGGTTGCGAATCGGGTCATACTGCCTGACCCTCCCATTCCAAGTGTCTGCGATAAGAATCGAACCTTGAGGGTGCATGGCTATATTGTGGGGTCCATTGAACTGCGCGGATAAACCAGCGCCATTGTCGCCAGAGAAACCTGCTTTACTTTGACCTGCCATGTGCTGAAGGTTTCCGCTCGAATCGATCTTTAACAATCGATTCCCTGATGCCATCTCGACAATCCAGAGCGATCCATCGCTGCCAAAGCTCGTTCCGAATGGTTCCCTGAGGCGGGCCTGGTCAGCAGGTATGTTAACTTGTTCACGCTCTCCACCGGCCACCAATTGCACTCGGTAACGCTCACTCGATGCATCGGTCCGTCGAAGCACTCGGATTCGATGCGATTCGCTATCCCCGATAAATACAGAACCATCTGTATCAACGAAGATCCCGTGCGGGCGAGCCAACCGACAATGAAGTGGGTCACCATCTGGACCGTCCCCTTTTTCACCGGTTCCCGCCATCCGTTCTAGCATCCCATTGCCAGCGTGGTACCTCCAAATGGTACTGCTTTCGGAATCGACGAGCCAAGCGTTATCTTCCTTGTCCACAGCGACACCTTTTGGGCCGTTCAGCGTCAATTGCTTGGCTGGCCCATTCTTACTGGAAAAGCCTTTGCCGCCGGTTCCGGCCAAGTGCGAGATTTTCTGATTCTTCATATCAAAGCGAAACAACTGATTGCCTTCACGCGTTGCTAGCCAAAGATTTCCATGGCGATCGAAGTCCATCGAGCGAGGGCCTTTGAGAGGAGTGCCCGCGATGGCCGATCCATCGGGCGTAGCTCCTGGGGAACCTGTTCCTGCAAAGGTTGATATCACCCCCGTTGGGATATGTACACGTCGAATCACGTGATTGCCAATGTCGCAAATCCAAAGATCACCCTCGGGCCCAAATTGAATGCTATGGGGCTGTTTGAGTTGAGCTTTAGTTGCTAGGTCGCCGTCACCGCTGTAGCCACTTTGCCCGGTTCCAGCCACTGTTTGAATCACACCTGTCTTCATCTCGATTTTGCGCACGACGTGGTTCATCATGTCCACGACAAAGAGGTCCCCAGCTTTGTCAAACCTTATCTCGTGGGGCAGATTGAACGTAGCCTCGATGGCCGGTCCTCCATCGCCTGAAAACCCTTTTTTTCCGCTGCCCGCGATGGTTGTAATCACTCCATTCGCGTCGATTCTTCGGATTCGTTGTCCGGTGTACTCGCAAAACCAAATAGCACCGTCCGGACCGCGTATCACACCAAACGGATTATCCAGCATCGCTTTCAATGCAGGCCCACCGTCGCCCTGGAACCCTTGAACGCCTGTTCCTGCAAAGGTCTCGATCGTCCAGGCTTCTCTCGCACAACACGACGTCAGCAACAACCCCGACGATACATTCGAGAGCAGATTGCAGCAAAGAACAAGGATTGCAACGCTATGCATGACGATCCGAAGCATGAATAAGCCTTTTGCTTGGTGAGGAGTGAGTCACTACTTCATGGCGTCGCGCATTCGCTCGATATCCGGTTTGAGCGTTGCCATGTGATTATGAAAATCTCGTTCGAGGATACGCAGGTCTCCAAAGACATCCTTGAATATCTCAAGGAGAGTGGATCTCATGATCTTCCCCTCGGCATCCTCTTCGACTTCGGAGCAGCGACGATAATAGTCTACCAGCTTTTCGAAATGGTTTTCCATGAGGAAGTGGGTCAGCGCCCATGCATTGCCATACGCATCCACGATTTCCGTTTGATTTCGAGCGGCATCGAAAAGCATGTCCGATACCAGTAGTTCTATACTCGCCCGCGATGGGTCTCTCGCCACGCGTCGATAACTGCTAAGTCGAGTAGCGTTGACCGCTCCGACGCCACCCCATCCTGCCCCTGCTGGCGTTTCAAAGTAAGATGCGAGCCCCTCATGCGCCCAGGTCAACCCAAGCTTGCCTCGTGGCATCAACCCGGTGTTACCCGCCAATTGGTGTGTCGCTTCATGCGAAACGACCTCCGTGTCCGATTCTTCCTTCGCAATCTTGATCAGAAGGTCAAAAGAGTTTGCTAGATGGGCAATTTCTTTTGAGACAGCGGTACCTCTCAACTGTGCCTTGGACTTTTGTAGACTCTTCGCAACCTCGGTGAGAATTTTCATTTCCTCCGTCGTCCCCTGGTCGAAAAAAACGCTGATATTATCCTCGGGAGACCAGAATCCAGACGCCATCTTCAGCTTGGAGTCCAGCACGGTTGCATATCGAAGATAAGTCGCTTCATCCGCAAACAGCAACACCATCAAGGGTTCCGCAGGAGGCTCTAGCACAACGCCATCGATCGCGAACTTCATAAAGTAGGATTCGTAGACGAGTTCAAGCAATTCGAGTCGTGCCTCAGAACGGGTCTGTCGCTTTCTTCCACCTTTCACATCGCTAGTATCATGCAACATGATGTAATGCTGGCTCGTCGCGACCTTCATATTCTTTAAGTTTGTCGTTTCGCGAAGCTGAGTCTCGACACGCGCGTGATCGCTTACTGGTTTCTTAACATTCTTTCGCGCTTGTATCAGCCGTTTGAGTGTCTCATGCTCCGGATTCATTTTGTAAGCAGCACTACAGCACTCATAAAACTCTTTGAGCAAACCTCGTTGCAATGCTTGCCGAGCGGTTTCCAGGTAATCCTCCACTCGTCCCGATTTGGTCGCATTTTGGAATAGCCGCCGAAACTCTTCCTGACGGCTTGGAGCCTTGACCACGAAGGCATCCTCCATGCTCATCGTTACGGAAGCGAAGCCAGGATAGGTAAACTCAACAAGCTGCCCCGCGTGAACCTTGGTCTTTCCCTCAAGAATGATGGCAGACTTTGTGCCAGGCAAACTGTAGATGACGAAGTCACCGCGACAATCACTCGAGGGGTACAAGAAGCCAAATATTAGAAGGACACAAAAACATGTCGATAACGTGAGCGGCGTGAATCGTTGCATGGCATGGCAAGAGTGCGGGAGCGAGAGGCGAAGACATTAAGCATGAACCACCACGGGCCAGAAGTCAACGTTTGCCGTCGGATTGGCAAGTCAGATGCCAAATCAAGGAAAGTCTAGATAACGCTGTCGCTCAAGGACAAGTAGACGACGTCGAGTCGATAGCTTATGCATCCGGTCGCACAACTGGTGACTCTGCATTTGCAGAGTTGGGAGCCGATACAATAAAGTCGCATCCTATCGCTCTTGCTAGTTTTGCGTCGCAATGACGATGCCAGTGTCTAGATATGGATCTGGAATCTGTTTCATCAGCAACTTGCAAAAGAAAGTTCGCAAGCTCTCTTAGGTTGGCAGAGTTGGCTTGAAGGGAAACCTCCTTTAGGCTAACTAGCCCATACTCATTCTCTGTTTTTTGTGGGTAGCCGTAGATCATTCATCACCATTATCACTAAGGACACGCACTGCAAATTGGATTTGTTTTGCTTTCTCCTCCGGGGCTATCGAAACGAATGTTTCGAATTGCCATTTTTGCCAATCGCTGCATTTCGCTATTGCTGATAGCTTTCTAGCGGCGGGCACGCGCAAACGAGATTTCTGTCACCGTAAACATTGTCGACTCGGCCGACAGGAGGCCAATACTTGACGGCGTAGTCGACTTCCGGATCCGGACAAACGGCTTCTTTTCGTGTGTACGGCAATTCCCCTTCCAAGATCGTATCGAGTGTGTGGGGAGCGTTATGCAGCGGATTGTTCTCCGCTGGCCAAACGCCATCACGCACTTTCTCATATTCCGCAAAGATCAAACTCATCGCTCGACAGAATCGATCCAATTCTTGCAGCGATTCGCTTTCCGTCGGTTCAATCATTAACGTGCCACCCACTGGAAATGACATCGTCGGAGCATGAAAACCGAAATCGATCAACCGTTTCGCGATGTCTTCAACACTCACATGATTCTCGGCCATAGGACGTGTATCGAGAATGCACTCGTGTGCTACTAAATCGCGATGGCCGGTGTAAAGGATTGGATAATTCTTCTTCAGCCGATGTGCTATGTAGTTCGCATTCAAGATGGCGACTTGCGTAGCTCTTCGTAGCCCCTCAGCACCCATCATCCGGATGTACATCCAGGAGATCGGCAAAATACTGCCACTTCCAAATGGTGCGGAACTGACAATAGGTCCGCCTCTATCTTCATTCACGCCATCCTTTGGCAAAAACGGTGCAAGATGGCTTCGAACGCCAACTGGTCCTACACCAGGGCCGCCGCCCCCGTGAGGGATACAGAATGTCTTGTGCAGATTCAAGTGGGAGACGTCACCACCAAACTTGCCCGGTTTCGCAACACCGACAATCGCGTTGAGGTTGGCACCATCGATGTAAACTTGTCCACCAGCATCGTGCACCTTGGCACATACTTCGGTAACGACCTCTTCGAATACACCGTGCGTGGACGGATAGGTGATCATGATGGCGGCGATACGATTGGGATAGGCCGCGATCTTGGCTACTAGGTCGGCGACATCGACGTTGCCATACTCGTCACACTTCGTCACTACGACTTGCATGTTTACCATCTGAGCGCTGGCCGGATTCGTGCCGTGAGCACTGCTAGGGATCAAGCAGATATCGCGAGCATGGTCACCTCGAGATTCGTGGTACTGTTTAATGGCAAGCAATCCTGCATATTCTCCTTGCGAGCCCGCGTTTGGCTGCAATGAGATCGCATCATATCCGGTGACTTCGCAAAGCATCGATTCCAACGAGGCGATCATCTCCCGGTAGCCGAGGCATTGGTCCGCTGGTGCGAATGGATGAATATTGTTGACTTCAGGCCATGTGACAGGTGTCATTTCCGAAGCCGCATTGAGCTTCATCGTGCACGAGCCCAATGGAATCATCGCTCGGTCCAACGCAATGTCCATTTCTGACAATCGACGCAAGTAACGCATCATCTCTGTTTCGCTGCGATACCGATGGAAAACATTCTGAGTCATGTAGGCGTCGGTACGGAACGCCTCGTTCGCCAAAGAAGATTGGTCTACTGTCGCACTCTGCGTGGCTAGCTCGACACCAAAGATTCTGGCCAATGCCAAGAGATCTTCGTGTGTGGTCGTCTCGTCCAACGAGATACCTATTTGTTCCGCATCGATTTTGCGAAGGTTGTAACCTACATGGACCGATTCGCGATGGATCGCTTCGGTTCGATCCCCCGTCATCACGACGATCGTATCGAAGACCACTTCGCTTGCAATTTTCCAGTTGCCGCACTGCAACGATCTGAGCAATCGCATTGTCTGCGCGTGGACACGTCGTGCGATACTTTGCAATCCTTGAGGTCCATGATAACATGCGTACAGCGTGGACATGATCGCCAACAACGCTTGGGCAGTGCAGATGTTCGACGTTGCTTTCTCGCGGCGGATATGTTGTTCTCGCGTTTGCAAAGCGAGGCGGTACGCAGGCTTTCCATTCGAGTCGATCGACTGCCCAACCAGTCGACCTGGCAAAGTTCGTTTGTAGGCATCTTTGGTTGCCAAGAAAGCGGCATGAGGGCCACCAAATCCGAACGGAACGCCAAATCGTTGCGCATTGCCGACTACCACATCGGCACCGAATTGTCCGGGTGGTTTCAGCAATGTTAATGCGAGCAAATCAGATGCGACCACGACCATGCATTGATCCGCTTTGGCAGATGTGCACAGCGGTTCCAATGGATCCACCGATCCGTCGGTCGCAGGATACTGTATCAAAGCGCCAAAAGAGTCAGCGAACGACACATGGGCATCGCGTTGATCGAATAGCTTGATGGTGATTCCTAGCGGAGCCGCGCGCGTCTGTAGTAACTCGATCGTTTGTGGGTGGCACTGCTTGGCAACAGAAAACGTCTGGCTCTTCTTCTTGGTCGAGCGGAGGCACAGGGTCATTGCTTCAGCTGCAGCTGTTCCTTCGTCCAAGAGAGATGCACCGGCGATTTCCATTCCGGTGAGTTCGGTTACCATCGTTTGAAAGTAGAACAGCACTTCCAACCGCCCTTGAGAGATCTCAGGCTGATAAGGAGTGTAGGCGGTATACCAAGCAGGGTTCTCGAGTACGTTGCGCAATAGAACCTTGGGCGTATGTGTCCCATAGTAACCTTGGCCGATGAAGCTCTTCAGGACTTTGTTCTTCGACAAGATCGCTTTGAGTTCGGTGAGTGCTTGCTCTTCGCTAACGCCAGGGCTGATGTCGAGCCGGTCGCGAAAGGCGATTGCGTTCGGCACAACTGCGTCCGTCAAGTGATCCAGAGACTCGTAACCTAAGAGGGAGAGCATCTCGCGAATCTCGTGGTCTCGTGGACCAATGTGGCGAGCAACAAAACTAGACAACGGCAATACGTTCTGGGTCATGCGAATCTCAGGTATTTGGAATAACAAACACGGGACAAACTCAACGCGAAGCGATTCACGAAGATGTGTTGAATGCCCCTCTGTCCATTTACCTGAGAGATGTCAACCTTTCGGTTTTTCCCCTTCGGTGGACCTTGCGCAGGTCGCTCTCCAGAGACGGATATGGGACAGTGCAGTTCTTTTTGCCTGAGCGGTTCTGGGCTTCCAATTGCGCCTTCGGCGGTCGCGATCGATACGACAGCAACTCTCTCCCGCACTTTCCAATCCGTTATCGCAGTATAGTTGGCGAGCAATGCCAAAACAATCGCATTTCACAACGATCAGGTTTTGGGCGGATCGGGACCAAGATTTCAGGCCAATTGTGGATGTTGGGAATGGCGTGATTTCGGTTGTTCTGTCAGACTTACGCCCACTACGAGGTTCCGATTTTTCCTTTTGTTGCGATTGATTGAACGCGATGACAAACTCAGACGATGAGACCAGCCGATTTTCTGTACTTGCGGAAGCTATGTCCGAAGGGGACAAACAAGCGATCGATCGATGGATTCGCAACGAACAATTCACGTTGGTTGCACTGGCTGAAGATGCCGAATCCGAAGAAGAAGGCGTATTGTCCGCTCTCGTTGTAGAAACAGAAGAATTTCCCGCCGTTGTGGCGTTCATGAGTTCCGAAGATGCTCAACGCTTTGTCGATTCGATTGCCGATCAGATCGAGGGGGAAACAGTCAACCTGTTCGAAGTCGATGGAGATGCGCTATTGCAACCCATGTCAGAGGACTTCGGTCTGTTGATCAATCCAGAATCGGACGATGCGATCATGATCGAACCAAGCCTGCTTCGGCAAGACGACGAATCCGAAGACCTCGACGATGAGGAATCGGACGCCTAAGCCGATGATAACACGTACGACAAAAGTCGAAGTAGTCCGGGATCATTGTCCCAGCCGCCAATAACTCCTTGCAAAATCCAACAGCTCGGGACAATGGTCCCAAGCTACAGTCACACCGTGACTTTTGTCGGCTGTGCCGATAACGTTTCGAAGATTGCTGCTTTACTATGACTCTCCCTATCGATGATCTCGAACCGATTCCCGAACTTGAGCATGAACCGCTCCTGTCAGCGGCGAACACGGAGTTTCCGCCTCGACAAAACGTCGAACTGGACGTCACCGAAGAGCATAGCGGGAAACGGGTCGATTTGTTTTTGACGCTGTGCCTGGATGGTTATAGTCGTGTCTTTCTGCGCAAGATCATCGTAGAAGATCAAGTCTGTGTGGATGGCCGACCTGTTAAACCTGCATTCAAGGTTTTCGCTGGCCAGAAAGTGACGATCAATCTATTGCCACCTCCGCCCAAAGATGGTCCTGTAGGGGAAGACATTCCACTCGACATACTGTTCGAAGATGAGTCGATGGTGATCATCAACAAGCCAGCCGGGATGGTCGTTCATCCGGCCAAGGGGCATTGGTCCGGTACACTCACGGCTGCCCTCGCATTTCATTTTCAACAACTCAGCGATGCGGGAGGCGCCACGCGTCCGGGGATTGTGCATCGATTGGATCGCGATACTAGCGGTGTGATTGCGATCGCGAAAACGAACGAGGTACACTTCAAACTATCAGCCCAGTTCGAAGCGAGGGAAGTGTCCAAATCGTATTTGGCAATCGTCTCCGGAACATTGGACCGAGATCGAGATTGGATCAACCAGCCCATCGGTCATCATCCTTATCAACGCGAAAAGATGGCCATTCGGTCGGGACACGAATCGAGCCGCGATGCATCGACATTCTTTGAGGTGAAGGAAAAGTTTCGCGGTTATCTTTTGCTGAGCGTTCAACCCAAGACCGGCAGAACACACCAGATTCGATTGCATTTGGCCCATATTGGATGCCCCGTGTTATGCGATCGGCTTTACGGTGGACATGCAAACATCACGCGCGGCCAATTGTTGCGTCGACGTGCGTTGGGTTTGCCACCGAGACCGGAAGACGACACGATCGAGATGGAGCGACAGGCGTTGCACGCACATCGCTTAGAATTCTCACACCCCAAAACAGGACAGACCATGTCCTTCTGTGCCCCCTTACCGGCCGACTTCGAACGAGTCCTCACGGTTTTGCGTGAGCAAACGGGCTGATCGCCGCCGCAGGCGAGGAGCAACGCTGTTTGGCGAACTGTTCATCTACTAGTGTTTCTTCTCGTCGTGGTTCATCAATGGCAATGGGCCTGATTCCAGGTAGTGAATTAGATCGATGATCTCTTCTTTTGTCAGCACATCGACAAGGCCGGTTGGCATGGCAGATATAGCTGATACTTTTGATTCCTCGATGTCTTTTTTGGCGATCGTTGTTATGCGATCGGGCGTTAACAAATTGGTAATGATGCGAACGCTGGCCTTTTCTTCTTTGGCAATCACTCCGGAGACCGTGCGACCGTCCTCTAGCAAGTACTGCATCACTTTGTAGTTCGGATGGATTTCCCATGAGGGCTCCAGAATGTGCCTCAGCAGAACGGCACCCTGATACTTTTTGATCGACTCCGACAGGGCCGGGCCCAGGTTCACGCCGTGGCCAGCCACTTGGTGACATGAGCTGCAGTTTGCTTTTGTAAAGGATTGCATGCCTCGCATAATCGCCATCGGATCACTTTCTGCGCCGGTTACCTTGGCTCCCAGGCCTTCGAAGTCCGACATCGCCCATTGGCGAACGATCTTGGGTAACGAGGACAATCGCAACGACTCGATCTCTTTCTCATCTCGACCGACGATCATATTGCCATTCATGATGATCCAATGACCTGGGAACGTACACACGTACGGATACACACCAGGCTCCGTGGGAGCTTCGAATCGAAGCACATCGATTTTCATTTTTCGATTTGCACCAATCAACGGAGTGGCGTGCAGGATCAGGGACTTCTTGTTTGACGGAATGAAGTCGGAGTTCGCGTTCTTCGGATCCTTGGCCATGTCGTTGGCAGCCATTCCGACTTCGGCAAGTGCACCCGGTTTGACAATTACCAAGTTGTGATCGGTCGCATCGGGATTCGTAAACACAATCTTAAGTGGTTGCCCCGGTGCTGCGGTAAATTCCTTGACCGTAAACAACATCCGTTCTGGCTCGCAACTGATACGAACCGTCTTGACGTTCGAACGCTCATCAAAATCCTTATCTTCCTTTTTCGCCTTGGGTTCAACGATCGCATTCGATGTCTTGAGCTTTTTCAAGAGACGCTCGACGCCGTACTTTGGATCAGCTTCCCAAATGGGACGAAGCGTATGCGAGCCGAGCGAACATGACACGGCATAGCTTAGATGCTGCTCCATCGGATGCTGAAACACTTCCAATAGCGTTTTCAGAGCGGGTTCGGTTCCGATATAGCTGGCCGCGATCGCCGCCTCCATTCGAACCATGCTATCCGGATCGTGAATCGATCGTTGAAGGAGTTCGAGCGTGTCGGGCATTTCCTGAAAACAATAACGCAATTGCTGAACGGCCGCCGCGCGAGCGTCCGCCGATTCGCAACCGATCAACTCCCGAAGCAGATCAGCATGAGAATGCCCCGCTGTTCGTAAGCTCCAGAGCGCTTCCAATTGGTGATGTCGAAACCGTGAGTCTTTTCTATCCAAACCATCGATCCACTTCCTGAGTTCGGCAACGACTTGTTCCGATGGCTGGCTTCGCAACTCTCGTTTGGCTCTATAGCGGTGCATATATTCTGGACGCTTTAGAACGTCCAGTAATTGCGGGATGGTCGCACCATCTATAGTGGGTGGCACTACGAGTGGTCGATTCTTGGCGGTTACACGCCAAATACGACCCGAGCTTCGGTCTCGTCGTGTATCTCGCAAAGAGTACTGCGCATGCCCTTTGACTGGGTTGTACCAGTCGCAAATGTAGAGATCACCTCGGGGCCCGAACTGAAGATCGACAGGAATGAAGCTCAAATTCGTTGAGAATATCAAGTCACCCATGTATTGCTCTTCGAAGCCAAAGGGTTGACGAACCCATTGATGCATTTCGATACGGTTGGTCGGTTTGTATCTCGCCTTGATGAATGCCCCGCGAAGCTCCGGCGGAAAGTGATCGGAGTCCACAAACTGATGGCCGCATGTCCCTGAATAGGCCTGTAAACCGTTCGGAGAAGGATGCTGTCCAGGATACGGAGGATCGAGAGAATGGAAGGCAGCGGCAAAGATCGGATGGCTTGCAACGTGCCTACCCCAGTCGTCGAATGTAACGCCCCAAGGGTTGGTGCTCGGGTAAGAGCCAAAGGAAATAAGCCGATCCGTTCGAGGTGTATAGCGAAACCAGCCACTATTCTGTTGACGCACGGGACCATATGGCGTTTCAATTTGCGAATGATGAAAGATCGACTCACGAATGATCAAATCCCCTTCAGGCGACCATGTGAAGTCGTGCAGGGCATGGTGCGAATCTTCGGTGCCAAAACCACTGAGCAACGTTGTCTTCTCATCCATACGGTCATCGCCATCGGTATCCTTTAGCCAAGTGAGCTCAGGTTGTTCCGATACATACACTCCGCCATCACCGAGTTCGAACGAGAGAGGCACATGTAGATTGGAAGCGAAGATCGTGGATTTGTCCGCCCGACCGTCTTGGTTGGTATCTTCGAGAATAACGATGCGATCCTGTGGTTCATTCCCTGGATAAATGTGGGGATAGGTGATCGAAGTGCTCACCCACATTCGCCCTTTAGCATCGAAACGCATTTGGATAGGGTTCGCAATTTCAGGAAACTCTTCTTCACTGGCGAAGAGATTAACTTCAAAACGAGGATCGACTTGAAAAGCTTTCTGTTCGTCCTGTGGACTCAGCCATTCGTTCACCCCGCGAGATTGCAGAGAGGGAGGCATGGGTGGGACATTCGAGTCATCGATGAGCTGTGGGACTGTTTCTCCTTTTGCGATGGCCCAAATGTGTTCGTCACGATTGGCGACCATTTGTTCAAAGCTGCGCATAGCAGGCAAGAAGTCGAGGTAGCCGTATTGCTTGTTGCGATCGCCGGTATAGTAAAACGTGTTGAGAGGTCGATAGCGCCGGGCATATTGTCGATCGCGATCGATGATCGCTTGTCTCAGTTTTTCGTTCGGTAGTGGTGGTTCGGATTGGAAGAGTTGTTGATAAAGCGATTTCGCAAACAGCGAATCTCCACGTTCGTTCAAGTGACAACCGTTGGTGGTATAGTTTGCATCGACGCTCGCCATGGATTGTCGGGTTGGCGAGAAGAGATCGACGAAGCCCGCACCTGTTGTTTTTGCAGCGTCTCGCATGGCTTGTGCGAACACTTCGATACGAGCATTGTTCAGGTTTGCGGCTGCGACTTTCGGTTTGTTCTCGTTGGCAATAGGGGAGAGGAGCACAATTTTCGGAGCCGTGCGTCCATTGAATGCGAGGGTCTGCATGCGATTTAGAAATGCAATGAGCCGTTCGCGAAACGAGTCCACTTGATCGACGCCATCAAAGGACTCATTGAATCCGTAGGCTGCGAAAATGACATCGATCTTCTCACGATACAGATGTTGCTCAATATCAGCAAAGTTCTCCGGTCGAGGCTGGATGTTGATCACATCGGCTGACCATGCAAGGTTTCGCACCACGAGGCGATGGTTCGGGTATCGCATGTGCAACATGGTTTCAAAGTTGCCGAACTGTTGCATCCGTTCGAAGAGCGTATTTCCGATGAAGGCGATGCGATCACCAGGATTCAATTCCAAAGGCAATTGCGTTTTGACTGGTGGGACAATCGGTGGGCGAGGCGCTGTTTTTTCAAAGATGCCAAACTCCAGAAAACTGGAGTCTTCCGATTGCTGAGCATGACATGGCGGTTGCAGATAGGAACCCATTCCGAGGACTCCAAGAACAAACAGCCGATAGAGGAGAGAGTTGATTTTCATAGGGGAAATCGCGGATGGAGGAATCGCCAGCGATCGATTGTTGGGATTAAGTGCAAGATCATATGCCATGCAACGAGGCAATTCTTTGGGCGCTGGTTTTATTGCAAGCAATCTGATCGTCGAATGAAATCCAACAAACTTGGGATCGACTTGGGAGTCGGTGATGTTGTATAGGGCAGTAGTAGGAATATTGTATCGTATTTCGAAGAGTTGTTTGTAGCAAGGAAATGTGAGGATATGACCAGTATTCAAGGCACCACAACGATTCCTCCCACAGTTCCGAAGGTTGAGACTGAACAACAAGCGTACGATGACGTTCCCTACGGTAGTTACCCCGTCGCAGCGAGTCATCCCGATAAACTCTATACGATGGCCAAACTTTTTGGTCTGAATCCGGTATTGCCAGACAACGCTCGTATTTTGGAAATTGGCTGTGCGGGTGGTGGAAACATACTTCCACTGGCAAGTCTCATGCCTAACTCCACATGCGTCGGAGTAGAACTATCGCAAGTGCAGGTCGATTTTGGTAAAGAAGCCATTCGATTCACAGGGATGAAGAACTGCACCATTCAGCAGGGTAGTGTTACGGATATCACACCGGAATTTGGCAAATTCGATTACATTCTTTGCCACGGTGTTTACTCCTGGGTTCCCGATTTTGTTCGGGAAGCCATCCTACGCGTTTGTTCGGAGAATCTTTCTGAAAACGGAGTCGCCTATGTCAGTTACAATGTTTTGCCAGGTTGGTACTTTCGGGGCATGATTCGCGGAATGATGCTGGAACATGTTCGGGACATCGTGGATCCGGTGAAGAAGGCCAATCAGTGTCGCGCATTGCTAAAGTTCTTGGTCGATTCCAACGCGAACTCCAATAGTCCGCATGCTCAGTACCTTCGCAGTGAAAAGGCCATGCTTGATAAGCTTCCCGACAGCTACATCATGCACGAACACATGGAAAACATCAATGTGCCATTCTACTTCCGCGATTTCATCAAGGCGGCCTCTCAATTCCATCTACAATTTTTGGGTGAGGCGAGTCTGGCATCGACGTGGGCCGGAAATCTACCTCTTGTTGCCCAGCAGGGACTAGAGCAGATACAGGATGCGGTTCAACGTGGTCATTATATGGATTGCATATCAGGGCGATCATTCCGAGAAACGTATCTGGTTCACGCCGGAGCCAAGATCAATCGAACATTGAGAAATGATCTCTTGAAAACTCTCCGATTCATGGGAAAATTCGAAATGCTTCAAGATCCGAACGGTACGACTCCTGCGGATCCGAACACGAAGCGATACCTGGGTGGCAACGGGCAAGTTATCACGACTTCTGATTTGCGTTGGCATGCAATGATGGAATACTTGACTAGGGTTTTCCCTTGTTCGAAGTCGATTAGTGAGTTGCGAAAGCATATCGAACCAATTCTATCCGAAGAGGACCGCGAAAAAACGAGCGATGACCATTTGATCTCGACTTTGATGTCAGGAGTGCTCGGTGGTTGGTTGGATTTTCGCTTCCCAAAGGACCGAATGCAGGTCGAAGGAATCGATCGACCTCGCGTTACGTCATGGGCGATCTGTCA
Source organism: Pirellula sp. (assembly GCA_021300155.1). Taxonomy (GTDB): domain Bacteria; phylum Planctomycetota; class Planctomycetia; order Pirellulales; family Pirellulaceae; genus JBKCUI01. The sequence continues at coordinate 15,789 of JAJTID010000083.1, forward strand.
AGCTCAAGCGAATCGTTTTGTAACTAACTTGCGACATGACTTCACCACGGTCAACGAGGCTGTGCGACAGATCATTCCATTGCTCGACGGAAAACATGACTTAAAAGCCATCGCTTCAGAAGTCGATGTTTTGATCAAGACTGGATTGCTTAAAGTCCAATCCTCGGGGACGATCAACGTGGATTCGAAAGAGATTCCGATGATGGTAGCAAAGCAATCGATTGAACAACTCGCCAAGCAAGCGTTACTGTTGGCTGTCGACTAGGCTGTTGTGAATAAGTTCTGAATTTGATTCAACGAACTGCCATTGTTTCGAATCTTGGTAATGCTATTCTCCAAATCGTAGAACTGCTTGAGCAATCGTTCTCGTTCGCGATCCAACCGTCCGTTGACGTTAGCCAGTCGGTCAGTACTCGACTCTATTTGTCGATTCAAGGCCTGCGTTCGATTGACTAAGGTACTGTTTTTGATGCCGACTAGTGACTCGAGAAGCACTTTGGCGCGGGCTCCGAATCCAGTTTTCTCTTTTGTCAAGAAGTCTTTGACATCACCGGCATTACGTTGAATCGCTTTCGACAATTTATCCTTGTCGAGGCTAAGCTTGCCCGTGTCATCAAGACTGATCCCCAATTGCTGAAGCGATTGAACCGAACCCGAAGCAAACGATCGTTGATTGATAAAGCGGGACAAGGACTGCTCGACGCGAAGAACTTCGGAGCTTCCAATGAGCAACCCCGTCGTCTTTGTCTCGGTATTGAATTCCGTTTCCTTTTTGATTTTGTCACGAACCTTGTTGTATTGATCTACAAACAATTGAAGGTTTCGCTCGAGGGTAGAGTTGTTGGTGGAGACGCCGATGTCAATGGACTCGGTCGATGTCCCTTTGACCGTCAAGACAACCCCATCGATGGCGTTGGAGATCGTGTTGGTAGATGACTTCACCAGAGTTCCTCCGGAATCGGACGATCCTCCCACGGATATGATTGCATCTCTACCGCTACCCGTGTTGTTGATATTGATGCCTATACTGTCGCCATCGGCGTGGATTCGTCCCGCTTCCCCACTGGTTCGCGAGGTAAAGAGCACGCGAACATTGTTTGTACCAGAGGTAAGGATCGACGCTGAAACAGGTCCATTCGAATCGTTAATCTTCTGAACCACTTGTGAGATCGCGTCACTTGCGGTGAAGGAAAGTCGGAATGTTTGACTACCGTTGATTTCCTTTCGGTTAGGATTCGTCTGATTGGTCCCTTTGCCTCGAATGCCGAGATCCAGTGCAGCATTTCCGCTTTGATCGTCGGTGATGGAGAAGTCGCCTGAACCGAATGAGCTATCGGAAATGGCGATTCCGTCCCCGTCGTCGTTTAACCGAGCTGTAACACCGATCGCGTTGTTGTTGATAGCTGTCAGAACATCGCCGACGGTTTTGGTTGTGGAAGACGACAACGAAATCGTCTTGGACAGACCTGCAGCATTGGTGATTGTAAAGGTTCCAAGGCGAACGCCTCTCCCCTGATTCAATTTGCCGATTTCTGTAGATTCGTGAATGTATTGAAGTTTGAGGGATTTGCTATCAATGCTATTCTGGCCAACATCGGCGACGATCCCCAGTTTCGTTGCTGAGTTGTTCGAATCGCCATTTGCTACGATCAGATTCCCTGCTGTTGCACCTGTAACGTCTTGCAGAACGAGACCCGTGCGCGATCGATTGAGCGACGCAGTGACACCCGCACTGCTTGCATTGATTTTGTCAATGACATCTCGAAGGCTTGTCGAGCCTGCAAGATCCACTTGGGTCGTTACGGTATTTCGATTTGTAATCGAGAGCTTCCCCGGCGTGCCAATCCCTTTTCCGCCGTTTAGAGAACTCAGCAGAGGACCTTGAAGAACGTTTTGTACTCTTGCCCCTTGGATCTTTCCTCCAGACTCGGCAACGCCTGTGAATCCGAGTTGATCGGCAAGTGCACCCGTTGCACTAAATGTTCCAGAACCTATTGTCTTGTCGATGATTTCAAAGCCGTCCCCATTCGTTGCAACTTTTATCTCGAACTTGTTCGAATCTACTGCGTTGATACTTGTGAGCAGTTGTCCGACGTTCGTCGGACTACGAGTCGCATTGGCGTCAATCTCTAGTGATGTACCATCGCGAAGCGTTACCGTTAAGTCTTTGCCGGTTTGAAAGGTAAGCCCGCGATTGTCTCGAAGGGTTCCTAATCGGGTCGATGGACTGAGATATGCGAGATCCTCACCCGTAGCGGTGTTGAGTGCAACATTGACACCTGCCAACCCGAGGTCGTCGGCCGTGCGGCCTCCGCCTACTTCTTCCACGATGAGATTCGAGAGCGTAGAACCCGATAGATCATTCAGAACGATTTTGTCGCCATTCGTTCGTGCTGAGATTCGAAGCCCAGAGTTGTTGATTGCTTGGATCGTCTCATCCATATTGGATGCATACCGAAGATCTACTTCTTTGGATTGACCACTTCGGTCCGTGATTCTTATTATGCCTCGTGCGACTCCTAACCCGCCTCGCAGGTCGTCGAGCGACTGGCTGTTATCGACGAATCCACCTGTGCGAACAACTAACTCTCCACTTTGAACCGTATCTGCTGCGTTACCTAACGGACTGCTGGCCGCTGTCGCAGTTTGCGCTGTCTGTATCGATTGAACAGGGTAATTGCCGGCGAGTGGTGTACCCGAGACCGTGGCTGTGATCACGTCGGTTTTGGAAGACGCGACAGCTACCGTCGATATATTAGAAGCATTTCCAATTCGATCCGATTGCAACTGAACCCCGACCACGAGGGCTGTCAACTCGTTCAGGACTACTTGTTGGGCTTGTAGCCCTTTGATACGAACTTGTAGGGCGTCGCGTGGGCGCGCAGAAACCGCCATCAACTGTTCGACGGTCTTTTGAATATCGATGCCGGTCGTTAATCCGACGTTTGATTGAATTCTTCCCATAATACAAAGTATGCAGCGCGAATTACGTGATGCCGTTCCAGACTGAACACTTCCATCCAATTTGATCGAAAGGAATTCCTACCTCCTTCAGATCGGATCGACTTATCCGGTAGGCTAATGAAAAACAGAAAAAGGCTTGCACTTCTGCAAGCCTTTTTTGTTTTTTGCTAGCCAATCGATTCTTATCGGAGCAGTGACAGAACGGACTGAGCACTTTGGTTTGCAATTCCGAGCACCGAAGTACCGGATTGAACGAGAATCTGTGCTCGCGTCAAGTTGGCGGATTCTTTCGCGAAGTCAGCATCTCGGATTGAGCTTTGTGCTTCGTTTAGATTGGACAAGCTATCGTTCAACGAGACGACGTTGCTTTCGAGAGCCGTTCTTTGGAACGCACCCAATCGACCGCGAAGTGTCGTAACCTTGTTGATAACTTGGTCAACGATCGCTGAGGCGTTGGTTACGTTCTTGACCAAAGAGCTGTTCCCGCTGCTCGCCAATTCGAGCAGTTTTCCATTGACGCCGCCGATTTTGGCTGTGTTCAAACTGGTGATACCGAGCCGAGCTTGTTGGTTGCTAACGACGTCAGGTCCGAGTTGGAACTGTGCTCCACCACCAGTGATCGTGAAGTTCACATTGGTGCTGGACCCGTCAGCTACGGTCAAGCCGAAGCTCAATGTTGCAGTGTTCAAGGAAACGCGATTTCCCTTGCCGCTTGCAACGGTTCCATTGACAGTTGCCTGAATGTCGGAGCCTACAGCGCGAGGTCCACCTTCCAAGGATGCTCCAAACGTCCCACCTGCTCCTTCACTAAGGACTTCTACGCTGACGATCCCTTCGGAGCCATATTTCAAACTCTTCAGCTCCAGTTTGTTTGTTGTGTTATTGAGCGAGGCTTCGATACCAGTCGAATCCTTCAAAAGATTGACGGACTGAAGGATGCTGGCCGCTGTTGCACCCTTTTGGAATTTGAACACTTCCGATCCGTCGCCACCAGTCAATTGGAAAGTGAGGTCGGCACCGATACCACCACCGACGACTCCACCCAGAAGGGTCTTGGACGCTGGAGGAGCTTCCAAGGAACCTTTGTAGACCCCGTCCCCATTGCTGGTAACACTCAACGAAGCTTTGTAAAGACCACCACTGATGCCGGTAATCGCTTCTGCGATGTCACGGAGCTTCGTGTCGCCGGTGTTGCTGACCTTCACAACAATGTTTCCACCAACAATCGATGCTGTTGGGGCACCTGCCGTGATGGAACTGTCCTCTTCGAACGTGACCTTAACTCCGTTTGAATCCACACCGCTGTTGGTTGCGGTAATGATTAGCTCATCTTTAGAGCCAGACACGTTGGTTGTTCCTCCCTGCAATTTGTTCGAGAGGGTTGCGTAGTCTGAGCTATTGAAAATTGCTCCAGCGTTTACAATCGATCCTGGTTCGATTTGGAATACGCTTCCTGCTCCCGCCGTAATCGCATCCGCCACGTTTTGGATCGTTGCGTCCGCTTTGACTTTGACAGTCAATTGGTTGGTTGCTTCATCGTAGGCAGCAGTGGTAGCTCCGTCCGTAGCAGCTTCGAACTTAATCTTTGTGCTGTTACCAAACGATCCGTCCGCAAGTCCACCGTCAACCGCCTTCAATGTAAAGGCACTAGCAGAAGTGATGGTGTTACCACCCGAGAATACAGGGGCGCTACCATTGACGGCTGTGTATCGAGCACTTCCCGACTTGACGTCCGAAGCAGTGAATGCATTGGTTGCATTGACTGCGTTTGCAATATCATTGATCGTCGCTCCCTGACCGACACTGATATTCAACTTATTGTTGGCTGCGTCATAGGCTGCCGTCGTCAATTTGTTGGAAGACGTCGTGTAGTTTAATGTAAGCGAATTCCCGATCAATCCGTCAGCGGGTCCGCCATCTTTCGCGGTGATCTTGAACTGGGCAGGATCCAAACCACCGGACAACGCACTCGAGACAGAACCGGTAGATGTACCGGCTGGAGTTCCAGATCCGTTAGACAAGACGAACAATCCACCCAACGCTGTATTGAGGTCGGTGACGTTGTCGGCAGCGTTTTTGCCGGTGTTAATCGTCAAGCTCAAAGTGTTTGATGCTTGGTCGTACGTTGCGGCCGCTGCAGAAGCAGCGTAGGTATAGCTAATCTTCGTACCGTTACCGATCGCACCCGAAGTGATCTTTCCTGCACCAGCTGTAATATCAAACTTGAGCAATCCCGCGCCTAACTCCACTGCAGATCCAGATGCCTGTGTAGTAGTGTTGTCGACTGTTGAGTCTGTACCACCAGACAATACTGCAGATCGGATTGCGGCATCGCCTGCGGCTACAGTGCCATTTCCAGAAGCAAACGTGAAGAGGCTGTTGACTTTCGTGTCGGCCGTTAGAGCCGTGACAACCTCCGCTCCTGTGGCTCCCTCTTTCAGCACCAAGCTGACGGTGTTCGAATCCGCATTATAGGTAGCTGCCGCGTTAGCCGCTTTGGCGTCTGCCGTAGTCGTAATATTGAACTGAACATTGTTTCCGGTTGCTCCGTCAACAATGGTGTTGTTCTTAGCGGTGATCTTGAATGCTGCTCCGCTGTTGAGAGCTAAAACACCGGATGCTTCGGCGTTGGCAAGCTTACCGTCGTAAACCACTGTTCCACTAGCTTCGGTTGTGATGACCTTCGAGTTTGCAAAGTCGATCTTGCCTGAAGCTTCCGCTCCGATGGTGTTGTCGTTAAATGTAAAGGTTGTCGCTGCCTTGGCGGAAGCGCCTACTGCTGGAATATCGGCGGTTACCAACGCTTGGGTCGCAGCAGCTATGACTTCGATGTTGACGGCCACGCTTCCAGTGGCTCCGAGGTTCGCAGAGTCAATTTGGAGGTCTTTTACCGTGCTGTATCCTGTTCCCTGAGCAACTTGGAAGTCTAGAGAGCCGTCCAACAATCGGCGGCCTTGGAATGTTGTTGTTTGAGCGATACGGTTGATTGCTTCGAGCGACGAGTCGACTTGGAGCTGATTAGCAGCAATTTCGTCATCGCTAAGAGCTCCCTTGTTGGCGGCTTCTGTTACCAGACCACGAATGTCGTTGAGGAGCGAGCTTACCTGCCCAAGTGCCGAGTCAGCAGTACCAATGATTTGGTTTGCTCGTTGCGTGTTCGAAAGGGCCTTGTTGATGCTTGTGATGTCACTACGAAGCGATTCGCTAGCAATCAAACCTGCTGGGTCGTCCTTACCCGAGTTGATTCGCAAACCAGTGCTCAACCGGGTCAAGGAGGTTTGCAGATCGCTGTTGGTTCGGTTGAGTCGGTTTTGAGCGGTTAACGAGCTAACGTTGGTGTTGATACGTGTCATCTATTAAAAATCTCCCGATTGGATTGGTGAATTTCACCCACGATGATTCGTAGGGTTGGACAAATTGGAGTCGCCTTCGTAGGCATACGTTGAAACTAGAGAAATCCATTTCATCCGATAACCCACTCTCTCCCTTTGACCTTCGTGAGGGAACACAAGCGGATGCGCAAGCTGAGACAGTAGCCCTACACTTACACGGACTCGCAAACTTAGCATCGGAACTTGTGCACATCTGGTTAAGATGCATTGGAAAAACTATCAATTATTGTGTGCCAGCTGGCGCGCAGTTGGGCTTGATCGGCATAACCGTTACAATGCAAACAGTTTTCCTGGCCGTTACACCTTTTCAACATTTCCTTAACCGAACGCGATGATCCGCAAAATAGTCCTTCAGAACTTTATGGCTCATGAATCGACCGAGCTGGAATTGGCGGACGGTTTGAACGTTTTGGTCGGTCCGAACAACATCGGAAAGAGTACGATCGCAGTCGCTTTAAAGACCTTGGCGAGAAACGGAAACTCCTCCTTTGTGCAAAGGCACGACGCCAAGGAATGCGCCGTCATTGTGACGACTTCCGAGGGCCACACCATCCAGTGGCAAAAAAAGAAATCGCCCAGCTATATCATCAATGGCGAAGTCAAAGACCGCTTGGGCCGAGGTGGAACACCTACGGAACTGGATGACACCCTGCGGCTAGCTCCAGTGGAGTTCGAGGATAAAGACTTCGAGCCACACTTTGGCGAGCAGAAGTCACCAATATTCCTAATCAACCGACCTCCTAGCCAAATAGCCCAGTTTTTTTCAACAACCTCCGATGCAGAAAGATTGGTCGCGATGCAACGGTTGCACCAGCGAAAAAAAGGAGACGCTCAATCTCAACTCAAATTCCTGGAGGATGCCAATCAGGAATTAACGAAGCAATCGGAGTGCCTGGCACCGGTCCCAATACTAGCCAACATGGTCTCACAAATGGAAGAAGACCTCGAACGGATATCCAAATTGGACAAGGAGAGTGCAAAGCTCTTAGGCGACTTGGAGAATTGGAAGAAAGGCTCGGTCGAAGCGTCCCTCCAAAATCAAAAGCTGACTTCGTTGGAGCAACTTCGCGGTCTGCCAGCATTTCATGACGAGAAGCCCCTCGCGACTTTTCTTGCGCAAGTAGGGACGGCGGAACGCGAATGCGAACAAACTCATAGGCTGGCAATGGAGTTGTCAAAGGTAATCGCGCCCCCTGCAATGCACTCTACCGAGCCGCTTGAGCAACTTTACGAACATCTAGAGCGAGCATATCGATTGCAAACGCTAGGGGCTATTCGATCCGATTGTCTTGCAAATCTAGTCGAGCCGCCTGAAGTGCTTCCGGAATCCAGTTTGGCACACTGGTTGAATGAGTATGAAGCCCTGTTGCAAGCGGCCGAACATTCAAATGCACAAAGGATAGAACTCGCGGGGCTACAGACTCCGCAGCAACCCTCCGATACGGAGTCGCTCCAGATGCTTATCGATGCCATGCATTCCCATCTGCACGCGAGTGAAGCACTCCTCTCCAGCCAAGCCAAGATTGATGAAGAGTCGAACCGTTTGGACCGATTGCTCGCGGAATGGTTGAACGCAAACCCAACCTGTCCCACGTGCGGAACAGGCCTAACGTTGGAAATGATGCGAAGACAGCATTTCCATGCGGGAGCCTTGGACTAATGCACTCGAAACCTTTGCCTGACTACTCTCCGACCATTCGTCGTGGCCCCCAAGGGTTAACGGGTCTGCTGTTCATTGGTGATCCTCATATCGAAGGACGAACTCCTGGTTTTCGTAAAGACAACTACCCAGAAGCGATCCTTCGCAAGTTTCAATGGAGTCTGGAGTATGCCGCACAACATGATCTTCAGCCGATCTTGTTGGGTGATATCTTTGACAAACCAAGAGACAATCCGAATTGGTTGATGTCGCGACTGTTGGATATGATGGCGGGTGAATATGTACCCACTATCTATGGAAATCATGATTGCGCAAATCCTTCGTTAGATGATAACGATAGCTTCACATTGCTCCTGAAAGCTGGTGCGTTGTATTTGTTAGACCGACATAATCTCTGGACGTCTACCATCGAGGGCCGGACCATCGTTGTCGGTGGCTCCTCGTATCGCCATGAGATTCCGATCGCTTTCACTTGGGACCCGGCTACTGAGAAGCGAGGTACCGACCTCACCGTTTGGATTACCCATCACGATTTGGTTTTTCCCTCTGACGAGGAGGCTGCAGTTACGAACCTTTTCGAGATTGAAGGGATCGATTATGTCATCAACGGGCATATTCACCGTCGCGCGCCTACTGTTGTCGTGCGGGGAGGTACCACCTGGGTCAATCCAGGCAACATCGCGCGTCGTTCGCGATCGGATGCTATCCGAGGGCATGTACCGGCTCTATTAAAAATGGATATCGCAGCTGACGGGCAATGGATGCATTACGTCGACGTACCGCACGAAGCACCGGACGAAGTCTTTTTTGATCTGAATTCGTTGGCTTCCGGGGAGCAACCCGAGTCGCAAAGCAGTTTCGTTTCTGGCCTGGCCCTATTACAATCACGCAAGACTTTTTCCGGCGCTGGGCTTTTAGAGTTTTTGAATGCGAATGTAACCCAGTTCGAAACGGAGGTCGCCACTGAAATCATGCAGTTGGCGCAGGAAGTGCTAACCCCAAACCCAACATAGTGCTTGTAGTATGGCTCAACCTAGGAAGTCAGCAACCGACTCGATTGCAACAACACCTCTCTCGATAGAGCAGCTTCAATCGAAGTACGAAGAGCTTCATCGCAAAAAGATCGAGGCAGAAACGCGTCATAAAGTGACTCTTGCGGAACTCGAAAAACTGCGAACGCAAGCCCGTACGACTTGGGGAACCGATGACGTGGAGGAATTGAAAATGAAACTCGTTCAGATGCAACGTGAGAACGAAGAGCGGCGTGCAAAGTACCAATCCGACCTCGAATCGATCGAAACAAAACTAGAAGAGATCGATCAAAAGTTTTCTAATCTGGAGTAAGACGGCCTAGCCCTTCACTGCTGCAAAGCACTTCGGCACAGGTACTCAGTACACTAGTAACCCACCAAGATGCCTCGCGTGATTAGGTTTTGTCGAGTGACTCGTTCCTCTCCTGCGATGGTGAGCAATGCTCTGACTTCAGTCTCGGACGCTTTTTCTGACAAATGAAAAACAGCCCCATCGGCAAAGCAAATGAGCGGCCCGCGCGGGTGGTAGCTTGAAATAGAGTCGACATTGGTCGCATTCACTCGGAAACTCATGGTGTCGAACTCCATATCTCTGGGCTCCGTCCATTCTGGATTGCAAGTCACCGACTCGACAACCAGGATCGTATTTTCTAAACCGTCGCGGATGTCCGAGAACTTTACACTTCGTGACTTTGGAAACGCTGTGGCTTCGCCCGACACAACCACATAGTGGATTCCGCGTGTTTGCTCGCTTCGCAGCTTGGGCAAGTAAAGACGGAGGGATAGCGTTTGAATGATGCAAGAGTTGTGGTTCCGTTTTTGAGTCCCAATGAGATTGGAGTTCCATTCAATAATCGCAAGTTCGTGTCGGAGTTCCAACTCTCGGCTTCGTTGTAAATCCGTCCCATAGCTTCAATGTACGTAGGGTAGATACGGGATCGCCAACTCCTGTACGGAATGCCTTCCGCGTCTAGTTCCGAAGCAATAGGAAGCGAACGGTAAGTGGATTCATAGTTCAATATTCCAAGCGCGATTTGCTTGAGGTTGTTTCTGCACGACATGCTTCGCGCCGCCTCGCGGGCAGACCGAACCATCGGCACGAATACGGCGCATGCCAATGCGACAACAAAGGTTAGGAAGAAGAGCGTTCGCGTGCGGAACTTGATCATCGGACGAACCAAAAGCGAGTGGCGTGTTGTGACCTATCGATCATACGGACACAACCGACAAAAGTCACGGTTTCACTGTAGCTTTGTACCATTTGTCCCGAGCGGGATCCCATAGTTCATTGCTTGCAAGTACTTCGTATTGGCTTCCGGATTTGAGTACCAACGTTTTGCCATCCTTGCCAAAGAAATAGATGCGATCTTGTGAAACGATTGGCCTTCCCCAGCATTGGGTCCCAAGACGTTTCGATTAGTGAGCCTTGCCACTGTTGACATCCAAGCAATAGAGAATACAGGCCTTGCTGATGTAGTAATCGCAGTCACCGCAGACGACGGGGCTGGCGTAGTCGCTGGTAACTTTCTCGGCACGCCACAGAAACTCGGGCTTGCCCTCAACCATCTTCGACAAGTTGATGCAACAGTTCGATTGAGTACCAGCGCTGCCCTCTTCCGCAAACTCAGGAAGACGTGCACCGACTAACAGCATAGAACCATGTACAGTTGGCGATGGGACCGAGTTTCCGTCCAAACCTGCGACATCCCAAAGTTGCGTTCCCGTTGTCGCATCGTAAGCCATCATCGTGCCAGCCGAACTAACGATGACGTTCTGTTTTCCGGATGTATTCACAACGATCGGTGAAGACCATGAGGATGACGATGGGCGATCTGTCTTCCAAGTGGTGCCACCGGTCTTGATTGCGACCAAGTTAGTCGGCCCATTTGGACTAGAAGAACTAGCGATCGAAGGATCGCGGCAGAGCAGTTATCACGTTCTTAAAGACCCGATGGCAACACAGACGATATCCTGCTTGATTAATTGGGTCGTACGTGTTTACCGTGTCAAACTGGTATTTTAGTGGCAGGTGAGAATGAGTTATGTTGTGGCGATGGAAACGGAATCGCCACGAACAGATTGTAGCCGCTGCAAGGAGCTTGATGCCAAAGTTTCAGAACTTGCGGCTGAA
>JAJTID010000215.1 GCA_021300155.1 Pirellula sp.
AAACAAAATGTTTGAAGGAATTCTTCGATGCATCGGGAAGACTCTAGTCAAGGAATAGGTTTGAGTTAGGATCATATTCTAGCCAAACGATCGATTCTGTCTCGCGAGCATGGTAACCTTGGAAAAAACTTCTTTACGGATCATTGGCGGCGAGTATCGTTCACGAAAAATCCAGTTCGCGGTGGATCCACGTACTCGTCCTATGAAGGATCGGACACGAGAAGCAGTCATGAACTTGCTGGGGGGTACGCTTCCCGAGTCGATTGCGTTCGATCTTTTTGGCGGAACTGGCATACTAGCGTTCGAATCGATCTCGCGTGGCTCGACATCCGCGGTCGTCTTTGAGATCCTTAAAATGGCCGTAAAAGAGATTCAGGCAAACGCGAAAAGTCTCGCGATGTCGGACAGTCTCATCGTTTTGCAGACGGATGTTCTAAAGTGGAGTGAGTCCCTTTCGGACAATCTAAAGTTTTTGAGACTTCCTGAATTGCCGTGGATTGTCTACTGCTGCCCTCCGTATTCCCTTTGGACTTCTGACGAACAAGGAATGCGTGATTTGCTCGTTCGTTGGTACGAAGCGGCTCCCGCCGGCTCCATGTTTGCCGTGGAGCTAGAGTTCGAAACCTCAATCGACTTTTTACCCACTCCTCTAGAATGGGACATTCGAACATACAAACCTGCGAAGATGGCTATCGCGGAGAAGTCCGCGTAATCGCATTCGCTATGGGAGAACGATTGTGAAAGAGCAATTCTTAGTAAATCGATTCCTTTTTGTTGCTTTCACTGCCTTTGGGTTTGTTAACGCCGGACTGAACGGCCTAACGCAGTCGCCGGAACTAACAGTTGAGCAACCATCCGTTGTTCAAAGACTTGAGGAGCTTGTGATTGTTCGCGAAGGTGAGTTACCAATTCTGATTTCTGCACCGCATGGTGGAACACATTCGATCGTTGGTGTCGAACCGAGGGAAGGCAAAGGAATGGAAACCGGTCCGAAAGGTTTCTTTACTGGTCGAGACGGTGGCACACAAGAATTGGCCGAAGAGGTTGTGGTCGCAATTGGAAAAAAGTTTGGCAAGAAACCGTTTGCCGTAATCTCAGCGACCCATCGCAAATATTTGGATCCTAATCGACCACCATCTATCGCTTATGAAGATGTGGATGCCAAGCCGGTTTACGATCGCTACCATGAAGCGATGTCACGCTTTGCCAAACAAATCATGAATGAAAAGAAACACGGACTTCTTCTCGATATCCATGGGCAAGGGACTAGCCGCGAGACGGCATACCGTGGAACCAACAACGGAAAAACCGTCGAGAGATTGAAACAGCGATTTGGTGATCAAGCCCACATTGGGGAACAAAGTCTTTTCGGTCTGTTGAAAAAGCAGGGCTGGAAAGTCTATCCCGACCCTTTCGATGAACGAGAGAAATCTGGCTTTACTGGTGGATTCATTGTCCAAACATACGGCAGCCACAACGCTATCGGCATCGATGCTGTTCAACTGGAGCTGGGTGCTGAGTACCGCACAACAGGATCGCGGGAGAAAATCGCGAGCCAAATCGCCGAAGCGGTTTTCGAATACAGCCAACTCTATCTTTTGCCAGACAAGTCTAGTAACTAAGCCTAGTGAGGATGAGAATGGTAATGCTGACGCAGTAGATCTTTGCCATAATCATTGCCGTTCGGCGTTCGAATAACCGTATGAATATGGTCGCGAGCTGGTTCGGTTGTTCGAAACGGCGCCACTCTTCGTTGATGATCGAACTCGATCAAGATCACTGGGCTGTGAATGCGATAGTAGTAAACACTTTCCTCGGTCGTTCCACCGATCCATGCGAAGTACGTTTTGTCCAACTGTTCTTCGACCTCTGACATACGGATCCTGGCGTGAGGTTCACGCATATTGCCAACATACTCTTGGATCAACACGAGCAACGATTGCCTCTGTGCCGCGTCCAACTTGGATGCGGGAATACCCGCATAATCGAGAACAACGTTGTCCTTGTAGGCCTCCGTCAAATTGTTGTTGCCATCTTTCTTGTTCATCACAATCGCTTGTGACTGTTGCTCAGGAGTCAACATCTTGATCAGCGCAAGTCCTTTGTTTTGTTCGTCCTGCATCACGATGGTACCCTTGAACTTGCCCTGCTTGGCTTCAATCGGTTCTGAACCCATGAACACTGGGCTCATAACGACTTGGTCCCCCAAAACGAAGTAATTGATCACTGCATGATGGCCATCGAGCTGCCATCCCCATGGCTCTTTTTCAGACGGCGTACCCATCACGGTAATCCAATAGAGCCATTCGCCGTACTCTTTGAAGTTGTTGGCGAGCTCTGCCAAAGTGCCATTGAGCTTCATGATATCCTGTGTCTTCTTGAGCCCTTTTGCACTTAAGCTTTGTTGAAGCATCGCAAACGCGAGTGCACGCTGTGATTCCGACATCTCATGGAATCCGACTCCTTGTCGTTTTGGCGAGTGTCGATTGTCCCATTTGCGCCATTCCAGATCATCCACAGGGAAAACCGTTCGGCCACGCTGCTCGTCCGTCAGCCCTTCAAGAAAGGCCTTCGCTGCAGTTCGAACTGGCTCTGTCGAAACTCCGGTCGATTTGATTTTGAAGAGGTCCTTTTCTGTACCTTTTGACGTGGCGATACCAACGAATGGCTCCTCGATGCTCGGAGCGCTATTTCGACCTCCTCCAGGTGGCTGGGAAAACAAATAAACAGTCGTTCCGAGGGAACAGGCCAGAGATACTGCAACAACGCGGACTGTGGCGGATGGGGATATCACAATAAAACTCACGATTTAAAAATTAAGTGCAGGGGAACGCTATTCAGAGAATTCTCGCGTCTAGATCTTCCACTCTGCACGCGGTTCGCGGGAGCAATGCTTGTTGGCCTCTGCATCATCCTTGAACTGCTCCGCGATTGGATCCCAACGAAGAGGGCGACCAAGCCGGTAACCGATGTTGCCAAGATGGCAAACCGTGGCGCTTCGATGACCAATCTCTGCAGGGCAAATGCACTCCGAATTCGACTTGATGGCGTCGATCCAGTTCTGATGATGGTTATTCGATGCCATCACGCGTTGATCTTTGTCAGTCAACGGTTGTTCGAGAATACTGCTGGGGCGTGTTGAGATGCCATTGCGGCTCACGAGTAGCATTCCCTCGGTTCCTTCAAAGACACAATCAGCCTTGATTCCGTCCTCAAAGACATTGTGGATCATTTCGATTCCGTTCTCATACAAAAACCGCAGACCGCTTGTCGCCTTTCTGTCCTCCGGCGGAATAATTTGAACTGGCCCGAGCTTGTCCATCTTGATTGCCCACTGCGCAATATCAAAGTGGTGGGCTCCCATATCCGCGAGGCCGCCACCAGCGTACTCATCGTACATTCTCCACTGAGGGAAGTGGTTGTGGACTCCTTCAGGGCAGAGCAACTTATTATAGCCCCGCATAGGTGCAGGTCCTGTCCACAGGTCCCAATCGGTTCCTGCAGGAATCTCTTCGGTTGGCAAATCGCATGGTATCGATGGATTTCCTACACCGATCCGAATTCGCTTGACTTGGCCGATCCTACCGCTCCAAATGGTCTCCACGGCACGTCGGAAATGCCCGCCGAACTCACTTCGCTGTTGACTGCCGGTTTGAAAGATGATCTTTGCTTTATTGACTTCATTCACCAACACGCGGCCTTCGGCAATGTTGTGCGTCAACGGTTTCTCACAGTAGATATGTTTGCCAGCTCTGGCAGCCAAAATGCAGGGAATAGCGTGCCAATGGTCCGGTGTTCCGATCACAACCGCATCAAGCCCGTCTAGAGCGATCAATTGTCGAAAATCTTTAAATTGTTTCAGGCCTTTGTATCCTCCACTCTTGCTTCGATCGGCATATCGAGTTGCAACCATCTCGCTGGCTTTATCCATTCGAGCTTGAACAACATCACAAACCGCAACCACTTCGACGTTCGTGTTTCCCAGAAATTTGTTGAGATGTCCTAAACTCTGCTTACCAACCCCAATGAACCCCAATGTGATTTTCTCGGAAGGCTTCACCGAATGGAACGCGAACCCTTTCGCAACCGTAGGTAAGCAAAGGGACGCAGTAGCTACGGTAGAGGTTGCGATTAAAATGTCTCGACGACGGATCATACTATTCATCCTTTGCGGAAGAGGAATCGAAAAAGACCTCCGCATTGTATCATATCCGGATCTGCCTATCTGGCCGGCGATTCATCCTGTGGTAGCCAAAGAGTCTTTATGGTAAGACCAAAATTCTGCAATTTTGGCAGAACGGCTTGATTGATCATTTCTCTTTCAGAATCCGTCATCAGCCAATTGGTGCGCACGCTCACGATCGACAAAATCAAGAATAGCCCGCAGGTGACATAGACACCGAACAAAAGACTCATTGGCAACAGGCAAACGATCCATGTCTTGAGCTGTATACTACATCCTTCTCGGTCGAGTCTCCAACATACCAAACCACAAAGCGCCGCATTCGAAGTAGCCGTTGCGATGGCGGCTCCATAGAGCCCTAACCAATGAATCAAAGGCCAATTGAGTGCGATATTCAAGACGAGGCAAACCGCGAGTAGCGCTGCGTTCTGTCGTCCTTTCTCCGCGCAAAGCAAGTAATTGGCAGCGATCATCGCGAGGCCTGACCAAATCGCTTGCATCATTCCGAGTGGTAGGATCTGCAGTGCAGGGTCAAACCGGCTTCCGAGTACCTCATGAAATAGAATCGGAGCCGCCGCCAATGCTGCGAGAGATAAGCCGGTGAACACAATGCTCAAGTTGATCAAGATGCCGTTCATTGATTGCACAATCTTATCAAATTGCTTTCGCTCCCAATCCGCACTTAAATAGGGAAGTACGATTCCGCTGAACATCATCGCCAAACTCAACAACAGGGTTGGCAGTATTCGACCGCAGTAGTACTGACCTACGAGCACTTGCCCAGCTTCCTCGCTAATGTTGCCAACGTGGAGCAACATGTATCGATCACAAAGCTCAAAGGTATTGGACAACAGGTTCGTCAACCATATGGCTGCCGCAAATGGGACGATTCGACGCCACATGCCAATTGCATGCAAAGGTTGCGTTTGCTCAAAATCTTGGCGTGTCTTTTTCATGCCATAAAAGCCTGGCAACATCGCCAATAAACAGGCGAATGCATAACACGGCAGCAAGATCACCCATGACTTGGTCAAGTATATCCCAACCACCCCGAGTAAACAAAAAACAGTACTGTTCACAAACTGCATAATCGAAGCCAAGCGAATTAATCGCATGGACAAAACGACTTCGTACACAAAGTTGTGAACCGTCAGAATGGCGAGCGTGATGACGGTCCAAAGGATGATGTGATACGACTGCTCTTGTCCGTAAAGTGATGTCGCAACTTGCTCCGGAAAAGCTAACATCAAACCGGCCATCCCTATCAAGCCAACCAGGCAAACCTTTGCCACTCGAACCAGATAAGTTTGCAATTGACCTTGTTGGCGATAGTGCTCAACAAACTTCCCGAACGATCCTGGTAATCCAAGGACGATGAACGGCGGGGCAATCACAAAAAAGGAATTGGCCAACGCCCAAAGCCCGAGCTGGTCATCGGGCAGAAACATGCTGAATCCCAGGTTGCGGAACAACCCGACGAATCGTTGGACGACGTTGATGATCAACATTGCGGCAACTCCGGCTACAAATGTGTCCGCAGTTTCGCTTCTCATGGTAGTACAACGAGTCGCGAATGTAGGGTTTGTAGCGATTGGCGCAGTCATAGAGTTTCCGATAAACACGTGTGAGTAGAGAACCCTAGGTTGCCAAGCCAGCAGTGTCCAACTCGCTCCGTAACTTTGCAATCGAGCCACAGAAAGCCGATGGAAGAATCGTTACTTTCGGAGGTTATTCGTTCGACCGCCCCAACGACTGCATCACGATGGAAGGGAAAAGTGATGGGCTTTCATATTTCGTCGCAGGTTTTATTCCCAAAAGCGAATCGAAAACTGCTACAATTCTGGTCCTTTGCCGCAGCCCGCCTCCCGTCCACTTCGACGACTGCCATAACGACCAATGGCTTCCTTGCTAATCGCACTTCACATCAATAATTGCATTTCAAAGGTCCCGCAAATGGATCGCTGGCCAATCAATCCCTGGATACTACTCTGCTTACTCTCGATCTCCGTAACCATCGTTGCAACAACGGCACGCGCGGAGGATGACTCCGATTTTTTCGAACGCAAGATCCGTCCGGTTCTAGTGGAGCGATGCTACAGTTGTCACTCGATCGAAGCCGGAAAGTCGAAAGGTGGTTTGCGTGTCGATACCAAGGAGAGCTTGCGTAAAGGTGGTGATTCAGGCCCGGGGGTCGTCGAGCGAGATGTTGAAAAGAGTCTTGTCGTGGCTGCCCTCCGATACGATTCTTTTGAAATGCCACCTGATGGCAAGTTATCTGAATCGATTATCGCAGACTTTGAACATTGGATCCAATCAGGTGCGTTTGATCCTCGATTGGAATCCGAACTCGGGACTCACGAAGAGTTCACCTCGGATATCGATTACGAAGCCGGGAAAGATTTCTGGGCCTTTAGACCAATCGAAGTGCGCAACGTTCCCAAAGCCATCGACCATTGGGGAAGTGGTCGCATCGACCGTTGGATCGCCAACCAATTAAAGGAATCAAACTTAACCGCGAGCGGGCCAGCAACGCGAGAGGTTTTGCTGCGCCGACTTTCGTTTGACCTCGTAGGGCTTCCTCCTACCCCCGAGCAATCGGAAACATACTTGGCCGATGCTGCCGAGGACGCGTATGAACTTTTGGTAGATCAATTGCTCAATGAGCCAGGGTTCGGTGAACGCTGGGCTAGGCCGTGGTTGGATTTGGCTCGCTTTGGAGAAGACCAAGCACACATTGTTGGCGATGATCGATCGCTCTGTTATCCGAACGCTTACCTCTATCGCGATTGGCTGATTCGTTCGTTGAACGAAGATATTTCTTACGATGAGTTCGTTCGATTGCAGATCGCCGCTGATCTCATCGAGCCGGACAACGATAAACACCTGCCAGCTCTTGGCTTTATGGGACTCGGGCCGAAATACTATCGACGCAACGCTCCCGAGGTTATGGCGGAAGAATGGGAGGACCGTGTCGACGTGCTTTCTCGCGGGCTTCTGGGGCTCACGATCGCTTGTGCGCGTTGTCACGATCATAAATTCGATCCCATCGGCACCGAAGATTACTATGCGCTAGCCGGTGTTTTCGCGAGTACCGAGATGTACAACCGTCCCGTTAAGCCAGACACTGAGCTGGGAAAGAATGGTCATGCCAAGAACCCAACGGACTCACTGCATATCGTCCGTGAGTCGACTCCCTTAGATCTCAACGTGATGATTCGTGGTGATGCTCAACGCAAAGGCCCTATCGTGCCTCGGCGTTTTGTCAAAGTGCTATCGGCGAGTACTGTACCCTCGTTCGATCAGGGAAGCGGTCGCTTGCAATTGGCAGTTGCCTTGACCAATCCGTCGAATCCGACGTTTGCTCGCGTCTTTGTCAATCGCGTTTGGCAACAACTCTTCGGTCGAGGGCTCGTGGCAACGACGAGTAACTTTGGAAAACTCGGAGAACCACCGTCGCACCCTGAACTTTTGGATGACTTGTCCAGCCGCTTTATTGAAAACGGATGGTCATTGAAATGGTTGGTGCGAGAGATCGTGCTTTCGGAAACCTATCGGCAGTCTTCAGCGACGCGAGAAGACTGCGTTGCGGTAGACCCTCTTAACACGAAACTATGGCGGATGAATCGCAAACGTTTGCCGATCGAATCATGGCGCGACGGGATTTTGTTGGTGGGCAATCGACTGGATCGTTCGATCGGAGGCAAATCCATAGACCCAAGTCTCCCAGAGGGAAGCCGCAGAACTGTTTACAGTGAGGTGAGCCGACTTGGGTTGAATCGAATGCTGGCCGTTTTCGATTTTCCAGACCCGAATGCACATAGTGATGGCCGAATTAAGACGGTGAATCCACTGCAAAAGCTCTTCGTGATGAATAGTCCGTTCACGCGATCAATGTCGGAGGCGCTTGGGCAACGCATCGAGTCGGTTGCCAGTCATCCAAAGGATAGAATTCTCGCAACCTACCAATTGCTGTTCGCACGACAACCTACCGAGGAAGAAGTTTCGGATTCCCTCGAATTTCTCCGTGGCGATAAGCCTTCGTGGAATGAATGGGCGCAAGTGCTTGTCGCTACAAATGAGTTTGCAACTCTCGATTGATATTGGAGCCGTTTATGTCTGACTCATTGCCGATAGATCTTGGTACAACTTCGCGACGTCAATGGTTGCGTCGCGCCGGCGGCGGATTCGGGTCGCTGGCGTTGGCCGGGATCCTGCAGCAGCAGTCCATGGCAGATCGAGGTGTTCTCTCGGTTCCACATTTCCCTGCTAAAGCGAAGCGTGTTGTCTTCCTATTTATGAACGGTGGGCCGTCGCACGTAGATACGTTCGATCCAAAACCTGCTTTAGCAAAACACGAAGGGGAACAACCCGACAAAATAAAATCCAAGGGGACAGGTTACATGCCTTCGCCGTTCCAGTTTGCCCCGCATGGGGCGAGCGGTGTCATTATGAGCGAGCTCTTTCCCAATTTGTCGCGATGCGCGGATGATCTGTGCGTGATCCGATCCATGCACACGGATACTCCGAATCACGAGCCAGGCTTGCTTCTTATGAACTCCGGACATCAACAGCCGGTTCGCCCTAGTCTCGGTTCATGGGCCTCGTATGGATTGGGAAGCGAGAACGATAACTTACCTAGCTTCATTACACTTTGTCCGGGCCTGCCTGTCGTAGGTCCTCAACTTTGGTCCAGCGCGTTTCTGCCAGGACAGCACCAAGGAGTCGCGGTCGACGCCAACGAGCAAGATGTCGAAAAATTGATTGCGAACCTCAAGCATCCTACTCTAGGTCGCGCAGAGCAACGTCGCCAATTGGACCTTCTTCAAAAGATGAACCGTCGTCACATCGAAGAGCGTGCAGGCGACCAAGATTTGGAAGCGCACATTGAAGCGATGGAAAAAGCATTTCGAATGCAAACAGAGGCTGGTGAGGCTTTTGATCTTTCCTTGGAACCACAATCGGTTCACGATCGCTACGGTAAGAGCGTGTTTGCTCGCAACTGTATTCTCGCTAGGCGTCTACTGGAACGAAACGTCCGTTTCGTTCAAGTTCACTACATCACGAAAACAGGAAAGCAACCATGGGACACACACTCGAACAACGATGGAGGACATCGAAAGCTATGTGCAGATAGTGACCAAGCGACCGCAGCACTTATAGAAGAGCTCAAGGAACGAGGGCTTCTAGAAGACACATTGGTCCTGTGGGGTGGCGAGTTTGGAAGAACTCCCTATGCACAGAATGACGACAAAAAGAAAGATGCAAAACCTGGGCGCGATCATCACAATACTGGATTCTCAATGTTTCTGGCGGGAGGCGGAGTTCGAGGTGGCATGATGTATGGCCAGACCGACGAACTCGGAATGCATGCTGTAGAGAATCGCGTACATGTCCATGATCTTCACGCAACCATTCTTCATCTGATGGGCGTCGATCATACTCGGTTAACTTATCGCTACAGTGGTCGCGACTTCCGACTTACCGATGTCTATGGTGAGGTAGTCGAGGATATCATTCGAACGTAGGCGTCTCTAGACAATAGGTGTCCGGAATTACAGTTTTTTCTTATCCCCCGATGAATTGCGTTGCACCCCTAGCAGTGGAGTTGTTTAGCGGTAACGAAGGTTTAGGTTTAAGGTTAGGTCGATCATTTTTCTGCGTTCGATCTTTCTGCCCAACTCGAATGTTGCAGTCGCCGAATGACCTATGGACTACTCGCTTGCGACAGTTGTTCGGTCAAGAATCCTCGCAGAATTTCGCAGCCGTTATCGATCGATGTCGAGTTGATGTTGGGAAGAATAAAATGTGCATGATTGCGGCTGGGTTCAATCCAGAGATCGTGCATCGGTTGGGCCGTTTTTCGGTACTGATCGACTACCGATTCGACGCTTCGACCGCGTTCTGTGGTGTCTCGCAATAGTCTACGAAGGACACGTTCGTCTGGTGGTGCCTCGACAAAGATGCGCCACCGAAGTCGATTGCAAATTTCAGGGATGGCAAACAGCAAAATCCCTTCCACGATAAGAATAGGTTTGGGCGCAACCAGCACGGTCGATGATTTGCGCCGATGCTCTTTGAAGCAATACTCCGGGCGCTCGATACCACGACCTTGGGTCAGTTCATCTAGATGCTTGATGAACAAGCTATTGTCGATGGCGTCAGGATGATCCCAATTCTCGGACTCACGAACGACAGGAGAAATGTCTTCGGGATTATGGTAATAGTGATCATGGGCCAGGGTTGTTATGGAATCGCATAGTTCACAACTACAGAGTTTTTGCACTAAACTCGACTTGCCTGATCCCGTTCCACCTGCGATTCCTATCACCGTTACGTTCATTGTTTAAACTAGTCTCGATATTAGCGAGGAACGGCCACAGTACCGGACAAGATGTCTAACGGTGTTCTGCGATACCATATGAGGGTTGTTGCTAAGTAGGCCAAGGGTAGTACAAAGAAAACTTGCTTGAGAAGTGTCCCCCACCACAGATATCCCCCACCACAGATACTCATACCCCGCGGCGTTGCAGTAGGAGACCAAGTACACCACCAATAACAATGGCAAATAGAGAAGCACCGCACGCCAAAAGCTTCTTAGAATTCCCAAGCTTCTTCCGTCGCGTCTCATGAAACAGATGCCCGTAAAATGTTTCGTAATTCCGCCGAATGTAAACGTTGTTCGAAGGATTTGATCGCCCCGTCGAGTCTTCCGATCGAAACACTTGCCCCGTTCCATCTTGTCCTATGGCACGACATTGCAAAGACCAAAAGTGAAACGAAAAAAGTGACGTGGTAACGAGCTTACTTGAACAACGTAGCAGGATCCGCCGCCCAGAGTTTCCGAACCGCCAATAATCCGCTGACTGTACACATAACATAGGTTAATCCAAATACCAGCACGACGCGTGGAAAGGTCAGGCGCATGACGAGCCCGGTCCATTCTGCAAGAGCATAGTAGAGCCCCCAGCTAATCAACCAACCAGGGAAAAATCCAAAAACGCAAAGGTAAAATGATTGAGCCAGAATAAATCGCAGAAAATACAAAGCTCCATATCCCATCGCCTTGAGGGTTGCAAACTCCGCTAAATGATCACTGATGTCGGTGAACAGAATCTGATAGCAGATGATCACGCCGACAAACAGCCCCATCACCGTACCGATGGAGAAGATTGCACCGATGGGCGTATTCCTAGCCCAAAATCCGATTTCGCGGTCGATTAACTCCCTTCGCGTCATCACCTGGACCGCTTCACCCAACATAACCTCCAATTCATTCTTCGCTATCTCCAAGTTCTTGGGTGATTTATCTTTCAGGCGTACCAACCCTAAATCAACAGCCTCCAACGGTTTGCCCATCGGATTTCGCATCGGGAAGAAATGATCCACCCCTCGTTCCGAGACAATCAACGTACCGTCGTAAACAAAATCCGTTCCTACATCGACCCAGTCTTCAAACTCCACAGTTTTTCCCGACAATTCTGCCTCTTGTTCGCGAAGTCTCTGAATGTCTTGCTTTTCAAATCCATATTTCGGTTTGCTTCGCCGATCCACCAGAGCTTGGTTTCTATTTCGCAATAGTTTGCACTTCTCGTTCATTTCTGGAGAGAGAAACACGTCTGCATCGGAGGGGACACCAATGGTTCGAATTGAGCGGGAAACATTTCCCATGACTCGGACTTCGGACAAAGCTCGGTCGATGTACAATGGAATGGCGCGATCCACGAGGGGATGTGATTGGACTCGCTGAACAATTTGCATCCGGATTCGTTGCTCGCTAGGAACCGTGTAACGAGCGGGACTCAAGAGAATTAGATCTGCATCAATCAATCGAATGACTTGCACCGCACTATCGAAAAGTCCGTTGAGGAATCCTATCTGCATGAACATCAAAACGACGGCGAATGCAATGCCGGAAGCCCCCAGCGTTAATTTGGGAAGACTCGTTGTTGTGTTGAGCCAAGCTAAAGGTATTCGCATGCCACAAGTTTAGCGTCTTCTCAAGATTCGTGAGAGAGGTTGTGATACGCAGAAAAATCGCCAGACTGAGTGTTATGAACTCCAACGAAGACTCCAACTCCGACATCGATTCCGATCCTTCCACGAACAGAATCGAAAGCTCCGCTTCCCCAGCCGAAAAACTGCCCCTAGCCGAAAAAACAAATACTGCTCCATGGATTGGACTCGATATTGGAGGAGCGAACCTAAAGGCGGCACACTCCTCGGGCTGGTCGAATAGCATGCCGTTCCCTATGTGGAAACAACCAGAAACACTGGCGGCAGGCATCGCACAACTTCTCGAGGAAGCTCCCGCGTTTATTGGCGTGGGTGTCACTATGACGGGCGAACTTGCAGACTGCTTCGCCACTCGCTCGGAAGGCGTTCTCCGCATATTGGAGCAAACGACTCTGATCTTACCTGCCTCCATGGTTCGTATCTACGGTGTGGATGGACAATGGCGAACGCCCTCGGCTGCATCGCGAGTTCCTTGGACCGTGGCCGCTTCGAATTGGCATGCCTTGGCTCAAGTTGTTGGGGCCACCCACCCAACTGGAATGTCATTGCTGGTAGACATAGGCTCCACAACGACCGATCTTATACCGATTGTCGACGGCAATATCGCGATCGACGCGGCCACTGATTCTCAACGCCTGCAATGCGGAGCGTTGGTCTACACTGGGATCGAACGGTCTAATGTCGCTGCCATCGTACAGCGTGTACCTTTGTACGGAAGTCTATGCCCCGTGATGAACGAGTGTTTTGCAGCTTCGCGTGATGTGCATGTTTGGCTGGGCGACATGCCAGAGGACCATTCGGACTGCGACACATCCGACGGGAAACCATCGACTCGCTACGGTGCCAGGCACCGTATAGCACGCATTGTTGGAGAGGACGGATCCACGCTCGCAGACGAAGATATCGATGCGATCGCAAGCTGCATTCGCAAGGAACAGGCTAGTATGATTTCGCGAGCGATGCAACAAGTATGTGCAATGCCCCGCACCACGAAGGGAAAATCAAAATCCTCAAAACTCGCGAGCAAACGACCAGGTTCCACCTCCGGCGAAAGCTTGATACCGGATCGAATCATCGTGTGCGGACACGGCGGTTTCTTATTGGAAGATGCATTGGAAATCGCTTCCTGGAACATCCCAAAACTAGAATGGTCCAAAACGCTCGGCGAAGGCCTTTCCCGATGTGCGCCCGCGTATGCCATCGCAGTTTTGGCCCAAGAGCAGTTGGACTACCTTGCGTGAATCATTGTCTATTTTAGCAAAACGACCATCGAGGCTTTGCTATTCGGAACTAGCAATCCAATGACTTCATTAGATTCAGCCCGAATCACGGGTACCCCAAGCAAATCGCTCGACAAAACGATGGACGAATCGATACTCCAAATGACTCCGTCCGGCGCGAATCGTCCCGAATCGAGCGCGACAGAGGAATTCGGGTCGTCGCTCACCAAAACGACACTACACGGTGTCGATGGAGCAGCGGCAACATACTTTGAGGACCATAAAGCAACATCGTCTGGAAGTTGATTCGCGGGACGGAAGCGAATGATTCTGGGGTCTTGAGGCGCACTACCTGAATCTGCGATCCATTGAATCGAGGTAGGAACCCACGACAAACCAGCAATCTCAATGGAGACTGAGCCCCCTAATGCCGAATCCGGCGCAACGAGTTGTTCCTTGAGACACAGTATCGAGCCATCATCGAGCGGAAGACACCAACCTGTCAATTGACGATTCACTCGAAAACCATAGGATCGTTCTTGCCAGCGCAGAGCCATGCGTTGTGGCTGCGGAAGACGATTCTCAAGACTATTCCAAAGTTCACCGTGTCCGATGGAGGGTTGCCATTGAGTCCATTCGGGTTTGACTTCTTCGTAGAGAACGAATCGATGCCCCATATTGACTGCAGGCTCTGGAGTGTCAGGAGTTGCCATTTCGATTCCACCGGAAACAACTTGCGCCATGGAGTCCGCATCCAGTTTGATGCCCGTCAATCCAATGTTGAGCCGCCATCCACTTCGGTTCCAGAATTTGGTATTGGTGCGAACCAAGTCGCGATACTCTGGCTCGATGGCGCATCGCGCGCGCACGCTCCGCGCGTCAGTCGCTAATCCGACCTGGAGTACGTTTCCAATCTTGTACCCACGGTAGAGGATTGGTGCCCCGTTCGAGAGCCCGCCACGTGTCCCGCTGTCGAGCAGTATCTCCAATGAACCATCCTTTGCCGATGCGACCGGTGGCGATTCTAGGCCAACAAATCGACTGGCTTTCGGACCTGAAGATGGACCAGGTGCCACCGCTAGATACTTTGCGCCTAGTATGGTTTCCAGCCCGCCAACGGAATCAATCGAGAAGGTGGGACGCACAATCCAAAATTGTGTCCCCTCACGCGCCAGGGTCGAGGCATTGCGTTGTAAACGTACATGAACCAAGACTTTTTCTAACTCAGCCGAGAGTTCGACCTTTTCAACTTGCCCTACATCGATTCCATGATGCTTCAGTCGATCTTCGGGCTTGATACCATACCCGTCGAGAAACTCGATGACGATCGGTTCTCCAATAGTCTGTCGCGAGTAGAAGAATAATGCGACACTAGCTAGCGCACTGAACGCTGTTATCCACCACCATTTGGATGAGCGATCGGCATGGACGGGCACAACAACTGCGGATGGAATCGCCGGCTGGGCTACGTATTTCTCGTTTGCTTCCGATTCAATGTTCATCACGCAGACTCCCAGATGGCGTGCGGATCAAAACTCAGAGTTGCAATCAAACTAAAGGCTACGCAGAGAGAGAATGCGAAGACAGCGGGGCCAAAATGAAACTCCACTAGGCCACTCAACTTGACAAGCATCACCAAAAGAGCCAGAAGCATCACATCCATCATGCTCCATTTTCCGGCGATCTCCATCCATCGATAGGTTCGAGCTCTGTGCTTTTCATCCAAACTACAAAGCCATGTCAACTCGAGCAAGGCGATCAATTTGGTTAACGGTAGTACGATGGAAAACAGGAGAATGATACCGCCAACAAAGTAGCTACCGTGAGCAAACAGATCGAAGATCCCGCCGAGGATACTGCTTTGGTGGTAATGCCCCAACCTTTGTACTTCGAGAATAGGTAGAAGCACGGCTGCCGGAAATAAAGCTAATGCAGCTAAGGTGAAGGCTGCTACGCGGTGGCGCATCTTCGTTAGATTCGCTCGCGAAACCATCGAGGTTCTACAACGACTACAAAAAATTCTGTCCGACGGATTATGGTTAGGGATAGAGTGGACAAGTCCACAACAATGGCATGCTTTTAGTTTCATGCCACCATTATAGGGTTGTTCACCCCGTTCTGGAATCTGCGTCGCACCGACTACACAGGTACTTCCTCGAGGTTTATCCAGTCGGTCAGAGATCGATCGGGCACGGAGAGTTTCATGATTGGTGCAAATTCAGCAAATGACTCGTCGACGGCCTTCATCATCTCATCGAGGTCGATTGAAACAACCCCTGTGATCTTATCAAGTGCGGCAATAAAATCGTCCTTCTCTTCCCAAGAATTATCTCGACATGAAGGCAACAAGGAAGCGATCGCGACGCAGGCTGCATCCATTCGAGCATTCGCACCGCTCAGCAGTTCGTCGACATCTGGGTGTCGTTCGATCAAAATCGCAAACTCTTCTGGCAATCGCCAGCTTCGGCAAAGAGTTGCGGCGGCTTGTGCGTGATCCCAACCGAAAACTTCCTTTTCCAAATTCGAGAGTCTCGCTTTTTCTTCGATTCTGCGTTCAATCAATTTTTCATATTGCTGCGGTAAGGCTTTCAATAGCAATGGAATCGCCATATCCTGAAGCAACGCTGCGGCGAATAAGTCTTCCGCATTCAGCACTTTGATGGATCGCCCCAGGATACGAGCGAACACTGCGCGTCTCAAGGAGTCTTGCCAAAGGTTCTTCAAATCAAACGAGCCAAACTTCGGATTTGGAACTAGCGAGAACACTGCACTCCAGAGAGCGAAGTTCTTAATCGTTCGTACACCCACCAGTGAGATGGCTTGCTGAATCGAAGCGATCTCACGCGAAAAACCAAAGTAAGACGAATTGACAAATCTCAGGATCTGCCCCATCAACCCTACATCGGCTTCGATTGGCCGCGCATACTCGGCTGGACCGTTGCGGGAGTCCTGTGACAACTCAAGCAACTTCATCGCGCTAGTAGGTAGTGCTGGCAATTGAGCATTCGCTAGAACCTGTTCTAGATCGCGAATGTTTACTTCGGTGCTCATGCTTTTCACGTTTAATTTTACGAGGGACAGACGGTGCGTAGGAAGAATAGGACGCACAGAGACAAATGCAAACCTTGACCACAAAAAAGTGCAAAACATTTATGGAAACGTGCGAGCATTCTCGTTCGTTATGTTCCGATTAGTCCGACGGTACAGACAAACCATTTTTTTTTTAGCTTTCCATAGAATCAATGGAAGCCTCGACTGGAATGGTGGGGTAAAGGATATGGGTTGTAATAGAGGTGTGGCTTAACCACATGGAACGGTATCACCAAACCGAATGCGTTCTGATGGAACTCGTACACGTACATCAATTATCGAAAATCTATCCTGACGCATTGCAAGGTGAATACTATGCAGTAAATGGAATTTCTTTTTCCGCAAAAGCAGGCGAGATCTTTGGTTTATTAGGACCGAATGGTGCGGGGAAAACTACCGCCCTGCGCATTCTGGCAACGATCTTGAAGCCGACGACGGGAACCGCTCGCATTTTCAACTTCGACGTCGTAGCTCAACCGCACTACGTGCGCCATTCAATCGGATTCGTCTCCAACAACACGGCGATCTACGATCGCATGTCAGCTTGGGAGATGGTTGAATACTTCGGTAGGCTCTATGAAATACCTTCCGACGAGTTGAGAAAACGGATGGAAACACTTTTCGGCAAATTGCAAATGTTCGACTTTCGTGACTGTCCAGGGGCCAAGATGTCGACAGGCATGAAACAAAAGGTTTCCATCGCTAGAGCCTTGATTCATGATCCACCTATCCTGATATTTGACGAAGCATCCCTGGGACTCGATGTTCTCGTCGCGCGCTCACTCCAAAATATTGTCAAGGGACTGAGGGATGATGGGAAATGCATCATCTATTCAACACACATCATGCGTGAAGTCGAGCGACTCTGCGACCGCGTTGCCATCATGGCTAAAGGGCATATCGTGGACTCGGGCACCTTGCCAGAACTCGCTGAAAGACACGAACAAAATGACTTCGAAGAGCTGTTCTATCAGTTGATCATTCAAAGCGAGACACCTGCAACGCAATATGCTGGAGCATCGCAATGAATTGGACACATGTGAAATTAATTTTTCAACGAGAAATAAGGGATCAACTCCGTGACCGTCGCACGATGTTCACGATCTTTTTTCTCCCTCTGTTACTTTACCCGCTGATGGGTATGTTGATGTTTGAGGTGGCTCAATTCCATCGCGATGGACGCGTCACTATCGGAATTGTAGGCAGTTCTCATATTCAATCGGAACTCCCGTTACTCTCAGAAGATTCCAATGCGAAAGTCGATTGGAAAACGGTCACTCTCGACGAATCGTTGGTCTGTCGACTCGCCGAGTACGAGGCCAAACGAAAAGATTCACAAAGCGAAGCTGTCGCGAGCTCTATGCAGCAAGAGATTGAAGCGCTTCTCAAGTCGGAAAGCGTCGATGCGATCGCTATCATTCCTTCGCAATTCGCGACAGAGCCTTGGAATACACCAATAAAAGTCATTTGCAACCAACGCTGGGAACGCTCTGTGCAAGCTGCGGTTCTTTTCCAAGCTCGAATTACATCGACACATCAATCATGGATCCGTCAGAAACTGGCAGCATCTTCGGACGACGAAAAGTCCCTAGACGAACCTCAGTTAAATGTTATTGATGTCGCCCCCCCTGCAGCAAAGCGTTCGTTGATTTGGTCAAAAATCCTTCCTTTTGTAATGTTAGTCTGGGCATTGACGGGTGCCTTCTATCCGGCCATCGACTTGTGTGCTGGGGAAAAAGAACGTGGCACCCTCGAGACTCTGCTGTGTAGTCCCGCACGTCGAAGGGAAATCGTTTGGGGAAAACTATTGACTGTCATGTGCTTTAGCCTCGGCACTGCGTTACTCAATCTGTTTAGCATGTATACGACAGCACTCGTCGTCGTGAATCGATTCGCGGATTCTGGCGTTTCCCAGATGGCTGAAGCCATGGGGCCTTTGCCCATTCGATCGATGGGATGGTTGATACTACTCGTCGTTCCGATCGCGACGATGTTCAGCGCCATCGCGTTGGCAGTCGCGAGCCTAGCCAGAAGCACAAAAGAAGGCCAATACTATTTGATGCCGCTGATGCTCGTGGGGATGCCGTTGGTCATGTTGCCTATGATTCCCGGTGTGACGCTTTCGCCCGGAACCTGCATCATTCCAATTACCGGTGCTGTCTTACTTTCGAAGACATTGATGGACGGCGAGTATATGAATGCAATTCTTTACTTACCTACCGTTATCGCGGTTACCGTGTTTTGTATCCTTTTGGCAACTCGCTGGGCGATACGACAATTTGAAAGCGAAAGCGTCATGTTTCGCGATAGTGCGCGATCATCGCTCAAGCAATGGTTGCGCGATGCTTGGCGTCAACGAGGGGACACCCCGACGGCGAACGAATCATTGCTTTGCGGTCTACTAATCCTCGTCTGCCTATTCTTTGGTCGACTCTCCATGAGTACGTCTCAGTTGGCATGGGAAACGATTGTCTCGACAACCTTGGTAATCCAACTAGGCATGATGTTGGGGCCGGCATTGATCATGGCAACCATGCTGACCAAATCGGTCATTCGATCTCTGAGGCTTACTCAACCCTCTTGGGTCGATCTAGCTTCCATGGTGCTTCTCGCGGGAGCACTCCACCCGTCCTATACCGTTCTCGCAGCGGCAATCAGCAATGAATACCGATTAGGAGAAGAAACCACGAGCATGCTGCAACAGTTCGATGGGTTGCTCGCGTCGGCACCTATTGGCGGAGTCATATTGATATTGGCATTGCTACCAGCGATCAGCGAAGAACTCGTATTCCGTGGATTTCTATTCTCTGGACTGCAACGGAACAATGGTCATGTTCGCGCCATTCTGGCTACTTCGCTGCTGTTCGGTTTATCACACGGTGTGCTTCAGCAATCGATAACAGCCAGCATCATGGGGTTGCTGCTCGGTTGGATCGCTTACAAAACGGGGGGTGTCGTATGTTCCATCGTATTCCACTTTGTACACAACTCGATCTCGATGCTACTCGCTACACATGGTAGCCGTGGCGATGCAGTCCCTGTATGGATGGAATGGGCTATTAGCACAGATCAGGGACACTGGGCTTACTCTGATCTCTGGTGCACGCTCAGTGTTGGCGTTTCCATTTGCTTGATCGCTTGGTTGGCTTCGAGACAACCACAGAGTCCGGGGATGGGAAACGAGAGGTGTTCCAATGTCCTCTCACCAAACCATTCCGATGATTCTAAACGATTGCAATCATTTCTTGAAAAGTCCTAACGCAGGCCGGTATTGCCATCAAGGCCGGTATTGCCATCAAATAGTGCATTCCTGTTAAATCAGGCACGACCCAATTGCTAGCAAATTCATTGTTGTCGCACTTGGCAACTTCTGGAACGTAGGCAACTTCTTTTTGGCGATACATTGATTGTCAGGGACGACATTGAGAAACCAATTAGATGCTGGGAGCATCCGCTATGTTACAACGAAAATGGACGGCCGTTCTGGTAAGTACAGTATGGATTGCTTTCGCTACAGGCTCATCCCGAGCGGGAGATCTGTCGGGCACTTATCTCGATCCTGCATTGCAGCGCCCCGACTTTTTCTCGCATCATCTTTGGAATAGTTGGCCAGAGTATCGAGCCGTGTACAATCGACCTCGATACGTTGGCGGTCACCTCGCAGCTGTTATTGAACCATCTAGCCAAGAAGCTATGTCTTGGAAGGAAAACGTCTGCAACGGCAACTACCAAAAGTGCCGTGGGCCTTACGTTCCTCACTACTATTATTTGAAGCCGTGGGAGGCTCTGAACACCAAGGCCAGAAACGATAACAAGCCCAAGAACGACACGGTCAAGCTCGATCAAAGCGGCATGATCTCGAGTCAAACTGTCGAGTAATCGAATACAGAGATAGCAGCGTAAAGCGACGCGAGCTAGCGTTCAAAGTAAGCGGTTCGGATCTCGTCGTCATGGCTTGCCGATTCTGCTATGGCGGATTTAAAGCTAGCCGCGCTTAGCGAACAGAGCAACGAATCTTCCGTTGTGTAGACACTCGCATTCCTCGGTTGCCCGGTAATCAACGCGGCTTCTCCAAAAAAGTCGCCGGTTTGCAGAGTGGCGATTTCTTCTTCGGGAAATCCGCGTCGAACAGAGACCGCCCCTTTTCTGATCAAAAAGAATCGATCACCCGGCTCGTTTTCTTGGATGATGCGTGTGTTGGCAGGCACAAGCTCTATGGTCATTTCATCTGCGATACGGGTCAGTGTCCTCGGCGTGATCTTTTGAAACACTTTGCATTTGGCAATCATCTGCGTCAGGATCGCTGCTTCCTTCATGAGTGCATCACTGCGGATACGTCCATCGACCAAAGTAACGATTCTGTCTGCAACGTCCAGGATTCGATTGTCATGGGTTACGATCAAGATCGTAGACTTTTGTTCTGTGGCCATTTTTTGAAGCAACTCCACGACCATTCTTCCGCTGTGTTCATCCAAAGCCGCAGTTGGCTCGTCCGCCAATACGAGTTTGGGCTGATGAACCAGACCGCGCGCGATCGCAACTCGTTGTTTCTGCCCGCCGGATAGCTGTCTCGGTTTATGATGAATCCGATTCCCCAACCCGACAAGATCGAGCATATCGCGGGCCCTGGAATTCAGTTCCTTGGGATTCATTTTGGGAGTCATCAATTCCAGCGACATGCGAACGTTCTGCGTTGCCGTGAGCGACTCGAAAAGGTTGTGGGCTTGAAAGATGAAACCGATCTCGCGTCGAAATTCCATCAGTTTTGCGGGGGAAGCACCCTTTAGCGACCTTCCCAGAACCTCGAGATCGCCTTCTTGAACCGTTCGAAGCGCCCCAACTAACGTCAACAGGGTGGTTTTACCAGAGCCACTTGGCCCCGTCATTATGATGATTTCACCAGGGAACACGGTCAGGTTGTTGTCAAAGAGGATTTGCTTTCGTAATTCACCCTCGCCAAAGTAATGCTTGAGATCGTGCGCGCGTATCGACGGCATTTCTCCTTCGCCGGTTCGAAGCCGAGTCTGCGGATCAAATAGAGTTGCGCGTTGGACGGTGCCGGGTACCATTTTTGTTCTTCATCCTGCAAACAATTTTCGCGACAGTTAAGCCAGAGTAGAATTCTGAGTGTAATCTAAAGGACATTTCCATTTCGATTCGAGTTGGATGGATGTCCGCCCTCATTCCAAATTTCCTAGACGCTACAAAGATACTCGATGCGGTCAATTCTTCGAATACTGACTAGCTTTTGTTTTGCAGCGTCAATTCTATTGATTTTCTTTAGCAGTTACCTAGTATCACCGATTCTCGATCCTGCTGTTGCTCGTGATGCGATTGCAGATGCTTCGAACAAAGCCAACTCTCCCTCGTCGGCATCAAACGCTGCTCGTCAGATCAATGCACAAGGGAAACTGCTGCCTGCACGTGGAATTGCACGGCTCAGCGGTTTACCGGGCGATCGCGTAGAATCAATTCTGGTGAAGCCTGGCGAAACAATCGTCAAGGATCAGCCGATCGCTATTTTGAAAAGCGACTCCATCAAGAAGATTGAACTCGAAGCCGCCGAACTAAAGCTAGAAGAAGCAAAAACAACTCTTCGTATCAAGAAACGAGAGCTAGACCTAGGTGTCTCCCTAGCAAACTCAAGAGTCGTTGCAGCCGAGATGTCGATCGAGCTTGCCAAGAAACAATTGGAAATGGCAAAGCAATCGGAAAAGCAGCTACCGCTTTTGCGTCGGCAAATCGAAACTTTGCGACAATTGCGAAACGACCCGTTAACAAAGGCCGTCGTGGGGAGAATTGAGCTAGAGTCTCGCGAAATCGAATATGAAAAAGCAAACGCCACCGCAGAGCAATCGATTCTCGCTGCGGCTTCGAGCCTGCGTCAATCGGAGATTCAGTGGGAGCAATCGAAGCAGTCACTACATGCGGCAGAGCTCTCACGATCAGCCGTCGAGGAAAACTCGCCCGTCGCTCCGCTAGAGAAGCAAATCGAGCTTTTGAAAGTTCAATTAGCCGAATCGACCCTACGCGCCCCCTACGATGCGACTGTGGTCAATATTCTGACCGAAGTAGGTGAACGAATCACCACTCTTCCGATCGCTGAAATCGCCGATTTGTCCAAAATGGTTTGCGTTGCCGAAGTATTCGAAGCGGACGTAGGCAGAATTCAAATTGGAGATACGGCTAAGTTGAAATCGTCCGCCTTGAATCTAGATCTGGAAGGAAAGGTGATTCGAATCGATAGAGTTGTCGGAGGATCGCAATTACGATCCCCGAATCCGATGGCTCGCACCGATTTCCGGTCCGTCGGGGTATGGATCGAACTCGATTCAAACAACTCTAAATTGGCATCTGACCGACTACAGTTACAGGTCGACGTCATGATCACTACTAGCCCCAAATAGAGAATCATTGGCAATCTCCATTCTCAGGTCCGGCTGAAGTTCTAACGCAGCAAGAATGGTGTTAAGATACAGGCTTTCGAGTCAGGAGTATTGCAGTGACGTTCTTAGCATATGCTTTAGGGCTGTTTGTTCTCGCGTTGGTAATCTTTGTGATCGACATCATGATACCGAGTGGCGGCGTGTTGATCGGCGTCACCGGCTTGCTCATCTTGGGTTCCGTATACTGTGCTTTTCTCCATAGTGTTACGACCGGAATCTGGATGGTGATTGCAACATGCCTTTCGATGCCATTGATGTTCTGGCTGTTCCTAGAGATATGGCCTCGAACACCTATGGGGAAACGACTGATTGTCGAACCTACACCTGCTGAAGAGTTTGTCTGGTCCGATGCTGGCGAAGCCGGAACAGCGACCAGTTTGTTGAACACAATTGGAGTCTCGATGTGCGAAATGTTGCCTAGTGGTTTGGTACAGATCGGCAATAAGACCTACGAAGCGTTCAGTGAAACAGGCCCCATTGAAGAAGGGGTTCAGATCAAAGTTGTGCGGTTGGATGTCGGAAGATTGGTCGTGATCCCATATCGCGAATCGAACTCCGCAACTCCGAAGTCCGTCGGTTCCGGATTGGATCGCCCTGCGGCAGATCTCAACATCGATTCCTTAGAAGGCTAAACAAACTATTCATCGCCGCTCTTTCTAGTCTCGGGCACTCTAGGGAAAAAGTTTAGCAAGCAATCGAATTGTTCTAGAAATGAAAATGGCTCTCAGTGAAGAACGTTGTTCTCACACAAACCAATTCAAGGAAAGCCGAGGATGGCTAAGCGTAAACCCTCAAAGCAACTACCGCAAGCTACAGGTGGACCTCGGGGACACTGCTATTTTTCCCCGGGACCTTGGCTGATGATTTGTCCGAAACGCAAGGACAAAAGCGGGAATGCTCTCGAACCAAACGAATCTGAAATCGAATCCATTCTCAGCAATCCCGTAGCGTTAAAGACCGTTCGACTGCGTCTCAGCGATGTGTCATGGTGGATGCGTATATTGTGCCAGAAAATCGCCATTCGCGCGAAAAAAGAAGATAGGGAGGTTGGGAGATTTTTCCAAGGCCGCTTCAAGGCTGTCCGATTGATGGACGAAGAAGCGATCTTAGCTTGCTCGGCCTATGTGGATTTGAATCTGATTCGAGCGGCGATAGCCCAGTCGATCGAGACGAGCAAATTCACTTCGGCCAAGCTTCGATTCGAAGCCGCAAAGCAACAGACGCCCCATCCTAGTACTGGACCCGATAGTTTCTTAGCTCCGATCATGCTGGATTCGACGAAAGGCAGCGAAGGCCCCAAGCCGAGCCGATACAAAAAGCGTTGTAGTGACAAAGGGGTGTTACCATTGTCGAGCCTCGACTACTTGCAATTGCTAGACTTGACCGCTCGCATGCAGAGGTCTGATAAGCGCGGCTCCACACCACGCGATTTGCCTCCGCTGTGAGAGCGGCTGGGAATAGAAACCGAGCGATGGCAACTGTTAACGAAGGATTTTGGCCGTATGTTCAGCCAAGTAGCAGGCAAGGCGCAAAGCGTTCACGATGCACGGAGTCTCAAGACGAAGCGTCGTTTCTATCTGAAGCGGTTGGTGTAGTAACCACCAGAGTTTAGCCCACAAGCGTCGCAGTGAAGCATCTCAAACAAGCCCTTCATCGAGGGCCAGTTTATAAGACTGTCATCAAACGCCTCCGCGGCTCTTAAAAAGTAAGACTTCTCGCGGAATTCGTCGTCTGTGAAAGTACGAAAGCGAGCTTGCGCTCAAAGATTCTACGTGTTCACTTGAAATCATGTCCCTTTATTCCGTTTGCCTGGTGCGGACCCGCATGCCAGGTGGTGTGGGAGGGACCCCGGAGCAATCCGGCCCCCTATCCCGATTGAGTTTGCTCGTCCTCACTACCTTTCATCGAGCGTGCTATCGATCGAATCTGGTAGCATTCTACAACTCAAGACACCCACCACAATGATCGCGTCTCCGCGATCGTAGCAGATTATGTACGGGAACTTTTGCGAAAAGATTCGGAAGTACCGTCCGCGTCGCGAATGTATTCCCACAAGGCATTCCAAGCGATCGAGATCACCAAAGATGGATCCGATGAATTTGTCGCCCAGACCGTCTGATTGTCGGTCGTAAAAACGAGCTGCGTCATAGATGTCGATGCGAGCCTCAGGGCGAAGGCTTATTTGCATTGCGCCATCCCTGGATTTCGCGAAAAGCATCCTGCAAATTCAGTACTTCCCCCGGCATCGGATTATCTAGTCGCTGGTGGACGACCGCGTCGTGCCAATCTGGC
The DNA here is from genome assembly GCA_021300155.1 of Pirellula sp. Taxonomy (GTDB): domain Bacteria; phylum Planctomycetota; class Planctomycetia; order Pirellulales; family Pirellulaceae; genus JBKCUI01. The sequence continues at coordinate 25,245 of JAJTID010000215.1, forward strand.
GACGGCAAATCGGCAGCATTGTTCGACAAATCCCGCCAAATCAGTTCCATCGCGAGCAATTTCTCAGATTGCGATAGAGACCCTACGAGTGCTTCAACGGTCATATGCAGTTCTCCTTGATTGTCAATGGTACGCTGCGGCGCGGCAAGGCTCAACAAGGTAAAAACCCACCCGCCCCTCACGCCATAGCGGAAACGGACCTGCCCTCGGCAATCCAGCCAAGGCGGGAAGGACCAAACGTTTCATTGATAAGGAAGAACCATCCATGACCTCATATCGTCCGAAAGACGACTCAACCCAAATCGACTTCAGCCATGAAGCTCTTCGGGATTGCTTCGTATCGGAACCT